>CAZGBA010000057.1:0-17098 GCA_964523435.1 uncultured Xanthomonas sp.
GCGACGCATCGGATGTCGGCGCGCCGCTGAACAGACTGCGCAAGGTTTTCAGCATGGTGTCGCGGCCCCGGGCGCGGATGTACGTCGGCCGATTCTAACGGTACGCACATCCTGCACGGTCGCTATCCGGGCTCAATGCTCGCGCAGTCGCAGGTTCCGCAGCTTGATCGGTGCTGTCTGTGCGGGCGAGACCGTCTGTACCGGGAAACGCCTCCGCACTTTCGACGGCGAACCGGGCAACTCGAACGGGCCAATCAATGTGTCGATGCCGAATTCTTCCAGCGCACCGATATCCACGGTGAAATAGCCCTGCGGAATGCGCGCGCGCTGGTCGCCGACCGCGAGCTTCGCACGCAGCGGCGGATCGTATTGCACGATCGGCAGCGACCACGGCATCGGAAACGCGGCAGGCGACGCCGGGCGATTGATGCCGGCGTTGCGCAGCGGGCTGCCCGCAAGCGGGCGGAAATCGCGCAGCGCGACATCGCGGAACCCTGGCGCGCTGCCGGTCAGAGTGCCGGTCCATTCCGGCGGCGTGAACGTCGCCGCACTCTGCACCCAGTTGCGGGTGCCGAACACGTTGCGCGCACCGCTCCACGGCTGGGTGACGAACGGCGCGCAGAACGGCGTATCGGCGGCGGTGTTTTCGCGCAGGATCGCGGGCGCAGCGCCGCCGGTCTGGAAGATCGCATTGTTGTGCATCTCCACGCTGCCCAGACCGAGCTGCACGTAGACCGCCGTAGCCGCACCGGGGCGGTCGAACACGATGGTGTTGCCGACCATGCGCACGCGGCCATCGCTGGCGCCGTTGAGGTCGCCGCCGAGGCGGATAGCATGCGGCCACAACGTCGAGGTGTGGACGATGATGTTGTTCAGCAGCTCCGCATCTTCGCGCCTGGTGGCGCGCGTCCAGCCGCTGGCCTGGGTTTCGCAGTCGGGGCCGATCAGTTCGATTTCCTGGTAGACCGAACCTTCGAACCAGTTGGAATGGATTTCGCTGCGTTCGTGCCGGCTCTTGAGCAGATTGCCGCCGTTGCCGTTGTGGATGTAGTTGAAGCGCATGCGGAACACCGACCCCGGATAGGCGATCTCGTCAGACTGCATGTAGATCGGGTGTTTGGTGGTGCCGGAACCGGCGTCGTAGATCTCGCTGTATTCGAGCGTGAACGAACCGGAGTTGAGGTCGGCGCCGAGAATGCCGTGCCCGGGACAGGCGTGGATCACCGCATCGCGCACGGTGATGTCGTGGGCTTCGCTGAACACGCAGGTGTTGGCGCCGCCGCGTACTTCGAAGCCCTCGAACACGACATGGTTCGAGCGTTGGAATTTGATCGTATGCAGACCGCCCTGCAGCGCCGGTCGCGATGCGCCGGCAACGCGGCGCCAGCGGATGATCACCGGATTGTCGGGCGCGCCGCCGTCGTCTTCGCCGATCACCACGCTTGCATAGAGCGAACTGCCGTCGACTTCGACGATATCGCCCGGCGCGAGGTTGTTGTTGTCGAAGAGCGTATACAGCTGGGTGTAATCGCGGCCGACCGGGCCGACCGTGTACGTCCGGGCTTCGGCTGCGAAGGGCGCCAGGATCAACACGGCCAGTACCAACGGAACGGATGATGTGCGCATGGTCGATTCCTCGGGACAACAGCGATTCCGATCGGTGCGCCCCACGACACCCTTGCACGCAAGCATGACAGAGACGCAGCGACCGGTCAGTGCCCGCGATCACGATGCCGCGTGCCGCGCCCATACCGCAGCCGGATCGTCGAACGCCCTGCGGCGGATCACACGTGCTGCGAGTGCGGCTTCTCCATGCCCGAACCCGGCAACGCGACCGGCGTCGGCAGTTGCGACAGCGCCAGCGTGTTCTGCTCGACCGTCCGCTGCGCGCCTTCCACGAACGACATGCCGGCCAGTTTCCTGGCATCAGAATCCAGCGCTCCAGAGACGGCGATCAGGCCATCGCGCCTGTCGTTCACCACGACGTGATCGACACCCGGCAGACCAAGCGCCTTGGAGGCGACAAGCAGCGAAGACGCCATGTTGTCCCGCGCGGTCTGATTCGGCAGCACCACGCCCTGCGGATCGATCCGATCGATCTCCTGCATCACCTTGCGGAAGACACCGTTGTCGGGATGCCCAAGTTCGTTGACCTGCACCGCTCGTACCACACCATCGGACGATCCGCTGGCGTCGCCCTTGTGCCTGGGGATCAGGATCCGCACCGGCTCATCCTGTTCCATCGATTGACGGACCGGCGGCGTGCGGTCTTTGTATGCGGCGAGGAAACGTCCGACTTCCTCGTTGTGCTCGCCGCCTTTCACGAAGACACCACGGAATTCGTTGCGGCGTTCAGGCTTTTCCTTTTCGCCGTCGCGCCATTCGCCGGTCTTGCTCAACTCCCATTCGTGCGAACTGTTGGCGCCGCGGCTGACCAGGCGCAGATTGCTGGTGTCGTTGTACGCATCCAGCACATCGGCCTTGCTCAGCCCACCCGGGTACAACTCCTTCATCTTCGACAGCAGCACTTCGAACGGAATCTTGTGGTCGATGTCGAGCGCGTCGCGGGTCACCAACTGGCCGGTCGCGGCGCAGCGGAACAGATGCACTTCCTGCGGCGCGGCATCGGGCGAGCTCTTGGCCTGCACCGATCCGGCATAGGTCTTCGCAAGTTCCTGCTCGAACCACTTGCCGTTCACGTGTTTGTCGAACGACAGATCCGCGCGCGTGTGTTCTTCGGTCCACGCCTGCCCGGTCGTGGCCTTGGTGCGCCGCGCGAAGTCCTTTTCCGGATCGTACACCGACGACGAAGCACCGCTGTCGAAACCGAAATGCTTGTCGGACCAGGCCTTTGCCTGCTGGGAATCGGCTCCGAACGTGTCGAATATCTTGTCGGCGCTATCGCGCGCGCGGTTGTAGACCGAAGGAATCACGCGCAGATTCCCGACGTCGTTGTAGGCCATGTGCGCCTCGGCCATATTGGAAACGCCGAGTTTCTTCAGATGGTCTTTCCACGGCGTGATGTGATCGACATCCAGCGCATCGGCGGAGTGCCAGGTCTTGGTCTTGTCGTGGAAGAACAGCAGTACGTTGTCGTTGCCGAGTTTGCCGTGCGCGGTCGGCATGTTGTGCGCCGCCCAGTCGTTGCGCATGAAATTCACGGTCGAATCGTAGAACGCCAGACCGGTGCGCGAATTCGATGCGTTCCAGGCTCTTTCCTGCAACGCCTCGCCATGGCTGGCGGGCTCGTAGTGCTCCCATGACGCCAGCGTGACCTGATGACCGCTCTCCAGTGTTTTCCTTGCGAAACCGCCCATCGTCCTTCTCCTTTTCGATCGTGTCGTCGATGTCCTGGCCTGCAGGCTCGCACATCCGCCGATTGTACTTTCCGCAGCTTGAGAAACGTCAGCAGCGGTTGGGAACGGACATCGAACTCATGTGCGCCGCATGGAATCGCGCGCCTGCGGTGCGGACGCTACGGCGCCGGTTCGCTCACCCGTGTATAGGTCGCTTCACGATAGTTGAGTCCATAGATGCCATGAATGGTCAACGTGTCCGCCCTGCACTGGTAGGCGAAGCCGTTGGATTCGACAGCCGGACCTTCATCGGGCGCGGTGCGATCGAGCACGGTCATCGGCCCCAGCATCATGTGGATCGTCATCTCGACCGTGTTGTCGACATACCGCGCGGTGCCGCCGCCGGGGCCGGTGGTCCGCCACTCGAAACCAGTCGTGCCATTGCGCATGAAGGTCGTTTCCATCTTGCCGCCCTGCGCGCGGCTGATGCAGCGATTGGCAAAGCCCTGCCAATCGACGCTGCCGGTGCCGGCGGCGGCGAACGACAGCAACCATGTGCCTTCGGGCTGTTCGCAGGACAGGCTGGCGCCGGCGGCGGCGATCGGGCCCGCGCCGACATCGGCGAGCATCGCGATTTCGCCTTCGCGCGATGCCTGCGTGGGCGACCACTCGCCGACCAGACAGCACGCGCCCTCGCTGTCCATGCCGGGCGGCTGGCCGATCTCATACGTGGCGGCCCCGCTGGCTTCGGTGGTGGTGGCGAGCACGCGGTACACGACATCCTCGCGGCAGGCGGTCACGTTGTCCGGCGGCGCGATCCAGACCCCGGGCGTGTCCGAGAAACCGATCGACAGACCGGCGTCGATACCGGTCTGCGCCAGGGAGTACAGCTTGCCGCGCGCGAACGACAGTCGCTCGCGGTGCAGCACGAACGGCTGCGACGCCACCCGATGCGTCGTCGGCCCGGTGATGCGTCGCAGCGCGCCGGGCTGCGGCGTCGACGCCATCAAGCGCCCTGCAGGCTGGCGGATCTTGCCGTCGAGATAGGCTTCGCCGAACTGCTTCCACTGCTCGGGCGAGATCATCCGTCGCAGCGCCGCGTGCTCGGCAGCCGCGCCGTCTCCGGTGGCCAGACCGTGCACGAGCCGCGACACCGCATTCGATCCTTCGTTCTGGCCCAGCCAGAAAAAGAACGGCACGCTGGAATAGGTGAAATTCCACAGCGGCTGGGCCGGCGAGCCCGCGTCGAATTCGGCGACCTCGCCATCCGAAAACGAGGTGCCCGGGTAAGCCATATGCGCGAAATACTCGGCGCTGCCTTCCGACCACCAGATCGCGGATTCGTGGTTGTACACGCTCAGGAACGATTTGGCGCTGATGCAGTGGAACAGTTCGTGCGCCAGCGTGAACATCAGGAAGTCGTAACTCTCGCCTTCCGGCGACCAGTAGAAAACGACTTCGCATTCGTCCGGAAAAGGTCTGGCGAGCGCTGCGGTCGGCTGGCTCGCGCCCGCTTCCGGCGGCGGTGGCAGCGATGTGAGGTAGATGGTGACCGGCGCGATTTCGACGCCGCCCATCTCGTCCATCGCGCGGCCGGTGCGCTCGGCGAGGCTGCGGATCGGCGCGATCAGATACGCGAGCGACGGCTCGGCCGCGGACTCCACCGACGTCACCATCCGCAGCGGCTGACGCCCACCGGCCCAGTGGACGGTGGTGTCCACCAACGGCACGCAGCCGGCGCCGGTCAAGCGCGCGTCGAAGCTGCGCACATAGGCATCGCTGTTGCAGTTGCCGAGGGCGAACACCGAAGGCGCCCATCCCGACAGTCCCGCGCACAGCAGCAACAGCATCAGACGGATGCGCATGGGTATTTCCCCGGCAGTTCAAACTTCAACGGCATATCGGCGTGCATCCGGACGGCGCGCATCCGGACGCCTGCGGATCACGGCACCTAGCGACCCGCCTCGGGATGTTCTTTCAGCCACTCCATCGAACGTCGTACGCGATCGTAGCCGCTGGGATGGTCGTAGAAGATCGCTTCCTCCCATGCGCCCGGATGGATCTTGCGATAAGTGCTCAGACGCATCGCTGCGGTCGCGAATCCGTGCGGCTCGCGGGCGGCGTTCAAGCCATAGGCATCCGCTTCGGCTTCGGCCTGGCGCACGATCGAATTGCTCAACGGCGTCGCGATGAAGAAGAAGATCGAGAACAGTGCCGAGATCAGCGGCAGACCGGCGGGGTCGGCGCGCCCTTCCACACCGAACCGCTGTCCCCAGCGCCGCTGCGCCCAGTCGAACGTGGCGTGCACGAACCAGAACCCGAACACGATCAGCAGACTGAAATACACCGAAAGCCGCAACGAATGGTTCAACACGTAATGCCCCATCTCGTGGCCCATCACCGCATTGATTTCCGGCAGCGAAGTCTTCTTCAGCAGATTGTCGTTGAGATTGATCCGGGTGGTGCCCGCGAAGCCGGACACGTTCGCGCTGACCCGGGTGGTCTGCCGCGACGCGTCGAACCATTCGATGTGTTCGGTGGGGATGCGATTCGCGCGCGCCAGCGACAGGATCGATTCGCGCACCTCGCCGGCCGGCAGCGGCTTGTAGTCGTTGAACAGCGGCGCGACGAAGACAGGCGCGATCATGCCGACGAACAGGATCAGCGCGAAACCGGCCATGCCCGCGTACAGCCACCAGCGCTCGCCGGTGCGGCGCAGCAATGCGTACAGACCGGCGATGGCCAACGGCATGATCACCAGCGCGACCGCACTGCCCTTGGCCTGATCGCCCAGCCATGCGCCGAAGCTCTGCGTGGACAGGCCGTAGGCATGCTCGCGGACATGCTCGGTATAGATCGACAGCGGCAGACTGATGAGCTGCGTCGCCAGCAGGAACATCGCCGCATACAGTGCAGTGCTGAGCCAGTGACGTGCGCTGATCCGCCGCGCGACATCGCGCATGCGTCGCGACCATCCGGTCGCGAGCAGCAGCGCGCTGGTGCCGAGGCTGTACAGCAGCTGCCACAGCTCCAGCCAGTAGCCGCCTTCGAAATACGCATCCGACTGCGCGCGCTGTTCGGGCGACAGCAGATCCAGGTACGCGCCGGTCGCGCGCTCCACGTCGAACTGTGGTCCAGCGATGGCCGATGCCGGCACCTGCAGGCCCGGCGGCAGATCGCGCGTCAACGCGGCGCCATCTGCGCCCCACGCGAAGACCGGCACGAACATCAACAGCAAGAGCAACAGCACACCCGAACGTTGAACGGTCACGAGAATTCCCCCATCAGTAAAGTGTTTCAGTCGGCCCCGAGCATCCAACACGGCAAGGCTGCGGTCAAACCCCGGAAGTCATTGAAAATTTCACATCCTCTTAACTCGCCATCACCCCGCTCGATGCGATGCTTCGGCGGTCGATCACGACATGGAGGATTCCATCATGTTTTTTTTCAGAAGCACGCTTATCGCAGCGGTTTTTTCGATCGTTATCGCGGGCGTATCAGCCCCGGCCAAAGCCGAGGTATTCGAACTCGGATGGCCCTATCCGCCGAACAATCTCGAACCCTACGCCGCCCGCAACCAGTATCCACCCGCCTGCAATCCGACCAACAAGCCCGGACCCGAACGGCTTCGCCAACTGCTGAGCTTCTGGTTCGGCGCGCCCAACCAGTTCAATCCGAACTGGCACATCGGTCGTCCGTGCAACGTCAGTGCGACGTCCTACCATCGCGAAGGCCGCGCGCTCGATTTCTACGTCAACGCCACCGAGCCCCGGGCGCAATCCATCGTCAACTGGATCCTCGCCACCGACGAGTACGGCAATCCGCATTCCAAGGCGCGCCGTCTGGGCATCATCGAAATCATCTGGAAGAACGTGATCTGGACGTCGGATCGCGCGAACGAAGGTTTTCGCCCCTGCCCGACCTGCGGTCCCCACTACGACCATATCCATTTCAGTTTCACCCGCGAAGGCGCGAACGCAGCTACCTCATGGTTCACCACCAATGACGGCGTGAGCAGCGCGGCGTGCAGCAGCGGCACTGCGCAAGTGAAGTACTGGACCTATCCCAGCGACTACGGCCCGCTGCGCCATGTCCGCAGGATCGACTACGCCGGCAGCGCCTACGCGACGCAGGCCTCGCTGGCCGGCTCGCCGTGGCGCGTCTACACCGCGCTGGGGCCGACGACCGTCGCCGCGAACGCGCCGGTCAGTGCGCTGTACGGAACGCGCGCTTATCTGGGCGCGTGCAGCGTGACCTTGTTCTGAGCGCATGACGCGGAGTGGAATCGCGGACAGCGGTTCCACTCCGTGATGCGATCACCTTGCTTCGGCTCAGACTTGAAGCCAGCTCACCAAGGCAAGAATCGGATCAGCAACCAGGCCGGAACGCCCACGTAAAACACGACCCGACCGAGAACTTCGAGTATGCGCCTGATACCGATCGCGGATTCGCGGCGCAACACCAGCGACAGCCACGTGCCGGTTTCGATGATGACCCGCAGCAATGCTGCGAAGATCACCAGACCGATCGCCCAGGACACCCACCAGATGCCGAGCGCGGTGAGATACGCCTGCAGGCCGTAGGTGTGGTATTCGCCGAAGGTGCCGCCGAACGCGATGTGCTGGTGCAGCCGGAACGCCGGCAATGCCGGAACCAGCGGAAACAGCACGAACTTCACCAGCGGATGATCGAGCAGGCGGTGTCGGGCAACGGCCAGACGCGTGCGTGCGTATGCCGACGCCCGACTCGCCGATGCTTCAGCGAGCGCGGGACGTGCGCCCGCGTGGGTCAGCGCATCGACCAGCGCAGCGGGATCATCCAGCGCGAGGCCACGCGACCAGCGTCGGCCCGAATCCATCCGCAGCCACACGCCTGTCGACGGCAGCGGAAGCGTCCACGGTTCAAGCGCCAAGATATGCTTCAGCGGAATCTCGGTGCGTCGCTCGCGCTGCTCCAGCACCAGCGCATCGCCCTCGATATGCGCGCTCGCGGCGAAAGCGCGCGCGATGCACCACGCCGCCGCCAGCGGCGCCAGAAACAGCGCTGCGAACATCCGCATCTGCGCCAACGGATTCATCTGTTCACTCTGGAACAACAGCGCCGCGCCGATCCAGAAGAGGCTGCCGAACGCGAACACGCGCAGCATCCCCGCAGCGATGCGCCACACGGGCGCCAGCACGACGGCCTCGGCCCGAAACGCCGCATGCACTGTGGTCGCAGCGGGCGATGGCGACGCGCTGTGCTTCGTGCGCTTCAGCGCTTTGCCGACCCAGAACAGCGCCTGCAGCAGAAGCAGCACGAACGCCGTGCGTCCGACCCAGTCGCCCCAGGCGACCATCAGCGTCGCGGGCGGTTGTCTTATCGAGACTTCACCGATCAACAGTTTCTGTTCGCCCATCGCGGTGGCAGAGACGATCGTGCCGGTCGCATCGATCACCGCACTCGTTCCGTTGCTGGTCACGCGCAGTTGCGGCAGGCGGGTTTCGATGCTGCGGAACGCCGCGACCCGCAGATGCAGATTCGCGCCGATCGGATACGACGTGAACCACGAATCGTTCGACATCCCCAGGATGGCCCATGCGCCCAATCGCGCGCCGTCGATCGCCAAGCCGGCGTCGGTGTCGTCCAGACAGATCATCGGCAGCACCGGAATCTCGCGCCCGCCGGGCAGGCGCAGCGGAAACACGCGTGCGCCATCGCCCGGCCGCCACGAGCCGGTCCACGGCAGCCAACGTCTGAAGCTCGGCCCGTCGAGCCAGCGCGGTACGTATTCGGTCAGCGGGAACAGATCGGTCTTGCGATAGAACCCCAGCGGCGCGGTCCGCGCGGGTTCGAGGAACGCCGCCGCGTTGTACTCGCCGGCTTCATCGAGATCGTAAGTGCCGAACACCAGCGGCACCCCGGCCGAAGACACGAACGCCTGGATCTCGCGATCGAGTTCGGCGCCGCCTTCGCTCTTCGGATGGCTGTAGGTGGTCGGGTACACGGTCTCCGACCACAACAGCGCGTCCACCCGATGCCGGTCGATGGCTTCGCGCGACATCGCGTAATGCGTATCGAGCACATGGCGGACCACTTCGTAGGCGCCCATTTCCCGACGCAGGCGCTCGTAGTCGACGATGTTCGACTGCACCATGCCGATGCGAAGGGTCGTGTCGGCGGCGCCGGGCGTATCGGTGAGCATCGACAGGCGCGCTGCGCCGTAGCCGAACATCAGCACCAGCATCGAGGCGGCGACCGCCAACGGGCGGAGCAGCGCGCGCGCACCCTCGCCGCGACGCGCGATGGCCGCTGCGATGCACTCGTTGATCAGGATCAGCAGGACAGTGATGCCGGGCGCACCGCCGAGATCGGCGAGCTGCCGCAGCGCGTACGACGGATGCAGCCCGTAGCCGAGGGTGTCGTCGAACAGTCTGGGGACCAGCCACTCCGTCGCCACCCAGGCCGCCGCGCCCGCCAGCGCACGCACGACCGGGCCGTGGTGGCGGCCCGCGATGTGACGCACCAGCGCGAAGACCAGCAGTTGCGGCTGCAGCAGCGGCGCAGCCGCCAGCAATACGAGAAATCCGGTCGCTTCCGGGATGCCCAGATAGCCGGCAACCGCAAACCCGAACCACGCGAAAACCGCCGCGACGAACGCGAGGCTCATCGCCAGTCCGCTGCGCGCGGCGCCGGCTGCGGTGCGGGTCGCATCCAGCGTCAGCAGCCATGGCACCAAGCCGACAAAGCCGAGCAGATAGGCGTTGCCGCCTCGCGAATACAGGCCGAGCAGCGCCGCACTGGTGACGATTCCGGCCAGCGCGCGCCAGCCGGAGTGGAAACGCCCGGTCGTGTTCAGATCGAAGGCTTCCCTGATGGCAACGGCGGCGGAACCGTGATCCTGCGGGTCGTCATCCCGGGTGGCGCCATGCCCGGGGGCACGACGCGGTCCGCCGGAATCTCGATCCGCCGGCCGGCGCTGTCGAAGAATTCAAAGTCGGGCGAGTACATCAGGATCGGCTCGATGCGCTGGCCGTCGTCGGTCGCCTGGTAATGGCGGACATAGCCTTCCGGCAATTTGAAATCTTCCGGAACCGCCAGTCCGATCAGCGGCGGACTGGTGCCGGGCGGATTGAATGCGCCGATCCCCGAATGGATGCCGGCCTTGTGCAGTTCATCGATGACTTCCGCCGCCGTCGGCTCCATGCCCGGCGGGATGACATCCGCCAGATCAACAGAGGACAGATCTGCGGAGGACAGATCGCCGCCCGGTACGGGTGGCGGCGGGGTCATCTCGCGCGGCACGGCGGTGGTTCCGGATGACGTGGGCTGCATCGCAGCGATGCTGGGGCGATCGGAAGCGCGTTCATCGATCGGGGCATGTCCGGAATCCTGTGGGGTCTGCCCGCCCATCATCAGATAACCGATGCCACCGGCTGCCAGTGCCACGGCAAGCGTCTTGTACAGCAGAACGGAACGCGAACTGCGGGCGCCGTGCTCGGTGATGCGCACGCCCTCGCCGTCCTGTTCGGACGGCGAGGTGTGCTTCTTTGAAGCATGCTTGTTTTCGGGATGGCCCATCGAGACGCACCCTACTGCATTGCGATCAGAACGGGCTCGGCGGGCTGAACACCGACAGGCCCCAACCCATACGCTCGTGACCGTACTGGTTCCAGATCGGGCTCTTGCCGCCGGCGAAGGACGTGTAGCGGGCTGCGCCCGTGCCGGTGGTGCCACCGAACAGACCTGCGGACACGGTGCCGCCGGTGTAGGTCGGATGGACATCGTCCGACTGGATGTAGTCGAAGCTGCTCGACGACGACACGAAGTGGGTGTTGGCGTCGCGCAGCGTCGGGCGCAGGGTCGAGGTGATACGGGTCAGGTAGCTCGATTCGCTTTCGCCCAGCACGTACTTCAGCGCATCGGAGTCGATCTGGCCGTCGCCGTTGCTGTCGTAATCCGCGCCCATGTATTGCGCGAAGTTGTCCGCGCACTGGAAGCCCTTCTGGCGGGCGTATTCGCACATCCAGTAGTTCATCTGCGCGATCGCCGGGAGGAACTTGTCGCGCAGATTGACCTTGGCGCCGGTGACCGGATCGTTGCAGGAGCTCAGCACGTTGTCGGCGTTGTAGCCAGGGTAATACAGGTTGCCGATGACCTTCAGCTTGACGCCGGAATAGGCGTTGGCGTTGATGTAGTTCATCGCGGACGACACATAGGTCTTGCAGTTGTTCACCGCCGTCGTCAGCACGCTGTAATTGCAGGTGCCGGTCTGGCCCTTGAAGCTGGTGCGCGCCTGCAGACCATCGTTGCCGCACATTTCAAAGGTCACCACGCGGGTCGAGGTGGCCTGCATGTACGAGCGCTCGGCGACGATCTTGTTGTTGTAGACGTCGGAGGCGATCGCACCGGATTTGGCGCGACGCACGCTTTCGATATCCGCGTTCCACAGCGCCGCCAGGTACTCGGCATCGACCGTGGGCGCCGAATATTTGGCGGCGTTGGAAATGGAGCCGTTGTAGCCGGCGTAGATCGAGTCGCCGTACGCGACGACACGGTACTTCGCCGTGGTGCCGGTGCGATCGATGGTCCAGGACACATTCTGGTTCAACGTGCTTGCCGCCGCCTGCGAGCCGATGGCCAGCAGAACGAGGGTCGGTAACAGCGCACGCATATTCTTTCCGAATCGGTAGGTCATGACCTGCTTCCTTGTATGAGGAGGTATCCCGGGAGAAGCTGTGGGCTGCACACATAGCGTGGCCCCAGTTTTCGCTGCCATCCGGACCGGATGGTCCGCCCCCGAGCTTGGCGGGGCTAACCCTAGCGTGTCCCCCTGACAGGGTCAACACGACAACGGGTTTGCCGCAACGCAGCATCGGTTTCCCAGTGCCGTATCGCTTTTCATTACGAAGTCGTGACAGCGTTGTCCAGACATCCGCCTGCATGCGCGACGCATTCATGCCGTCGACTCCGATCGACCGACAAGAGGTTCTCATCATTGCGCACAGCGTCTGGAGTCGAATCGCGCAGGATCGATCATGCTGCCGTCGTTGTCGTCTTCAACGCTGCGAACGTTGTTCCTTCGTCGCAACAACGCACATGAAGATCGCGTTGCGTGCAGTCGCAAGAAACAAAAACGTCGCGCCACAAGTCACGCTGCCGTTGCGCACATTCGCCGCGCGTATGCGGGCACATACGCTTCGATCGCGGTCGCGCACGCACGCACGCAACATCGATCGGAACGGACGTTCTGTTCGCAGTTGCTGTGTCCACGGGTGGTCGTGCGTGCGTGATCGCACCCACCATCAACCAGAGAGAGCACACATGAAAACCATCAACCGTCGCACCACGCGCCGCACGCTCGGCGCCGCATTGCTGCTCAGCGCAGGCGCCTTCGCAGCGCCCGCAATGGCCCTCGAATGCGCCTACATCCCCATGGACACCTACCAATGCTCCACCACGTATACGCCACTGCCCGACGACATCCTTTTCTGGTCGGATGGCGTCGGCAACACGCAGTGGGGCGGCACGCAGTTCACTGCGGCATGCGACAGCTACGGCATGCTCAACGTCAGCCTGGTCCGATGGAACGGGCGGCGCTTCGAGGTCGTCTCCGGCGCGCGGGGCATGTGCCTGAGTGGATTCTGAGCACTGCGGTGGGCGCACGTGCATGCGCCCGCACCCGCTGTATTTTTTCCGCGTCGAACCGATCAAAATGCCGCTCGACTCCGAACGGAATCGACGACCCCATGATCGACCACGACCAACTCCATCGCGACGGCTATGCTCTGCTCCATCGAGCGATCCCGGCAGAATGGCTGGGCGCGCTTCGCGATGCATTCGACGCGGGCGTGAAACCATCGGCGCAATGGCCCGTTCCGCGCGGCGCGGATTGGCGCCATTCGATGCTGGATCTCGATGCGGATGTGCAGGCGGTCTGTCGCTTGCCGCAGTTGCTGGCGGTGGTTGGTGCGTTGATCGGCGAACGGTTCTTTCTTGCGCAGGTCGAAGGCCGCGAGCCCTTGGCCGGAGGCGGTCATCAGGGCCTGCACCGCGACCTGTCGGAACAGCGACCCGGCGATACGGTGAACGCGCTGGCGTTTTTCGACGATTACGGCCCCGGGAACGGCGCGACGCGCCTCATCCCCGGCACGCATCGCCCGGCGCAACACGAGCCGCCGTTCGATCTCAACGACGAATCCCGCTGCGTGCAGTTGTCGGGCGGCGCAGGCGACATCCTGGTATTCGATGCCGATCTGCTGCATGCCGGCAGCCTCAACCCGACCGGCGCGCGTCGCCGCTCGATCCTCATCGGCTATTTCGCCGAACCCCGCTACGCCTCGCATCTCGCAACGGCGCATCTGCGCAATGTCCGCATGGATACCAGCGAACGATTCGATCCGTAGAGCAGGTTTCAACCCGCCTCGCGACTCATCACATGACCGGTCGATTCCCCGCTCCAGTCGGCAGGCAAAAACGCCTTCCCGAACAAACCGATGGAACGACGAGTGCCGCCAGTCGCACACCTGCGAAACGTAGCGGTGTTTCACGGGATTGAAGTGGATGTAATCGATGTGATTGCGCAGATCGCGTTCGTCGCGGATCAGATGCTCCCAGTAGCGGCGCTGCCAGATGCCGCGTTCTGCTTTGATATGACGTCGAAGCGAACGACGTTCGCCGCACGGCACCTGTTTGACAAAAGCAGTTTGATATGTCGCCAACGCGTCGCATGATCGTTGTCGCCCGGCGGCAATTGCCATACGCAGTGCAAATGATCGGGCAAAATCACGATCGCGATGATGTCGAACGGCCTGGCCGCTCACGCGGCCGCGAAGGAGTGGCGTAACACATCCACACGGTCGACCAACAGCGTGCGCCTCCGCTCCAGAAGATTCGCAGTGAAGAAATATGTGCCTCCAGGCACCCAAGCACGTCGATAATTCGGCATGCGACCAGCATGTGCCGGGCACCGTCGCCGGCCTATCGGCCAATCACCCGCCGACGCGTCAGAATTCCCCGGATCCGTAGGGCGGGTCTTGTACCCGCCACTTGCCGGATCGCGACTTCCCATCACGCAGTTCGACACAACACCAAGCACAAAGTAAGGCGAAGCCGTCGTTTCATCGAATAGGCGGGTGCAAGACCCGCCCTACGAAATCGCTTTTCTACCCGCCTTACGGATTGGTTCCGTTTTTGACGCGATTCAATCGGTGTCAGGAGACGCTTCAGATTCGTCGGAAGGCTGCTCGAAATCCTGCTTTTCCTCGGGCTTCGGAAGCGGCGGCGGCTCAGCGCTTCCTGCCTGCACGGCAAGACTCATGTCTTCATGTCCCAGACCCGTCAGGCTGTTTGTCCAAAGAATTTCTCCCGTTCTCGCGTCCAGCGCGAACACATAGCCTTTCGATCCGGCAAACACGCGAAACCCTTCGCAAAACAAACTGACGATCTCATAGCCTGTGGCGGGCAAACTGGCTTGCCATCTGTCTTCGCCGGTTTGTTTATCGACCGCCTTCACATGACCATAGGTGCCGATGAACAACAGATCCTTGGGGTTGTACACATCAGCCATGCCGCGAGCTTCCTTGTTCTCGATCAATGTGAAAAAACGTAGACCCGTAGGGTGGGCGCTGACCCACCACACCGGCATTCAACGGAAAAGCAGTCGAAACGAGCATACATTCGAGATTATTAGCAGAGTTGACGGCTTGATGCCACGAGCGGTGGGCCGGTGTGCTACTTACTCCTGCTTGCTCGTGGGAAGCGCTGCTTTCCGTTGGTTCAATGAACTTCGGGAATGGCAGCGCTCTCTGCCGGACCTGAACCTGCCGGCGCGCAACCCGCCCTGCGGTTTCAATCTTTCGAAGCTGCGAGCCGACCGCACGCCGCGAACGACTTTTGACCGCTCCAGGCATCGGCCAGCACAGGCCGCTCGATGCGCGGCAACAGTTTGCGCAGCGTCTTGAGATCTCCCGCCTGGCAGGCGAAGTGCGCGTAGTTCTGCAGATTCCACTGGTCGGGATAGCGCTTTATCACGTCCTCGAATCCGTCCCGCATCTGTTTCCAATGTACGCCCGATTCCCGGAACAGCGCATCTTCGAACTGGGATTGCGCGACGACCCAGTAGATGCGTGCATACATGCTCTGCCCTTCCGTGCGACGGCTGCGCATGACCGCGTTCCGCGCAAAAGCCTCGACCTGGTCCGCATCGCCATGCCATTTCGGCAGCAGATAGTCGACCATCGAGAAGTAAAGCGGATCGTAGCCGGGGAAGCGCTGCGTACCTTCCTCGAAAATCGCATCCACGATTTTCCTGTCGTCTCCCAATCCTTTCGCGACGAACAATTTCAAGGTGTAATACTCTGGATAACGGGACGCGACTCTGGATTCGCTATCGAGATAGCGTTGCGCGCGCGAAAGCTGTTCGCGGAACGGTTTCCAGGCCGATGCCGGCACGGTGGAGGCATAACCGCTGCCACGAATATGCCAGGCCCGGTTCACGATGACTTGAGCCAGCGTCAATCGGGCCAACGCGGAATCCGGCCGGTCTTTGGCCCAACCCTGCACGCGCTTTTCGAGTTGATCCCACCACGCGGACGATGCGTCGTGAGCAGCTTCAGGATGCCCGGTCCCGTACAGAACGCCTTCGAAAAAAGGCCCGCTCGCCCATCGCCCGCTGGCCGTGCGCGTTTTCCGCGTCACATACTGCTCCATGCGGGCATCGAGCGCCTCGTAGTTCTTGGCGATGAACAGGTCGCTGCTTTCCTGCTTGACCGCAAGGTACGCGCCCGGCTCGGGAACGTCCGCCGGGTCGGAAGCGCCCGCATCCGCAGCCAAACACAGCAGTGCCGTCAAAAGTAGCGTGGACAATACGCGCATTGAAAACTCCTGTTTCGGTATCGATGATGCGGCCGGCACGCACAGGGGCGCAGGAACCTGAAAACATCATACCTATCCTCTACGGCGGCATGTCGAAGAGTGCATGAAAGCGCGTCCGGGCGGGTGACGCGCCCGCCGCTGGTTCGACATCCTTGTGGCCTGTCGCGACTCACGACGCTGCCGATTCGATGTGGCGGGTTTCGGCCGCCTTCCGGTCTATTTCAACCTGACCGCATTTTTCGCATGGATACCAGCGAACGATTCGACCCGTAGGCTAGGTTTCAACCCGCCTTGAAGTTAAACCTTCTTGTCGATCGATTCCCCGCTCCAGTCGGCAGGCAAAACGCCTTCCCGAACGAACCGATGGAACGACGAATGTGGCCAGTCGCGTACCCGCGAAACGTAGCGGTGTTTCACGGGATTGAAGTGGATGTAGTCGATATGATTGCGCAAGTCGCGTTCGTCGCGGATCAGGTGTTCCCAGTAGCGGCGTTGCCAGATGCCGCGCTCGTGGTGCCTGCATCGCGATGGAGACACCCGCTCACCGCTTGCGATGCGCCGCGAAAATCCGGCCTTGATCAGCATCCAGCGTGTCGCGAAATCGGCATTTCCCGGTGGCAACGCCCACACCGTATGCAGATGATCCGGCAACACGCACCACGCAACGCCAGCGAACGGATGCACCGCACGCACCGCATCCGCACTCTCGCGTAACGCATCCATGCGCTCCACCAATAGCCGACGCGACCGGTCGGCCAGATTCACCGTAAAGAAATATGTGCCGCCGGGCACCCACAGTCGTCGATAGTCGGGCATGCCTCAAGCGTGCCGCCCACCGCCATCGGCCACCATCGGAAAACCCCGCCTTCACCTGCAGGAAAAATCCGACCCACCATCGTAGGGTGGGGTGAGCGCAGCGATGCCCACCATCGCGACGCATCCGGCGC
>CAZGBA010000057.1:17198-23014 GCA_964523435.1 uncultured Xanthomonas sp.
GCGGAGCAAAGATGCATCGCGGGATGCATTGGAGTTTGGTCGGTGATTCGGGTGGGCATCGCTGCGCTCACCCCACCCTACGAGCTGCGCTTACTCCACCCTACTTGTTGACGCGTCAGAATTCCCCGGATCCGTAGGGCGGGTCTTGTACCCGCCACCTGCCGGATCGCGACTTCCCATCACGCAGTCCGACACAACACCAAGCATGAAGTGAGGCGAAGCCATCGTTTCATCGAACAGGCGGGTCCAAGACCCGCCCTACGCGATCGCTTTTTTACCCGCCTACGGGTTAAGGCTTGGGATCCGTCTGCACCACGAATCGCACCTGGCCAGCATAGTCTACCCGGCCACGGAAGGCATAAAACGGGGCATCCGGCTTGCAGATCATCTGTACATCGAAAGCGTAGGTGTAGTAGGGCCGGGAATTGGCGGCGTATCGACCAGTCTCAACGCGTTTCAAGTTGCGTAGCTCGCCGAGGTCGTCGCACTTGGTGCTCGATTGCACAGCGAACTTGAGATCTCGCACCAACGCCGACTCGGCAGCCGTTGTCTCGACGACTTGATTGGCGCCGTCAGCTTCTGCAGAACCAGCCGGTTTGCAGACAATTCCCTTGGTGTCAACTGCGAGCTTTACCTGGACGTCATTCTGTCGCCATCCGGACTCGAACAGCTCCCAGACCAGCGTGCCTTGCAGCTTAAGAAGTTGCCCTTGGCATACCGCTCGGATGGTGTTGCTCGCGGCATCCATTTGAGAGAACACGTCACCTTTCGCTGAAGTCTCGACACGGATCTCGCCGATCGGATAGGCAGTGCCCAAAGGGGTGATGCCGGTGGTGACAGAGAATTTATCGAGCACTGCGACCTCTGCATTGATGAACATGGTGTAGCGAGTCACACCATCCACCCCTGTGGTTGTCCTGCCATCAACTTTCTCGAACTTGCCGAGGGACAATCGTTGAGTACTGCCATGATCTATGCGGGATGCAAGGACTTTTCTCGCTGCATCTTCAGAGGGGCGGGGCGGTCCAGATTGGGCGGCGGCGTGCAGAGAAACTGCGCAGCACAGCAGGATCACTAACCAATATTTGCTCATCAGTCACTCCTTTACTCGATGGATTCCTAACGTCAATCGACTTTCTTTGCCAAGTGCCTTGCCTCGGGTCGACTCAAGTGTTGCGTTTGACGCGCGTCACTAAACTGCTTTTTTTGGGGGTAGCTTTGTAGATCCGTAGGGCGAACAAGCCGAAGGCGTCAATCGGCACCCATATCGTAATTCCCGAGAACGGTGCATGGCGCTTCCCTTATGCGCTGCAAGATCCTATACACCTTACAGGCCTTAACTCGCCTTACGGGTTGCAGGTTGATCGTTGGTTCGGGTGGGCATCGCTGCGCTCACCCCACCCTACGAGAACCCACCTTACGCGTTATCGAGCTTTACCCATGGCGCCACAAGTGACTCTTCTGTCCGATGACCTTTGAAATTCATGTCCTTCCTAAAAGCTATCGCCAAGTCTTCAACCCCCAGCGGCTTCACTTCATCTTCAGCGCGACGATCAATTAACAAAAGGGCCATTTCACCCCCGAAAATAATGAATTTTTCTTTTCTTTCACTCAATATTTTTAATATTTCTTTGTTCTTTTCAGATTCACCATTTTTCATTGAGAGAGATAAGACCTCCAAATATAGCGAGACGCGCTCTTTCTCCACCAAGTCTGAAACCCCTCTTTTGGATGAACCAAGGAAGAAGTGAACCAAGGTGGCAAGTGCCCCAATAATCGCAGCGCCAATGGGAGATGGGATTTTAGAAAAGAATTCCCAAAAATACCCGAGAAGTGCTCCAAGTATCGAAAATGCAAAGAAGCCGAAAGCAATTGATGACAATACTTCTGTCCATTCTTGATTTTTCTCAGCCACCTTGATCCCCCTGACACGTCACCGTGTATCAATAGGATTCAGCGATTAATGCGCCTAGGATCTCGCGCCCTCGCCATACATGGAATTTACTCAGAAACACCCTATTCTCTTCTACGGTTCCCGCTTAAACTAGATATTTAGGGTGGGCTTTATGCCCATCATTGCAACACAACAAATGCCGCAAGCAATGATCGAAACGAAATGCCGAACGATGATGATTGATTCGAGAGTTCAAGCTTCATTACGGTGGGCATAAAGCCCACCCTACGGTCCTTTCCGAATTATTTTTTTGGAATTTTTTCTGCAAGCTTGTCAGCTGTATCAACTAACTTTTCAATTGCCGTATGCATAGGCATTTTATCACCATGCTTTTTATCTAAAGTCTCTGATGCATTGTAAGAGATTGCATCAATAGCCTTTTCAAGAAGCTGCTTTAGAAGATCGCTTCCAGAAACACCCAGCGCTTCGACTTGTCTTTTATAGCTTTCGTATGAGTTAGCAATAACTTCTTTATGGGCGTACTCTTGTTGCAGTCGTTGAAATTCACTGCGGCGACTACTCGCATAATATGCAAGCCAAATAAAGGGCGCAAAAAATGGAGCTTTAAGAGCCAGCCCGCCAACAACATCCTGCCATTTTCCAAACTTGACCAGCTCAATACCCTTGGCAAAGGAAATGCCGTCAATCGCAAAGATAACCGCAAGAAACACTAGGGCAGCTATCGCCCCATAAAAAATCTTATTCGCAGTTTTAACAGGCGCATCGAAAGAAGATTTCATCTTTTCACATGAACTAGCAAGGCCTGCGCTTGTTGCGCCCGGCAAAAGGCTTTCTATTTTGTTATTGAGCGCCTCATAACGAATTTTTTGTTGGTTTTCAAAATCGATAAGTCTTGCCATTCCTTTTGCCAACTCAGCCTGAAGCCCATCCACCTTCTCGCCATCTTCATTTTCAACGCCGAATATTTTCACGTGAAAAGAAGACAATTCATCAATCGCGACAGATTCCTGTTGGAGCAGTGATTTTATTTTTTTAGAATCAGCTTGCGCTGCGGAGACTGCATCTTTGATAGTTTTCTCCAGCGAATAATTTTCACTGTCTCCAGTGAAAATTATTTCGTGTACTGAAGCTATTTCTTCATACTTTTTCAAAAAATCATCAATTTTCAATTCAAGAGACGATATTTCGCCAAGAGACGACTCTCCGTCACCCAATAATTTTTCTTTTACCTCCGAAAGTGCAGAAGCGACTTGTTCAGCTTCGCTTCTGAATTTTGATATTTCTGTCTTCTCATCAAGTATTTCATTAAGCGCGTTATCTGCGCTCTTTTTGAATGCCGAAGAATATTCTAAGAACACAGATGAATATGCTGCTGCAGACTCCCTAAGCCCCTTCGCAAGACGCCCTGTAGCAACCATATAAGGACGTACATATGTCAGCAAATTGTCGGCATACGTATTCGCGTTTTGTATGTGGCCAATATTTTTATTGCTGATGTATGCCGACAGCTCGCTTACACACAGCGATGCCTGCTGATTAAAGCTATCCCATGTCGTTAAAGGAACCAACTCAGGGTCAAGTGACCCTAAGATTCCGTCAATATAGGAGACTACTTTTTTAAGTCGCCCTAACTCTGACACAGACGTTATGACACTCTGGTCGTCAACTTTAGCTTCGATCAAGAGAGATTTAATCAAATCCCAGTTCAAACGAAACACATGATTCTCGAATTGCTGCATCCATCTGGACATCTCGAACACCCCCTGTTCGCTGAAACCCTTTCACCTCACCCACACTTCGAATACCCACAATTCAAACAAGTAGCACACCCATCCATGATCACGATCGCTTTCGTGCTGCACTTGTGACACATCGTCGCCGAAGGCGGAAAACTCACGCCATCGCCGGTGACTTCGACATCTTCTTCGCGCGCTGCAGGCGCGGCCGCGCCTACATCAGGCTTTTTTTTTGAGCGGTTCTCTTCATACGCGCGGCGCTTCTCGGCAATCAACGCCCGCTGCGCATCGCTCATGTCCGGGTCGTGCATCAGACCGATGGTCTTGAGGTGGTCTTCGACGATCATGCCCAGTTCGGCGACCAGCGACGGCATGTACACGCCGCCGGCCTTGAAGTAGCCGCCCTTGGGGTCGAACACGGCTTTCATTTCCTCGACCAGGAAAGTCACGTCGCCGCCCTTGCGGAATACGGCGGACATGATGCGGGTGAGCGCGACGATCCACTGGAAGTGTTCCATCGACTTGGAGTTGATGAAGATCTCGAAGGGGCGGCGCTGTTCGTGCTCGTTGCCGGCGTTGAGCACGATGTCGTTGATCGTCACGTACATGGCGTGTTCGACCAGCGGGGATTTGATCTTGTACGTGCTGCCGATCAGCACTTCGGGGCGCTCGATGCGCTCGTGCATCTGGATGACGTCGGCGACGGGCAGGGCGGTTTCGGCCTCGACGGTTTCGCGCGCGACCGCGGCGCCGGGGAGGGCGGCCTTGTCTTCCGGTTTGACAACGGCGTAACCCTTGATTTTCTTGTCGATCTTGACGGCCATTGGTACGTGTTCCGATGCGGTGTTGGTGTGGGGTGTCGGTCTTGCCTGGTCTTGCCTACCCCTCCCCGACCCTCCCCTTCGCGTTGCGAAAGGGAGGGAGGAAGCGGGTTACTTCTTCTTCGCTGCTTTCTTGGCCGTTTTCTTGGCGGCTTTCTTCACCGCTGTCTTGGCGGCTTTTTTCGGTGCAGCCTTCTTCGCGGCTTTCTTTGCCGCTTTCTTGGCGGGCGCTTTCTTGGCGACGACTTTCTTCACGGCTTTCTTGACGGCGGCTTTCTTGGCCGTGGCCTTCTTCGCGACCTTCTTCACCGCTTTCTTCGTCGCGGCTTTCTTGGCGGCGACTTTCTTCGCGGCTTTCTTGGCGGTCTTCTTCGCGGCCTTCTTGGCGCCGGCGACCTTGGCCTTCACCGTCTCCACGGCGGAGGCGGCTTTGGCCTTGGCGTCGTCGACCGCTTTGCCGGCGGCCTTGCGGGCCTTGCCGGCGGTTTTCTTGGCTTTCTTCACCGCGCTACCGACCGCTTTGCCCGCTTTGGTGTTGGCGACCGCGTCGCCCATTTCCTTTGCCTTGTCGGCCACTGCTTCGGCGGCGTCGGAAATCGCTTCCGTGATCACATTGCCATTGCTCATGGTGATTCCTCGTCAGGGGATGTTCTGGGGTGACATTTTGGGGTTACGGGTCTTCGCCCGTGTGCGGAATGTAGCGCGATCCGTGGCGGTGCGGTGAAGTTGGCGATGAATGTCGGGGCCGTTTCGACCCCTCCCCGACCCTCCCCTTCGCGCTGCGAAAGGGAGGGAGCAAAACGGGTCCGGAACTTGCCGTGAGCCTTCTTCAGAACTTGCCGTAATAGCCTTCTTTCAGGGCGTCGAACAGGTTGGCGGCGGTGTGCATTTCGCCGTCGTATTCGATCTGCTCGTTGCCCTTGACCTCGACCACGCTGCCGTCTTCCAGCTCGAAGCGGTAGGTGGTGTTCTCGAGGTCCGCTTCCTTGACCAGCACGCCCTGGAAGGCGGCCGGGTTGAAGCGGAAGGTGGTGCAGCCCTTCAGGCCCTGCTGGTGGGCGTAGCGGTAGATGTCCTTGAACTGCTCGTACGGGTAGTCCGTGGGCACGTTGGCGGTCTTGGAGATGGAGCTGTCCACCCACTTCTGCGCGGCGGCCTGCACGTCCACGTGCTCCTTGGGATTGATGTCGTCGGCGCTGATGAAGTAATCCGGCAGCTTGGCCGCGGCATCGTCGGAGAACGGCATGGCGTTGGCGTTGACCAGGTGGCGGTAGGCGAGGAGTTCATACGAGAACACGTCGACCTTTTCCTTGGACTTCTTGCCTTCGCGGATGATGTTGCGGC
>CAZGBA010000058.1:0-22799 GCA_964523435.1 uncultured Xanthomonas sp.
CGGTGTTGCGGGGCGGCCACGAGCAGGTCGCGATCCGGCGCGTGCGCCGGTTCGTGGCTGCGCATCCGGGTTGGCGCGTGCGCGTCTATCGCACGCCTGCGGGTCTGCGGCTGTTGGCCTTGCATCGTCTGTTCGATCCGCGCGAAGCCGAGGTCAAGGCGTGCTTCGACGCGCTCGGCGTCGACCCGATGTACGCGCGGATGTGCTTCAACCAGAACTGTTTCCGCGCGCGAATCAGTCCCAAGCCGTGGCGGATGGGACTTCAGCGGATGCGCCCGCCGTATTCGGCGGTCTGGCGCCCCGAACACGCCGAACTGCCCGCCCGTCGGCAGTGGATCGACGTCTATGAGCGGGAGGCGAAGGCATACGCGGCCTGCCGGTCCCTCGAGACGCTGGGGAATGCGCCCGTCGACCCCGCCGCCGAGGCGGTGCAGCAACTGCACGATGCGTTCTGCCGTGCGGACCAGGAACTGAAGATCGCCTGAGACCGCGACCGTTCGTCGGGAAGGCGTGGTTTTGCGTTGAATTGTTTCCATATTTCGATAATTATCAAAATGTAAATCCTGAACTTATTCCTCTCATCGCCCGCCAACCGAAATCTGGAGATAATTGATGAAACGCTTCCATGTGCATGTGTCCGTTCGCGATATCGACGAAAGCGTGCGCTTTTATTCGACGCTGTTCGCCGCCGCACCCAGCGTCCATGAGCGCGAATACGCGAAATGGATGCTCGACGACCCGCGGGTGAACTTCGCGATATCCACCCGCAGCGGTACGCCCGGAATCGATCATCTCGGCATCCAGGCCGAGAACGCCGATGAACTGGCCGAGCTGGGGGCGCGCCTGGACGCTGCCGGTCAGGCGGTGGTGCCCGAAGCCGGCGCCGAATGCTGTCACGCGCGTTCGGACAAATTCTGGAGCGAAGATCCGCAGGGCACGCGCTGGGAAACTTTCCACACCATCGGTCAGATCGTGAGTTATCACGGCACCAAGGATGGCTGCGAGCTCGGTTCCGCGCGCGCGGCCGATCTGAAAGCGCTGAGTGGTGCGGTGCGTCCCGGGACCGATGCCTGTTGCGATACCACCACGCCGCAAGGCGTGTGCTGCGCGCCGAAACCGGATCGTCCGGCCGATGCGCCATGTTGCGGTCCGATCGGGCAGACGGTGAAAAAAGCAGGCTGCGCCATCGCCGGTTGCGGCGATGGCAGGAATTGAGGGCCGGCAGGTGGCCGATCGCATCGCCGCACCGCTGTTGGTATGTCCGGTGGACAGGTTCGATCGCCTTGGCGTCGAGTATAAGCTGCATAAAATCGGGGCGACCGGCGGATGAAATCTGAAAGCGAGGCCGGACTTGCAGAACATGCATCCGTGAAGCCGAGGATCGGCACTTTCGAGCGTTATCTGACGCTGTGGGTCGCGCTGTGCATCGCGGTCGGAACCTTGCTGGGGCACCTGATGCCCGGCAATTTCGAGCGGATCGCAGCGCTAGAAATCGCCAAGGTCAATTTCCCGATCGCCGGACTGATCTGGGTAATGATCATCCCGATGCTGATGAAGATCGACTATGGCGCCATGCGCAAAATCGGCGCGCACTGGAAAGGGATCGGCGTGACCTTGTCGATCAACTGGCTGGTCAAGCCGTTGTCGATGGCGTTGTTGGGCGGCTTTTTCCTGCGCTACATCTTCGTTGCGTATCTTCCTTCAGACCAGATCGATTCGTATATCGCCGGGCTCGTGCTGTTGGCCGCCGCGCCTTGTACGGCGATGGTGTTCGTGTGGAGCAATCTCTGCGATGGAGAACCGAACTTCACGCTCAGTCAGGTGGCGATCAACGATGTGATCATGGTCTTCGCGTTCGCGCCGATCGTTGCGCTGCTGTTGGGCGTTTCCTCGATCGCCGTGCCATGGGACACGCTCGCGCTTTCCGTCGGTCTGTACATCGTCGTGCCGATCCTGATCGCGGCGGTATTGCGTCATTGTTTGCTGCGACGCGGCACCGCCACCCTGAAGGCCGCGCTCGCGGTCATGCAACCTGCGTCCCTGGTGGCATTGCTGTTGACGCTCGTGTTGCTGTTCGGTTTCCAGGGCGAGCAGATCGTCCGCAAGCCGATGACCATTGCGATGCTGGCGGTGCCGATCCTGATCCAGGTCTATTTCAACTCCGCGCTAGCGTACTGGTTGAACCGGAAGCTGGGTGTCGAACATTGTGTCGCGGGCCCGTCCTCGCTCATCGCGGCGAGTAATTTCTTCGAGCTCGCGGTCGCTGCGGCGGTCAGTCTGTTCGGAGTGCAGTCGGGCGCAGCATTGGCGACTGTCGTGGGTGTGTTGATCGAAGTGCCGGTCATGCTTTCGGTGGTCAGGATCGTCAACAGCAGTCGCCAGTGGTATGAGCGCGGGTTGCGCGCGTAGTAGAGGCCGCTTCAGCGGAGAGCTTCGATGTGGATATGAATGTCCCCGACGCTCACGCGCTGGCCGCTGCGGATCTTGCAGGTCTTGCGCAGTTCCACGGCGCCATCCACGCGCACTGCGCCGCTGGCGACCAGATGCTTGCCGGCGCCGCCGCTGTCGCAGACGCCG
The DNA here is from genome assembly GCA_964523435.1 of uncultured Xanthomonas sp. GTDB lineage: Bacteria > Pseudomonadota > Gammaproteobacteria > Xanthomonadales > Xanthomonadaceae > Lysobacter_I. The sequence continues at coordinate 2,578 of CAZGBA010000058.1, forward strand.
GTGAGCTTGAGCAACTGGTTCAACTCGACATGTTCGCGGTCGAGTTCGAAACGGACGATAGGCATGCGCGATCCTGGGCAGCGGCGGTTCCGCCGGTGAAGAACTTGACGGTAGGATACCGCGTGCCGCGAACCCTGCTGACAGTCTGTTGTCAGCAGGGTTCGCGGATCCTGCTGCCTCCCATTCCACAGGACACTTCCATGCTCGCTTACACCACTCTCGGTACCAAAGACCTTGCCCGCGCCGCCGCCTTCTACGATGTCGTGCTGGCCGAAATCGGCGCGAAACGTGTGATGGAAGAGCCCGATTACTTCATCGCCTGGGGCAACTCGCAGGAAGGCGCAGGTCTCGGCATCACTTATCCCTTCGACAAGAATCCCGCCACCGTCGGCAATGGCGTGATGGTGGCGCTGAATGCGATCAACCGCGAACAGGTCGACCGTGTATATGCCAAGGCGCTCGAACTCGGAGGTACCGACGAAGGCGCGCCGGGCCAGCGCTCTCCCGGCTTCTACGCCGCCTATTTCCGCGATCTCGACGGCAACAAGCTCAACTGCTGCTACATGGGCGAATGATCATGGTGCAGGCTGCTGACACGGCGTTGTCAGCAGCCTGCGCGCAGCATGCGGTCTCCCGTACCGCAGCCCGAGGAGGCCGCATGCAACACGCACGACACAACGCCATCAACTGGTTCGAGATTCCGGTTTCCGACCTCGATCGCGCACAGCGTTTCTACGAAGCCGTTTTCGCTTCGCCGCTGAGACGGGAAAGCATGGGACCCGAAACAACGCTGGCGGTCTTTCCCTATGAACAGTACGGCGTCGGCGGTTGTCTGTTCGCCAATTCCGGCGGCCCGAAGCCGGGCGCCGATGGTGCCGTCGTCTATCTCAATGCCGAACCTTCGCTGGATGCGGCATTGGCGCGGGTGGAAGCCGCCGGTGGCCGGGTGATGCTGCCGCGCACCGAGTTGCCCGAGGGCATGGGGTGTTTCGCCCACATCGCCGACTGCGAAGGCAACCGCGTCGGTCTTCACTCGCTGGCCTGAGCATGGCCGCGCGACGCATGCCAGCGCCGGGCGTGTCAGGATGCGCCGTCCTCGATGATCGTTCCCGAGCCTGACGCCATGCGCCGCACCGACCGTCTGTTCCAGATCGTGCAACTCATACGCGGCCGTCGGCTCACGACGGCCGCGTATCTCGCCGATCGTCTCGAAGTCTCGCAGCGTTCGGTCTATCGCGATATCGCCGCGCTGCTGGCGCAGGGGGTGCCGATCGAAGGCGAGGCCGGGGTCGGTTACCGCATGCGCCGCGGCTTCGATCTGCCGCCGCTGATGTTCACCACCCAGGAAGCGCAGGCGCTGGTGGCGTCCGTGCGGGTCGCGCAGCCCCGCATCGATACGGGGCTTGCGCGATACGCGGACGATGCGCTGGCGAAAATCCTTGCCGTGCTGCCGATGGTCGAGCGCGCTGCCGCCGAAAGTCTGTCGATCTACGCGCCGCAGGTCGGCCCCGATCACGCCACCCGCGAACGCCTGGAACAACTGCGCCACGCCACCGATCGAAGGATCAAGCTGCGCATCGACTATCTCGACCTCAAAGACGACGCCAGCACGCGAACGGTGCGGCCGCTGGGCTGTTTCTTCTGGGGCGATGTCTGGACATTGGCGGCATGGTGCGAATCGCGCGACGCCTTCCGCAATTTCCGCGTCGACCGCATCCGGCGGATCGAGGCGTTGACCGACCGGTTCCGCGACGAACCCGGCAAGACCTTGCCGGATCTGATGCGCAGCTACGACTGCGACGACCTTGTCTGACGCTTATCGAAGCTCGATCTTCAACCGGTTGCCGCGCCAGACCAGCACCGCGCCGTCGCGGACGATCCGTTCGACGACGATCTCGCCGAGTACGTCGCCTTCCTTCAATCGCTGCCCGTCGACGATCACGAACCGTTGCGATGGCGTTTCGTTCCACAGATGCATGCTGAGTTTCAGCGGCGGCAATTGCCTGCGCGCCTCCGGATCGAGATCGGCCAGCGAAACGATCCGCTCGCCGGCGGGCAGCGATGCGGGTGCCGATGTCAGCGGCACGCTTGGCTCTGGCGGCGCGGGCAGGCTGCGCGCCGTGTTTTCGACATCGAGCGCGGGTGTGGTTTGCACGGGAGTCGCCTGCGGATTCGGCGGCGCGACGGCAGATGCTGTCGACGGCTGAACCGGCGCGATGTCCGGAGGGCGCGTCGGCGATATCTCCGGCGCGGTCGCTGCTGCGGATTCCCGGGGCTCGCCTGCAGGCGCGGGCAATGTGGGATGTGCGGTTTCCGGGGCGGGCGCGCGTGCCGCCGAGTTCGCCGCGGTGTCGGCGGGCGCGCGTGCAGGCATCCGCTGTGAGAACAGCCAGAGTGCCGCGATCAGCGACAGCACGCCGACACCACCGACCGCGAGCAGCGGCCACTGCGCGCGCGCGGGTGCGGACGTGGTCGTGCCCGGCATCGTCGCGAAGAGGTCGGGCGTTTCGCTGCGGCGGCGTGCGGTTTCGGATTTGCGCAGGGCATCGAGGATGAAGGACATCGATCATTCTCCCGCTGCGGAAAGGTGCGGGCCTGTGGCGTCCGTGGACAGCACGAACAGGGTTTCCGGACCGAGGATGGCGTCGCTGCGCAGACCGTGCCGCGCTTGGAATGCGCGCAGGGTCGTGGCGAGTTCGCGTGTGTCCGGATTCGACGCGGCGAGACCAGCAGCGCGCAGCCGTTGTCGCACCCATTCCGTCGCTGTCGCATCGCCGGTCGCGAATCCGCTTTCGAGCGCATCCGGCGCGCTCCAGATCGCAAGATATTCGCCGTTCCACACGGCAGCCAACGCGACGCGGTCGATTTCGAGCGCCGCGCCATTGAGCGTGATGCGCACGCGCTCCGCATCCGCACCGCGCAGCGACGCCCAGACTGCCTGCGGTTCCGCGCGCAGACGCAGCAGCACCGGACGGTCGAAGCGCAGCAGTTGATCGAGACTCGCGCGGCTGCGCAGACAGCGCCAGCCGGGTGCTGGCAGTGGCGGGCAGGCGTCGGGCGCGATGGCGCGCACGGCGGCCGGCGCCTTCCAGGCTTCGATCAGCGTCTGCCACTCGCGCAGCGATGTCGACGACGATGCGCGGACGCGCTGCAGCAGTGCGTCGCCATCGAGTGCAGGAGGGGCTGCTTTGGGTGCTGCGACTTCAGCAGGCGTTGCGATGGTTTCGCCGGACACCGGCGCATCGGCCAACGGCGTGCGCGACAGCGCGAAGGCGATGACCGCAACGGCGAGTCCCAGCGCGGCGGCGACGAACAGCGGTTTGCGGTCGCGTTCGATGCTTGCGTGCGCCGACGGCGCCAGCGCTTCGTTCGCGGCGCGGTTGACGGTCTTCGCATCGATGGTCAGCAGGTCGTGCGCGTAGCCGCCGAGCAGCGCGCGTTCAGCGATCACGTTGATCAGGCGCGGCACGCCGCCGCTGCGCTGGTAGACGCGGCGCACGGCATCGGCCGAAAACGGAAAGCGGTCCGCGCCGGCAGTGTTCAGCCGATGGCGCAGATAGGCCGCGGTTCCGGCTTCGTCGAGCGGGCGCAGGTGATAGCGGGCGGTGATGCGCTGCGCGAGCTGGCGCAGTTCCGGGCGGGCGAGGGTTTCGCGCAGCTCGGGTTGGCCGATCAGGATGATCTGCAGCAGTTTCTGGGTTTCGGTTTCGAGATTGGTCAGCAGCCGGACCTGCTCTAGCGCGTCGGCCGAGAGGTTTTGCGCCTCGTCGATGATCAGCACGACCTTGTCGCCTTTCGCGTATGCCTCCAGCAGGTATGCGCTGAGCGCGTCGAACATCGCCTTGCCGCCCGGCGGTTTCGACGCGGCAGCCCGGGGTTTGCGTTTGCCCGTGCCCGGCGCTGCGGTCGGCGCAGTGGCCTTGCCGCCGATGGGCAGACGCAGTTCCTCGCAGATGGTCTGCAGCAGTTCCGCCGGCTCCAGGCGCGGGTTCAGCACCAGCGCGGCGTGGGTGTTCTCCGGCAACTGGTTCAGCAGCAGCCGGCTCAGCGTGGTCTTTCCGGTACCGACTTCGCCGGTGAGCTGCACGAAACCGCCGCCGCCGCCCTGACGGATGCCGTAGAGCAGATGCGCCAGCGCGTCGCGGTGGTGTTCGCTGAGGAACACGTAATGCGGGTCGGGCGTGATCGAGAACGGCGCCTGTTCGAGGCCGTAGTACTCCAGATACATGCGGGGCTGCTGTCGGCCGGCGGAAGCGGGGCGTCTAGACTGCCACAGCGTTGGCCTTGCCGGCGTTATTCGCCGATGACCCTGGATTCGCCGGTGGCCAGAATCTCAGGGTGTTCGATCTTCTGCGGCCGTACCAGCAGCGGGTAGACCAGCACCACGCCGAGGATGATCGCCACGCCGATGTAGAACTGCGGGGTGAGCTCGCGCTGTTCGCCCAGCAGCAGGATCGCCAGCGCGATCGCGTACACCGGTTCCAGATTGATCGCCAACTGCGACCCGAACGCGGTGAGGTGGCGCAGTGCCATCAGCGACAGCGCGAACGGCACCAGCGTGCAGGCCACCGCCAACGCCAGCAGGTAAGCGCCATCGCGCAGGTCGGGCAGTACGAACGGGTCGCCGCCGAACGCGGGCGACAGCAGCCCGGTGAGCGGCGCGATCACGGTCATCGCCGCGACGCCAGCCGCCATCTCCACCGCCGTGACCGAGAGTGCGTCGCTGTGTTCGACCAGCCGTTTGTTGAGCGAACTGAAACAGGCGACGAACAGGGCCGAGATCGTGCCGACCACCACGCCGATCAGCATGTCGCCGGGCACCCCGCCCGCGACCAGGGCCACGCCCGGCAGTACCGCGATGCCCAGCCCGACTTCGCGCTTCGACAGGCGTTTGCCGGTGAGTACGGGCTCGATCAGCGCGGTGAACACCGTGGCCAGCGCCATGCAGGTGGCGCCGACCGAGGCGTTGGAGAGCTTGATCGAGGCGTAGAAGGTCAGCCAATGCAGCGCGACCAGCACGCCCACGCCCGCATAGCTCCAGCGCAGCCGCGCGGACATCGCGCGCAGTCCGCGCCACACCCGCGGCAGCAGCATCAGCAGCGCGACGACCAGCAGCATCCGCCACCACACCAGCGGCAGCGCCGGCAGGCTGATCAGTTTGCCGATGATCGCGGTGAAGCCCCAGAGCACCACGCAGAGATGGATCTGCAGCCAGGCGGTGCGGGTGGCGGTGGATGCGGTCATCGGCGGGCTGTCCGGAAGGTCGCGCATTATCGCCGCGCGCGTTCTTCCGCGCTCACCGCCAGCAGCCAGTCGACGAACGCCTGCGCGGCCGGACGCAGGCGTCGATGCGAGGGTTGGACGATGTAATAACTCCAGCGTGTCGGCAGCATCGGCCCGGGCAGGCGGTGCAGACGACCATCGAGCAGCCAGGGCCGGGCGACTTTCTCGCGCGCCAACACGGCGCCCAGCCCGTACGCTGAGGCCTCCAGCGCGTCGGTGCTGTCGCTGAAGGTGTGGCGCACGTCGAGCTGCGCGCCGTGCACGCCTGCAGCACGGAACCAGTCGTGCCAGCCCTGCCGGGCCAGATCGGCCACCAGCGGCAACCGGGCGATATCGGCGGGGGTCGCGATCTGCGTCGCGAGCTTGGAGGAGGCCATCGGGAACAGCGCGTCGTCCATCAGATGGTGTGCGCTGAGGCCGGGCCAGTGCCCGGGGCCATGACGGATGCCCAGGTCGGGACCGCCCTCGTCGAAGCGGGTGAGGCCGACGCTGCTGTCGAACACCAGCCGGATCTGCGGATGCAGCGCGGTGAAGGCGGGGAGTTGCGGCAGCAGCCAGGTGTAGATGAGCGAATGCAGGGTGGTGATGCGGACCCGATCGAGGTCGTCGCGACCGGCATGCAACCCGCTCAGGACGCTGTCGAGATCCGACAGTGCACTGCCGGCAGCATCGGCCAAGAGCCGGCCTTCGGCGGTGAGCGAGACGCCGCGCGCGTGTCGCTGGAACAGCGTCACGCCCAGGCGTTGTTCCAGCTTGCGGACATGGTGGCTGACCGCGCTGGCGGTGAGGTGCAGCGCTTCCGCTGCGTGGGCGAAGTTCTGGTGACGGGCGGCGGCTTCAAATGCGGCCAGCGCGGGCAACAGTTCCGGTCGAATCGTCATGCGAGCCTCAACTTTCGCTGTTGTCTGACCTCGAAAGTATGCGCTTGCGGCCCAGCGGCCGGAAACCATAATGAGCGGCACCGCTTTCCCTCGACAGGCCTCGCCATGCCGACCCTCCTGCGCTATACCGCCTTTACCGACACACCGCGGGGTGGCAATCCCGCGGGTGTGATGCTCGACGCGGACGAGCTGACCGATGCGCAGATGCAAACGACCGCCGCAGAAGTCGGGTACTCGGAAACCGCATTTCTGACGACGACCGGTCCGGGCTGTTATCGCGTGCGCTATTTCAGCCCGCGCGCAGAAGTGCCGTTCTGCGGGCACGCCACGATCGCCAGCGCGATCGCGCTGTTTCACCGCTCTGGCGAGACTTCGCTGCGGTTTGAAACGTCGGTCGGCGAGGTGCCGGTGACGGTATCCGCAGGCGTCGACGGCGCGTTCGCAACTCTGACCAGCGTCGCGCCGCGCATCGAGGACGCCGCGCCTGAACTGGTCGTCGCGGTCCTGGCCGCATTGGGTTGGCGCGAACGCGAACTCGACCCGGCGCTACCGCCGCGAATGGCCTTCGCCGGTGCGCGGCATCTGGTGCTTGCGGCAGCGACGCGTGCCCGGCTCGCCGATCTCGACTACGATTTCGACGCGCTCGAACGAATCCAGCGCGAATACGATCTGACCACGGTCGACCTGGTCTGGCGCGAGACACAAATTTCGTTTCATGCACGAAACCCGTTTCCCATCGGCGGCGTGGTCGAAGATCCGGCGACTGGAGCGGCTGCGGCCGCGTTCGGCGGCTATCTCCGCGCACTCGGTCTGGTGGAGACGCCAGCGACCATCGAGATCCGCCAGGGCGACGATATGGGGCGGCCCAGCCGGTTATGGGTCGAGATCGGCGCAGAAGGCGGTATCCGGGTCAGCGGGCAATCGATTCGGATCGATGACATCGCCGATGCTGCCAAATAGCCATTTACGGATAGCCGTCAGCGCTTCCTCCGATCAGGATCTCCGCCCATGAGCACCTCCAATGCATTGCAGACACCGCTTCCGGCGGTGGAAACGCCCAAGGCCTGGGTCACTCCGCTCGAACTCGGTCTGCTTGGTGCGATCTGGGGCGCCTCCTTCATGTTCATGCGCGTCGCCGCGCCGGAATTCGGATCGACCCCGCTGGTCGCGATCCGGCTAGGGCTGGGTGCGGTCATCCTGCTGCCGTTCCTGTGGCGCGAACGTCGTGCCTTCGACCGCCGGCTGTGGCCGCGATTGGCGCTGATCGGCGCGATCAATTCGGCGATTCCGTTCACGCTGTTCGCGTGGGCGGCGCAGCGCGCACCCGCAGGCGTTGGCGCCATCACCAATTCGATGGCGGTGCTGTTCGCGGCGCTGGTGGCCTTCCTGTTCTACGGCGAAAAGATCGGCGCGCGCCGGGCGGTGGCGCTGATCGCGGGCTTCGCGGGCGTGATCGTGCTCGCCAGCGGCAAGGTCGGCGGCGCCAGCATCGGCCTGCCGGTGGCGGCCGGCACCTTCGCGGCGTTCCTGTACGGCATCGGCGGCAATCTGGTGAAGCGCCATCTCGCCGGTTTGCCGGCAACCGCAGTGGCGGCAGCGACCCTGAGCTGCGCGGCGCTGATGACCGCGCCGTTCGCGATCGCACAATGGCCGCAGCATGCAGTGTCGGCCAAGTCCTGGGGCGCGGTGGCCACCCTCGGTGTGCTCTGCACCGGCATCGCTTTCGTGATGTTCTATCGTCTGATCGCGCGGATCGGCGCCAGCCGCGCGGCGACCACGACCTATCTGGTGCCGCTGTTCGGCGTGGGTTGGGCGTGGCTGCTGCTGGACGAGCCGTTGACGATGACGATGGTCATCGCCGGGGTTCTGATTCTGGGCAGCGTCGTGCTCAGTCAGCGGCCGGTGAAGTAAGCGACCGGCAAAACAGCCGGGGCAGTGCGATCACTCCGCCGGCACCGCCATCGCGACACCGACCATCTGCGCCCGTCGCGGTACGCCTTCCTCGTCGAGCAGACGGTCGATGCGCGCGAACACTTCGGGGCGCGAAAAGGGTTTTTTCATGAAATCGTCGGCGCCGATGCGCTGCACATAGAACTGCTCGGTTGCCTGCACGTTGCCGCTGATCATGATGATCGGCACCAGCTTGGTCGACGCCTGACGGCGCAGCGCGCGCAGGGCGGCGAAACCGTCCATGCCCGGCAACACGATGTCGAGGAAGATCAGATCGGGGGCCATATCGCGGGTCATTTCCAGCGCATCCTCGGCGGTGTAGGCCTCAAGCGTCTGGAAGCCGTTTTGCTGCAGCATCTTGCGCAGCACGGCCACGATCGTCGTCGAGTCGTCCACGATCAGCACCCGGGTGCCGGGGCGCACGTTGCTGCGCGGTTTTTCCCTGCGCTCCGGGCCGTCGTAGGCATCGCCCGTCATCGGCGGGGCCAGTGCCGCCTCCACCAGCGCTTCCGGCGTGGCGGCATCGGCCAGAGCGTCCAGCTCCTCGGGGGTGGGCGTCGGCGGGCGTTGCGGCTGCGGCTGCGCCGGGACGGGCATCGGCGCAGAGGCAACGGGGGTGTCGCGACCGCGGATCGTGTCCCGCCATCGCTTGACCGAATCGAAAATGCTCACACGGTTACTCCCTCGGACAGGTTCCGGCGGATGGGGCCCGGATCGGATGCCTCCCCGTCGGGCATCCCCTCAAACAACGGCGATCCAAGCCTTGGGCGGACTCGCAGAGCATAACGGCCCCGAAAGGAAGGGCCAAGCTGCCGGTTCCGGCAGCTGGACGTCCCGGCGGAAGCGCTGACGCGATCGCTCAGCGGATGCTTTCGTCCAGCATCATCGCCCGCACGAACCGCACCGGCGGCGCGCCGTAGGACAGGACCTGGTCGTGGTAGGCCTTGAGTTTGAAGTCCTTGCCGAGCTTCTGCTCCATCGCCTTGCGCAGGTCGAAGTGTTCCTGCACGCCGACGAAGTAGGTCGGCAACTGCGCGCTGCCCAACTGGGCGCGGACCCATTTTCCCTCGGCCTCGCGCTCCTGCTGGAAGGTGCGCCCGACCATCAACGCCATCGCCTGTTCCTTGCTCCAGCCGTCGACGTGCACGCCCTGGTCCAGGACCGCGTTGGCTACCGCGCGCAGATAGAACTTGTAGCGCATCAGATGGAACAGCGGATCGTTGTCGAGATAGCCGGACTCCATCATCAGCGTCTCGGTGTAGACCGCCCAGCCCTCGGCGAACATGCCGGAGCGCAACACGCCGCGCAGCGTCGACGGATGCCGCGCCGAATGCGCGCCTTCCAGGTAATGCCCGGGCATCGCTTCGTGGATCGACAGCAGGTGCAGCATGCGCGTGTTGTATTCGCGCAGGAACGAGTCGGTCTGCTTGTCGGTCCAGTCGTCGGGGATCGGCGAGATCGCGTAGTAGGTCTTCAGCCCCTTGTCGAGCGGGCCGGGCGAATCGCAATAGGCCACCGCCACGCCGCGCTGGAATTCCGGCATCAGGATCACTTCGACCGGATCGTCCGGCACGGTCACCAGATCCTTGGCACGGGTGAATTCGGTGGCCTGCGCCAGCGTCTGCTTTGCGGTTTCGACCACTGCATCGCGCTTGGGCTTGTCGGCGTAGGCCAGCTCCAGCGCGGTCTCGATCGCCTTCTGCTGCTGCGCATCGCTCGGCGCGTCGGGCAGTTCCGGCGTGTTCGGTTTGCCCTTGAGGACCTGCTGCGAGATTTTGTACATCTCGGTGCGCACGCGGGTCAGTTCGGCCTCCGCACGCTGCTTGATCTCGTCGCGCGACAGCGACGACATCAGCGCGAATTTCAGTTTTTCGTCGTAGAGCTTCTGGCCGATGCGGAAATCGCCCTTGGCGTTCGGGACCAGGGTCTTGTCGAGCCACAGCTGGTGTTCGGCGACCGCTTTGCGCAGCCCTTCGATGGCCGCGTCGAGGCGCTTGCGATCTTCGCCCTGCAACAGACCGGCATTGGGCTCGATGAACTGTTTGACCAGCGAAATCACGCCCCCGTTCTGCTTGGCCACGGTTTCGGCGTGGATCTTCGGCACCCGCGCCGGGTCGATGTTCTCGCGCATCTGCGCGAACAGCGCCGGCAGTTTCTCCATGCGCGCGGTCGCCGATTTCAGCCGTTCCGGCAGCGGCGCGAATTCGCGCGCCATCAGGTTGTAGATCGCGCCGCCGGCCAGTCCGCCGTAGACCTGCGGATCCCAGGCCCAGGCCTGCAGCGTGTCCATGCCCCAGATGTCGGACTGGATCTGGTTGCGCAGGATCGCGGCGTCGAGCTGGTTCTCGCGCGAGAGTTTGGCGGCGTCGATCGCATCCAGCTCGGCGAGCATTTTCTTGGAAAAGTCGACGTATTGCGTGCGGCCAGCGGCGCTGAGGTCGTCGATCTCGGCGTCGAAGCGATGATCGCCCTGCTGGGTCGCATTGATCGGATTGAGCTTCAGCCAGCCATCGAGCCAACGCTTGCTGAGATCGGCGAAACGGGCTTCGACGGCGGCATCGGTGGTCGTCATGGCGGCTTCCTTCGCGGCGGGTTCGGCGGGGGCATTGGTGTTCGTGCCGCCGCAAGCGGCGAGGGTCGCGGTCAGCAGTGCGATGGCGAGTGGCGTGAGGCGCATGTCGAGTGTCCGGCTGAACGAAGGCGACAAGGATAGGCCGGAACCTTGTCCTGTGCATCTGCCGGATGTTGGCGATTCGGGAGGCGGCGAGCTGCTTTTGTGGGAGCGGCGGAAGCCGCGATGCGCTCCCTCATCGCGGCTCCCGCCGCTCTCACAAGAGCTGCAGGGCGCTCAGCGCAGCCGTTCGCGTCCGCTGTACACGTTCATCCGCGCGTCGCGGGCGAATGCGATCAATGTGATCCCGGCCGCCTCTGCCTGACGGATCGCCAGATCGGTCGGCGCCGACATCGCGGCGATCACGGCAATGCCCGCGTTCGCGGCCTTGTGCACGATTTCGTACGACGCGCGCGAGGTAATGGCGAGGAAGCCGGCGTCCGGATCGATGCAGGGCGTCGCGCGCAGCATCGCGCCGACGAGTTTGTCGAGCGCGTTGTGCCGGCCGACATCCTCGCGGACCAGCATGCCGGCGTTGGGCAAGGGGTTTCCTTGCATGCGGCCTGCTTGAATGAAGCCTGCCGCATGCACGCCGCCGCTGCGTGCGTTCAGCGGCTGCAGCTGCGACAGGCGATCGAGCCCCGCATGGACCTGCGCCGCGGACAGGCGCGGACCTGTGCCGACAGCGCGCACGGGCTGGATTGCGGATCGCAGGCTGGATACGCCGCACAGACCGCAGCCGCTGCGGCCTTCCAGCGTGCGCTGGCGGTGTTCGATCGCATCGAAGCGCGACTGCGGGATCGCCGCGTGCAGCGCGATTCCGTGTTCGCCGCGCACGACATCGACCAGCGAGAATTCGTCCGCGCCCGCGACGACGCCCTCGCAGATCGCGAAGCCGAGCGCGAAATCCTCCAGATCCGTGGGCGTGGTCATCATCACCGCGAACGACAGGCCGTTGTAGAGCAGGGCGACCGGGGTTTCCTCGATCACCCATTCCCCGCGCACCGCGTGCTTGCCATCGGCGATATGCAAGGCTTCGCGCGCGCGCAGGCCGCCGCTCACGCCGTATGCCCGCACAGCGCACGGCCGCGTTCGGTCAGGCGCAGCAGCACGCGCTCGCCTTCGCGATCCTGGCGCACCAGATCGAGGCCGTCGAAGCGCGGATCGTCGCCCAGCGCGACCAACAGCCGCTGCAGTTCGCTGCTGCTCAGCGACAGACGCTTCGCCGCGCGCGGCAGCGAGATGTCTTCATGCTGCGCAAGCAACTGCAGCAGGGCGAGCGCCGATGCTTCGCTCATCGCGCCGCAGTGTCCGCAGCGCGGCGCAGATGGACCGGAATCGATTTGGAGGCGGGCGTCCGCGCGCGTTCGGCATGGTTGCCGAGCGGCACCAGCGCGTTGGTTTCCGGGAAATAGCTGGCGAGACAGCCTGCGGGAATGTCGTATTCGACCAGCCGGAAATCGCGCGCAAGGCGCTCGCCATCGTTCCAGACCGACACCAGATCGACCGTATCGCCGTCCTTGAAACCAAGCGCGTCGAGATCGTCGCGCGAGATGAAGCAGACGCGACGTAGCCCACGTACGCCGCGATAGCGGTCGTTGCTGCTGTAGACCGTGGTGTTGTACTGGTCGTGCGAGCGGATGGTCATCAATTGTAGAAGGGGCTTCAGCCCCGAACGGGAGATGGGAATAGCATCCGGAAAGTTCAATGGTGTTTCCATCGGGGCTGAAGCCCCTCCTACGGGATCGATATCCACCAGCGGATGTGCAAAAAACCGCGCCTTGCCCAACGTCGTCGGAAACACGCGATCGCGCGCTGGATGATGCAGATGGAAGCCGCCCGGGTGACGCACCCGCGCATTGAAATCCTCGAAGCCGGGAATCACGTTCGCGATGCGTTCGCGGATGCGGTCGTAGTCTTCGATCATCGACAGCCAGGGGATCGTGCTGTGCGGCAGCGTCGCCGACGCCAATCGGGCGACGATCGCCGGTTCCGACAGCAGATGCCCGGATGCTGGCGCGTTCATGCCCGACGACAGATGCACCATGCTCATCGAATCTTCCACCGTCACCGCCTGCGGCCCGCCAGCCTGCAGATCAATCTCGGTGCGGCCGAGGCAGGGCAGGATCAGCGCCTCGCGGCCGTGCACCACATGCGAACGGTTGAGTTTGGTGCTGACCTGCACGGTCAGCGCGCAGTTGCGCAGTGCGGCATGGACGACGTCGCTGTCGGGCGTGGCTGCGGCGAAATTGCCGCCCATCGCGAAAAACACCTTGCCGCGACCGTCGCGCATCGCTTCGATCGCGGCGATGGTGTCGAAGCCGTGCGTCTGCGGCGGCATGAAACCGAACTCCGCGCCGAGGCGTTCGAGAAACGCGGGCGAGGGTTTTTCGTAGATGCCCATCGTGCGGTCGCCCTGCACGTTGGAATGGCCGCGCACGGGACAGGGTCCGGCGCCGGGTTTGCCGATATTGCCGCGCATCAGCAGCAGGTTGATCAGCATCTGGATGGTGGCGACGCTGCGCCGGTGCTGGGTGATGCCCATACCCCAGCACAGGATGGTCGCGTTGCTGTCGAGATAGACCTGCGCCGCCTGTTCCAGCTGCGCGCGCGTCAGCCCGGATTCGCGCTCGATTCCGGCCCAGTCCGCATCGCGCACGCTGTCGGCGACCGCATCGTAGCCATGCGTGTTCGCAGCGATGAACGCCACGTCGATCGCATGCGGATCGCTGTCGCTGTCGGTGCGTTCGACGAGGATTTTCGCGATCCCGGTCGCCACCGCCAGATCGCCGCCGATCTTCGGCTGGAAATAGTGCGAGGCGATCGCTGTCGATCCACCGCTCAGCATTTCGGCGGGCGACTGCGGGTCGGTGAAGCGTTCCAGCCCACGTTCGCGCAGCGGGTTGAATACGACGATCCGACAGCCGCGCTTCGCCGCGCGGCGCAGTTCGCCGAGCATGCGCGGGTGGTTGGTGCCCGGGTTCTGGCCGAAGACGAAGATCGCATCGGCCAGCTCGAAATCGTCGAGCGTCACCGAGCCCTTGCCGCTGCCGATCTGCTCGTTCATCGCCACGCCCGAGGGCTCGTGGCACATGTTCGAGCAGTCCGGCAGGTTGTTGGTGCCGTAGGCGCGGATGAACAACTGGTAGAGGAACGCCGCTTCGTTGGAGGTGCGGCCCGAGGTGTAGAAGATCGCTTCGTCGGGCGAGGCGAGGGCGTTCAGTGCTTCGGCGATCCGCGCGAACGCCACGTCCCAGCCGATCGGCACGTAGCGGTCGCTGGCAGCGTCATAGGCCATGGGCTCGGTCAGCCGGCCCTGGGCTTCGAGGAATTCGTCGCTCTGTTCCGCCAGCCAGGCGACGCTGTGCTCGGCGAAGAATGCGGAAGTGACCCGCTTCGAGGTGGATTCGTTGGCGACCGCCTTCACCCCGTTTTCGCAGAATTCGAAGGTGGAATGCGGGTTGCGGTCGGGCCAGGCGCAGCCCGGGCAGTCGAAGCCGGTGGGCTGGTTGGTGCGCAACAGCGTGCCGGGCCCGCGCAGCACCGCATCCTGCTGGCGCAGCGCCTGCCAGGAGGATTTCAAGGCATCCCAGCCGCCTGCGGGCTTGTCGTAGCGCCGGATCGGGGCGTCGTCGTCGTGGTTTTCGGTCATTCCGGCATCCTAACGCAGCGGATATCGATGCGCGGCAGGCCGCTGGACGTCGCGAACGCTGCCAGCGTAGATTGTCGGTCGAGCCGCGTCGTGAACGGACGGGCCGACGTTTCCGCTCCCTCCGTCCCTGAATGCCAGAAGCAGACTCCTTTTGTCCGAAGCCACCGCCAGTCTCGATACCGCCCTGAATCACGCCTCGCAGCTGCTCGGCAGCGATCCCGAACTCGCGGGTCAACAAGCTACCGAGATTCTGCGGGTGGTCGCCGACCATCCGGTCGCACTGATGATCCTCGGCATCTCGCACCGGCTCTGCGGCCGTTTGGAACAGGCGATCGAACTGCTGGCGCCGCTGGCCCGCAGTCAGGCCGGGATGCCTCGGGTGCACTACGAATACGCCATGGCGCTGGCGCGCACCGGCCACGTCGAAGAAGCGATCGCGACGCTGCAACGTGCGCTGTCGCTCAATCCGGCCCTGCCGCAGGTCTGGCTGGCCCTGGCCGATCTGCAGCGCGCGGTCGGCAGACAGAAAGACGCCGATGAGGCGTACGCCGGATATATCCGCTACTCGGTGCGCGACCCCAACCTGCTGCAGGCCGCCGAGGCCTTGAACGCCAATCGCCTGCCTGAAGCGGAGGGCATGCTGCGGGCCTGGCTCAAGCAGCATCCCACCGACGTGGTCGCGATCCGCATGCTGGGCGAACTGGCGGTGCGCGTCGGCCGCAACCCCGAGGCCCTGCGACTGTTCGAGCGCTGTCTGCAATTGGCGCCGGGGTTTCGCGAAGCACGCCAGCATTTCGCGGTGGTGCTGCATCGGGAACAACAGGCATCGAAGGCGCTGGAACAGCTCGAACTGCTGCTGCGCGAGGATCCGGCCAATGCCGGTGCACGCACGCTGAAAGCGGCGGTGCTGTGCCGGCTGGGCGAATACGCCCGCGGTATCGAATTGTACGAAGGTCTGCTGCGCGAATACCCGCACAACGCACGGGTCTGGTTGAGTTATGGCCACGCGCTCAAGACCGAAGGCCGGCAGGCCGACGCGATCTCGGCCTATCGGCACTGCGTGGAGGAAGAGCCCGAGTTCGGCGAGGCCTGGTGGAGTCTGGCCAACCTCAAGACCATCCGTTTCGACGATGCCGACATCGCGACGATGCGCGCGCAGTTGCAGCGCGATGATCTGGAAACCGAACACCGCCTGCATTTCGAATTCAGCCTCGGCAAAGCGCTGGAAGATCGCGCCGAATACGCCGATTCCTTCGCGCATTACGCCGAGGGCAACCGCCTCCGCTTGGAGATCGTGCCCTATCGCGCCGGCGACACCACCGCCCGGGTCGTGCATGCGAAGCGCGTCTATACCCGCGAGTTTTTCGCCGAACGCGCCGGCTGCGGCGATCCCGCGCCCGACCCGATCTTCATCGTCGGCCTGCCGCGCTCGGGCTCGACCCTCATCGAACAGATCCTGTCGAGTCATTCCGCAGTCGAAGGCACGATGGAGCTGCCGGAGATCATCGCCATGACCCGCGCGCTGCGCCGCGGCAGTGAGGGCGCGGCCAGCTATCACGATGTCCTCGCCGAGTTGCCGGTGGAACAGTTCGCGGCGCTCGGCCGCCAGTTCCTCGATCGGACCCGCGTGCAGCGCAAGACCGGCGCGCCGCTGTTCATCGACAAGATGCCGAACAATTTCCTGCATCTCGGCCTGATCCAGCTGATGCTGCCGAATGCGAAGATCATCGACGCGCGGCGTCATCCGCTGGCCTGCTGTTTTTCCGGGTTCAAGCAGCATTTCGCCCGCGGCCAGAGTTTCAGCTACAGCCTCGACGACATCGGCCGCTATTACCGCGACTATGTCGAGCTGATGGCGCATTTCGATGCGGTGCTGCCGGGACGGGTGCACCGGGTGATCTACGAGCGCATGGTCGAGGACACCGAAGGCGAGGTGCGTCGCCTGCTCGATTATTGCGGCCTGCCGTTCGAGGAGCGCTGCCTGCGCTTCTTCGAGAACGACCGGCCGGTCCGCACCGCCAGTTCCGAGCAGGTGCGTCGCCCGATCAATCGCGATGGCATCGACCAGTGGCGGCATTACGCGGCGTGGCTCGATCCGCTCAAAACCGCCCTGGGGCCGGTGCTCGACGCCTACCCTGAAGTTCCAGAATTCGTCGGCGAAGCATGAGTCCCGTGTTGCGCTCCGCTGCTCATCCATCGATCGTTACTGCTGTTCCACAACCCGGGGAGAGTGAAATGCGTCAGAAAGACCAGTCGAATCACCGATGTTCCGCCAACCGCCGATCGATCGCACCGGCGAGGATGCCGCTGACTGCCGCGATCTACGTCGCATTCGGCAGCATGGCGTTCGCCGGCGCGGCGATCGCCCAGGACCCGCAGACCGGAGACAGCGCGCCGTCGCTGGAGACGATCACCGTCACCGCGCAGAAGCGCACGGAAAACCTGCAGGACGTGCCGATCAGCATGAATGTGATCGGTGCGCAGCAGCTCGATGAAATGCAGGTCAACGATTTCGAGGACTACGCGAAACTGCTGCCCAGCGTCTCCATCTCGCCCAACGGCCCGGGCTTCGGTCAGGTCTATATGCGCGGTGTGGCCAGCGGCGGCGACGGCAACCACTCCGGTCCATTGCCCAGCGTCGGTATCTATCTCGACGAGCAGCCCATCACCACCATCCAGGGCGCGCTGGATCTTCACGTCTACGACATCGAGCGCGTCGAAGCGCTGTCCGGCCCGCAGGGCACGCTGTACGGCGCCAGCTCCGAGTCCGGCACCCTGCGCATGATCACGCGCAAACCGGACACAGCGGGTTTCTCCGCCGGTTACGGCCTCGAAGTCAACGCCATCGACGGCGGCGGTTTCGGCCATGTCGCCGAAGGTTTCGTCAACGTGCCGGTGTCGGCGAACACCGCGATCCGTCTCGTCGGCTGGCAGAAGAAGGACGCCGGCTGGATCGACAACGTGTTCGGCGAACGCACGTATCCCACCTCGGGCATCACCCAGAACAATGCCGATCGGGTCGAGGATAATTACAACGATGTCGATACGGTCGGCGCGCGTCTCGCGCTGAAGGTCGATCTCAACGACAACTGGACGATCACGCCCACCATCATGGGCCAGCGCCAGAAGGTCAACGGCAATTTCGCCTACGACGACACTGTCGGCAAACGCGAGATCAGCCATGCCTATGCCGAGTCCAGCGACGACCGCTGGGCGCAGGCGGCGCTGACCGTCCAAGGCAAGATCGGCAACTTCGATCTGACCTATGCGTTCGCCCACCTCAAGCGAGATGTCGATGCCGAAACCGACTACAGCGACTACGGTTTCTGGTACGACACGCTGTTCGGTTACGGCGCGTATTTCTATGACGACAGCGGCGATCTGGTGAATCCGGCGCAGTACATCCAGGGCGTCGACGGTTACAAGAAGACCAGCCACGAACTGCGCATCGCTTCGCCGCAGGATCAGCGCCTGCGCTTCGTCGCCGGTCTGTTCTGGATGGACCAGTCGCACGATATCGAACAGCGCTACCGGATCGACAATCTGGCGTCCTCGCTGTCCGTGCGCGGCTGGGAAGACACCATCTGGTTGACGCAGCAGGAACGCCGGGATCATGACGAGGCGGTCTTCGGCGAACTCGCGTTCGATTTCACCGACAAGCTCACCGGCACCGTCGGGCTCCGCCACTTCCGCGCCGACAACGCGCTGAAAGGCTTCTTCGGTTTCGCCAACGGCTATTCCTCACAGGGCAGCCAGCCGCCGCAGAACCGCTACGGCGAGGCTGCGTGCATCGTGCAATACGGTGCCGATCCTGCGAATTGGCCATCCTTCAATGGCGCGCCCTGCGAAGTCTTCGACAAGGATGTGCAGGAGAAGAGCACGCTCGGCAAGGCGAATCTGTCGTACAAATTCGCGCCGAACAAGATGATGTATTTCACCTGGTCGGAAGGTTACCGGCCCGGCGGCATCAACCGCCGCGGTACGCTGCCGCCGTACATCACCGAGTTCCTGACCAACTACGAGATCGGCTGGAAAACGTCCTGGCTCGACAACCGCCTGACCTTCAATGGCGCCGCCTTCCACCAGATCTGGGATGACTTCCAGTTCTCGGTGCTGGGACAGAACGGTCTGACCGAGATCCGCAACGCCAACCAGGCGCGCATCCAGGGTCTGGAAATGGATGTGAACTGGGCCGCCACCTACAATCTGCGGCTGTCTGCGGGCGTAGGTTTCTACGATGCCGAACTGACCGAGAATTACTGCGGCGAAGTCGATGCCGATGGCAACCCGGTCACCGATTGCGATGTCGCCGATCTGCAGGCGCCGGATGGGACGCGTCTACCGGTTACTGCGGACTACAAGGGCAATCTCACCGCACGCTACACCTTCGACATTGCCGACTACGAAGCCTACTGGCAGGGATCGGTCGTGCACGAGGGGCGTCGCACATCGGACCTGCGCATCCTCGAACGCAACATCCTCGGCGACCTGCCGTCCTACAGCCTCGTCGATTTCGCGCTGGGCGTTCGCAAGAACAACTGGTCGGTGGATTTCTACATCAAGAATCTGCTCGACGAGAATGCGCAGTACGGGCGCAATGTGCAGTGCCCGGAAACCGTTTGCGCCGCGCAGGTCTACAGCGTGGCGGGGCAGCCGCGGACCTTCGGCATCAAGTTCAGCCAGAACTTCTGACCGAGCCTGCAGTTTCCATAGAGATCAAAAAGGCCGCCTTCGGGCGGCCTGTTTTTTTGAGGTGATTCCGTTGTTACCTGCGCGAGCCTGCGGCTGGGCGGTTGCGGGCTATGCCATAAAAAACGGGGCGCTTTGAGCGCCCCGTTCCGATTCACCAACAGTGTTGCGGTTGTTTCAGCGGCGCAGCTTCGACAGCAAGCGCAGCAGTTCGAGGTACAGCCACACCAGCGTGACCATCAGCCCGAAGGCGCCATACCACTCCATGTATTTCGGAGCGCCGGCTTCGACGCCGCTTTCGATGAAGTCGAAATCCATGACCAGATTCAGCGATGCGACCACCACGACGAACAGGCTGAAGCCGATACCGATCAGGCCGGAGTCGTGGATATAGGGGATCTTGATGCCGAACAGGCCGAGCACGATCGTCGCGATGTAGATCAGCGCGATGCCGCCGGTGGCCGCAGCCACGCCGAGCTTGAAGTTCTCGGTCGCTTTGATCAGCCCGGAGCGGTAGGCGAACAGCAGGGCGAACATGATGCCGAAGGTCAGCATCACCGCCTGCAGCACGATGCCCTGGAACTGGGCGTTGTAGATGGCCGAGATCGCGCCGAGGAACAGGCCTTCGACCAGCGCGTAGAGCGGCGCGGTGACCGGCGACCACTCTTTCTTGAAGATCGTGACCATGGCCAAGATGAAACCGCCGATGCCGCCGCCGAGCAGGTAACCCATTGCGCCCGGGGCGACTTCACCGGTCGGGGTCATGGTCTGCGACCATGCGAAGGCGGCGGTGAGGACCGTCATCAGCAACAGCATGCCGGTCTTGTTGACCGTGCCGTTCAGGCTCATGGTGCCCTGATCGCCGGCGACGACACTGCCGCTGCTGAGGTCGAGGAAGGTGGAATCTTTGAGTGCCGGGTTGCTACTGCGCAGCATGGTGTCTCCTTGGAAGACGTTGGGCGTCTGCGGATTCGAGGTTGAAACGCAAGGATACCGCCAGTGGCGCCATGTTGTCCGCGTTGACAGCGCGCCCCGGGCTTCGGACAATGCTCGGCCGGCCGGGTGCGGATGGTTCATCATCATCCGGCCACCGCTCGTAGGCGGGGTATAGCGCAGTCTGGTAGCGCGCCTGCTTTGGGAGCAGGATGTCGGGGGT
>CAZGBA010000059.1:0-21941 GCA_964523435.1 uncultured Xanthomonas sp.
CTGTACGAGGAATCCAAGCAGCGGCCGCTGTATCTGGTGGATCGCTGGCGGCCCGCTGCGGGCGTATCCTTCGGGGACATCGCCCCTGAAGGAGACTTGCGCCATGCGTACCGTCCGTCAGCTGTTGGAAGCGAAGAGCCCCGCGATCCACGCGATCCGTCCTGAGGCACCGGTCCTCGACGCCATCCGTCTGATGGCGGAGGCGCGCATCGGCGCATTGCTGGTGATGGATGGTCCCCGCCTTGTCGGCATTCTTTCCGAGCGCGATTACGCGCGTAAAGTCGTGCTGCAGGGGCGTTCGTCGTCGGATACGCCGGTGCGCGACATCATGACCTCAGAGGTCATCGTCGCTACATCGCTCAATACGTCGGACGGTTGCATGCAGGTGATGACGGAGCATCGCATCCGGCATCTGCCGGTGGTCGATGGCGATGATGTGTTGGGGATGATTTCGATCGGAGATCTGGTGAAAGCGGTGATCGAGGATCAGCGCGCGGAGTTGGATTCTTTGCAGCGGTATATTGCGAGTTAAATTTTATGTCAAACACAAAACTTTCGCCTCATCAGCTTAAAGAGCTGAAACCTCTCGAAGATGCGCTTCGTAAGGCCGTTGCTCAGCAAGAGCCAGAAGTTGCCATTGAGGCAGCCACTCGCATCCAGGCGTTGTTTCCTGAAGATCGCACTCACCACAGGCTTATGAGAGCAAAGCTTTGGGCATACGAAGCATGCGTGGATGCGAACAGGTTGGCCTATGCAGAGTCAGGCTTGATAGGTATTCGTAAGCTTTCAAACCCAGGCACGCGTCTTTATCTGGAAGCTGGTGGGCTCTTGGCGATCACTCACCTCCGGCAGAAGAAAACAGATAAAGCTAAGAATCTTATTCGAGAAGTAATCGCAAATATAAGCAACATTCCTTCAGATAGGACGCGCCATCAGTTTCAGAAAAGATTCATTGAACGCATAGAGGAGGAGTGCATTTTTGCAGAGCTGATTGGGTCTGGCGACCAGAAACTCGACATTGAAGAAGTGGAAGCTAAGGCATTATTGTTGGTTCAGCGCAGCACAGATGATGAGATTTACAAGCTCATTGGCAACAGTGTCCCTATCGCCAGCCTCAATCTTTTGGCTGATGTCAGAACCTTCTCGATCCTCCAGCTTCCCGCGCCGGACAGGAAGTTGCTACCGCCGCCGGAGAAGGCTGAAGAGCCAAGAAATATTGGCCGGACTACCTTTGCTCTGCTAAGGCGAATTGCTTGGAAAACATTTTGCAAGGCAGATAGCCCAATCTACAAGCTTTGGTCGAAGAAGGCGCCAAAAGTCTTCAGTGATGGCTACTTTGCCGCAGCAGTTGTTACGACGATGAGTGATTTTCGCATCGGAGTTCCCTTGCTCGCTAGTGGATTGGCTGCATTAGCGATGAGGTACACCGCCGAAGAATTCTGCGAACTATCAAAGCCTAAAGGCATAATGATTGGGCGCAATGAAAAAGAAAAATAGCAAATGATTCGAGTGGATAGTGTTTCCGCGATCCGGCTTGGTTTGCTGAGCGGTTTCATAGGGCGGATCTCGACCCGCCATGAACGAAGTGACGAGTCGTATGTGCGCATAACACCACGAAGAGTGTGCAATATGTTGCAATAAGTTGAGCTTAGCGATACCCGTCAGCAATCAAAAAGCAGAGCTCCCACGCTGTCGCGAGGGTAACCTTTCTTTGGCGCACTGCGCCGCGTGCGGCGCGAACGGCGAAGCCGGCCCGGATGGCGAGCGACGCAGGCCCGAGTCAAGAAAATCACCAAAGAAAACATTCAGGTCCAAACCGAAACCGCAATCTGCGGCATGGCCGGGATTTTTCGATGAGGCGTCCTGCTTCATCGAAAAACGGTATGTGTCCTGCGCACCGCCCTCCGGGTCTCCAGTGTTGAATGGCTGCACCGCTGCTAATGTATCAATGGGGCGTTGGCCTTCCTCGCATGAACATGAAAGGCAAATTTCTTCGTAGGGCGGGCCTTGGCCCGCCGAAAACGAAGTGTTGAGCCGCAAGCCATTGGAAGCCTTTAAGACATGGCTTGTGGGTTGAAATCCGGGCAGCGGAGGATTGCGCCGAACGTTGAAATATCCTGGCCTCACAAAGGCGAAATCCCCTGCGAAGGCTCCATCCTTGTGCATTGGTGCAATACGGTTCGCGCATCGATCAATTCGATGCAGACGCAACCCACCCAGTCGTGACTTCCGGTTCCAGCGAAAAATCAGCGAGTTGCAGGTCTTGGGCCGCGCCCAGCATTCGCGCATGCAACTCCGCCGGTGCGATGCGCGCGAGTTGTTCGCGGGTGCGGATGCCTGCGGTTGCGAGCAGATGCGCGTCGTCGCCGAGGATGCCGGGCACGCGAAGCAGTCCAGCCTGTTCGGCCCAATGTTGTATTCGGCTCGGGGCCTGTCCGGTGAGCGCAGTCACGTGCGCGGCGCCGTCTGCTGCAGCGATGGCCGCGAGCAGCGCGCCGGTGTCGCGGATGCCGGCAGCGTGCAGCGCGTCTTCGGAATCGGCGTCGAGATCGACGATTTCGCGCAGTGGATAGCTTGTGGCGCGCAGACGGCCGTTCCATGCGAGCGCCGAGGTGGCGAAGACCGCGTTGTTGAGCTGGTTGCCGGGAAAGCCGTCTTCCTTGCGCTGGCCGTACCATGCACGGATGCGCGCGGATGTGCCAAGGTCGCGCGGCGTGCTGCGTCTTGCGGATGTCTCGGCAGCGGCGATGGCCATCAGTTCATGCAGCGGTTCGTGTGCGGCATCGGCGGCCGGTTTGATCAATCCGGCAAGCGTCGGTACCGAGACCGCGCGCGGGGTCGGCGGTGTGCCGAGCCCGAACTGCGCGCAGAGCGTCTTGATGATGGACGTGTGATCAAGCTGGGTGACGAACGTGCCGCAGCGGCCCGTCACCTGCTGGCCGTCGGTGGGTCGGAACACTTTGGTGGCGACGCGCGGATTGATCAGGATCGCGGGTACGCGTACGCCGGTGCGGTCGTAGTTGAAGTTCGACACCGGCGTGACGAACGGGCTGACGGCTGAACCCGGCGGCATGTGGTCGTAGACGCCGCCGTGTTCGTCGTAGGTGACGATGAGCAGGGTGCGGTCGAACACGTCGGGATGCCTGGCGAGGCTGGCATAGATTTCCGCGAGCAGCTTTTCGCCGTTGTCGATATTGATGGGCGGCTGGAAATTCTGCGCGTTCAGATCCAGCGGATCGGGAATCGCGCCGCCGGGATGGTTGCTGTTGGCGGTGTATTCGACACTGGTGTAGGCCGGCTCGATGAAACTGTAGGTTGGCAGCAAACCTTTGCGGATGTCGTATTCGAAGTTGGTTTCCGAACTGAAGTGCTCGCGGTAGCGGAACACGTTGCCGCCGTACAGACTGCCGAAGCACCAGTGCTGGTACACATATTCGCAGAGCGCCGAGAGCGGCGCGTCGTGGTAATACACCTTCCAGTTGAGTTTCGGGTCTTTGCCCGAAAAGTCGCTGCAGGCAGGTGCGTTGCGGGTCGGGTTTGCGCGGTCCAGCAGCTCGAAGATCGTGGTGTCGATGACGGGTGCGACGAAGTCGCCTTCGATGATTTTGCTGAAGCTCAGACCCGAGGTGAAATCGCCGTTGTTGATGCGCGACTTCGGCTGCGTCGGTCGCGGCGATTGCGGTTTCGGCAATTTCGACGGCGTGCCGGTGTGGGTGAAGATCCGGTTCGAGATGGTCTGCACGGGCGCCGCCGCATACCAGACATCGCTCACGGCGAAGCGTCTGGCCAGCGTGTAGCTGACGGGCAGCGTCTGCGCGCTGAAGTACTGCATGATGTTTTTGGGCGCCGGCGCAACGCTCGGGAAACCAAGCGAAGGCCGGGTGCCGGGCTGGCGCGCGTAATTGGCCGCGAATCCGGCCATCGTCGCAGTGGGACAAGCCGACGGCGTCTGGGTGCCGAACAGCTGGAAGTTCATGTCGGTGAATTCTTCGCCCGGGTCCGGGTTCGGGATCGCGCCGGTGGCGCTGCCCGGCGGGGCTTGCCACACCGTCCATGTGCCGACGCCGGGTGCGATCGGGTTGAAGTTCGATTCGTTTCCGGTCAGGCCATGGAAACCCGGTCCTGCGGGATACAGACCGCCGAACAGGTTGTCGAACGAACGGTTTTCCAGCATCAGCACCACGATGTGGTCGATGCCCGGCAGCGGCTGGGTCATGGCAATCCTTCGCGCGAATTCGGTTTCGGCACCGGATAGAACGGGCTTGGCAACGACGGCCGGCCAGTCCGGCTTACCTGAAGGAAACCACCTGCGCCATCACCGCGATGTAATGGCAGACGCTGCCGGCGATCACGAACATGTGCCAGACCGCATGCGAGTACGGCATCTTCGGCCGATGGTAGAAGAACGTGCCGAGGGTGTAGGCGACGCCGCCGCCGAGCAGCCAGCCGAACGTCCACGGGTCGAGCGCTTTCATGGCGGGCTTGGCGGCGACCACGATCAGCCAGCCCATGGCGATGTAGACGATGGTGGAGATCAGCTGGAAGCGGCCGGTGTAGAACAGTTTGAAGATCACGCCGAAGAAAGCGAGCGCCCAGATGATGCCGAACAGCCACCACCCGACGGTGTCGCGCAGGCCGATCAGGGTGAACGGGGTGTAGGTGCCGGCGATCAGCAGGTAGATGGCGCAGTGGTCGAAGATCTTCAGGCGACCCTTCGCGACAGGGTGCTGGATCGCGTGGTACAGCGTCGAAGCGACGTAGAGCAGCAGCAGTGTGATGCCGAAGACGATGGCGGCGCTGAGCTGCCAGCCGTCGCCGTACAGCGCGGCGAGGGTGATGAGCACTGCGCCTCCGGCAAGCGCCGCGGCGGCGCCCAGACCGTGGGTGAGGGCGCTGGCGATCTCTTCGCCGAGGGTTTCTTCGCGTTCGCTGCGGGTATGTTTCATCCGTGGACGATCTCCGGTTCGCCTAGTGCAAACATTCCACAGGCTTGGCGCACGCTGGGCGGGGTGCCGGTGGGCTGTGCGATCATGCGTCATCAGCACCCGGTTCGACCATGATCGTTTCTCATCTGCACCGTTACATTTTCGTCGCGATGCCCAAGACCGGCACCCATTCGGTACGGCAGGCGCTGCGCGAGCATCTCGGCCCGGACGATATCGAGCAGGTCGGGCTGTTCGTGAACAAGCGGTTCCCGTTCGATGAGGTTGCGCAGATCCGGCATGGCCATCTGAGCGTGCGCCAGGTTCGCCCTTACCTCGGCGATGACGTCTGCGACGGCTATTTGAAATTCACCTTCGTGCGCAATCCCTTCGATCGCTTCGTCTCGTACTGCGCGTTCATGACCCGCCAGCACGGCGCGTTCGAGCGCGACCCGCAGGGCACGATGCGCAGGATCCTGTTCGAAGTGCGGCCGATGGATCACGTGCACTTCCAGCCGCAGTACACGCTGCTCACCGATGCCGACGATGCGCTGGAGATGGATTTCATCGGCCGGGTCGAGCGCATGCAGGACGATTACGATGCGGTCTGCGCGAAGATCGGCATTTCGAGCCGCGCGCTGGACAAGGTCAACAGTTCCAGACGCGGCGATTACCGGCAGTATTACGACCAGGCACTGATCGACGGCGTGGCCGAACTGTACCGGCGCGATCTCGAACTCTTCGACTACACGTTCTGAGCACTTCGTCATGGCCCACGATCCTTACGCCAATCCCCGCAAGACCACCGCCGTCCGTCGGCTCGGGCCGGTCGATATCTCCGCGCTGAAAGCGGCAGTGCTCGCGTTGCCCGAGGCGCAATGGGATGCCGAGAACGCGACCAAGCCCAATCGTTTCGAGGCCTTGGACAAGACCCGGCATATCGTGTTCCGCTTCGTCGACAGCGTGCGCGACTGGCGCAGCTCGCACGACCGTCCGGCCTGGGCCGAATGGCGTGCGCTGCTGGAGCCGGTCATGGCGGCGGCGGTGGCGCCGTATGGCTATGCCAACGGCCAGTTCCCGCGGGTGATGTTCGCGCGGATGGCGCCGGGCGGCGAGATCAAGCCGCATCGCGACGCCAACGCCGCAGCGAAGTGGCCGCACAAGATCCACGTACCACTGCTGACCAACGACAAGGTGACTTTTTTCGTCGACAGCGTCGGCTACCACTTGCCCGAAGGCGAGGCCGCCGAAGTCAACAACATGAGCGTACATGCGGTGAAGAACGATGGCGACACCGATCGCATTCATCTGATCTTCGAATATTTCGACCCGGGACAGCCTGCGCCGGAATGGTTGGCAAGGGTGCTGGCGAACGCTTGAGGTTTCAGCAGGCTAAAAAAGAAACATCCGGCGTGGCCGGATGTTTCGATATCGCGATGTCGACACCTCGCGGCGTCGAGCGGGGCATCAGCCGCTGGTGACGGGCGTGGCCGCAGACATGGCCGACATGCCGGGATTGAAGATCACCGCGATCGCGATGCCGGCGAGGAACAGGATGAACGGGATCTTGTTCTCGGCGAAGTTCTTGATGCCGTAGTAGATCGTGTAGAACCCGCAGATGAAGCAGAAGATCGCGGCGAGCGCGCCGTCTTTCTTGGCGGCATTGACGGTGATCCAGATGGCGCCGACCAGTGCAAGAATGGACCCAAGGAAATACATAGACTCTCCCCAATAGTTGTTCGCCCCGTTGCGGGGCCCGTTTAGGTTAACGGATCGGGGGAGCTGTCGGGAAGCGCTGGCAGGCTGTTGAAAAACAGCCTGCCAGCGCGGCCATGGATGGTCGCGTCGACGAATCAAGTGTGTAAGCGCTTGATTCGTTGGGAACGAGTCCGGGCATGTACCGGACTCGTGACTTGAGAAACGCACATGAAGTGCGTTTCTCAACACGCTGCTAGAAGCCGGTTGAGCTTGCGTACCCGGCGCAGCCTGCGCCGGATGCTGCGCGGATCGTCGAAGAGGTATTCCTCGACCTCCACCCGCATGCCGTCGTCGATCGTGAATACCTCGCGCATCGCATACAGGCGGCCGTTGCCCTCGAATGCCAGCCACCGCCCGCCATCCTGCACCACCTTGATCTGCGATACGGACGGAATGATGGCTTGCAGCGCCTCGCTGTCGAGGAGCTTCGTCGCCAGCAGCGCGTCGCGATGCTGGCGCAGCGCATCGGTGCGCTCGCGGGCGCTGCGCAACGCGGAATCGCGGTCGATGCGATGGATCGGATCGAGCTGTGCGAGCGGCACCCGCACCAGCCGTTTGCCGGTGCGCTTGCGGTGGATGTCCATGACCACTTTGGCCATGTACGCATCCTTGTAGTCCATCTGCGCGACTTCGCTGCGCTTGCTCAGCAGGTAATGCCACCACTGGCGGATAGTGTCGAGCATGGGCATGGAGTCGAGCCCTTCGGCGCACTCAGTCGATGGAAACCGCGTGCGCGTGTTCTCGCGTCGCCATAAACGTCACCGCCGGAGCACGTTCCTGCGCGAGCTGCAGGTTCACCCGCGTCGGTGCGAGGTAGACCAGTTGCCCGGCGGCGTCGATCGCGAGATTCATCGCGTTCTTGTCGCGGAACTCTTCCAGCTTCTTCGCGTCGTCGCAGCGGATCCAGCGTGCGGTGGAGACCTGCACCTGCTCGAACGAGGCGTCCACGCCGTATTCGTCCTTCAGCCGGTATGCCACCACATCGAACTGCAGCATGCCCACCGCGCCGAGAATCAGATCGTTGCTCATCAACGGACGGAAGAACTGGGTTGCGCCTTCCTCCGACAATTGCGCGAGGCCTTTCTGCAACTGCTTGAGCTTGAGCGGGTCGCGCAGGCGCGCGCGGCGGAACAGCTCCGGTGCGAAGTTCGGGATGCCGGTGAAGCTGAGATTCTCGCCCTCGGTGAAACTGTCGCCGATGGAGATGGTGCCGTGGTTGTGGATGCCGATCACATCGCCCGGCCATGCGCTCTCGGCGATCTCGCGGTCGCTGGCCATGAAGGTCAATGCATTGGCGAGCTTCATGTCCTTGCCGGTGCGCACGTGCAGGGTCTTCATGCCGGCGATGAACTGTCCGGAACAGATGCGCATGAACGCGACGCGGTCGCGATGCTGCGGGTCCATGTTCGCCTGGATCTTGAACACGAAGCCGGTGAGTTTGTCTTCGCCGGGGTGCACCGTGCGACCGGTGGTGGCGCGCGCTTTCGGTGAGGGTGCGTGTTCGACGAAGAAATCCAGCAGCAGCTGTACGCCGAAGTTGTTCACGGCCGAGCCGAAGAACACCGGTGTCTGCTTGCCCGACAGATACGCATCCATATCGAACGGATGCGATGCGCCTTCGACCAGCTCCAGTTCGTCGCGCAGTTCGGCCAGCATCGCACTGCCGATCTTCGCCTCCAGCGCCGGGTCGTCGATCGACGCGAAGATGGTCGAGTCCTGGCGCGTGAAATTGCGCCCGGCTTCGTACAGATGCACTTCGCCGGTGAGCAGATGCACCACGCCCTTGAGGCGCTGGCCCATGCCGATCGGCCAAGTGATCGGCGCGCACTGGATACCGAGCACCGATTCCACTTCGTCGAGCAGGTCGATTGGCGGTTTGCCTTCGCGGTCGAGCTTGTTGATGAAGGTCATGATCGGCGTGTCGCGCAACCGGCAGACTTCCATCAGCTTGATCGTGCGCTCTTCGACGCCCTTGGCCACGTCGATCACCATCAGCGCCGAGTCCACGGCGGTGAGCACCCGGTAGGTGTCTTCGCCGAAGTCGGCGTGGCCGGGGGTGTCGAGCAGATTGACGATCCGTCCCTCGTACGGGAACTGCATCACCGACGACGTGACCGAGATGCCACGCTCCTTTTCCAGCGCCATCCAGTCTGAGGTGGCGTGGCGGGCGGCCTTGCGGCCCTTGACCGAACCGGCCATCTGGATCGCGCCCCCGAACAGCAGCAGCTTTTCGGTCAGCGTGGTCTTGCCGGCGTCGGGGTGCGAGATGATCGCGAACGTGCGCCGGCGCGCGGCTTCGGTGGAGACATCGGACATGGGGAATCGGCGCCGGTGCGCCCGGGAAACGAAAGGAAGTGGCGAATTATACGGGGATGCGCCTGCTGACAGTCTCCAACACGACGGCGCGCTATCCTGTCGGGATGTCGACCTACTGCGATTTCGCCCCTGGCCACCCCGTTCACGGGCCCTACCACGACCACGAATACGGTGTGCCGACCCGCGACGAGTCGGCGCTGTTCGAGCGATTGATCCTGGAGATCAATCAGGCCGGCCTGAGCTGGGAAACCATCCTCAAAAAACGCGATGGTTTCCGCCGCGCCTACGACGGCTTCGATGTGGACATCGTCGCGGCTTATGGCGACGTCGAACGCGCGCGGCTGCTCGCCGACCCCGGGATCATCCGCAATCGGCTCAAGGTCGACGCGGCGATCCACAATGCACAGGTGATCCGTGGCCTGCGCGAATCGCATGGCGGATTCGCGGACTGGCTGGATGCGCATGCGCTGCAGGACGGCGCGCTGCGCGACAAGGCGGCCTGGGTGAAGCTGTTCAAGAAAAGTTTCCGTTTCACCGGCGGCGAGATCGTCGGCGAGTTCCTGATGGGTCTGGGCTACCTGCCCGGTGCGCATCGCGAGGATTGCCCGGCACGCAAACGCATCGCGAAGCTCAAGCCGGTGTGGATGCGGCATCCTCGGTAGGAGCGACGGAAGTCGCGACAGGCTGCGGGCTTACAACAGCCGAATGACAGGTCAATACCTACCGTAAGCGGACGCGACTTCCGTCGCTCCTACAGTGGGGCGGGTGCGGCTTGTTGATCCGGCCTGGGTTCGGTGAACCGCAGAATGCCCTGCGGGCCGAACATCCGGAACGGAATCGATTCGAGCTTCATGCCGTGATTCGCCTGTACCGCGAAATGCAGATGCGGACCGGTGGTGAAACCGGTATTGCCCGAGAGCCCGATCACTTCGGACTTGCGCACATGCTGGCCTGTGCGCACGAGCACGCCGTCCTGCTTGAGATGCGCATACAGCGCCATCGTGCCGTCGTCGTGGACGATGCGCACGAAGTTCGCGCTGCGTGCGTATTGCTCGGTATCGAGTCCGGCACGCGCGAAATCGCTTTCGACCTCCATCACCGTGCCCGCGCGGGCGGCGAGCACCGGTGTGCCGATATCGGCGGCGAAATCCACGGCGTGACGGTTCTGGTCGTCGCTGTGGCTGTAGGCGCCGCCCCAGCCCTGTTCGATCCGCAGTTCCCGGGTGCGCAGCGGATACGCGTATTCGACATCTTTCGGCTGCGCGTTGGGGTTGCCCGGCGTCACATCCAGCCACAGTTCGGCAGCGGTCCTGGGGCCCAGGCGCGCGACCAGCGTCCGCTGCAGCGCGGGAACGACGGCTCGTGCGGGCAGCGGCGGATCGGCGCTCGCGACCGGGCCCTTCAAGGTGCGCAACTGCACTTCGACCGTCCCTGCCAGATTGTTGTCGGCCCAGACTTCGATGGCATCCGGGCGGTTCTCGAAACGCATCCGTGCGGCCGGTTCGCGCTCGTAGGCGATCGGGGTGCGCTTTTCCGGCGGGTTCGGGGAATCTGCATGCTCCTGTGCGGGCTCGCCGGCCTGTGCGCTTTTGTGATTCTCCCACCGGAAAAGATCGTCGGCCTGCACCGCAGCCACGCAGCAGACCAGCAGCAAGAGCATCCAACCTCGTGTGCGCATGGCGCTACAGGCAGCTGCGGTCGAGCTTCAGTGCGGAAACGATGTCGCGCAGATCAAATGCCGCGACCGATTTGTCGCGATGCACCGCGAACAGCGCGCCGTTCGGAAAACGCCCGGTCGGCGCCGTGCGCAGGCTGATGCCGTCGGTCGCGGCGACGGTGGCGCCGGTGAAGCTGCCGCGCGCGGCGAGCGATGTCCTGTCGAACAGCCGAAAGACCGTCAGGGCCTGCAGCTGATCCACGGCGACCCAATAGCCGCGCGTGCGACCGCAGGCCCAGAGCGCCACGCCTTCGGCTTCGGCCTCGAAACTCGCCTGCGGCACGCTGCGACCGGTGGCGCTGCCGTTCTGGCGGTACTCGCGCAATGTCGATTCGCGCCGGGTGTCTTCATCGGCGATCAAGAGCTTCCTGCGCCGCGCGTCGCCTGCGAGCGATTCGACGATCCGCAGTGCGGTCGCCTCACCGGTGTCGCCGAAGCTGCCGAGGGTTTCCGCGATCAAAGCGCCGCTCGTGTCGAAGCGGAGCCGGTAGCGGCGCACGCGCTGGTCGAGCTGCTCCAGCGGCGGCACGACTTCGTAACGCGGCCCTTCCATGAAATTGTCGGTGACGTAGACGTCGATGCTGTCTTTGTCGATTGGGTTCAGCCACAGGCCGTAAGGCGAGCGCAGTTCGGCCTGTCCGAAACTGCCCAGCGGGCGGAAATCCGGCAGCGAGAATCCCTGCACGCGGTGGTTGTCACGCTCGGCCACGAACAGCCGGTTGCCGAGAACGGCGATGCCGTTCGGCCGGATGAATTCTCCCGGTGCTGTGCCTTTGCCGCCGATCTCGCGCAGACGCTCGCCGGTGTCGGCATCGAAGATCACCAGACGATGGCTGGATTTCGCGGTTGCGATCAGCCAGGTGGCGCCGTCGGGATGCCGCCAGGTGGCGAGCGAATCGAACTCCTCGCTCGGGGCTTCCGGCGAAACGTAGGTTTCGGTCACCAGTTTCGGCGCCGGACGCGGCGTTCCGCCATCCTGCGGGCCCCGGGCCGCGCAGGCGGTCATCGCGAAAAGAAGAACCGTCAGGGCCGCCAGCGGCCGGAAATGTGACATGTGCATCGGTCGAAGTATGGCCGAACCGGGACGCCCACGAACAGGGTGCGACCAAAGTCATCGCTTCATCCGCATGAAGCGATTGACATGCCGGAAA
Organism: uncultured Xanthomonas sp.; assembly: GCA_964523435.1. Taxonomy (GTDB): domain Bacteria; phylum Pseudomonadota; class Gammaproteobacteria; order Xanthomonadales; family Xanthomonadaceae; genus Lysobacter_I. The sequence continues at coordinate 11,865 of CAZGBA010000059.1, forward strand.
ACCTCGGGCAAGCTGCGGTCATCCATCAAGACCGGCTGAGGGACAGGCCCGAAGACGCCGGGGCAACCTGATGGAGGCATCGCCAACGCGAGGCTTCCACAAGGTGCCAACTCCTGCGGGGACCCTGTGTCCGCCGTGAAGATGGTTGCGCGTCGCGGTCGTGTCTTCGTCATCCGTGCGCAGCAGCTTCCCTCCGGTCTCCCCGCGGCTTCGATGGCCCCATCGCCCCGGAGACCGCCATGACCCTCGCCGCTTACTCGGAACCCTGCACCGCCGCGTGCTCGCCGCCGCCCGAGTTTTTCCAGACATCCTTCACCGATGCCCCGGTCGCGATTCGTGGGCGCGTGCGTACGTCCTTGGCGCTTCGGCATGCGGGGGTGCGCAACGTGGAGATCGCCTATGAACTCGTCGGGCCTGCCGGCGCTCCGGTCGTGTTGGCCGCTGGCGGCATCTCCGCGCATCGTCACGTTGTCGCCAGCGAAGCGTTCCCCGATGCCGGCTGGTGGCAGACGCAGAGCGGCGTTGGTCTCGATACCGCACGCGTGCAGGTGCTTGCGATCGATTGGCTGGGCGCCGACGGTCAGCTTGATGCACCGATCGACAGCGCCGATCAGGCCGATGCGATCGCGGCGGTGCTCGACGCGCTGGGTATCGGGACGCTCGCCGCCTTCCTCGGCAGTTCCTACGGGGCGATGGTTGGTCTGCAGTTCTCCGCGCGTTACCCGCAGCGCGTGGGAAAGCTGGTCGCGATCAGCGGCGCGCATCGTTCGCACCCGTACGCCAGCGCGTGGCGCGCGCTGCAGCGTCAGGCGGTGGCGCTGGGCCAGCTGCAGTGCGACGAATCGCAGGGGCTGGCGCTGGCGCGGCAACTGGCGATGCTGAGCTATCGCACCCCTGACGAATTCGCCGAACGCTTCGCGGATGCGCCGACCGTGGTGAATGGCCGCGTGCGCGTGGCGGCAGAGGACTATCTCGAACACTGCGCCGCGACCTGGGTCGCCCGCACGTCGCCGATCGCGTTCCTGCGGCTGTCCGAATCGATCGATCTGCATGCGATCGACCCGCGCACCGTGCCGGTACCGACGACCGTCGTCGCCATTGCCGAAGACCGGCTGGTGCCGCTGGAGGATCTGTTCGTGCTGGCCGAAGCGCTGCCGCGCAGCGAGATCCGCGTGCTGCGCTCCAAGTTCGGTCACGATGCATTCCTCACCGAGACGCTGGAGATCGGCAACATTCTCCAACGCACGCTGCAGGATGCCTGTGGAGGTGCGGCATGAGCGCCGGTACGATTGACCAGCCGCGCCGCCGCGCTGCGCGCGCGGCAACGAATGCGGTGCGTGCCGGCATCGACCGCGATACCGCGTTCGGCGCGGTGACGCCGCCGCTGGTGCTGTCATCCAACTTCAGCTTCGCCGGCTTCGGCGAGAAGCGGAAGTACGACTACACCCGCAGCGGCAACCCGACCCGCGACCTGCTGGCCGAGGCGCTGGCGGAACTGGAGGGCGGTGCTGGCGCGGTGGTCACGTCCACCGGCATGTCGGCGATCACGCTGCTGCTGCACGCGCTGTTGAAGCCGGGTCAGCGGCTCATAGTGCCGCACGATGCCTACGGCGGCAGCTGGCGCCTGTTCAATGCGCTCGCGAACAAGGGTGCCTTCGAACTGCAGACCATCGACTTCACCGATCCGCGCGCTTTGGCAGAAGCGCTGGCGACGAAGCCGGCGGTGGTGTGGATCGAAACGCCGTCGAACCCGCTGCTGCGCATCACCGACCTGCGCTTCGTGATCGAAGCAGCGCATGCCGCCGGTGCGCTGGCCGTGGTCGACAACACCTTCCTCTCGCCGGCGCTGCAGACGCCGATCGCGTTCGGAGCGGATTTTGTCGTGCATTCGACCACCAAATACATCAACGGCCACAGCGACGTGGTCGGTGGTGCGGTGATCGCGAAGGATGCCGAGCAGCATACCCAGTTGGTATGGTGGGCGAACGCGCTGGGCATCACTGGCGCGCCGTTCGACAGCTTCCTCACGCTGCGCGGCCTGCGCACGCTCGACGCGCGTCTGCGCGTGCATCAGGAAAACACCGCTGCACTGGTCGAATTGTTGAACGACCACCCTGCGGTGCGCCGCCTGCATTATCCGGGCCTCGCCTCACATCCCGGTCATGCGGTGGCTGCGCGCCAGCAGTACGGCTTCGGCGCGATGCTGAGCCTGGAGCTCGAAGGCGGCGAGGCTGCGGTGCGCGCGTTCGTCGACGGTCTCGACTATTTCACACTCGCCGAATCGCTCGGCGGCGTGGAGAGCCTGATCGCGCATCCGGCGACCATGACCCATGCGGCAATGAGCGCGGAAGCGCGCGCCGCTGCGGGCATCGGCGACGGCCTGTTGCGGCTGTCGGTGGGCATTGAGCATGCCGACGATCTTGTGGCCGACATCGCGGCGGCGCTGGACCGTGCGCTCGATGTCGTCGGCGCCGGCAAAACGCAGGCGAAACAGGTCGCGGTATGAATGCGGCGGTCGCGACACGCGCGTCCATCGCCTTGCGGCCGGCGCCCGCGCGCATCGCGCTGCTCGGAACGGGCAATGTGGGAAAGGCGGTGCTCGCGCGGCTGGCCGGCTGGGAAGGCACCTCTTTCGGCGAGCGATTGTCGCTGTGCCATGCCGCCAATTCGCGATTCGCATTTCAGCCGACCTCGTTCTCGGATGCGGCCCTGCGCGCGAATTCCCACGAGAGGAATGCATCCTGCATGGCGACATCGCCGCATGCGATACCGTCGGCGCTGGGCGACGGTGGCGTGCGCATCATCATCGACGCCACGGCCAGCGAAGCGGTCGCCGAGCGTCATGTGCACTGGCTTGAACAGGGTATCCATGTCGTCACCGCATGCAAACTGGGGCAGGGCACTTCGCTGGCGCGCTGGAGAGACATTCGCAACGCTTGCGCGCGAGGAGGCACCCGATACGGTGACTCCGCCACCGTCGGCGCGGGGCTGCCATTGCTGAAATCCATCCGCGCCCTGCAGGACGGTGGGGATCGCATCCATGCCATCGCCGGTGTGCTGTCTGGTTCGCTGGCGTGGCTGCTCAACGAGTACGACGGCCTGCGCCCGTTCTCGGCTTTCGTCCGCCAAGCGCGTGACGCCGGCTACACCGAGCCCGACCCGCGCGACGATCTGTCCGGTGAAGACGTGCGGCGCAAGCTGCTGATTCTCGCGCGCGCCGCCGGACATCAACTCAATGTCGCGGATGTCGGTGTCGCCTCGATGCTGACGCCTGATCTCGCGGAAGCGACAGCTAGCGATATCGATGCTCTGCTGCCATCGCTCGATGCGCCGATGCGTGAAGGTTTCGCCATCGCCTACAAGCGCGGCGAGAAGATCCGCTTCATCGCGCGTCTGGAGAACGGAGAGGCGCGCGTGGGGCTCGAATCACTGCCGGTCGATCATCCGCTCGCCATCGGTACGGGTACCGATAATCGCGTCGCGATCTGGTCGGACCGTTATCGCCAGCAGCCGCTGGTGATCCAAGGGCCGGGTGCCGGAGCGGACGTCACGGCAGCAGCGTTGCTGGATGATGTTCTGGGTATCGCGAATGAAATCGCACGTATCGAAGAGAACGCCCCGTCATGACGGGGCATTCGATCTTGCTCAAGTGAATTCAATTCAAATCACGGTGCGCAGACGTATCCTGCGAGGCCGTCGTAGCTCCAGCCTGCGGCAGAAGGATCATTGGAATTGATCGTATAGTAGTGCATCAGGTCGCCGCTATAGCCGTCGTAGAGTGAATAACGCCACAGGGCGACGGTGCCCGGCTTGAAGTTCTTGAATGCATAGCCTTCTATGCCCTCGTAGGTGTAACCATTCTGCTCGACGAACTGCCATTCCGCATAGTCATGAGTGTAGAAATGCTCCAGCTGTGGCGAGCCTTTGAAGTAGCGATAAAACGGAACGCCGCCGAATCTGGTCGGCATGGGCATCGCAAACGGAACGCCTGCGTTGCTGTAACCGATGCTCAGCGATACGTCTCGATCACCAATCGATGTGGTGTAGAAATTGTCGGTGTATTGGCTGTTGATGGTCCAATACATCGGCTGCTTGCCTTGCTTCGGCGTGCATGCATTGATTGTTTTCGTTTCGGTTATTAGCGCGGTTCCGGCTGGATTCCTTGCCGTAGCAGTCCACACGCCGGGAGGTACTTTTTGCTCCCCCGTGTAAATGGGCCTTTCGAGGTAACAATTGCCATTGGCGTAAGATGACAGAGGACTGGAGTTGGAATTGAAGCGTTGAACGAGGGTGCCGTCTATTCTCACATCGAGAGAATAGGACCTCTGATTGCAGGGCAGCGAAGGCCCGAAGTCATCTCCTGTCTGCCAAAGCACCCGCATGCTGCTCTCGTCCGAGTTGGGTAACAAAATCAGGACCTGGCCGGTTGGATCTGATGCAGCATGTGCGATCGAAAGCGCAGACGTCATGCACACGGCGAGTGCAGTCGTAGCCAAGCGGAATGGGTGATATCTACTCATGTTCGTTATCCTTCACGTATGCCATGCGATGGTTCCGGAGAAGCGTATTTCTGCAACTCCCGGCCGCGCTTTGTCAGTAGGTGCTGACGAAGCCCCGGAAATCGTAATGGCGGTTGGCGGCCGATGTTCAATGTGTGTGGTTCTTCACGATTACTCGTGGATTTAGGGGCCAATCGATCACGGTCGCTAGCGCGCGCACTATGCACCACACTGCGGCTTGACTCGTGCAGGGCGGCCCGACGGTGCAAGTGTCTGATAAAAAAGGTTTTTCCGGAGATTGGCGGAGCCGCCTGATGCGTGCTGCGGCACTTCCAATGGTAGGAAGTCGAGTAGAATCTTGCGTTGTTTAGCCCGCAGCCACCCACGATGAGCTCAGCATCGCCGCCAATCACCGAATTGCTGGTGCAATGGAAAAGTGGCGACCGCAGCGTCGAAAGCGCGCTGATCTCAGCCGTCTACCCCGTGCTGAAGTCGGCGGCTGCCAGTCAGGTGCGACGGGCCGGTGGGCACTTGACGCTCAGCGCGACAGACCTGGCGCATGAAGCCTATATCAAATTGCAGCGTCAGCAGTCGGTCGATTGGCAGAACCGGGAGCAGTTCTTCGCGATCGCCGCAACCATTGTCCGTCGTGTGCTGATCGACTATCTGCGAGAACGATACGCGGACAAACGCGCTGGCGGAAAGGTGATGGTCGCGTTGGACGATCTTCATTCGCATGAGTTGTCGCAGCCATCTGGCATCATCGATTGGCTCGCGCTCGATCAGGCGCTGACACGATTGCAGACGCTGGATGCCGAAGTCGCGCGCGTGGTGGAGCTGAAGCTATTCTCGGTGCTGACTGCGGATCAGATCGCGGAGAATTGTCTGACGTCCGTCGCGACGGTAGGCCGGCAATGGCGATTCGCCAAGAGCTGGTTGGCCAAAGAGCTGAATGCTTCATCGATCGAAAATGCTGACTGATCGATTCAAGCAGCTTCAGGACATATTCGCCGCCGCGCTCGAATGCGATGTGGGTTCACGTGCCGAATATGTGGCCATTGCCTGCAAGGACGACCCGGCGATGGCGGAAGAGGTATCGACGCTGTTGAAGCTTGATGCTCCCGGTGACACGGGGCGCCCATTCGTACTCGCTTTGACAGCTATGGACGCCATAGAGGCGAAAACCATGCTTGGAAGAACGGTCGGACGTTTTCGATTGGATGCGGAAATCGCTTCAGGCGGTATGGGGCGCGTATTCAGGGCAAGTCGAGTCGATGGAGAATTGGCCCAAACGGTTGCTCTGAAGTTGGTAAGGAGCGAAATTTTCAACGAGGCTTTGCTGAAACGATTTTCGGCGGAGCGGCGGATTCTCTCATCCTTGAATCACCCGGGCATCGCGCACCTCATCGACGCTGGCACGGATGAGAGCGGTACGCCGTATGTCGCAATGGAATATGTCGATGGCTTGCCTATCCTCGAATATTGCGCTTGTCATGAGCTTCCGGTCCGCAGTCGAGTTTTACTGTTCCGGCAAATCCTTGCGGCGGTATCTTGCGCGCATCGCAATCTGGTCGTGCATCGCGATCTCAAACCCGCAAATGTGCTGGTAACCGCAGAAGGACGGGTGAAGCTGTTGGATTTTGGCATCGCCAAAGCGCTTGACGATGGCTGTGAGGACACGCTGACCCATGAGCATTATTTCACGCCGGCATATGCCGCGCCCGAACAGCTTCTGAAACAAAGCGTTACTGTTGGCTGCGATGTGTACTCGTTAGGCGGGATACTGTACACCCTGTTGGCCGGTGCGCCTCCGTTCGATCTGTCTGGATTGAGTGCCGGTGAAATGGAACGGAATGTCCTCGGAATTCCGCCGGAGAGGATGCGCGCAGCTGCGACGATGCGTGGCAAATGCGCATTGCAAGCGCAAGGCATTTCAAATCCAGTCCGATGGGCGGCTCAGCTCGATGGTGATCTGGAAAGCATTGTTCAGAAGGCGCTTCGTAAAGAACCGGCTGCGCGCTATGGAAGCGTTGATCAGTTCGATGATGACCTTGAACGATACCTCAACCAGAGACCTGTCCGGGCATCAGAAGCGGCATGGGTCTATCGTTCAAGAAAATTTCTTCAGAGAAATGCTGTAGCAGTTTTTTTCACGGTAATGGCATCGTTTTCAATTTCAGTCGGCGTGCTGCAGGTCGTCAAGCAGAATGGTCAGATCAGGTTGGAGAGGGATCGTGCTCGCATGGCACTGGATGTGTTGCGAAGTTCGTTCAGATCGGCCGATCCTACGCAGTTGGAGGTCGGCGATATCACTGCGCGTACGATATTGGCATCTGCGGCTAGAGAAATCGGATATTTGCAGCAACGAAACCCGCAGCTGTTTCGCGACCTTGCCTATGAGATAGGCGGGATCCAGCTGGATCTCGGTATGACGACAGCCGGATTGAATTTGATTCGTCGCGCCAATGGGTTGCTTCCCGATCCGCCTGATTCCGGGATGTTGTTGGAGGTGCGCGCGTTGATCGCAGCTTCACGCCTTGACGATGCGCGAGTAATGCTTGACGCCCATCGGTCGCGGCTCGGGGGAAAGCCGGATTTCATTGCGGAGGATGCGCATCTGTTGTATCTGGAGAGGCATTATTCCGAAGCGATCAGGCTATGCGAGCGTCTATTCTCGGAAGATTTTGAGATGTTGCCCGTACAGCGGGACAGGGTGTATTGGCACCTCGCCGAATCATATCGGAAGTCCGATCTTCCTGAAAAGGCCGTCGCAGTGCTTGAAATGCAAATTGCCGAGCAGAAAAAGAATTACGGCAGCAACCATCCTGCGATACTCATGTCGAGATTGCGAAAAGCCGAATTGCTGCCCGCTGTCGGAAATTCGGCTTCTGCTGAAGCGGAGTTGGTTGCTATCAAGCCTTTTTTGGACCGCTATTATGATCAGGTGTCCGCCATACATGGGCAGTACCATGGCGTCTATGGACAGTTGCTTGCCAATCAAAATCGCCGCAGCGAAGCGCTCGAACATTTTCGGCAGGCATTGATTGCGGACGAAATCTCGCTTGGTCCAGACCACGACAATACCTTGCGAACACATTTCAACATTGCGCTGATGGTCGCGTACGGAACTGGAAGCCGAGATGAGGCCTACCCGCATTTTTCAAAGGCGATAACAGGAATCGAGAAGAAAGGAAAAAATTCCTATGCGTTCGTCGGTTTTTTCAGATTGGAAAAGGCAAAATCACATTTTTGGGACAAGGACATGAGCGCCGCAAGATCAACGCTGGCGCCGCCTCATGCGCTTGTCTATTTCAAGGAGATGGCGGAGATTAATCGGAAGGAATATCTGGCGGCGTTGTATTACGGCTTTGGTAACCCGGATTGTGGGTCTGGCTGGAAGAGGCGGGTTGGCGCCAAGGCTGATCCAAACTCGATCGCTACAATTTTAATGTGCCGTTACGATCCGGATGCCGTCAATCGCCATAAGCTTTGATTCGTGTTTCGTCGGGACAAGTCGGGCGAGCGTTGATGTCGAAAAGCAGGGCGAGAATTCCATCTCCATCAAAATAGTTGCGGTTTCATCCCTGGGAGGCTTCATGAAAATCGTGTTGTCATGCGGATTTGCAGTATCAAGCTGTTTATTCTCGGTGGAAGCCATTGCTCAATTTACGGGCCCCCCTGTCAATCCACCACCTCTCTGCGACAGGCTGAAGGATTTTCCTGCGGACGGTCCTGTCGGTTCCGCATGCGAAGCAGGATCAGGGTTCGCGAATCCCGACGCCGATATCAACACCGTATTGGACTGTTCTGCGCACAATGGCGTGCTGGCCTGCAATGCATATGTGGAGTGGTTCGAAAGCCCACAATGGCAGGCGCTTGATCAGTCATGGCCGTTGTATTCCTGGAGTTTCATCGTTGATGGGCAGGAGTATCACTTGCAGCCGAGTCCCAATTCATCAATATGGGTCGATTGCGGCTATTCCCGCCATGGATATGTGCGTGTCACCGCTGAAGGCAGTACGGCCATCACCAGTTTCGCCTGTCCGGCGGCGCGCGAAGAACTGGAAGCCGAATGATTGTTTCGCGCGACTGGGCCGGCTGGCTGTCGGCGATGGCCTGCTCTGTATATGGCGGCGAGCGACGTTTTCTGCCGGTATGAATGCCATGAGCACGGATTGTCGATGGGCTGAGATCGTTTGCTTCAACGATTGGCTGCTTCAGCACTCGATCACATTCACCGCCAACCCGCCGCGCGATGTTTCCTTGTATTTGTCCTGCATGTCGCGACCGGTGTCGCGCATGGTCTTGATGACTTTGTCGAGCGAGACCTTGTGCTTGCCGTCGCCGCGCAGCGCCATGCGCGAGGCGTTGATCGCCTTCACCGCGCCCATCGCATTGCGTTCGATGCACGGGATCTGCACGAGCCCGCCGATCGGGTCGCAGGTCAAGCCGAGATTGTGTTCCATGCCGATTTCGGCGGCATTCTCGATCTGCCCGGGTGTACCACCGAGCGCAGCGGTCAACCCGGCCGCTGCCATCGAGCAGGCGACTCCGACTTCGCCCTGGCAGCCCACTTCGGCGCCGGAGATCGATGCGTTCTCCTTGTAGAGAATGCCGATGGCTGACGCCGTGAGCAGGAAATCGAAAACGCCCTGTTCGTTCGCGCCGGCGCAAAACCTGTCGTAGTAATGCAGCACCGATGGAATGATGCCGGCGGCGCCGTTGGTGGGCGCGGTGACGACCCGTCCGCCCGCAGCGTTTTCTTCATTGACCGCCAGCGCGTAGAGATTCACCCAGTCGAGTACGGTCAACGGGTCGCGCATCGCGGCTTCCGGTTTCGACGACAGTTCCGCGTGCAGACTGGGCGCGCGGCGCGTGACGTGCAGGCCGCCGGGGAGTGTTCCTGTTTCGCGGATGCCGCGCTGCACGCAGGCCTGCATCGCGTTCCAGATGTCCCGCAGGCCATCGCGTATTTCGTCGTCGCTACGCCAGTGACGTTCGTTGTCGAACATCATCGCGGCAATGCTCAGCCCGCAGTGTTCGCTCTGTCGCAGCAGAGCCGCACCACTTGCAAATGGGTGTCGCAATTCGGTGGTGTCCGCGACGATCCGGTCTTCGGCCGCCTCGTCCTGGTTGACCACGAAACCGCCGCCGACCGAATAGTAGTCGCGCGTGGCGATTTCCGCGCCTGCGGCATCGTAGGCGGTGAAACGCATGCCGTTGGTGTGGAACGGCAGCTTCTGGCGTTTGTTCATGATCAGATCGTGCTTCTCGTCGAAGGCGATCTCATGGCGGCCGAGCAGCCGGATTTTCTTTTCTCCGCGAATACGCGCCAGCGAAACGGGAATGACATCGGGGTCGATCGCATTCGGCCAATGGCCTTCGAGTCCCATCAGCACAGCCTTATCGGTGCCGTGGCCCCTGCCGGTGAGCGCCAGTGAGCCGAAGACCTCGGCCCGTACGCGCGCGGTACGGGCGAGGTCGCCGCCTTCTTCCAGCCAGCGATGCGCGAAACGGCAGGCTGCGCGCATCGGGCCGACCGTATGCGACGAGCTGGGGCCGATGCCGATCTTGAACA
>CAZGBA010000060.1:0-21655 GCA_964523435.1 uncultured Xanthomonas sp.
GGGGGACTCGAACCCCCACGACTTACGTCGCTACCACCTCAAGGTAGTGCGTCTACCAATTCCGCCATCTGGGCAATGCTGCGGTCTCGCATCCTGCTGTTTGCGAAGCCGCACTATTGTAAAGGATGCCGAGCAAAAGTCGCACCCTTTCGATTTCGATTGCAGCGCCGGAACAATAAAACCGGATGCCGATCATCATCGTTCACCGGCACGCCCGTCCATGGAATGGGCGTCGGCAGTGTCGGGAGAAGCGGAAACCCGCTCGCCCCGGCGCGTTACGTACCGATCAACCTCCCTTCGGCGCCGGCGAGGTCGGCGCCGGAGCCGGCTGCGAGGGTACGGGCGCCGCAGGCACCGACTGCGTCGTCGGTGGTGCAACCGGAATCGTTTGCGGAGGCGCCTTGGAAGCGGGCTGCGCCGGGCCCTTCTGATCCGCCTTCGGCACAGCCGTCTGCGACATCACACCCAGATCCTGTTCGGACACGGCCTTGGGCTTGGCGCTGTGGGTCGCGTTCCAGGCCATGAACAGCGCAACCGCGAAGAACACGATCGCCAGCCACTTGGTCGATTTCGACAGGAAATTCGACGCGCCGCGCGAGCCGAACACCGTGGCCGAGGCGCCAGCGCCAAAACCCGAGCCCGCCTGCGCACCCGCGCCGCGTTGCATGAGGATCAGCGCGATCATCGCGATCGCAACCAGCACATAGAGAACATTGAGGATCAACAGCATCGTTGGCGCTCGTCAGAATGGAATGCGGGGCGCCGGCACGATCCGCGCGGAACCGGAGATATCAGGCCCGTGCGGCCGCGACGATCGCGAGAAAATCGGACGCCACCAGCGAGGCGCCGCCGATCAACCCGCCATCCACGTCCTGCTGTGCGAACAGCTCGGCCGCGTTGTCCGGCTTGCAACTGCCCCCGTAAAGAATGGACAGTGAGCCGGCGATTGTAGCATCGCGCGCCGCGATTTCGCCACGAATGAAGGCATGGACGGACTGGGCCTGGGCAGGCGACGCGGTCTTCCCTGTGCCGATCGCCCAGACCGGCTCGTAGGCGACTACGGCGCCGGCGAAGGCCTGGGGACCTGCAAGTTCGAAGATCGCGGCAAGCTGGGTCTCGATCCGGTATTCGGTCTGTCCCGCTTCGCGCTCGTGCAGCGATTCGCCGACACAGAGGATTGGAACCAGCCCTGCATGCTTGGCTGCAATGAATTTGCGGGCGACCAGGGCGTCGCTCTCCGCGTGGTATTGACGGCGTTCGGAGTGGCCGACCAGGCCATAGCGGGCGCCGATATCGACCAGCATCGCGGCCGAGACCTCACCGGTATAGGCACCTTTTTCGTTGGCGCTGACGTCCTGGGCGCCGAACGACAAGCCGTGCACCACGAAGCGGTCGATCAGTTCGCCGAGATAGGGCAGCGGCGGCAGGACGACGACATCAGCCCCGGATGACGGCATGCCCTCGACGATCGCGGCCACCAGATCCGCTGCGAACGCCTTGCTGCCATGCAGCTTCCAGTTTCCGGCAACGATTTTGCGACGCATGGCCTGCTCCGTAGCGAGATGCCACAGGATAGCCGATGGCGGGCCGTCGTCGGGCGTACAGGTATGCTTGCCCAACCGGATCGACAGAGAACAGGATGAGCAGGAAACATCAGGCGGGCACACCGACAGGTTATGCGCTGGTCACCGGCGCATCGAGCGGCATCGGTGCCGCCATCGCCCGGGAATACGCCCGTCGCGGCGTGCCGTTGATCCTGACCGCACGCCGGGCTGAACGTCTGCAGGCACTGGCTGAAGATCTCGGCAAGCAGGTCGATGTGCTGGTGCTGGCCGCCGATCTGGCCGATCCCGCAGCACCGGCTGCGCTGCATGCAGAGATCGCGTCCCGGGGCCTGCACGTGGCGCATCTGGTGAACAATGCCGGCTATGGGGTGCCCGGGCGTTTTCTGTCCGCCGACTGGAAGACCCACGCCGATTCCCTGCAGGTGATGCTGACGGGCGTCTGCGAACTGACCCATCGCTTTCTGCCGGCGATGGAAGCCGCAGGTTACGGAAGAATCATCAATGTGGCCTCCCTTGCCGGACTGGTCCCTGCTTCGGCAGGCCATACGCTGTATGGAGCGACCAAGGCCTTCCTGATCCGGTTCTCGGAATGCCTGGCGATGGAAACCCAGGCAAAGGGTGTCCACGTGTGCGCGCTCTGCCCCGGTTTCACCTACACCGAGTTCCACGATGTCAACGGCATGCGCGAACGGGTGTCGAAACTGCCGAAGCTGCTCTGGCTCGACGCCGACAGCGTCGCCCGGCTCGGGCTGGACGCGGTGGAACGGGGCCGCACCCGCTACGTGACCGGACGCGCCAACCGAATCATCGCCGGGATCTCGAAATACCTGCCGGATGGATTGGCGCGATCGCTGGTGGCAAACCGCAGCAAGGAGTTCCGCGACAGCGACTGAGCGCAACCGTCCGCATCACGGATCGCTTCGCGCACGTCAGACGATCATCCGTAGTTTCTCGAACATCCGCACACCCGGACTGTCGGATATGACAGCTTGCGACCAATGCATGAAAGTTTTTTGATGGCGTCGCGGGGGATCACCATTTGCAGTACAGGAGTTCTGCATATGTCGTACACGGACGTACCCGGCAGGCAACGATACCGCCTTGCCGCAGGGACCAGAATTGAATGGCAGAGCACGCATCTCGGCGTGCACGCCCATGGATGCGATGCAAACATCCATACCGACCGGCATTCGACCGGGTCGCCCTCGGTCCCGCAGATGCCGCATTCGGTCTGTCATCGATTTTGGCCCATGAAATCGCCGGTGCGATGACGCTCCTGTCGGCCACGACCCGCAACGATCAAACATTCGCGCCGGGATAAAGCGAGCGGCTCGACGCGATGCCGCACGCAGTACGAACACTGCGTGTGGCCCCACACCGTCAGGATGACGGTGGCTCGTTTCTTCACAACAACAGAAGGAAATTGTCATGAACGATGCATTGAGATGTTCCCGTGCAATCGGCCGCCTGGCCGGCATGGCCACTGTCTGCACGATCGCAGTCGGCGCTTTCTGCGCCCCCGCCTTCTCGGCGGAAAAAACCCTCCGCGCAGCGCCGGGCGAGATCGCGCAAATCACCGCACCGACCAATGCGCAGCAATCCGCAGCCGCAGTCCGTCCCTTCTCGACGATGGCGCAGCGCGCGGCGGTGAAACCGATGGTCTGGAACGACACGGCGCGAGACGCCGGCCCTGCGGCCCCCGCCATCGGCACAAGACCTTCGCGCCCCGATCTGGCGAGCGGCGGTACCGCGCCCAGTTTCGGCGACTACACGGCCCGCAACGATTTCCCGGATGCATGGAAAGTCGTGGACAAGATCGCCGCGCAGGAAAGCAACGGCGTGGCAGGTGCCCCGGACGTCACCCCGCAGGACGGCGCCCACTATCCGTTCACCCGCTTCCTGGGCAACTACTACACCTCGCAGTGGACGGTTCCGCCGTGGAACAAGATCGGCAAGTTGTATTTCAACGTGCCCGGCGGCGGTAGCTCGTACTGCACGGCCAGCGTCGCCAGCGGCAATTCGGTGATTCTCACCGCAGCGCATTGCGTTTATACCCGCGGCGCGGGCTGGAACTACAATTTCGTGTTCGTACCGGCCGATCGCTACGGCGCCGCGCCGTACGGCACCTACGGCTGGCAGAACGCAACGATCCTGACCAGTTGGATCAACGTCGGTGGGCGCCGCGACGATGTCGCTGCGATCAAGCTCACCGGTGAGAGCTCCACCGGCCAGCCGGTGGTGAATTATGTCGGCTGGTTGGGCCGCAGTTGGGATTGGGGCTACGAGCAGTGGACCTATTCCCATGGTTACGCCAGCAACTTGAGCACCCAGTACACGAATGTCTGCGCAGGATGGACTTACTACGCACCGTCCGAAGGCTCCGACGTGCTGGTGCAGGGTTGCGATATGACCTACGGCAGCAGCGGCGGGCCTTGGCTGCGGGAGTTCACCCACAACTCGCACGGCGGCAATTACGTCAACAGCGTCGTCAGCGGGCCGCATATCGGTGCGTTCGGCACCGCCTATGTCGGCGCCCGTTTCAGCAGCTACAACATCGTGCCGATCTGCAACGCCATCGGCTGCTGATGCTTCGCACCGGGCTGCAGGCGGCTCGAATGTTTCCCGCAAACGGAGAAGGGCCCCCAGGCGACTGGGGGCCCTTCTCAACAATGGGCATCGAGAATCGCGGGCGCCTGAAAAAACCGGGTGCCCGCACGGATCACATCAGTCCGATCTCGCGCAGCCGCTCTTCGAGATAGCCCTGTGCGGTGATCGCCTCGGGATAACGGTTCGGGTTGTCGGCGCTCACGCAGTTGGGCAACACATCAATGACGAAGTCCGGATTCGGGTGCAGGAAGAACGGGGTCGAATACCGCGGCTGGCGCGCTTTCTCGCCCGGCGGATTGACGACGCGATGCGTCGTCGACGGCAACACGTGATTGGTCAGCCGCTGCATCATGTCACCGATATTGACCACGATGGTGTCGGCGGCGGCGGTATACGGCACCCACTCGCCCTTGCGGGACAACACCTGCAGACCCTCTGCGCTGGCGCCGACCAGAAGGGTGATCAGATTGATGTCTTCGTGCGCACCCGCGCGCACGTTCGGAACATCGTCGGTGGTGATCGGCGGGTAATGGATCGGCCTGAGGATCGAATTGCCGTTGTCGGTCTTGTCGGCGAAATAGTTCTCCGCAAGGCCGAGATTCAGCGCCAGCGCCGAGAGCATGCGCGAGCCGAGGCTGTCGAGCGCGCCATAGAGCGCGAGGGCGCGATCGCGGAATTCAGGAGCCTCCGACGGCCACACGTTCGGCGCCATCACCTCGGCGTATCTGGCATCGCGCACTTCGCGGCCGACGTGCCAGAATTCTTTCAGATCGAAGTGTTTGGAATCCTTCGCCGTTTCAACGCCGAACGGGGTATAGCCGCGCGCGCCGCCGCCACCAGCGACGTGGTACTTCATCTTGGTTTCGGTGGGCAACGCGAAGAAATGCAGGAACGCGTCGTAGGCGCCGTCGATGAGTTCCTGCGGGATACCGTGGCCACGGATGCCGGCGAAGCCCCATTCGCGGTAGGCCGCACCGAGTTCTGCCACGAAGGCATCGCGATCGGTATCGAAACGGCGGATGTCGAGGGTCGGAATGTAAGGCTGGTCGCTCATGTCGTTCTATCGTCCTGAGAGTCGTCGTCAAGATTAGCGCTGCCGGCTCGGGCCGTCATGCGCGAAGCGGAATTCTGCCTGCAGCGTGGTTCGGCGGACTTTGATCGCGATCAAGCGGCGGCGCGAACCGCTTCGGCGAGGCGATCAAGCGTGCCCTGCATAAGCGCCGCGTCGTCGGCCTCCACGGTCACCCGCACCACCGGCTCCGTGCCCGAGGGCCGCAGGAACGCCCGTCCTCTGCCCTGCACCGCTGCCTGTGCATCCACCAAGGCCGCTTTGACGCTGTCGGCCTCGGCAGGCCTGCTGCCTGCGGCGATCTTCACGTTCACGGTCTTCTGCGGCACCTTGGCGAAACCGGCGAGGATCTGCTGCAGCGTCAGCGCGCGCCGCCGCAACACTTCCAGTACCTGCAGCGCGCTGATGATGCCGTCGCCGGAGCTGACCCGGTCCAGGCACAGGAGATGCCCGGAGGTTTCGCCACCGAGTACGGCAGCGCGCTCGATCAGCGCCTGATGCACATAGCGGTCGCCGACCTTGGTGCGCAGGAATTCGATACCGCACTCGGCGAATGCCCGTTCCAGTCCGTAATTGGTCATCAGCGTGCCGACCACCGGACCGCGCAGACGACCGCTGGCCTGCCAGTCGGTCGCGAGCAGATACAGCAGATCATCACCGTCGCGCACCGTGCCGTCGCTGTCGACGAACATCAGCCGGTCGCCGTCGCCATCGAAGGCGATACCGAGATCCGCACCACTCGCCAGCACGCGCGCGACCAGCGTTTCCGGATGGGTCGAGCCGACGCCATCGTTGATGTTCAGACCATTCGGATCCACACCGATGGCCTCGACCTGGGCGCCCAGCTCGCGCAGCACCAGCGGGCCGATCTGGTAGGTCGCGCCGTGCGCGCAATCGACCACGATTTTCATACCGCCCAGATCGAAACGCCGCGGCACCGAGCTCTTGCAGGCTTCGACATAGCGGCCGATGGTGTCGCGAGTGCGCACCGCCTTGCCGAGCTGGTCGGAGGGCACGGTGCTGAAAGGCCTGTCCAGCGCGGCTTCGATCGCGAGCTCGGTCGCATCGTCGAGCTTTTCGCCCTCGGCCGAAAAAAACTTGATGCCGTTGTCGTAGTGCGGATTGTGCGATGCACTGATGACGATGCCGCCATCGGCACCGAGCGACCGGGTCAGATGCGACACCGCCGGGGTGGGCATCGGACCCATCAGCTGCACATCGACGCCGGCCGCGACCAGGCCTGCCTCCAGCGCGGCTTCAAACATGTAATTGGAGATGCGCGTGTCCTTGCCGATCACGACGACGGGCTTGCGCCACTCATCGCCGTTCTTCTCGTCGACATGGTGCACCGCGCTGCGCAGCGCATGGCCGTAGGCGTTGCCGAGGCGCAGGACGAAGTCCGCCGAAATCGCGCCTTCACCGACCTTGCCGCGGATGCCGTCGGTACCGAAATATTTTCTTGTCATCACGAAAGCCGAAAACGAAACGGGAAAATGAAAAACGGATGTCCAGCAATGCTGTCATTCCGGACCGTGGATGAGAGACGACCGCGTAGCTTCGCTTGACGACATCGGCATTTGCAGGGCCCCCAAAAAGTACGACTTCAGCCTTCCACTTCCGCATCGCCTTCCGGCTCGGGCAGACGCATCAGCAGCGCCGTCAGGCGGGCGATGCGCTCGCGCTGTTCGCGGCGATCGCAGATCTGATCCAGCGCACCGTGATCAAGCAGGAATTCAGGGCGCTGAAAACCTTCCGGCAGCGTCTCGCGCACCGTCTGTTCGATCACGCGCGGGCCGGCGAAGCCGATCAGTGCGCCGGGCTCGGCGATATTGATGTCGCCGAGCATCGCGAACGACGCGGACACACCGCCGGTGGTCGGGTGGGTCATTACCGAGATATACGGCAGACCCGCCGCGCGCAGGCGCGCGAGCGCGGCCGAGGTCTTGGCCATCTGCATCAGCGAGAACAGGCTTTCCTGCATGCGTGCACCGCCGCTGGCGGAAAAGCACACGAAAGGCGAGCCGATGTCGCGGGCGCGTTCGGCGCCGCGCGCGAAGCGTTCGCCGACCACCGAGCCCATCGAGCCGCCCATGAAAGCGAAGTCGAAGGCCGCAGCCACGATCGGACGCTGACGCAAAGCACCTTCCATCACGATCAGCGCGTCGCGCTCGCCGGTCGCCTTCTGGCTCGACTTGATGCGATCGATGTATTTCTTCTGGTCCCTGAATTTCAGGGGATCGACTGGGCCGAGCTCCGCGCCGATTTCACGGCCGGTATCCGCATCCAGAAATCCGGCGAGTCGGGCGCGGGCGCGGATCGGCATGTGGAAGGCGCATTTCGGACAGACTTCGAGGTTGTCCTCCAACTCCTGTCGATACAGCACGGCGCCGCAACCATCACATTTCTCCCACAGCCCTTCGGGCACGCTGCGTTTCCGGGAGGCTCCGCTTTCCGTGCGGATGCGAACGGGCATCAGTTTCTTCAGCCAGGACATGCGTTCGAGTGTCGTCTTCTGATATGGGCAGGGTCCGGGCCGGGTCGGCTCGGGCAACGCAGTCTAGCAAGACTGCACGGCGTCTCCCGTACGCCACCGCATGGTAAAGCGCTCGCCTCATAGCGCCGCCGCACGGCGGGCATGGCGATCAGCCGAGATCCAGCGCTGCCCGCAGCGGAGCGAGGAACATACGGGCGCGCGCCGCCGCATCGGCCGGATCCGTCGCCTCCGCAAGAGCGGCGACCAGCGCGCTGCCGACCACGACCCCTTCGGCCGAGCGCGCCATGGCGGCAGCGCTGGCGGCATCCTTGATCCCGAAACCGGCGACCACCGGCACCCCGGCGCGGGCGCGGATGGTGTCGAGATGCCCGCTGGCGTCGCCGGTATCGAGACGGTCGGCGCCGGTCACCCCGGCATAGCTGACGTAGTAGAGATAACCCTCGGCGTCGGCGCAGAGCCGGTCCAGACGCTGGTCGGGAGTGGTCGGCGACGCCAGCAGGATCAGCGACAGCCCGCGCGCGCGCATCGCGATGCGCAGGTCGTCGGCCTCTTCCGGCGGCAGATCGACCACCAGCAGACCGTCGACGCCGGCAGCAGCGGCCTCTTCGGCGAAGCGCGCGTAGCCGCGGATCTCGACCGGGTTGAGATAGCCCATCAGCACTACCGGCGTGTTGGCATCGACGGTGCGGAATTCGCGTACCGCCTCGAACACGAACGTCAGCCCGGCGCCGCGCGCCAGAGCGCGTTCGGAACTGCGCTGGATGGTCGGGCCGTCGGCCATCGGATCGGAGAACGGCACGCCGAGTTCGATCACGTCCGCACCGGCTTCGACCAGCGCGCGCATCACCGGCACTGTGGCCTCGCGTGAGGGATCGCCCGCGGTCATGAACGGCACCAAGGCCTTGCGACCGGCGGATTTGAGCTGGGCGAAACGGGCGTCGATGCGGTTCATTCGATCATTCGGCAGCGGCGACAAGAACTGATCGCCTTGTGGGAGCGGCGGCGGCCGCAATGGAAAGATGGCGGTGCCTGCAGTCGCGGCTCCCGCCGCTCCCACAGACCACCGGATTCAGAAGATGATGCCTTCGCGCGCGGCGACCGTATGCACATCCTTGTCGCCGCGACCGGACAGATTGCACAGCACCAGCCCGTCCTTCGGCAATTCGCGTGCGAGCTTCATCGCCTGGGCGATGGCGTGGCTGGATTCCAGCGCCGGCAGAATGCCTTCGGTCCGTGCGAGCAAATGAAAAGCCTCCATCGCCTCGTCGTCAGTGATGCCGATGTATTCGGCTCGACCGCGATCCTTCAGGAACGCATGCTCGGGGCCGACGCCGGGATAATCGAGACCGGCCGAGATCGAATGGGTTTCGATGATCTGGCCATCGTCGTCGCACAGCACATAGGTGCGGTTGCCGTGGAGCACGCCCGGGCGGCCGGCGGCCAGCGACGCAGCGTGATGGCCGGTGGCGATGCCCTCGCCCGCCGCTTCGGCGCCGACCAGGCGCACGTCGGCATCGTTGAGGAAGGCGTGGAAGATGCCGATGGCATTGCTGCCGCCGCCGACGCAGGCGGTGATCACGTCCGGCAGGCGGCCGTAATCGGCCAGCATCTGCGCACGCGCTTCGCGGCCGACCACGGCGTTGAAGTCGCGGACCATGCGCGGATAAGGATCGGGGCCGGCGACGGTGCCGATGATGTAGAACGTGTTGTGCACGTTCGTCACCCAGTCGCGCATCGCTTCGTTCAGCGCGTCCTTGAGCGTGGCCGAACCGCTGGTCACCGGCACTACGGTCGCGCCGAGCAGCTTCATCCGGTAGACATTGATCTTCTGGCGCTCGATGTCGGTCGCGCCCATGTACACGACGCATTCCAGACCGAGCCGCGCGGCGACCGTGGCCGAGGCCACGCCGTGCTGGCCGGCGCCGGTTTCGGCGATGATCCGCGGCTTGCCCATGCGGCTGGCGAGCAGCGCCTGACCGATGGTGTTGTTGATCTTGTGCGCGCCGGTGTGGTTCAGATCCTCGCGCTTGAGCAGGATGCGCGCGCCACCGACTTTCGCGCTCAGCCGCTCGGCGTGATAGATCGGGCTCGGACGGCCGACGTAGTGCTTCAGGTCGCGATCGAACTCGGCGATGAATGCAGGGTCGACCCGCGCCGTGTCGTAGGCCGCCGCCAGTTCCTGCAGCGGGCCGATCAGGGTCTCGGCGACGAAGCGGCCGCCGAAACGGTCGAAATGCCCATCGGCATCAGGAAAGGCGTTGTAGTCGGTGTGCGTATCGAGCATGGGAGCATCGTTGCCTGATGGAGGAACGCGCCGGGCGTCCGACCCGCTGCGCGCAGATCTACAGGATACCGTCTGCGCGCCGCACTTCCGCCACGAATCGTCGCATCCGCTCATGATTTTTCACACCGGGCGCGCTTTCGATGCCGCTGGAGACATCGACGCCCCAGCAGCCGGTGGCGCGGATCGCCTCGAACACGTTGTCCGGATTCAATCCGCCGGCGAGCAGATATGGTCGAGGGCAATCCGCAGGGACGCGCGACCAGTCGAAGGTGTGGCCGCTGCCGCCGGCCTGGCCGCTGGCATTGCTGTCGAACAGGAACCCCGCAGCGCGCGGGTAATCGCGCAGCAGGGCGCCGGCATCGACGGCGACGGCGCCGCCCATGGCGATGGCTTTCAGATACGGCAGGCCGAACCCGGCGCAGAACGCGTCGTCCTCGCTACCGTGAAACTGCAGAAAGGTCGGCCGCACCAACGCGACGGTGTCGCGGACGCTGTCCGCATCGTTGTCCATGAACAGCGCGACCGCATCGACGAACGGTTGCAGCTCGCTCCGGAGCGCTGCGGCAGTCTCTCGGGAAACCCGGCGTTTGCTGCGTTCGGCGAAGACCAGTCCGATCGCGTCGACACCAAGTGCGCAGGCCTCCGCTAGGTCTTCGACACGCGTCAGACCGCAGAATTTGATCCGGGTGCGACGCAGGTCATGCATCGAGCAGCACTTCTTCGGGCAACGGCCACTCGCGCGGATAGCGCGGACCGATGAAGACCAGTCCCTGCGCGAATGCGGTCGGACCCGCGACAGTGCGATCACGCGCCGCCAGCAATTCGGCCATCCACGTCTCAGGGCGCTCGCCGGCGCCGATCATCAGCAGCGAACCGACGATATTGCGGACCATGTGATGCAGGAACGCATTGGCCTGCACGGTCACCGTGACGATATCGCCTTCCCGTACGACTTCGATGAACTGCAGGTGCCGTCGCGGATGCGAGGCCTGGCAATGCACGGTGCGGAACGTGGTGAAGTCCTGCTCGCCCAGCAGACTCTGCGCGGCGCGGTGCATCGCGTCGGCATCCAGTCTGCGGCGTTCCCAGGCCAGATACTGCCTGCCGAGGGCCGGCCGCACCTGATGGTTGAGCAGACGATAGCGATAGCGCCGCGCACGCGCCGAAAACCGGGCATTGAATTCATCGCTCACCGGTACGCACCAGCGCACGCGCATCGCGGGCGGCAGACGCGTGGTCGTGCCCAGGACCCACGCACGCGGGTCGCGTCGCGCATCGCTGTCGAAATTCACCACCTGGCATTCGGCGTGCACGCCGGCGTCGGTGCGCCCGGCGCAGATCACTTCGACCGGATGACTGGCCACGCCGGAGAGCGCGTCTTCCAGCGTGACCTGCAGCGTGCGCGGTCCGCCCTCCTGGCCGTAGGGCGTGAGCCGCTGCCATCCTTTGAAATTGCTGCCGTCGTATTCGACGCCTAGGGCATATCGCATCGAAGATCCCGGATGGATGTCAGCCCAGCTCGTGGAGCAGGCGTGTGGCTTCCTGACGGACCGAGAGGGTGTCGCCGCGGGCCGCCACTTCCTGCAGCAGGCTGCGCGCGGTATCGCGATCGCCCATGTCGAGATAGGCACGGGCCAGATCGAGTCGGCCCTGGCCCGGCGGCGCCGGGTTGAGCGGACCGACCTCGAAATCGCCGGCATGCCAGGTCGGCACGGCACGTTGCGGTACCGGACGTTCGGGCGCCTGCTCGACAGGTTTGGCGAGACGATTCCAGCCCGGCTCGGCCGGCAAGGGTTCCGGCTGCGGCGGAATCTCGTCCTCGGCGAATGCGCCCGGCTCCGGGTCTTCTTCGGAAGATTCCGGCGCTTCGGGAACCGCATCACGGGTATCGCGGTGCGTCATCTCTACAGGCGCCCGGCGGCGGCGCAGCCACCATCCAGCCAGCAGACTGATCAGCAGAAGACCGGCGCCGACCCCCAGCCATGGCCCCATGTTCATGGGTACCTTTGCATCGGCCGCCTGGGTCGTGGCGAGGCGCTGCTGCGCCGCCGCCAGTTCGCTGTCCTTGAGTGCGACCAGCTGCTCCTGCTGTTGTTTGAGCTGTTCGAGTTCGGCGACGCGCGCCTTCAACTCCTGGACTTCGGCGTCGCGCGCCACCAGGGTTTCTTTGGTCTGCTGAAGTTCCTGTTGTCGCAACATCTCGCCCTCACCGCCGGCGCTGACGCCGGATCGCGTTCCTGCTCGCCGCGCGTCGCTGGCCGACGGCGGAACAATTTCGAGTCGTGCCTGCGCGGTCGGACGCGCGGTGCGAGGTGGCCGCGACGTTGCCGCAGTCGCTACCGGCAGCGGGGCGTCCGTCGACGCACCCACCACCGCCGGTGGCTGCGGCAGCGCGCGGCCGGTGCCGCGCCACTGCGCCGCCTGTTCGCGCACCACCACGGCAGCCTCGTCGGGCGTGTAGCGGGCGATGCTGGCGTCGTCGGGGATGCGCAGCACTGCGCCGGCCCTGAGCCGATTGGCATTGCCGTCGATGAAGGCCTCGGGGTTCGCGCGGAGCAGCGCGAGAATGGTCTGATCAAGGCTGTAGCCGCGCTCCAGACCGGCGGCGATACCGCCGAGGGTTTCGCCGGAGCGCACAGTCCGGGTCTCGCCGCCGCTGGCCACTTCGATCGGTACCGCAGTCGCCATTTCGGCGGGTTCGACCGGCAGCGGGATTGGCGTCGGCACGGGCGAGCTGAGGACATCGTCCGGCGCGGACGCGGTCTGCTCGGCGGGCGTCGGCGCGGGAGGCAGCGGCACCGGGGTCGGCGCGACGGCTTCCAGCGGGTTGGCTGGCACTGGCGGCGGGTCCGGAAGACGGACGACGGTATTGCCGGGGTCGACGGTCGCTTCCTGGATCGGCGGCTGCGCAGGCGCGGCCGCAGTCTGCGGCGTATCGAGCAGGGCCGAGTATTCGCGGACCAGGCGGCCTTTGCCCCAGTCCACTTCGACCAGGAAGGTCAGCAGCGACTGTTGCACGGGTACGGCGCTGGTCACGCGGATCACCGGGCGGCCGCGCGCGTCGAGGGCGACCGAGAACTGCAGATCGGAGACGATGCCTTCGGGCGGCGACAGGCCGATGCGGGCGAAGGTTTCGGGCGAGGCCAGCCGCGCCTGCAGGGCCTCCAGCTCGGAGGTATCGCTGGAAATGATCGGAATTTCGGCCAACAGCGGCTGGTCGCGCTGCGAGATCACATTGATCTGGCCCAGCCCGAGCGCCCACGCCGACAGCGGCGACAGCACGGCCGCCACTGCCAGTAGCACACTAACTGTGATGCGCAAGTGTTTGATCACGCTTGTCCCCAGAGCCAACCCCGAGACTCTAGCCATCTGTCCCGGGGTTCGCAACGGTTGGCCTCAACCCCCGGCCGCCACCAGCTCGGCGATCTGCACCGCGTTGAGGGCGGCGCCCTTGCGGATGTTGTCGGAAACGATCCAGAGATTGATCGCCCTGGGATGCGAGAAATCGTCGCGGATGCGACCGACATAGACCGGATCCCGGCCCGAGGCATGGGTGACCGGCGTCGGGTAGCCGCCCGGTGCGCGGTCGTCGACGATCTCCACGCCCGGCGCGGTGGACAGCAGTTCGCGCACCTCCTCGGGGGTGATCTTCTCGCGGGTTTCGACGTTGACCGCCTCGGAATGGCCGTAGAACACCGGCACGCGCACCGCCGTCGGGTTCACCTGGATGCGGTCGTCGCCGAGGATCTTGCGGGTTTCCCACACCAGCTTCATTTCTTCCTTGGTGAAGCCGTTGTCGAGGAAATCGTCGATGTGCGGGATCAGGTTGAAAGCGATCTGCACCGGGAAGCGCTTCGGATCGGCCTCCTGGAAGTTCAGCAGCGCGGCGGTCTGGCGACCGAGCTCCTCCAGCGCCGAGCGGCCACCGCCGGACACCGATTGATAGGTCGCGACGTTGATGCGCTCAATGCCGACCTTGCGGTGGATCGGGCCGATCGCCACCACCATCTGCATGGTCGAGCAGTTCGGGTTGGCGATGATGCCGCGCGGGCGATTCTTCGCTGCCTCCGGGTTGACTTCGCTGACCACCAGCGGCACGTCGTCGTCGTAGCGGAAGGCCGAGGAATTGTCGATCACCACCGCGCCGGCAGCGGCGAATTTCGGCGCGTACTCCTTGGAAATCGAGCCGCCGGCCGAAAACAGCGCGATGTCGATACCGGCCGGATCGAAGGTCGCGAGATCGCGCACCATCACTTCGTCGTTGCCGAACTTCACGTATTCGCCGGCAGAGCGTTCGCTCGCCAACGCGTATATCTCGCTGATCGGAAATTTGCGCTCGGCGAGGATCGACAGCATCACCTCGCCCACGGCGCCCGTCGCGCCGACCACCGCCACTTTGAATTGCTTGCTCATTCGATCACCTGTTGTGCTTCTGTGGGAGCGGCGGAAGCCGCGATGAGTTCGCCGCCGCGTCAGAATCGCGGCTTCCGCCGCTCCCACAAACTCGAGAATTGGGTTTGTTTGAATCGCTGCGGCGCAGTCGGTGCCTGTGGGGGCGGGATTCGGCGACTGGCCGCTATCGTTTTTCGTCCGCTTTCGCGGTCGCGGGAATTCGCGGCGAAATCTCGCCGACATCGCCGCACTGCGCGCGATGGCGCAGCGCCTGATCCATCAATACCAGCGCCATCATCGCTTCGCAGATGGGAGTTGCGCGGATGCCCACGCACGGATCGTGGCGGCCGGTGGTGACCACTTCGACCTCTTCGCCCAGCACGTTCATGCCGCGCCCCGGTAGGCGCAGGCTCGACGTGGGTTTGAACGCCACCGAACACACCACCTGCTGGCCGCTGCTGATCCCGCCGAGAATGCCGCCGGCGTGGTTCGACAGAAACCCTTCGCGGGCCATCTCGTCGCGATGGAAGCTGCCTTTCTGTGCGACCGCTGCAAAGCCGTCGCCGATCTCCACGCCCTTGACCGCGTTGATCGACATCATCGCCGCAGCCAGATCGCCGTCGAGCTTGCCGTAGACCGGCTCGCCCCAGCCCGGAGGCACGCCATCGGCGACCACGGTCACCCGCGCGCCGACCGAATCGCCGGACTTGCGCAGCGCATCCATGTAGCTTTCCAGCGCCGGCACCTGTGCGGCGATCGGCCAGAAGAACGGGTTGTCCTCGACCACGCTCATATCGAACGCGCCGAGTGCCTGATCCGGCAGCACGTCGCCAAGCTGCGACAGATGACCGCGCACGGTCACGCCGTAGCGCTCGGCCAGCCATTGTTTGGCGATGACCGCAGCGGCCACGCGCATGGTGGTTTCGCGCGCGCTGCTGCGCCCACCGCCGCGAGGATCGCGATGGCCGTATTTCTGCCAGTAGGTGTAATCGGCGTGCGCCGGGCGGAACTGCGCGGTGATGTCGCTGTAGTCCTTGCTGCGCGCATCGGTATTGCGCACCAGCAGTGCGATCGGCGTACCGGTGGTGCGGCCTTCGTAAACGCCGCTGAGGATTTCGACCGCGTCGGTTTCGTGGCGCTGCGAGGTGTGCCGCGTGCGCCCGGTGGCGCGACGGCCGAGATCATGGGCGAATGCGTCTTCGCTGATCGCCAATCCGGGCGGGCAGCCGTCGATCACGCAACCGATCGCCGGCCCGTGCGATTCGCCGAACGTGGTGACGCGGAGCAGATGACCGAAACTGTTGCTCACGCGGCAGGCCTCAGAACAATCCGGCGGATGCCGGTGCCGCAGGTGCGCGCAGCGCAGGATCGCGCGCATCGGCCAGCTGACGGATGCGCGCGTGGTAGGTGACCAGATCGCGGCATTCGGCGACGAACACGCCCATCTGCCCGACCTTGAATTCGACCCAAGCCAGCGGCAGTTCCGGCAGCAGACGGCTGAGCGCGCGCTCGGATTCGCCGACTTCGCAGATCAGCACGCCATCTTCGGTGAGGTGCAGCGGCGCATCGCGGAGGATGCGCAGGGCCAGATCAAGGCCGTCGTCGCCCGCGCGCAGGCCCAGCTCGGGCTCGAAGGAATACTCCTTTGGCAGCGCATCGGTTTCGGCGTTGGTGACGTAGGGCGGATTGGTGACGATCAGATCGTAATGATCGCCCTGCAGACCGGCGAACAGATCCGACTTCAGGAAGCGGACGTTTTCAGCGTGCAGGCGGGCTTTGTTTTCCGCCGCAAGCGCGAGCGCATCGTCGCTGATGTCGATGCCGTCGACATGCCAATCCGGATTGTGATGGCCCATGGCGATGGCGATGCAGCCGGAACCGGTGCAAAGATCCAGCGCGCGGCGCACATCGCGGCCGCCCAGCCATGGCTCGAAGCCCGATTCGATAAGTTCGGCGATCGGCGAACGCGGCACAAGCGCGCGGGCATCGGTCTTGAAACTGAGGCTGGCGAACCAGGCCTCGCCGGTGAGATAGGCGGCCGGAATGCGCTCTTCGATGCGGCGCAGGAACAACTTGAGGATGTCTTCCTTCTCGGCCAGCGTGACCCGCGACTGGCCGTAGACCGGCGGCAGGTCGTGCGGCAGGTGCAGGGCGTGCAGGGTGAGCTGGGTGGCCTCGTCGAGGGCGTTGTCGTAGCTGTGGCCGAAGGTCAGTCCGGCCGCATTGAAGCGGCTGGCGCCATACCGGATCAGGTCGATGATCGTCTGCAGCTCGTCGGTCATGGCGGGGTCTGGGCTTGGGGGTCGCGCGGCGTGACCGCGAAGTATAACGGCCGCACGGTTATCATGACCGCACCTGTCGCCCACTCTCTGGAAGTCGCCGCGATGTTCAACCGCACCACCCTCCTGATCCTGCTGGTCGCGCTGGCGACCGGCGCCGGTCTCTGGGCCGCCGAATACTTCCGCGGCAGCCCCGCCAGCGCAGGCCCCGAGCTGCAGACCGTGCGCAGGCTGACGGCGCCGCGCGAACTTCCGGCGTTCACGCTGCAGCAGTCGGATCGGACGCAGCTGGTCCCGGGCGAGCTGCGCGGACACTGGACGCTGGTCTTCATCGGCTTCACCTACTGCCCGGACGTGTGCCCGACGACGCTCGGCGAACTGGCGCAGGCGCAGGCGCGTTGGGCGACCATGCCGGAAACCACGCGACCGCGGGTCCTGTTCGTGTCGGTGGACCCCGAGCGCGATTCGATCGAGAAGCTCGGTGAATACGCCCACGGCTTCCACAAGGACACCCTCGCCGCCACCGCCGATCTGCCGACGCTGGAAGCATTCGCGAAATCGCTGTCGCTGGTGTTCGCCAAAGTGCCGCTGGGCAAAGACGCTCCGCCGGATCAGTACACCATCGATCATTCCGCCGCCGTGGTGGTGCTGGATCCGCAGGGCAGGATGGCCGGCGTGATCCAGCCGCCGCTCAAGCCCAAGGCCATCGCCGAGGATCTGATCGCACTCACCGGGGCGGGAAAATAAGTGGGGCTGATCACGACGCTGACCTATGCCCTGCCGCACCGTCTGATGTCGTCGGCGGCACGCCGGCTGGCGTATTCGCGCAGTCCGGCGATCAAGCAGTGGCTGATCGACACCGTCACCCGGAAATTCAAGGTCGATCTTGACGAAGCCGCCGAATCCGACCCGCGCGCCTATCCCACTTTCAACGCCTTCTTCACCCGTGCGCTGAAACCTGGCGCGCGCGCGCCGGACGCCGATCCGCGCGCGCTGTTGATGCCGGCCGATGGCCATATCAGCCAGTGCGGCGACATCGTCGAAGGCCGGATCTTCCAGGCCAAGGGCCAGTCGTTCACGGTCGCCGAGCTACTGGGCGACGAAGCCGCCGCCGCGCCCTTCGCCGACGGCGTGTTCGCGACCGTGTATCTCTCGCCGCGCGATTACCACCGCGTGCACATGCCCTGGGCCGGCACGCTGCGCGAAACCGTGCACGTCCCGGGCCGGCTGTTCAGCGTCGGCACCGACGCGGTGAAATCGGTGCCGCGGCTGTTCGCGCGCAACGAACGCCTCGTCTGCCATTTCGACACCGACTTCGGCCCGATGTGCCAGGTCATGGTCGGCGCCCTGCTCGTCTCGGGTGTGGAAACCGTATGGAGCGGCGTCGAGATCCCGGCCTACGGCGACCGCATCGCCCGCAAGGACTGGCGCGGCAAGAACATCGTGCTGGACCGCTTCGCCGAAATGGCGCGCTTCAACTACGGCTCCACCGTGATCGTGCTGTTGCCGAAGGGCGTCGCCACACTCTCCGATCGACTGAAGCCGGAAACGGCCGTGCGATTGGGGCAGCCGCTGGCGTTGCGCTGAGCGGCTACTTCCGTCGCGAAGCGCGCAAGCCTTCGGACCTGAAAAGATCGACCGGTGGTCGGGGATTCCAGCCCGGCAATACCGGCGTTGCCGGCACAGCGCTGAACGATGTGGAAACACTCAGCGGCGGCAGGCGGCAGTCGGCCATTTGCGGATGGATCACCACCGCTGCAGCCTTGTTGCATCGGCCCGCAAACGAGTCCCGGAACGTCGAGCCGGCGCCGGGTATGAATTCGCCCGAATAGCCGGTCGCACCGAGCGTGAGTTTGAGTACGCCGAAGCTGCCGGAGTCGGCGACTTCGAGCAGCGGATGCGAACCGGAAATGGGGTACAGATAACGGCCGCCGGTGCCGACCACCAACTGACGTATACCGTCCAGTGCCGGCAGCTTCAGCGCATTCATTTTCGAGTAGCGCTGATAGTTGTGATCGTGCCCGCTCAGTACGAGATCGGCACGCGCCGCGTACAGTGCGTCCCAGTACGGCTTGACCTGGTTGTAACCCGTGTAATTGCCGCGACTCAGATATGGATAGTGGAAATAGGCGGCCGTACATGGCTTGGTATTGAGCGCCAGATCGGCGATCAGCCACTGCATCTGCTGTTGCTCGGCTGTCGAAGTGCTCGAGAAATTCGAGTTGAGCGCGACGAAGTGCCAGTCGCCGATATCCCAGCTGTAATAGCCTTTGCTGCGGTCTCCGGCCAAACCCTGCTGCACGCCGACACCGTTGAAGTAGTCGTAGTAACCGGCTGCGCCAGCCGTCGCGTACTCGTGATTGCCCGGTATGGGATGCGTGATCGATTTGAAGTTGCCCCAGGTGGGCGCGTAATTGGTGTTGTACTGGCTCAATGAACCCACATCGTAGGCGTTGTCGCCGAGCACGAACACGGCGTCGGGCGCGATCGAGGACACGACATCGGAAGTGCGCTGGCAGACATTGCCGGTCACATCACAGATATCGCCGGAACCAGCGACAACGACCGTGCTTTGCGCCAGCGGCAGCAGGCCGAATTCGTAGCC
Organism: uncultured Xanthomonas sp.; assembly: GCA_964523435.1. GTDB lineage: Bacteria > Pseudomonadota > Gammaproteobacteria > Xanthomonadales > Xanthomonadaceae > Lysobacter_I. The sequence continues at coordinate 19,296 of CAZGBA010000060.1, forward strand.
TTTCAACGCATACCGGCTGCCGGCATCCGAAAAATCCGGATGTATCTCGATGCATTCGCCGCGCAATGCGCGCAGCTCGAAGGCGCCCCGCTCTCCTCGTCGACCACTGATCCGGTAGCTGTCGCCGTCCGAACTGGTCACCAGCAAGGTATCGCGCCCCCGAAGCACCAGAGATCCGAAACCCAGCCGCATCCAGGCGGCATCGCGTTCGCACAGCCTCGTCCCGATCACGTTGGGCTGCGCGGCGCTGTGCCTGCGGCCGAACATCACTTCGAATGCCGCATCGCCCTCGGCCGGCCGCAGCCAACGCGGCTCTTCACGCGTCGGCGCATACGCCCGACCGGCAGCCATGACGCACAGCAAAGCGAGCATCACCCCGTACATGCACAATGTTCTTGCGCTCACGATCCCCCCATTGAGCCGTCTTCCTGCGCGACAAGCAGCACTATGGCACGCAGAACGCTCGAAAAAGCGAATGCGATCACACAACGAAACCAGTGCGCCGGGCGAAACCGATGTACCCGTTCCTTTCCCGGCGCCCATACGGAACAAGCGCTGGCGTCCGGAAAGCACCGACACCAAGGTCAACCCGGCGGCCCTGTCGGTTCTGACAGTTCCTGCCTGATCGGCCTTGTTTTGGCAGAGCGCTTAAGTTTCAATCAAGCGTCGAACAGCGTTCGACGGCCTACAGGGAGCGCGACATCTCGTCGCGCAGGGGGCGACGCGATCCGTAGCGATCGCGCACGACAAGGAGAACAACATGCGTCGCAAGGGCACCATCGCCATCATCGATCCGGATCAGGGCGCCGCCGCGATCCTCACTGCGGACTCCGGCTACACCATCATCGAACTGGACCCCGACTGGGCGGTCGAGATCGGCGATCAGATCGAGTGGGACAACGGCGACGGATTAGGCTTCGAGACCTACGAGAACGTGAGCAAGGGGACGACCGGTGATGTGTTCGTGCAGAACCACGAAGTGACCGAAAAATCGCTTCGACTGCAGTTCGGGTAATCGTCGGGGTATCGAGTCTTCGATGCCGCTAGGCTTGTGTGGACGCCTGTCGCATTGGAGCCACGTTTGAACCGCATCGTCAAATTGGCCATCGTCGTCCTCGGCCTCGCCTGCTGCGTCTGGATGTATTTCGCGCCGCACCTCACCGTGCGTTCGATGCGTCTGGCGGCAGAGCGCGGCGACGCTGAAGCACTGTCCGCGCATATCGATTTCCCGGCACTGCGCGAGAGCGTCAAACGCCAGCTTGCCGATGCCATGGACGTACGCATCGGCAGCGGCGAAAGCGCTGGCGCGTTCGGTGAACTGGGCGCAAGTCTGGCAACTGCGATCGCGGATCCGATGATCGATGCGATGTTGACACCGCAGGCCTTCTCGCTGTTGTTCTCGGGCCGCAGACTCGCACTCAACGGATTGGCGAGCGCCGGCATACGCGATGCAGACGCCCGCAGCAGCGGAAATCTGCCGCAATGGAATGCCGCAATGGACTATCAGGATTTCAGTACATTTACCGTCGAACTCCAGCCCGACGACGATGCCATCCCGGCTTCGACTTTGATCTTCAAGCGCGATCGGCTGCTGCTGTGGAAGTTGTCGGGCATCGAGATGGCGGCTTTCTGAGAGAACGGCAACACGAGACCCGAAGCGCGGCATGGAATTTATATTGGAATTTATATTGGAATTGTTCGGCGAATCTCTGATCCAGATCGTTGTGACACTTCTCGTCGAACTGGGCATCCGTTCGCTCACCGAGCCGCTGAGGAAACAGCCGAACCCCTGGATCGCCGCGATCGGCTACGCGTTGTTCGGCGCGATCGTCGGCGGACTGAGCCTGCTGGTCGTTCCCCACAACCTGGTGCCGGAAGCATGGCGGATCGCAAACATCGCTCTCACCCCGCTGGCGGCGGGGCTGGCGATGATGGCCATGGGTCGCTGGCGTGCGCGTCGCGGCGATACGCGTCTGCGCATCGACCGCTTCGGCTACGCTTATCTGTTCGCGCTGGCGATGGCGCTGGTGCGTTACCGGTCCACGTCCTGATCAGCCGCCGCAGCCCTGCAATTTCAGCCGCTGGCCCGGTCGAGCGGAACGAAACCGAACGAAACAGGACACCCACCATTCAGAAGATTCCTACCGACTTCGATGTTGTTTCCCGACTGTGGCTTTCAGGTTCGATTCCTATGATCCACGCATGGCTCAACCACGATCCCGACTCGTCGCGAAAGATACCGCAGGCACCTTCCACTGTGTCCAACGCTGCGTCCGCCGTACGTTTCTGTGCGGTATCGACCACTACAGCGGTCGGTCTTTCGAGCATCGCAGACACTGGATTCAGTCAAGGATTGCTCT
>CAZGBA010000061.1:0-21626 GCA_964523435.1 uncultured Xanthomonas sp.
TGCGGCCACTGGTCCACGCTCGGCCTGTTCATCGGTCACGGCGTGCACGCGATCGATACCGGCGCGGTCTGGGGCGGCAAGCTCACCGCACTGCAGCTCGACACCGACGAATTGCGGATCGTGCAGGTGCACGGTCGCGAGGTCGCCGCCCCGGGCCAGCAGGACTGATGTCTCCTGCTGTCGGCCGGCGCGTGTGGCAGGCGCTTGCGCTGTCGTGTGCGCTGGCGCTGGGTGCTTGTACCGATTCGACCGCGCAGACCGCGCCCCAGCGCCGTTTGCCTGATGCCCGCGCAACGCATCCCGTGACGTCTCGCGGAGTCGCGCTGGCGATCGCCGCGCGCAGACAGATCGGCGTCACCACCAGTTACGATCCCGCCTACACGCGCATCGCCTACCCCGGCGGCGACGTGCCCGAATCGCGCGGCGTCTGCACCGACGTGGTGATCCGCGCGCTGCGCACCCAGCGCATCGACCTGCAGCAGCGCGTGCACGAAGACATGCGCGCGCACTTCGCGGCGTATCCGCAGAAGTGGGGCCTGCGCGGACCGGACAGCAATATCGATCACCGTCGCGTGCCGAATCTGCAGACCTGGTTCGCGCGACAAGGCTGGTCGTTGCCGATCACTTCACGCGCTGCCGACTACCGCGCCGGCGATCTCGTGACCTGGATGCTGCCGGGCAATCTGCCGCACATCGGCATCGTCAGCGAGCGCAAGACCATGCTGCGCGGTGTGCCGCTGATCATCCACAACATCGGTCGAGGCACCCGCGAGGACGACATCCTTTTCGATTACAAAATCACCGGTCATTACCGCCCGACGGACGCGATTCAAAACCGGGCGTAATCCACGAACTCGAACGCGAACGCGTGCCGGACGTCGGCCGCATGCGCCTCGCGCGCGACCACGCGCCAGTGCGCGGCATCGAACGCCGGAAAAAACGCATCGCAATCATCCACAACAGTATGGACATGGGTCAGATGCAGACGCGTGGCCATCGGCAGCATCAGCGCATACAGTTCGCCGCCACCGATCACGCACACCGCTTCCGCACCATCCGCCGCGATCAGCGCCAGCGCTTCATCGACCGACGCCACTGCTTCCATGCCGTCGAACGGCACCATGCCAGTCCGCGTGAGCACAAGATTGCGCCGTTTCGGCAATGCGCGCCCCAGCGACTCCGCTGTCTTGCGACCCATCAGCACCGGCTTGCCGAGGGTCAAGGCCTTGAAACGTTTCAGATCGTCCGGCAGATGCCAAGGCAACGTATTGCAACGGCCGATGGCGTTGTTGCGATCGAGCGCGGCGATCAGCACCACCGCGACACTCACACCGCCACCGGCGCCTTGATCGCAGGATGCGGGTCGTAGCCTTCGATGGCGATGTCGTCGTAGACGAAGCCGAAGATGTCGTTCACATCCGGATTGAGCCGCAGCGTCGGCAGCGCGCGCGGCGCGCGCGAGAGTTGTTCGCGCGCTTGATCGTAATGGTTCGAGTACAGATGCGCATCGCCGAGAGTGTGCACGAAATCGCCGACACCCAGTCCGCAGACCTGCGCGACCATGTGCGTGAGCAGCGCGTAGCTGGCGATGTTGAACGGCACGCCCAGAAAGATATCGCCGCTGCGCTGGTACAGCTGACAGCTGAGTTTGCCGTCGGCGACGTAGAACTGGAACATCGTGTGACAGGGCATCAGCGCCATCTTCGGCAGATCGGCGACGTTCCAAGCACTGACGATCAGCCGACGCGAATCGGGATTGCGCTTGATCTCATCCACGACCCAGCGAATCTGGTCGATCTCGCCGCCGTCTGCCGTCGCCCAGCGCCGCCACTGCTTGCCGTAGACCGGGCCGAGCTCGCCGTGCTCGTCCGCCCATTCGTCCCAGATGCTGACCTTGTTGTCCTTCAGATAGGCGACATTGGTTTCGCCTTTCAGGAACCACAGCAGTTCATGCACGATCGAGCGCAGATGGCATTTCTTGGTGGTGACCAGCGGGAACCCTGCGTTCAGATCGAACCGCAGTTGCCAGCCGAATACGCTGCGCGTGCCGGTACCGGTGCGATCGGCCTTTTCGGTGCCGTGTTCGAGCACATGCCGCAACAGATCGAGGTAGGCCTTCACGACGTGTGCCTCAACCTGCGCCGGTGACCGGCTGCGGCTGCAGCGTCGGCGATTTGCGCGACAGGAACAGCAGCACCAGTCCCAAGGCGATCAGCGGCGTGCTCAAGACCTGGCCCATGGTCAGCCAGTCGAAGGCGAGATAACCGATCTGTTCGTCCGGCAGGCGCACGAACTCGACCAGGAACCGGAAACAGCCGTACAGCAGCGCGAACAGACCGGCGACGGCGTAGCGCGGACGCGGATTGCGCGAGAACCACCACACCGCGCAGAACAGCACCACGCCTTCGAGCGTGAACTGATACAGCTGCGAGGGATGGCGCGCGAACTGGTCGAGCATGCCGCTGGCGTGCATGCGCTCGAGTTCGGCGCCGCCCAGTCCGTACAGATCGCGCTCGGCGTGCGGAAAAATCACGCCCCAGCCGCCCCCGGTGTATTTGCCCCAGAGTTCGCCGTTGATGAAGTTGCCGAGACGGCCGAAGCCGAGACCCGGCGGCACCAGCGGCGCGACGAAATCGACGATGTCGAAGAAATTCATGCGGTGCTTGCGCGCCCACCACATCGAGGCCACGAGCACACCGACCAGACCGCCATGGAAACTCATGCCGCCCTGCCAGATCTTGAAGATCTGGATCGGATCGGCGATGTAGGAATCGAGGTCGTAGATCAGGATGTAGCCGATACGCGCGCCAAAGATCACGCCAAGCATGCTGTAGAACAGCAGATCGCTGTAGGCCTGCTCGCCGATGCCCGGCAGACGGCCGGCGCGGACCCGGCTGCGGCCGAGGAACCAGGCCACGGTGAAGCCGAGGAGATACATCAACCCGTACCAGTGGACCTTCAGGGATCCGAGTTCGATCAGAACCGGGTTGATCTGGTGCAGAAAAGTCATCGGCAGGCGGGGCGTGACGGACGAAGCGCGTATTGTGCCGGAGCCGGCAGCTCCGCGGCGCTTCAGTCGAGCATCTGCGGCTGGTCGGTCAGCTCGTTGCGATCTGCGCGGCCGTCGATGACCGGAAAATGTTCAGCCAGCAGATCGCCCGCAGCCGCGACGCCCTGCAGCACCGCATCCTCGGCATCGCCCGCGCGCAGGCGTTCTTCCATCAGCTGGCAGACGCCGCGCCACTGTTCGTCGCTGACCCGGCCGTCGAGGCCGCGATCGGCGAGGATTTCGATGCGCCGGTCGGCGAGCAGCAGATGGATCAGGATGCCGTTGTTCTCGACCGTGTCCCAGACCTTCAGGGCCGCGAACGCGGCGACTGCGCGATCGCGCGCGGTCTCGCCGCGCCACAGCGCGCCGGTGTCGAGCGCGGATTCCACCGCGAAACAGACCTCGCCGCGATGACGGGCCTCGTCGCGGGCGATCGCCTCGGCGATCCGCGACAGGCTGGCCTCCGGAAACATCCGGCGGGCCGACGGCGCGAAGCGATGACGGAACCAGCGCATGATCATCGGCGTCACCAGCGCCCGGAGGCGCCGCCGCCCCCGCTGCGACCGCCACCGCCGGACCAGCCGCTGGAACTTGAGCGGGAGCTGGAGCTCGAACTGCTCGGCCAACTGCTGCCGGAACTGCTCGGCCCGGACGCACCCAGATTGCCCCAGCCGCCGTGCTTGACGTAGCGGCCCACGGACGCGATCGAACCGACCACCGCGCCAACCAGCGCAGCCGCCAGCACCAGCCACCAGGGCGCGGAATACAGCAAGGCGGCCGTCCCGCTGACGGCGGCGCCCAGCAACATCCGCAGCGGCAAGGGCAGGCGACCGAACAGGTTACGGCTGAAGATCGCGACGATGAACGCGAAGAACATCGCGCCGAACGCATCGGACAGACCGCTGGCATTGTTACCGGTCAGCGGCGCCATCGGTTCCGGCAGCGCTTCGCCTTCGATGAGGCGCACCAGCTGCGCGCTGGCATCGCCGATGCCGCCCGCGAAATCGCCGGCGCGGAATTTCGGCACCAGATATTCCTGGATGATGCGGCCGGCGCTGATGTCAGGGATAGCGCCCTCCAGTCCGTAACCCGGCTGGATGCGGACCTCGCGGTCGTCCTTGGCGACCAGCAGCAGCACGCCGTCGTCGACATTGCTGCGCCCGAGTTTCCACTCGTCGAACACCCGCTGCGCGTACTGCTCGATCGCCTCGGGCTGCGTCGTCGGCACGATCAGGATCTGCAACTGGCTGCCCTTGTGCTGCTGCAGCGCCAGCGCCTGCTGTTCGAGCTGCGCGATCTCCCCGGCGTTCAACGTGCCGGTGGTATCGACGACGGGCGAAGTGAGCGGCGGAATCGGCGCCAGCGATTGCGCGAACACCGTCAGGGCCAGCATCAGCAGGCCTGCGGACAACAACGCGGCGAATGCGCGGGTCATGGCATTGCCCGGATGTATGCGCGGATCAGCCGCCCGGCGGCTTGGCCGGAGCCGGCTGGCTGAAATCCACCACCGGTGCGTCCTGGATCTCGCGCTCGTTCTCGACCGTGAAACTCGGCTTTTCCTTGTAGCCGAACATCATCGCGGTGAGGTTCACCGGAAACTGGCGGACATGGACGTTGTAGTCGCGCACCGCCTGGATGTAGCGCTCGCGTTCGACCGCGATGCGGTTTTCGGTGCCTTCCAACTGCGTCTGCAGATTGAAGAAGGCCTGATCGGATTTCAGGTTCGGGTAGTTCTCGGTGATCACCAGCAGCCGCGACAGTGCGCTGGACAGCTCGCCCTGCGCCTGCTGGAACTGCTGCAGCGATGCGGCGTCGTCGGGATTCACCTGGACCTGGCCGACCTTGGCGCGGGCTTCGGTCACGCCGATCAGCACCTTCTCTTCCTGCTGCGCGTAGCCCTTCACGGTGGCGACCAGGCTGGGGATGAGATCGGCGCGGCGCTTGTAGACGTTCAGCACCTGCGCCCACGAGGCCTTGACCGCCTCGTCCTTGCGCTGGATCTCGTTGTAGCCGCAGCCGGACAGCAGCATGGCGAGGATCAGCAGAATGGATACACGCATGGCGGCGCTCCACGGAAGGGGCATGACGCGCATTGCACCACCCCCGTCCCCGTAGCGCAATGAGACGCGCCGAGACTCGTCCGGGCCGCCTATTCCGGCAGCAGTCGCTGCTGTGCGCGCTTCTTCGCCCAGAGGTTCAGGCTTTCGACCACGGCGGAGAAACCCATCGCGGAGTAGATGTAGCCCTTCGGAATATGCGCGCCCAGGCCTTCGGCGATCAGGAACACGCCGACCAGCACGATGAACGCCAGCGCCAGCATCTTGATGGTCGGGTTGTTTTCGATGAAATGGCCGATCGGCGTGGCCGCCCACAGCATCACCGCCACCGCGAGCAGGATCGCACCGACCATGACCGGCTTCTGATTCGCCATGCCGACCGCAGCGATCACCGAATCGAGCGAGAACACGATGTCGATCACCGCGATCTGCGCGATCACGCCCCAGAAGACGTTCATCGGCTTGGTGTCGATATCCTCGGACTCGGCCTCGCCACGGACGATGTCGCGGATCTCGCCGCTGCCCTTCACCAGCAGGAACACGCCGCCGAGAATCAGCACCAGATCGCGGATCGAAATCCCCAGGCCGAAGATCGCGAACAGGTCTTCGGTCAGACCGGCCAGCCACGCCAGCGTCAGCAGCAGTGCGATCCGGGTGACGCACGCGACCGCGATGCCAAATTTGCGGGCTTTTTCGCGCTGCGTGTGCGGCAGCTTCGAGACCGCGATCGAAATGAACACCAGATTGTCGATGCCCAGCACGATCTCGATCGCGCTCAGGGTGAACAGGGTGATCCACGTCTGCGGATCGGAAATCAGTTCCAGCATTGCATCACTTCCAGTGTATTTGGCGAAGGCGTCGACACGCACCGTATTCGCGGGAATCGATCGGAAAACTGAAGATCAGAGGTAACGGTCGCCGAGGATCAGGCCCCAGACCAGCAGCACGTTCATCATCAGCACGAACACCGCCGCTGAACCCATGTCCTTGGCGCGGCCGGCCAGTTCGTGGAATTCGGGGCCGTAGCGCTCGATCACCGCTTCGACCGCGGAGTTCAGCAGTTCGGCGCTCATCACCAGCAGACAGCTGCCGATCATCAGCGCACGCTCCACCGGGGTTTCAACCAGCCACCATGCCAGCGGCGCGAGCACGACGAAGAGGAACACTTCGAGACGGAACGAGGACTCGTGCAGCCAAGCGGCGCGAAGGCCCTGCATCGACCATTGCGCCGCCTTGAGAATGCGGCCCGGGCCCCGGGGCAGATGTCCGGTGCTGTCGGCCATCTCAGCGGATACCGCTGCAATGGCGAGAAACGTGAACGAACGAGGCGGGGACCGGCATCGGGACCATGAGGCAATCAATCAATGGCCGTCGATTTTGCCACAAGCCCCTATCCCACGCCCGGCCGTGGGCCGTTCAGGGTGGCGTAACGCCCAGAAACAGCTCGGCGACCAGTCCGCCGCCTTCACGATTGCCCAGCCGCAGCCCACCGCCGTGGACTCCGGCGATCCGCGCCACGCTGGCCAGGCCCAGCCCGCTGCCGGGCGTGCTGCGGGCGCGGTCGACGCGGTGGAACGGCCGACCGAGGTCGGCCAGCGCCGCCTCGGGCACGCCGGGACCACGATCGAAAACCCGCAGCCGCCAGCCGTCGTCGATCGCTTCGAGTTCGGCCTCGAACGGCGCCGCACCGTGCCGCAACGCGTTGTCGAACAGATTCGCCAGCGCCCGGCGCAGCGCCAGCGGGCGACCGCTGAGCATCGCGCTCGCCGGCAGCGCGAGCCGCCATGTGCGACCTTGCCGCGCTTCGTCGGCGGCCACAGTCTGCAGCATCGCGACCAGATCGACCGGTTCTGCGGGCTCGTCGCGACCATCGCGCACGTAGTCGATGAACTGTCCGACGATGCCGTCCAGCTCGTCGATGTCGCGCTCCATGCCGGCGCGACCGTCCGCATCGGCCGCCTGATCGTGCAGTACCAGCGCATAGCGCAGGCGCGCCAGTGGCGTGCGCATATCGTGCGAAATGCCCGCAAGCATCAGCTCGCGATCGCGTGCGGCGGCATGCGTGCGTCCGGCCGCATCGGCCAAGGCATGCTGCAGTTCGAGGATTTCCTCGCTGGCGAAGCGCGGCGGTGCCGGCGGCGGCTCGCCTGCGACGATGCCCGGCGCCGCAGCCGCCAACTCGCGCAGCGGCCGGGTCAGGCTGCGCGCGAACAGCGACGCCGCCAGCAGCACCAGCGCGCCGATCGCGACCAGCGCGAACAGCAGTCCACGCTTCAATGGCTGCGCTTCGCCCAGCACCGGAATGCCGATCCAACCCTGCATCGGTGGCTGCGCCTGCACCCACAACTGCACCGGCTTGCCCGACAGGCGTATCGCCCGCTGCGGCAAGCGCGCATTGAGCCGCGTTTCGACGCGCGCCAGCAGCGGCATCGATCGGGGTTCGCCCTGCGGCAATTCCGGCCGCCAACGCATCTCCAACGCGCGCAGATCCTTCAGCGCCGCATCGCGATCGCGCCGCGCCAGCAGCGCATCGGCAGCGACGACCTGCGCATGCAGCGCACGCGCGATCCGCTCCGCGCTGCTGTTGCGCGTCGACAGAGCGAACGCGGCCGTGGCCGCGACCAGCGCGGCGATCACCACCGCCGCCAACAGCAGCAGCAGGCGCGTATGCAAATGGCGAAGGCTCATGCGTCGCCCGCCGATGCGTCGTCCGGCACGAAGACATAGCCCGTGCCCCAGACGGTCTGCAGCCAGCGTGGCTGTTTTGCGTCGTCCTCCACCAGCTTGCGCAGACGGCTGATCATCACGTCTATGCTGCGATCGAAGGCATCGTGTTCGCGACCGCGCGCGGCGCTCATCAGCTGGTCGCGGGTCAGCGCCTGACGCGGGCGCTGCACCAGCGCCGCCAGCACCGCGAATTCACCGGTGGTCATGCGCAGTTCGCGGCCGTCGCGCGACAGCGTGCGCGCGGCGAGATCGAGCACACAGCGACCGAACGCGACCTTGCCGCCGTCTTCCTTCGGTGCGCCCGGCGCAGCGCGACCGCGACGCAGCACCGCGCGGATGCGCGCGACCAGTTCGCGCGGATTGCCGGGCTTGGGCAGATAGTCGTCGGCGCCGATCTCCAGACCGACGATGCGGTCGATCTCATCGCCCTTCGCGGTCAGCATCACGATCGGCGTCTCCACGCCCTGTCCTCGCAGCCGCCTGCAGATCGACAGGCCGTCTTCGCCCGGCAGCATCAGATCCAGCACGATCAGATCGACATGATTGCGCGACAGCTGGCGATCCAGCTCGCGGCCATCGCCGGCCGCCAGCGTCTCGAAACCCTGCTGCGCGAGATAGCGCAGCAGCAGATCCCGCATGCGCTCGTCGTCGTCCACCACCAGCAGACGGGGGGCCGGCGATCCGGCAACGCTCGACGATTCGTGTGCATGTGTCATACCGCCATTGTCGCCACTGCGTGGGCGCGGGCAAGCACGGAATCGCTGGCGCTGCGTCGAAGCGCGAGCGGAGTTGTAAACGAATGTGTCCGCTACCGCGCGTGGACACCTCTGTTCGCATTCGGATGCGATCCGGAAATGCCCTCGGCGCCGCAACGGCGCACGCTGATCCCACACGACAACACATGCCCTGGAGCGATTCCCATGAAAACGAAACACCGCATCTTCCTCGTGGCCGGCCTCGCCGCTGCGCTCGTCGCCACCACCGCCATCTCCGCTCCGCGCGCGCCGCGTGGCGACGCAATGCTGCCACCCACCGCTGCCGAACTCGGACTGACCAAAGCGCACGCGAAATCCTGGGATGCGCTGCGCGCCGACGCCGTGGCCCTGCGCCAACTCGGCCGCGACGATCTGCAGGACGGCTTCGTCGCATTCCGCAGCCTGCTCGACCTGCCATCGCCGGACCTGCGTGGGTTCTCCGAGGAATCGCAGCGCAAGGTCGACGCGCACATGGCCGAAGCGCGCGCACTGCGTGACCGCCAGCTCGATCTCTACGAATCGCTGTCGCCGGACGAACAGGCCCGGGTCCGCGCCGCGATGGCCGAACGTCTGGATCGCGTCGCGAAGCTGCGCGAACGACTGGCCGACTTCATGACGACGCGATCGTGATCCCTGCGGCAAAAGCCGCACGGCCCTGTCCGATCGCCGCATAGAGAGAAAGGGCCGATCGACATCGTTATACTGACCGGCATGTCGCGACCCGCCGCATTCCAGCGTTCGATGGCCAGACTCGCCCTGCTGGCGATGCTCGCCCTGGCGCTGTTGCCGGGCATCGGCCGCATCGCGCAATCGCGCGATGTCGGCGGCGCGGCAGGCACGGTCAATGCCCTGCTCGGCGCGATCTGCACGACCCAGGGCCTTGCCTACGACACCCGCCTCGCCGCAATCGAAGCCATCGATCTTGCCCTGGATGATCGGACAGACGCACCGGCACCCGCACCGCCGCCGCATACCGAACACGATTGCGATTACTGCGCGCTGACATCGGCCACCGCAGTGCCCGCCGCCGTCGCGCTGCCTGCCTCTTCGCCGCACACCGACGCCGCGCCCGATTCGCTCGGCGATACGCACATCCTCTGGCATTACCCGCGCGGCCTCGGCTCGCGCGGGCCACCGCTCACGGCCTGAACGCACCACACGATTCTTCACAACGCGCGTGCTTCCGCCGCGCGGTCCCGTGTTGTTCCGGAGCCATGCCATGTCCTTCTTCACGCATACGATGCCGCGCGAATCGCTGTCGCCCGTGGATGCGCGCATCGCGCAGATCCACCGCATTCCCGCCAGACCCAACGCCTGCGCCCCCGACGCACGCCGCAACCGCGAGGAGGCCTGAGCGATGGAAGCATTCTTTTTCTTCGCACTGTTCTGGCTGATCGCCTGGGCGATCTTCCTGCTCTCGGCCATCACCGAAAAAGACGGTCGCAAAACCCATTCCCACACGCTGCTCGACGACATCGAGGTCGAACTATGAACACCCCCAGCACTCTCACCCTCACCCGCTCCCATCGCCTGCTGTTCGCCGCCTGCGCACTGATGCTGTCCTTCGCCGCTGGCGCTGCGCAGCCGGCGAAGAAAGACGCCATCGTGCTCGATCAGGCCTGGGCCCGCGCAACGCCACCCGGCGCGCCGGTCGCGGGCGGGTTCGTGACCATCCGCAATACCGCGAAGCGCGCGGATCGGCTGCTGTCGGCGACCAGCCCGGATGCCAAGACCGTCGAGATCCACGAAATGAGCATGGACAACGGGGTGATGCGGATGCGCAGGCTCGACGATGGTTTGCCGGTCGCGCCGAAGGGCACGCTGGAACTGAAACCCGGCGGCTATCACCTGATGTTCATCGGCCCGAAACATCCGTTCGTGCAGGGCGAAACCATCACCGCGACCCTGCGTTTTGAACATGCGGGCACGCGCGAAGTGCGCTTCGAGGTGCGCGCGATGGGCGGCAGCGCACCGAAGCACTGATCCGCATCACCGATCCATGGACATCGACTCCGCTGGCACGCGCCAGCGGAGCACACGTTTTTTCCGCTTTTCGGGAATCACCACCGGTATGGCACACGCATACCGATCGAAGTCGCTGAGGCGATGCGTTTACTTCCTCCTTGCGGCGCCGGGAGGCTGATAGAAACTCAGCACATTGCGGTCCGGATCGACGAAATCCAGCGAGAGCCCGCCGTCGGGCGCCTCGCTCACGGGGACCACGATCTCGACGCCTTTCGCCGCGAGCGCTTCGGCGTAATCGTCGATGCCGCCGTCCAGCCTGAACACGACGACCGGGCTGTCGCCGGCTTTGGCTGGGCGCTGGATGAAGACGAGGGTCAGCTCGCCGAGTTCAGCGAGCGCGAACGGGCCGTCGTGGCCTTCGATTTCGTTGAGCGGCAACCCGAGGGTGTCGCGGTAGAAGTCGACGGAACGGGTCAGTACGCCGACGAAAAACACGATGGCGCCGACTTGGGCATTGCTCAGCATGGAAGGTCTCCTGGTATGGATGAATGCATCGCGGATCCCGGAACAGGAAAAACGATACGGTCTATTCGTTGCCGCCAACGGGCGAAGTGTGAGCACGCCCGCGCAGGATCAGCAGATGGCCGTCGGCATCGTGGGTGCCGATGGCATCGACGGGAAGCGTATCGTCGGCGGCGCTCTGACCGGTGCCGCGCATCGCAGCGATCAAGGTGCGACGCACCAGGCCAAACTGCAGATCGGCGCTGCGCGCGGGGTCACGGATGTAGGCCAGCGCCATCGCTTCCGCGCGCTGCGCTGGTGCAAGCATCGCCAAGGTCTTGCGGATCGAGGTCAGGCGCTGTCGGAACGCGGTCGCGCTGAGTCCGAGGATCCTTCGGATCTCCTCGGCGTTCAAACCGTGCAACGCCAGCACCGCCACGCGCCGGGCCGCTGGCGGCAGGCTTTCGAGCAGGGCGACCGCCGATGGCTGCGTGCGGTCCGGATCGCGAGAGATTTCCGCTTCGACAGTTGCAACTTCGGCAGTCGCCGCTTCGCGCCGACGCCTGCGGATCGCACTGCGTGCCTGCATCGTCGCCTGGTTGCGGATCACCCCGCAGAGCCATGCGGGATCGTCGCGCCCGTTCTCCAACGCAATCAGCAGCGCATCCTGCAGCAGATCGTCGCTGTCTTCCGGCTTGCGTGCGTGACGCCGGGCTTCGCCGCGCAACTGGCGGTAGGTTTCGAGATCCATGCGCGTCGGCGACGGCAGCCGGTTACTGCTGCCGCAGCGCTTCGATCGGGTCGAGTTTCGCGGCCTTGCTCGCCGGGTAGTAGCCGAAGAACAGGCCGGTGGCGATGGAGAACCCGGCGGCAAGGCCGATCACCTTGCCGTTGAGCGCCACCGGCAGCGAACCGAACTTGCTGACCAGCAGCGCGCCGACGATGCCCAGCGCGATGCCGATCACGCCGCCGATCAGCGAGATCAGCATCGCTTCGGCGAGGAACTGGCGGCGGATATCGCGCGGGCCGGCGCCGACGGCCATGCGCAGACCGATTTCGCGGATGCGTTCGGTCACCGACACCAGCATGATGTTCATGATCCCGATGCCGCCGACGATCAGCGAAATGCCGGCGACCGCACCCAACAACAGCGACATGAGTTTCGTCGTCTGCGTGCGCGTGGCGACGATCTCGGCGAGATTGCGCACGTTGAAATCGTCCTCCGCGCCGGGCTGGATCTTGTGGCGCTGGCGCAGCAGCGCTTCGATTTCCGCCTGCGCGGCGGACAGCCCCTCGGGGTCGGCCACGCCGACGGAAATCTGCTGCACCGCGCCCGGCGGCAGCGAAGCGTTGCTGGACATGCGCCGACGCGCGGTACCCAGCGGAATCACGATCAGATCGTCCTGGTCCTGGCCGAAACCGCCCTGGCCTTTCGATTTCAGCGTACCGACCACGGTGAACGGCACGCGGCCGAGACGGATGGTCTGACCCACCGCTTCCTCTTCGCCGAACAGTTCGCGGCGCACGGTCTCACCGAGCAGCGCCGACTTCGCGCCGCTGGTGTAATCGCGCGCCTCGAAGCCCGGGCCGCTGGCGAGCTCCCAGCCATTGATCGCGAACCAGTCCACTTCCACGCCCTGCCACGTGCTGGACCAGTTGTTCTCGGCATACACCGCCTGGGTATTCCCGCGCAGCGATGCACCGACGTACTGGATGCCCTGCACCTCACGGCGGATCGCGTCGGCGTCTTCTTCGGTCAGCGTGTAGAAGCTGCTCGCGCTGATGCGCTGGCCGCCGAAACCGCGACCGGCGCCGGGGCCGATGTCGAGCCGCTGCGAGCCGAGGCCGGAAACGAGTTTTTCGATCTCCGCCTGGGTGCCCTGTCCCACCGACACCATCACGATCACCGCAGCGATACCGATGATCACGCCCAGCGAAGTCAGCGCGCTGCGCAGCCAGTTGCCGCGCAGCGCGAACAGCGCGGTGCGCAAGACTTCGGTCAGACTCATGCCGCCGGGCACGGGCGTCGATGCATCGTGGATCGCGGCGCTCATGGCGCGGACTCCGCATGCAATTCGCTTTCGTGCAGCTCGCCGTCGCGCATCACGCAGGTGCGGTCGGCGTGCGCCGCCACTTCGGCATCGTGGGTGATCAGGATGATGGTGTGGCCCTCGCCGCGCAGGCGCTCGAACAGCGCGAGGATTTCCTGTCCGGTGCGCGTATCCAGCGCGCCGGTGGGTTCGTCGGCCATCAGGATCGCCGGACGGTGGATCAGCGCGCGCGCGATCGCCACGCGCTGTTGCTGGCCGCCGGAGAGTTCGCTGGGACGATGGCGCATGCGTTCGCCCAGACCCACCGCAGTCAGCGCTTCGGCCGCGCGCTGCCTGCGCTCGGCCGGCGGCACGCGCGCATAGCTCAATGGCATCGCGACATTGTCCTGCGCGCTCATCCGCGACAGCAGATTGAAGCCCTGGAACACGAAACCGATCTTGTCCCGACGCAGCATCGCGCGTTCTTCGGCATCGAGCGTCGCGACATCGACGCCGTCGCACAGATAGGTGCCGGAGGTCGGCGTGTCGAGACAGCCGATCAGATTCATCAGCGTGGATTTTCCCGAGCCCGACGGCCCCATGATCGCGACGAACTCACCGTGTTCGATCCTCAGATCGACGTCCTTCAGCGCGACCACTTCCGCTTCGGTGCCCGCCGCGTAGACCTTGCTGAGCGATCGGGTCTCGATCACCGGATGCTGCGCCGGGCGGGCGCGCGGGACTGCGCTCACTTGCCCGGCTCCGCCGTCTGCACGCCGACGATGACGTCATCGCCGGCTTTCAGTTCGCCGTTGATCTCGGTGCTGCTGCCGTCGGAAGCGCCGACGCGCACCATCACCTGTTTCGGTTTGCCTTCGGCCAGCACATAGACCGGCGCGCGGCGCGCACCGACCAGCGCGTTGACGGCCGCATCCCACTGCAGGCGCTGCGGATCGCGCAGCGCCGCGCGGAACTCCGCGAACTGCTGATTCATGCGTTCCAGCATGCGCTTGCGCATCGCGCCGCTGGCGTTGCCGTTGGCGCCGGATGGGTTGCCGCCCGCACCGGGCGGACGGCCGCCGAACAGGCCACCGCTGGTCTGGCCCTGCGGCGGCGCGGCAGTGCGCGCGGCGATGCGCTCGCGCATCTTCGTCATCGCCGCGTCGAACGCGGCCTGCTGGGTCGCATCCAACTGCAGCGATGCCGCGATGCCCGGCAGTTCATCGGTCATGCCGCTGCCGCGCTGCGGGGTCTGCGCGTCCGTCGGATCCTCGACCGGCGGCTTGAAGCGCATCGCCGCGTTCGGCGCCTTCAGGATGTTGTCGCGTCGGCTGACTTCGATTTCGGCATTGGTGGTCATGCCCGGCAGCAGCACTTCGTCGCTGTTGTCGACCGCCACCACCACCGGATAGGTGATGACGTTGTTGGTGTTGGTGGCCGAGAGCCGGACCTGGCTGACCTCGCCACGGAACTGGCGGTCGGGGAAGGCATCGACGGTGAAACTCACCGCCTGTCCCTGCTTGACCTGGCCGATGTCGGATTCGTCCACCGCCAGCACGATCTCCATCCGCACCAGGTCTTCGGCGATCTTGAACAGCACCGGCGCCTGCAGGCTGGCGGCGACGGTCTGGCCGGGTTCGACGGAACGGTTCAGCACTACGCCATCGACCGGCGAAAGGATCACGGTGCGGCCGAGATTCAGCCGGAAATTCTGCGTCGACGCCTGCTGCTGGCGGATTTGCGCCTCGGCCGCGGTGACCTGCGCACGCGCCTGATCGCGCGCTGCGAGCGCCTGATCCAGATCGCCGCGGGCGATGAGTTTCTGCTGCACGAGCGAGGCCTTGCGGCCGTAGTCCAGCTCGGCGTTGCGCAGGGTGGCCTGCGCCGTCTGCAGGTTGGCGCGGGCGCTGGCGATGGTGGCGTCGCCCTGCGCGATCTGCGCTTCGAAGGTGCTGGGATCGATGCGGGCGATCATCTGCCCTTTGCGCACCCGGTCGTTGAAGTCGACCAGCACTTCGGTGACCTTGCCGGAGACTTCACTACCCACGTCCACGGTCGACAGTGCATTGAGCGTGCCGGTGGCCGAAATCGCGACCCGGATGTCGCCCTGTTCGACTTTCGCCGTGCGGAAACGCTGTTCGTCGGCGCCGCTACTGCCTTTCCAGAACCAAAGCGCGGCCGCGATTGCGGCAAGCACGACGACCACGATGAGGATGCGACGCGAGAAGAAGGAAGGCTTGCGGGATGGGGGCATGGGAGGTCTTGGAATCGCGGTGGGGAGGATCGGCAGGCAGAGGAGTGGAACGACCGGAAGCATCCTGCGGTTGACCGTCTGAACGGCGGGATGTTCCCCGGCGCAGCCCGGCGTCTTGGCGAACCGGTGCGTTGCCACGCATCATCGCACGATCCCCTCGACCGACGCCGCCATGCCCATCGCCCTCGAACGCTTCGTCCCTATCGTCCTGCTGCTGTGCTCGAACATCTTCATGACCTTCGCCTGGTACGGGCATCTGAAATACAAGACCGCGCCGCTGGTGGTCGCGATCGCCGCAAGCTGGGGTATCGCCCTGTTTGAATACACGCTGATGGTGCCGGCCAACCGCTGGGGCAGCACGTACTATTCGGCGCCGCAGCTCAAGGGCATGCAGGAAGTGATCACGCTGCTGGTGTTCGCGGTGTTCTCGTCGACGTATCTGGACCAGTCGCTGAAGTGGAATCACTGGGCGGGCTTCGCACTGATCGCGGTCGCGGCGTGGTTGATCTTTCTGGAGTGAACGAAAGCTTCTGTAGGAGCCGCTTTTGTAGGAGCGGCTTCAGCCGCGAAGCCGACCGCATCTCCGTTGCGACAACCTGTGCAATTAAACGCGTGATTACGGGGTTGCTGTCCGCATGGCCACGGACATGTTGCGGGCTTCGCGGCTGAAGCCGCTCCTACAAAAAACGGCGATGCGCTCTGCGCCTCCCCTTGCGCGCAGCGCAGGGGGAGGTTGGGAGGGGGTTGAATTGCACTTCGGATGATTGCATGCCGACGCAACCCCTCCCCAGCCCTCCCCTTCGCTGCGCGAAAGGGAGGGAGAACAGTTTCGCGGCTGAAGCCGCTCCTACAAAAAACCGTTCCTACGAAAAGCCATCGCGATGATTGGGGATCAGAACTTGATCCGTCCGATCAGGATGTCCTTGTACATCACCCAATCGCCCGCGAAGGAATAGAACGGATATTTGAACGTCGCCGGGCGGTTCTTTTCGAAGAAGAAATGCCCGACCCATGCGAACCCGTAACCACAGACCAGCGCCGCCAGCAGCCACCATGCGTTGTCGCGCACGATCGCCGCGAGGATGCAGCCCAGCGCGCCCGAGGTGCCGACGAAATGCAGCCGCCGGCAGACGGTGTTTCGGTGTTCGCCGAGGTAGAACGGATAGAACTCGCGGAAGCTGGAAAAACCGGCCATGGGCATCTCCGATCAGTTGTTTTTCGCGGGCCCGGAAGCACGGGCAACCGCGCGTTGCAGCAACAGGACCACACCGTACCAGAGGAACAGCATACCGAGCAGATTCGGCACGCTCATCGACCACTCCGAATAGCGGTAACCGTAGTACAGCAGCGCGCATCCGAACACGACCAGCAGCACCGACCAGACCGCGCCGACCGGCGCATCACCGCGCGGCTCGCGCCGCTGCAGACGCCGCTCGCAGGCGGTGTCGCAGTGCAGACCTAACGCGCCATCGTGCGCGCAGGTCTCCGCGCAGAGACCTTTACCGCAGGCGGCGCAGACGCCGACCGCATCGTGTTCGCGGTGGCGATGACATTTCATGCGTCTGTCGCTGCTTCGGCAGCCTTGGCGCGATCCCAGTACGCATCCTGCGCATCCAACGGCAGATCGGACAGCCGCACGCCATCGGCGGCGGCCATGGTTTCCATCGCCCGGAAGCGACGCTCGAACTTGTGATTGGCGCGGCGCAGCGCAGCGCCGGGATCGACCTTGGCATGGCGCGCGAGATTCGCGGCGACGAACAGCAGATCGCCCAGTTCGTCCTCCAGCCGGTCGCGCACTTCGGCACTGCCTGGCGCAGCGGCAAGCGCATCGAATTCGACCCGCACTTCCTCAAGCTCTTCCTTCAATTTCTCGATCACCGGCGCAGGTCCGGGCCAGTCGAAACCGACGGTCGCCGCTTTCTTCTGCAGCTTCACCGCACGCTGCCATTCCGGCAGCCCACGGGCAACCCCGGCCAGTGCTGAAGCATCGGCAGCATCGCCGTGCTTCGCCAGCCTTTCTTTTTTCTTTTCGGCATCCCACATCGCGTTCAGCGCGTCGCTGTCGGCGATGCTCATGCCCGCGAACACGTGCGGATGCCGGCGCTCCATCTTGTCGCTGATCGCCGCGACCACATCGCAAAAATCGAAGGCGCCCTGCTCTTCGGCCATGCGCGCATGGAAGACAACCTGGAACAGCAGATCGCCGAGTTCGTCCTTCAGATCGTCGAGGTCGCCACGATCGATCGCATCGGCGACCTCGTAGGCTTCTTCCACCGTGTATGGCGCGATGGTCGCGAACGTCTGCTGGAGATCCCACGGGCAGCCGCCCTGCGGGTCGCGCAGACGGGCCATGATCGTCAGCAGGCGTTGGATGTCGTTCGTGCCGCTCATTACTCGACCCATGCGCGCCACGGCAAAGCAGGGTCTCCCATGGCCACGAAGTCGCCGTTGAGCAGCGTGTCGCGCTGGTTGTAACGGAACGGTCGGCCCTGCGGATCGAGCACACGACCGCCAGCGGCTTCGACGATCACCTGACCTGCAGCGGTGTCCCATTCGCTGGTCGGCGCGAAGCGCGGGTACACGTCGATGGCGCCCTCGGCGACCCGGCAGAATTTCAGCGACGAGCCGACGCCGATCGCTTCGAGTTCGCCCATCTGCGCGGCCATCTTCGCCATGAACGCCTCGGTGCGCGCATCGCGGTGCGAGCGGCTGGCGGCGACGCGCAGCGACGGCAGCGCAGGCGTACGCGTTTCCAGCGCGATCTCGCCGACCGCATCGCGACGGTATGCGCCGTGCGCCAGATCGCCCCACCACAATTCGCCGGTGACCGGCGCCTGGATCACGCCGAACGTGGCGACGCCATTCTCGATCAGCGCGATGTTGACGGTGAACTCGCCGTTGCGCTTGATGAACTCGCGGGTGCCGTCGAGCGGATCGACCAGCCACAGCCGCGACCAGCTGCGGCGCGTGGCGATGTCGGTTGCCGACGATTCCTCGGACAGCACCGGAATGTCCGGCGTCAGCCGCTGCAGACCTTCGACGATGCGCCGGTGCGATGCGAGATCGGCGGCGGTCAGCGGGCTGTCGTCGGCTTTCTGCTCGACATCGAACGCGCCATCGTAGATCGCCAGAATATCGGCGGCGGCGGCGATCGCCAGCGCGATCACGCTTTCGCGGATCCTGTCGTCGATCAACGTGTCGTCGATCAATCCGTCTTCCGTCGATCCGTCGTCGGTCCTGTCACTTCGCATCGGCATGGCGCAACCACTCCCTGACGAGGAACAGCGCGGCGATCGAGCGTCCCTCGGAAAAATCTTCGGCCAGAATCAATTCGTGCAGTGCATCGAGCTTCCACGGCACCACGTCGATCACTTCCGGTTCGTCTCCCGGCAGCCGCTCTTCATAAAGATCACGCGCCAGCACCAGAATGGTTTCGTGACCCATGTAGGTCGGCGCGAGACTGATCCGGCGCAGTACCGTCAGCGAGCGCGCGCCGTAGCCGGCTTCTTCCTTCAATTCGCGGTTCGCCGCTTCCTCGGGCGTCTCGCCGGCATCGATCTTGCCTTTGACCAGGCCGAGTTCGTAGCGATGGGTGCCCGCCGCGTATTCGCGGATCAGCAACACGGTGTCGTCGTCCAGCATCGGCACCACGATCACCGCGCCGTGCTCGCCCGCAGGTGCGCGGTGATAGAGCCGGCGCTCGCCGTTGGAGAATTCGAGATCCAGTTCCTCGACCACGCGATGCGGGTCGCCTTGATGGCGGCGGACCTCGTGGATGATCGGCAGGGGCCGGGTCACGCGGCACCCGGGCGGACGCGCCGCGCAGCCGGACAGGCAATAATGGGGGGATGAAGACGCATGCGCCGATCATAAACGACAGCGGGCCGACCGACGCGGACGACGATGCCGCCGGGCGCTGGCGCGCGCGCGATCTCGCGGTGCTCTGGCACCCCTGCACGCAGATGCGCGAGCACCCCGACACCCTGCCCTTGCTACCGATCGCGCGCGGCGAGGGTGCGTGGCTGATCGGTCACGACGGCAGGCGCACGCTGGATGCGATCAGCAGCTGGTGGACGAATATCCACGGCCACTGCGAGCCGCGCATCGCCGAGGCCATTGCGCGGCAGGCGCGGACGCTGGAACACGTGATCCTGGCCGGCGTCTCGCATGCGCCGGCAGTCGAGCTGGCGGAGCGGCTGCTCGCCATCGCGCCGCGCCAGGCGGGACGCGCTGCGCTGAACAAAGTGTTCTATGCCGACAACGGTTCGGCGGGCGTGGAAGTGGCGCTGAAGATGGCGTTCCACTGGTTCCGCAACCGCGACGGCCATGACAGCGGGCGCACGAAATTCGTCGCGCTGGAAAACGGCTATCACGGCGAAACCATCGGTGCGCTGTCGGTGGGCGACATCCCGCTGTACCGCCGCGTCTACGCGCCGCTGCTGGTCGAATGCCTGTTCGCGCCCTCGCCCGATGCCTACCTCGCGGCCGACGGCGTCGATGCAGCTACGCATGCGGAAGCGGCTGCGGCTGCGCTCGCCGATCTCCTCGACCGGCATCGCGGCGAGATCTGCGCACTGATCCTCGAACCGCGCGTGCAATGCGCGGGCGGTATGCGCATGCACGATCCGGTCTATCTCAAGCGGGTACGCGAACTGTGCGACGCCCACGAGGTGTTCCTGATCGCCGATGAGATCGCGGTGGGTTTCGGCCGCACCGGGCCGATGTTCGCGTGCGAGGATTCGGGCGTGATGCCGGATCTGCTCTGCCTGTCGAAAGGTCTGACCGGCGGTGCGCTGCCGCTGTCGGCGGTGCTGACGACGCAGACTCTGTACGACGGTTTCCTCGACGACTCGCGCGACCGCGCGTTCCTGCATTCGCACAGTTACACCGGCAATCCACTGGCCTGCGCGGCGGCGCTCGCATCCCTGGACATCTTCGCCAGCGATGACGTGCTCGCGCGCAACCGCGACACCGCGAAGACGATGCGCGATTTGGCCGCCGGCATCGGCGGACATCGCCATGTCGCCGACGTGCGCCAGGCTGGAATGATCGTCGCGTTCGAGCTCACCCGCGATGGCGACAAGCGCACGCCGTTCGACCCCGCGCTGCGCATCGGTTTGCATGCCTATCGTGCGGCGCTGGCGCGCGGCGTGCTGCTGCGACCGCTAGGCGACGTGCTGTACTGGATGCCGCCCTACTGCATCGACGCTGCGCAATTGCAGCAGCTCGCAGAAGTCACCCTCGCTGCGATCGAAGAGGCCACCACATGCGTCTGACCCGCGTCTTCGTCGACCTGCCGCTCGCGCCCGGCGCGCGCGTCGTGCTGCCCGAGAGCGCAGGCGCGCATCTCGTGCGCGTGCTGCGCCTGCGCGAAGGCGAGGGCTGCGTGCTGTTCAACGGCGACGGCCACGACTACGACGCGACCCTGCTCAGCGCCGGCAAACGTGGCGTCGAAGCGGAAGTGAACGGCGTGCGCGTCGTCGACAACGAATCGCCGCTGCGTCTGGTCCTGCTGCAGGGCATCGCGCGCGGCGAGAAGATGGACCTGATCCTGCAGAAAGCGACCGAGCTGGGCGTCGCCGCGATCGCGCCGGTGTTCGCCGACCGCACCGAAGTGAGGCTCGACGGCGATCGTCTGGAAAAACGCGTCGCGCACTGGCGCAGCGTTATCACGTCGGCCTGCGAGCAGAGTGGCCGTGCGCGCATTCCGGAGCTGTTGCCACCGTGCGGATTGTCCGAGGCCGCTGCTGCGCTCGATGCGGGTGCGTTGAAACTCACGCTCGACCCGCTCGGCGAGCATCGCTTCGACACGCTGTCGCCGGTGAACGCTGCGGGCATCGTGATCGGGATCGGACCGGAAGGTGGCTGGTCGGAGAAAGACCGCACGATACTGCGCAGCGCAGGTTTCACCGGCCTGCGTCTCGGTCCGCGCGTGCTGCGCACGGAAACCGCAGGCTTGGCCGCGATCGCTGCACTGCAGGCGAAGTTCGGGGATTTGTAGGGTGGGCCTTGGCCCACCATTGCAACTATCAGGCAAACATTTCAATCCTCGAAACCGCTTCGATCAGGTTCCGGAGCGAACGGCTACATCGTAATGGTGGGCCAAGGCCCACCCTACGAACCGTCACGCAGCTTGCCGCAATACCTCGACGATCATCCGCTCGGCGGCATCGAGATCGGGCACCAGGGCCACGTCTTCGTTGAACATCACGCGCAGACGGATGCCTTCGGGCAGCGTTTCCATGTGCTCGCTGTCGACGATGAGATTGTCGCGGGAAATCGTGACCA
>CAZGBA010000062.1:0-21240 GCA_964523435.1 uncultured Xanthomonas sp.
GCATCAGCTGCCACACGGCGCGGCCGAGCCCTTCGCCCTGCGCGTCGTCGAGCACGGCGAACTTGTCGAGATACGGCAGGCCGCGCTCTTCGGTGAGGATGACCGCTGCGCGATAATTCTCGCTGACGTAGGCGCGATGCAGCGCGGTGCGTTCGAAATAATCCGGCACCAGCGTACGGCCGAAAGCGGATTCGATCAGTCCACGCAGACGATCGGTATCCAATTCGTCCCAGCGCGTCGCCTGCAGCACGCGCTCGCCTCTGCGCACCAGCGTGCCCGAACCTTTGTGGGTGAAAAGCTCCTTCGCGAGTTCTTCCGGGCGCGTGATCGACACCGACGACGACAGCGGCAGCGCGTCCAGCAGTCGCTTGATCTGCTCGATCTTCACGCGCATGCCACCGTTGATCCAAGGCTGCACCATCAACGCGTCGTATTCGGTCGACAGATTGATCGAATCGATGACCTTGCCGTCGCCGTCGAGCAGGCCGCCGGTGCCGGTGAGGAACACGATCTTGTACGGCTGCAGCACCTGCACCAGTTCGTTCGCGGCGAAGTCCGCATTGACGTTGAGGATCTGGCCGCCGATGGTTTCGCCGAGACTGGCGATGACCGGAATCGAACCGGCCTGCAGACTGGCGTAGATCGGCGCGAGATCGACCCGTTTCACTTCGCCGACCAGACCGTAGGTGTCGCGGTCGAGATAATCGGCTTCAAACACGCCAGAGACGATCGAGGTCGCGCGCGCGTCCTGCGCCTGCAGCGCTTCCACCAGCTTCAGATTCTGCGCATGGAACACACGGCGCACGATCGCCAGCGCTTCAGGCGTGGTCACGCGCAGACCGTTGACGGTCTGTTTCTGGATGCCAGCAGCGGACAACTCGTCGTCGAGCTGCGGCCCGGCGCCGTGGATGACGATCGGTGTCAGCCCCACATCCTGCAGAAACGCGAGCGACGAGGTCAGCGCATCGAGATCATCGCGCAGCACCGCGCCGCCGACCTTCACCAGCGCGAAGCGCGCGGCGTCGAGCTGCGAAAAACGCTTCAGGTACTGAGAAATTTCCTTCGCTCCGGCCATGCTCGACAGCAGCCGGACGATGGTCTGGCGCGTCTGCGGGTCATGGACCTGGTGATCGAGCACGCGGCTGTGGAATGCAGGTGTCATATCGAAACGGTTCCGTCGAGAATGCGGATGATGGAAGCGGTGTAGCGTTCGAGCTGGTCGAGCGCGACCCACTCGTCGGCGGTATGCGCCTGGGCGATATCGCCGGGGCCGTAGACGAAGGCGGTGAGGCCGGCGTCGGAAAACAGCGAGGCCTCGGTCCAGAAATCCACAGCGTTACCGATCGGCAGGCCAAGTTCGTCGGCAAGATCGCGCGCCTCGAGGCGGCGCTCTTCTGCATGCGCGACATCGCCGGCAGGCAGCGGCGGTCCACGGAATGTTTCCTCGTAATGACCGAACGCATCCTCGGTCGCACAGTCGCGGAACCGTGCATGGAGTTCGTCGATATCATGTGACGGCAAGGGTCTGAATCCGAAACGGACTTCGGCGCTCGGTGCGATCACGTTGGCCTTGATGCCGCCTTCGACCTTGCCGATGTTGAAGCGCAGGCCGGTCAGCCCGCCGAAACGGCGGTGCGATTCGGCTTCGACCAGATCCAGCGCCTGCGCGCCCCAGCGCATCGCGTGGTGCAAGGCATTGGCATGGATCGCATTCGCGCCGGAGGCGTGTCCAGCCGAACCCCGGAATTTCATCAGCACCGAAGCGATGCCGCGATGCGCGAGCACCGCTTCGCATCGGGTCGGTTCGGCGATGATGGCTTCCGTGAATCCGTGATCGCTGGCGAGAAACGCAGCGATGCAGCGCGCATCGTTGGCTTCTTCGTCGGTGCTGAACAGGAATGCGGCATCGCCAGCAGTGCGCTGCGCGGCGACGATCAGACCCGCAGCCGCGCCCTTGATATCACAGGCACCGAGGCCGATCGCCTTTTCATCGGTGATGCGCAGCTTCAGCGGATCGGCGCTCCATGCTTCGGACGACGGCACGGTATCGAGATGCACGTTGAAAACACGCGTCGGCGTGCCGCGAACGGCAAGCATCGACACCGCGCCCGCACCGTGATCGGTGATGGTGCAGGTGAAGTCGGGCAGTTGCGCACGCAGATAGTCGAAGATGCCGCCGGTGCCGATGACGCGCGGCGGATTGCGGGTGTCGAAGGACACCAGCGCTTCGAGATGTTGGAGGATGTCGTGAAGCATCGTCGGTCAGCGGCTGCTGTTCACTTCGGCCCAGAGCGTGCTGCTCATGCCGAACAGTTTGATGAAGCCTTCGGCCTCTTCCACGCCCCAGTCCGCCGACTGCGCATAGGTCGCGCCCTTGGCGTTGAGCAGATGTGGCGAACGCACCGCGACGGCATCGACGCGGGCGCCGCGGGTTTCGATCACGATCTCGCCGTTGACCATCGCCTGCGACGAGGCGAGGAAGGCTTCGAGATCGGTCTTCAGCGGGTCGTGATAGAAACCTTCGTACACCAGCTCCACCCATTTGCGCGCGACATCGGGCTTGAAGCGGTTCTGCTGTTTGGTCAGCACCGCTTCCTCCAGCGCGCGGTGCGCGACCAGCAGCGCGGTGAGGCCCGGCGCCTCGTACACGATCCGCCCCTTGAGACCGATGGTGGTGTCGCCGGTGTACAGACCGCGACCGACGCCATACGGCGCGAACAGCGTATTGAGCTTCGCGAGAATCTGCGCGCCCGGCATCCCGATGCCGTCGATCGCGACCGCTTCGCCATTGACGAAGCGCAGCGCGACCTGCAGCGGCGCTTCGGGCCATTCGCTGCGCGGAGCGCACCAGCCGCGCGCGCCTTCGCCCGGCGCTTCCCAGCGATCGATCTCGCCGCCGGACATCGTCAGACCGAGCAGGTTTTCGTTGATCGTGTACGCCTTCTGCTTGGCGCGCACGCCGAAGCCGCGTTCTTCCAGATACGCCTGTTCGTAGGCGCGGGTCTGGGTGTGTTCCTTCTGGATTTCGCGGATCGGCGCGACGATGGCGTAGTCACCGCTGGATTTCACCGCCAGATCGAAACGCACCTGGTCGTTGCCCATGCCGGTGCAACCGTGGGCGATGGTCTTCGTGCCCAATGCGTTCGCACGCGCCAGCGTGGCATCGACGATCAGATAACGATCGGACACCAGCAGCGGATACTGGCCCTGGTACGCCTCGCCTGCCCACACGAACGGCTTCACGAAACCGTCCCACAGCGCCGGACCACCGTCGATGGTGAGATGCGAGGCGACGCCCAGTTCCTCGGCGCGCTGTTCGATGAAGGCGCGTTCCTCGGCATCGACGCCGCCGGTGTCGGCGAACACCGTATGCACGTTCCAGCCGCGCTCCTTGAGATAAGGCACGCAGAAACTGGTATCGAGGCCGCCGGAGAAGGCGAGGACGATGTCTTGGCTGCTCATGATGTCTCTCGTGGTTTGGGTTTCCTCCTCCCCCGCATGCGGGGGAGGGTTGGGGTGGGGGAAGGAGAAAAGCCTTATTGGTTCGCAAGCACGGCCATCACCGCTTTCTGCACGTGCAGGCGGTTCTCGGCTTCGTTCACGGCGATGCAGTACGGCGCGTCCATCACGGCATCGGTGGCCTTGATGTTCCGGCGCAGCGGCAGGCAGTGCGAGAACACGCCATTGTTGGTCAGCGCCATCTTCCGTTCGTCGATCATGAAGTGCTTGTGCCGGTCGCGGATGGGTTTCTCCGGTTCCCAGTTGCCGAAGAACGGCAGCGCGCCCCAGCTTTTCGCATAGACCACATCGGCGCCGGCGTAGGCGCTGTCGATGTCGTGACTGACCTGCAACGAACCGCCGTTCTCGGCGACGTTCTGCGCAGCCCAGCCCATGTAGCGCTCATCGAGAATGTAATCGGCGGTCGGGCACAGAAGAGTCACGTCCATGCCCATGCGCGTGGCGATGGTCAGCGCGGAATTGGCGACGGCGGTGTTCAGCGCCTTGGGGTGATAAGTCCAGGTCAACACGTACTTCTTGCCGCGCAGGTCAGGGGTGCCGAAATGTTCCTGCAGCGCCATGGCATGCGCCAGTTCCTGGCAGGGATGGGTGATGGTTTCCATGTTGATGACCGGCACGGTCGCGTATTTCGCGAAGCCCTTGAGCACCTTGTCCTCGCGGTCGGCGGACCAGTCGATGAATTTCGGGAACGCGCGCACGCCGATCAGGTCCACATAGCGACTCAGCACTTTCGCCACTTCGGCGATGTGTTCTTCGGTGTCGCCATCCATCACCGTGCCGAGGTCGAATTCGATCGGCCAGGCATCCTTGCCGGGCGCGAGCACCACGGCGTGGCCACCGAGCTGGAACGCGCCGAGCTCGAAGCTGGTACGGGTGCGCATCGACGGGTTGAAGAACACCAGCGCGATGCTCTTGCCCTTGAGCGCATCGCCCAGTTTTTCGCGCTTGAAGCGTGCGGCGTCGGCGAGCGCGGCGTCCAGTTCGGCGCGGCTCCAGTCCTGGGTGTTCAAGAAATGCTTCATGGAAGATCCCGGCGGTGGTGGTAGGAAAAATCAGCGGAAAGATCGGCGCAAACAGAAAGGCCCGGCGGTGAGCCGGGCCTGATCGTGGAATCTTGTCGGTGCAGCGTATGACGACGGTTCCGGATCACCCAGCAGGCGTGTGGGGTTCCGGTCGGCGCGCGCGCGAGGTCATGCCGGAAGCCATCCGGGCGCTGGTGATCGCGAGGGGTTGCGCGTTCTGCATAGGGGGCGAATGCTCGCACGCGCCGGGACCGGCTGCAAGCGCTGCGGCGGCTCCCCGCAGCCCGTCAGCGCTTTCCGGCAGCATCGATATCGGGGGTGACCGACACCTTTAGACGCAGGCGTTTGCCCGGGTCGTAGGGAATGCGTGAGCGATATTTGACGCCGCGGTGGATGTAATCGACGTCATAGGCGATCGGTCGCTGGAACTCGCGCTCCACCCGCACCGGGCGGCAGTTCCGGCCGGGCTGTCCGGCTTCGGCCGGCGGATCGCAGCGTTCTTCGACGGCGTATGCGCGCAGGGTCTGATAGACCGGTTCGACCCGCAGTACCTGCGCATACTCGGTGCGCACGTTGGGCGTCTGGATGACTGTGGTCTGCGCCTGCGCGGACAGCGCCACGCACAAGAGCAGCGGCAGGCCGAATCGATGCAGGGAGATGGCGGTAGGTGGATTCATCGGCCGACCAGTGTAGGGCCTCGGCTGCCCGCATGCTGAACCGCCGCTGTCGTGACCGTCCTGCGACCGCTAGAATCGACCCATCCCCTCGCGTCGACATCATCATGAGCCTGCATCTCTACAACAGCCTGACCCGTCAGGTCGAACCGTTCGCCCCGCTCGATCCGACCTGTCCGACGATGTACGTCTGCGGGCCGACGGTCTACAACTACGTGCACATCGGCAACGCCCGCGGTCCGGTGGTGTTCGGCGTACTCGCCGCGCTGTTGCGTCGCCGCTATGGCCAACTGCGCTATGCGCGCAACATCACCGACGTTGACGACAAGATCAACGCGGCGGCCAAGGAACTCGGTACGCCGATCGCCACGATCACCGACAAGTACGCGGCCGCGTATCGCGACGACATGGCCGCGCTGGGCGTCAGCGGCGATTTCGCGCCGGACATCGAACCGTCGGCGACCGCGCACATCCCGCAGATGATCGCGATGATCCAGCACCTGATCGACGAAGGTCATGCCTACGCCGCAGAAGGCCACGTGCTCTTCGCGGTGGACACCTTCGCCGGTTACGGCAAGCTGTCGCGCCGCGATCCCGAGGACATGATCGCGGGTGCGCGCGTCGAAGTGGCGCCGTACAAGCGCAACCCCGGCGATTTCGTGCTGTGGAAGCCGTCGACCGAAGGCCTGCCCGGCTGGGAATCGCCGTGGAGCGTCGGCCGCCCGGGCTGGCATATCGAATGCTCGGCGATGGCCGAAGCGCATCTCGGCGACACCATCGACATCCATGCTGGCGGCGTCGATCTGCAGTTCCCGCATCACGAAAACGAAGTCGCGCAGAGCGAATGCGCGCACGGCGGGAAGATCTTCGCGAACTGGTGGCTGCACAACGGCATGCTGAACTTCGGCGGCAGCAAGATGGCGAAGTCGGTCGGCAACATCCAGCGCGTCCACGATCTGGTCCGCGAACATCCGCCGGAAGCGCTGCGCTACGCGCTGCTGTCGGCGCATTACCGGCAGCCGCTCGAATGGTCGGACAGCTTGATCGAACAGGCGGTAAAGACGTTGGACCGGCTATACCGCACGTTAGAAACTCTCTCTAACATTGAGGCAACTCCAGAGATTCCCGATCGCATCCAAGAAGTGCTGGACGATGATCTGAACACCCCACAAGCACTTGCTGAAATTTCATCCATTGCAAGCAAAGCGCGTCAATTACTTGCCCCCCCTGGTGGCCCTAGCGTTGAACGCACAGAAGAAATTACTTCTCAGCTCCGCCAGGCGAAAGCCCATTTGCTCGGCGCAGGCCTCGCCATAGGCCTGCTGCAGCAGACGCCGGATGTCTGGTTCGCACGCGGCGCATCCAACGACGACGATGCCCGCATCCAGTCGCTGGTCGACGAGCGCAATACTTCAAAGGCCGCCCGCGATTTCGCCCGCGCCGATGCGATCCGCAAGCAGCTCGCCGACGAAGGCATTCTTCTGGAAGACACGCCGCAGGGCGTTACATGGAAGCGGGCTTGATGTCTGAAAGCCCGCAGCAAAACCAGACCCAGCGGGCGACGCACAGGATGTGCGTCGTTTTCCGACCGAGTCATGGATGACGAGTCGGAAAATCCCCGTGCCGCATCCGATAGCAGTTTCGCTTCGTCGGGGAAGGCCCTTTTCTTTGGTTCGTTTCTTTTGGGCCAGCAAAAGAAATGAACCCGGCCGCGAAGCGGACGGAAGCTGTTCGACATGGAACGAAAGCAATCGCGACTCCCGTCGCTCCTACGAAAAGCAACCAATGACTCTCTTCCCACTCGAACCCACCGCCGCAGAAGCCCAGGACGCCATCCGCGACGAATTCGCGTTCTTCGGCGACTGGTCCGAACGCTACCAGTACCTCATTGATCTCGGCCGCAAACTGCCACCGATGGACGATGCGCTGAAGAACGACACGCATCGCCTGCACGGCTGTCAATCGATGGTGTGGATCGCGGCTTCCGGCGATGCCGACCGCCTCGATTTCGCCGCCGCCAGCGACTCGGCGATCGTCTCCGGTCTGGTCTATCTCGCGCTGCGCGTGTACTCCGGCCGCAGCGCCGACGAGATCATGTCCGCCGACGCGCGCTACATCGCCGATGTCGGTCTGGCCAAGCATCTCTCGCCGACACGCAACAACGGCCTGGCTGCGCTGCTCGCGTTCATCAAGGCCACCGCGCAGGACGCCTTGCGCGAACGCGCCGCACGCACCCACTGATGCGCAGGCGTTCGCGAGCATGATCGCCAGCGATCATCCGCAGCCCGCGCCGCCGCTGCGCAACCGCGCGTTTCTCGGGCTGATGGGCTATCGGCTGTTCACGATCCTGTCGTATCAGATCGTGGCGGTTGCGGTGGGCTGGCATGTATACGAACTCACCAACGATCCGTGGAAACTTGGATTGATCGGACTCGCGGAAGTGCTTCCGTTCTTCTGCGTGGCGCCGTTCGCGGGTTATCTGGTCGATCACCTGCCGAAGCGACGGCTCGGCATCGTCGCCTGCATCGGTCTGGGCATGACTCCGATCCTGCTCGCGCTGATCGCGTGGGGCATGGTGTTCGGCGCTGCGGAAGATTCACGGTCGCGGCTGTGGCTGATCTACGCCGCGATCATGTTCACCGGCGCGGTGCGTTCGTTCCTCGGCCCGGTCTACAACACCCTGTTCGCCTGCGTGCTGCCGCGCGAGCAGTTCACCCGGGGCTCGGGCATCGGCAGCGTGGTGTTCCAGTCGGCGCTGGTGCTGGGGCCGGCGATCGGCGGCAGCGCGATCGGCTTCGTCAAACATCTGGGCGGATACGCGGATGGCATCGCGATACCGGCCGGTCCGGCATACGCCCTCGGCGCGCTGTTCGCGCTTGGCGCAGTGCTGTCGCTGGCGACCCTGCGCACCGCCGAGCCCGCGCTGTCGCACGAACGCAGCCCGATCTTCGCCAGCATCGGCGAAGGCCTGCGCTTCGTGTTCGCGACCCCGGTGATGCTGGGCGCGATGGCGCTGGACATGTTCGCGGTGCTGTTCGGCGGCGCGGTGTCGCTGGCGCCGGCCTTCATCAAGGACGTGCTGCACGCGGGGCCGGAAGCGCTGGGCCTGCTGCGCGCGGCACCCGCCGCTGGCGCGGTGATCGTTGGTCTGTGGCTGGCGCGTCGCCCGATCGAACGCCACGCCGGCCGCTTCATGCTCTGTTCGGTCGCCGGCTTCGGCCTGTGCATCATCGGTTTCGGCCTGTCGGAAACGCTGTGGCTGTCGGTGGCCTGCATGTTCTTCTCGGGCATGTTCGACGGCGTGTCCGTGGTCCTGCGCTCCACGATCCTGCAATTGGCCACGCCCGATCACATGCGCGGCCGGGTATCGTCGATCAACAGCATCTTCATCAGTTCATCGAACGAACTCGGCGCGTTCTATGCCGGCTCGATGGCGAAACTGCTGGGACTCACCACTGCCGTGATCGTTGGAGGATGCGTGACCTTGGGCGTGACCGGATTCACCGCCTGGAAACTGCCGGTCCTGCGGCGATTGAATCTGAAGGATCTGCAGTAGCGCTGGCGTCCGCTGCGGATGACAGACTCGATGTAACCGATTACATTCGGCGTTTTCACGATTGTCGGTGCCTCGCATGCCGTGTTCGAATACCTCGATGACGCCATCCACGCCCTGCCCGCGCCCGAAGCGCATCGCCCTGTCGCTGATCGCGACCGCGCTGTTCACCGCCGCTATCGGCGCATCCGCCGCCGAAACGCCCGCGAACCGCGAGGCGGCTTTTGTCGAAGCACTGCTGAAACGGATGACGCTCGAAGAAAAACTGGGGCAGCTCAACCAGCCGCCCGGTCCTGGCAACGACACCGGCCCCGCTGCGGAAACCGCCGGGCTTGAAGCGATCCGCCGTGGAGAGGTCGGCTCGATCCTCGGCATGCAGGGCGTGGCGCGCGGCTGCCGGCTGCAGAAGATCGCGGTGGAGGAATCCCGGCTCGGGATCCCGATGCTGTTCGCGTACGACGTGATCCATGGCTTCCGCACGATTTTCCCGGTGCCGCTGGCCGAAGCGGCGAGCTTCGATCCGGCCGCCGCCGAGCGCAGCGCGCGCATCGCCGCCACCGAAGCCGCCGCGCACGGCGTGCATTGGACCTTCGCGCCGATGGTGGACATCGGTCGCGATGCGCGCTGGGGTCGCGTGGTCGAAGGCGCGGGTGAAGACCCGTTCCTCGGCGCGGCCTTCGCGGCGGCGCGGGTGCGCGGGTTCCAGGGCAAGGACCTCGGCGCCGACGATACGGTTCTGGCCACGGCCAAGCACTTCGTCGCCTACGGCGCCGCCGAGGCCGGACGCGACTACAACACCGTCGACATTTCCGAACGCACGCTGCGCGAGATCTATCTGCCGCCGTTCCGCGCGGCGATCGACGCGGGCGCGGGCTCGGTGATGGCCTCGTTCAACGAGCTTTCCGGCGTGCCGATGCACGCCAACGCTGCGCTGATCGACGGCGTGCTGCGTCGCGAATGGGGCTTCGACGGCATCGTGGTCAGCGACTACAGCGGGGTGATGGAACTGATGCGTCACGGCATCGCCGCCGATCGCGCCGCCGCCGGCAGGCTGGGGCTGAACGCGGGCGTCGACGTGGACATGGTCAGCGACATCTACCGCAAGGATCTGCCCGCCGAAGTGCACGCCGGGCGCGTGTCCGAGGCGATCGTGGACGCCTCCGTGCGGCGCATCCTGCGCGCGAAGTACCGGCTCGGACTGTTCGCCGATCCGTACCGCTATTGCGACGAAACCCGCGAGCGCGAACGCACGCTCACCCCCGCGCATCGCCGCGCCGCGCGCGAGATCGCGCGCGATACGCTGGTGCTTCTGAAGAACGAAGGCGACGTGCTGCCGCTGTCGAAGAACATCCGCACGCTGGCGGTGATCGGGCCGCTGGCCGACGACGCCCGCAACATGCTCGGCAACTGGGCGGCGGAAGGTCGCGCCGAAGACGCGGTGACGGCGCTGGCGGGGATCCGCGCTGCGGTTTCGCCGCAGACCCGCGTGCTGTACGCGCGCGGATCCGAGATCGGCGGCCAGGACACTTCGGGCTTCGCCGAAGCGGTCCGCATCGCGAAAGAGGCCGACGCGGTGCTGCTGTTCGTCGGCGAAAGCGAACACATGAGCGCCGAAGCCAACAGCCGCACATCGCTGGATCTGCCCGGCGTGCAGCCGGAGCTGGTCGCCGCCGTGCGCGCCGCAGGCAAGCCGACGGTCGCGGTGCTGTTCAACGGCCGCCCGCTGTCGATCGAACCGCTGCAGCGCGACGCGACCGCGATCCTCGAAGCCTGGTTCCCCGGCATCGAAGCCGGCAACGCCATCGCCGACGTGCTGTTCGGCGACCACAACCCCAGCGCGCGTCTGCCGACGACGTTCCCACGCAACGTCGGCCAGGTGCCGATCCACTACGCGCACAAGAACACCGGCCGTCCACCCATCGAAGCCGATCACTACACCTCGAAATACATCGATGCGCCATGGACGCCGCTGTATCCCTTCGGCTACGGCCTGAGCTACACCACATTCCGCTACGACGGCCTGCTCATCGCCAAAGCGAAAATGCGCGCGGACGACACCCAGCGCGTCGAGATCACGGTCGAGAACACCGGCGCGCGCGCGGGCGACGAAGTGGTGCAGGTGTATCTGCGCGACGATGTCGCCAGCATCACCCGCCCCGTGCGCGAACTGCGCGGCTTCCGCCGCATCCATCTGCGCCCGGGCGAACGACGCACGCTCTCGTTCGATCTCGCACCGGATGCGCTGGCCTTCCATGACGCGCGGATGCAGCGCGTCGTCGAGCCCGGCACATTCACCGTGTTCGTGGGCGGCAGTTCGGAAGCGACGATGGCGGGGACATTCGAAGTGATAGGTGCGGCGTCCGCGCCGGGATCGCACTGAGCCTCCGCACCCACGAAAAACCCCGCATTTCTGCGGGGTTTCGCTTGGATCCTGAACGGTGCGCGTCGATCGACAGCGATCAATCGCCCTGCTGCTTCTGCAGATGTTCCCAGCGTTCCTGCTCGTCGATGGTGCGCTCGGCGGTGAGCCGGGCTTCGAGGCGGTGCAGGCCGATCTCTTCGCCGGAATCCACGCTGTAGCCGTACTCGCCGGCTTCCAGACGCTTGAGCGTGCTGTCGATCTTGCCGATCAGCTTGCGGTAGCGGTCGCGGGTGCGCAGTTCCAGCGAGTTCTCGGTTTCGCGGGTGGCGCGTTCGGCATCGTCGCCGACGTCGCGCACTTCGTCCTTGAGATTCTCGATGGTCTGTTTCGACTCCTCGATCAGATCGGCGCGCCAACCCAGCAGACGCTGGCGGAAGTATTCGAGCTGCAGCGCGCTCATGTATTCCTCGTCCGCAGCGGGCTTGTAGCCGGCGGGGAGGATCGGGCGGCCGGTGGCTTCGTCGGTTTTATAGGGAATCACTTTCACCTGGGTTTTCGGGGGAGGTGCAACGGTGCGGGACGTGATCGCCACCGCGACTTTGCCGGCGGCAGGACGCGGAGCGACCACCACGGCAGGCTTGACGGCGGCTTTCTGGGCCGGCTCGTCGTTGGGGTTCGGGCGCGGGCCGGGCTTCGGCGGCTTGGCGGGCTGCTCCGGCTTCGGATCGGGCTTGGTCGGCGGTGGCGCCGGTGTCGGTGCGGGCGTGGGGGTCGGCGCCGGCTTGGCCGCCGCTTTGGTCTCGACCTTGACCGCTGGCTTCGCGACTGGCGCTTTCACCTCTGGTGCTTTGGCAGCGGGCGCTTTGGCGGCAGGTGCCACCTTCGCTTCGACCTTGGGCGCAGGCTTGGCGGCCGGCGCGGGCTTGGCCGCTGGCTTCGCGGCCTGCTTGGCGGCGGGCTTCTTGGCGACCGACTTGACCGCAGGCTTCGGGGCGGGCTTGGCCACAGGCGTCTTCGCCGCAGGCTTGGCGGCCGCTTTGGCAGCCGGCTTCACGATTTTCTGGGCCACGGGCTTGGCCGCTGGTTTGGCCGACTTCGCCGCCGACTTCGCGGCGCTCTTGGCCGCAGGCTTCTTGGCGGCCGCTTTCGCGGGTGATTTGACGGCCTTTTTTGCGGGTTTCTTTGCTGACACGTCCGAGAATCCTTCGTATCTTCCCTTGAGGCGGGAAAGCGGGCTGTTATACCCTGCCAAGACTGCAGCAGCAACCTCGCATCCGCGCGGGGCCCGCCCGCCGCACCCCCCGCTGGATTCCGCACTTGATCGACCGTCTGCTGATCGCCGCACTCCGCTTCTACAAACGGTGGGTGAGCCCCCTGCTCGGCCAGCGTTGCCGCTTCGTCCCGACCTGTTCGGAGTACTCGATGGAGGCGATCCAGCGCTTCGGCGCCCTCAAGGGCAGCTGGATGACCGCCAGGCGCCTGTCGCGCTGCCACCCCCTGTGCCCCGGCGGGCACGACCCCGTCCCGCCGCGCCCTGAGCCACCCCGCCCTGACCCGAGCGCACCCCGATGACCGCAACGACGATGGCAACCCATCCTCCCACCCTCATCGTCAACGCCCGCCTGGTCAACGAGGGCCGGGAGTTCGACGGCGACCTGCGCTTCGTCGATGGCCGGATCGAGGCCATCGGCAGCGGCCTGGCCGCACGCCCGGGCGAGATCGTCATCGACGCCGACGGCAGCCGGCTGCTGCCGGGGATGATCGACGACCAGGTCCACTTCCGCGAACCGGGGCTGGAGTACAAGGGCAACATCGCGACCGAGTCGGCGGCGGCAGTGGCCGGCGGTCTCACCAGCTTCATGGACATGCCCAACACCAGCCCGCCGACGCTGGATCGCGAGGCGCTGGAAGACAAGTACCGGCGCGCCGCCGGTCGCGCCTGGGGCAATTACGGCT
The DNA here is from genome assembly GCA_964523435.1 of uncultured Xanthomonas sp. Lineage (GTDB taxonomy): Bacteria > Pseudomonadota > Gammaproteobacteria > Xanthomonadales > Xanthomonadaceae > Lysobacter_I. The sequence continues at coordinate 13,087 of CAZGBA010000062.1, forward strand.
TCTACATGGGCACCAGCACCGGCAACATCGACGACATTCGCGCGATCGATCCGCTCACCACGCCCGGCGTGAAGATCTTCATGGGCGCTTCCACCGGCAACATGCTGGTGGACGATCCGGTTGTGCTGGATGCGGTGTTCCGCGACGCGCCGACGCCGATCATCACCCACTGCGAAGACACTCCGATGATCGACGCGGAGCTTGCGAAGTACCGCGCAAAATACGGCGACGACATCCTGGTCGAATTCCACGGCGAAATCCGCTCGCGCGCGGCCTGCCTCAAATCGACCGGGCTGGCGATCTCGCTCGCGCGCAAGCACGACGCGCGCCTGCATGTGCTGCATATCTCGACCGCAGACGAGCTGGCATTGTTCGAGCGCGGGCCGCTGATCCGCGCCGACAGCAGCCGCAAGCGCATCACCGCCGAAACCTGCATCCATTTCCTGCGCTTCGACCGCAGCGATTACGGCCGGCTCGGCAATTTCATCAAATGCAATCCCGCGATCAAGAACCCCGACGACCGCGAGGCGCTGATCCGCGCGCTGGCCGAGGACACGATCGACGTGCTAGCCACCGATCACGCACCGCATACCCTGGAAGAAAAGCAGCACCCGTATCTGCGCGCACCCAGCGGCCTGCCGCTGGTGCAGTTCGCGCTGAGCGCAGCGCTGGAATGCGTGCACGAAGGCCGGCTGAGCACCGCCCAGATCGTGCAGAAATTCGCGCATGCGCCGGCGCAGTTGTTCGACGTGAAGGAACGCGGCTTCCTGCGCGAAGGCTATCGTGCGGATCTGGTGCTGATCAACGACACGCCGTTCACAGTAACGCGCGATCAGGTGCTGTCGAAATGCGGCTGGTCTCCATTCGAGGGCACTGTCTTCCGTTCGCGCATCGCCTCCACCTGGGTCAACGGCCACCTCGCCTGGAACGGGCGGGAGATCGTCGGCGAACCGCGCGGCGTGCGTCTTGAGTTCGACCGATGAGAAGCGCAACGACAAAGCTCGCACCGCTTGCGGTCGTATTGGCATTGACCCTCTCCGCGTGCGGGACGACGACCGCGCAGACGAAGACCTCTTCGACCAGCCACGGAACGACGCCGGCAACGCCCACCGCTTCGGCACCGCCTCCCGCCTCGATCCTGTCCTATCGGCAAACCGAACTGCCGACCTCCGTGCAGCAAGGATCGATGATCGTCGGCACCACCGACCCGGGCGCCAGCGTGCGATACGGCGACCGCAGTCTGCGCGTCTCGCCGAACGGACGTTTCGTGTTCGCGGTCGGGCGCGATGCCACCGGTCCGGTGACGGTCATCGTCAATGAACCCGTCGCCGGAAAAAAACAGTACACCGTGAACATCCTGCCGCGCGACTGGCCGATCGAGACCATCAACGGCGTGCCTCCGAACACGGTGAATCCGCCGCCCGAGATCGCCGCGCGGATCGCGCGCGAGCAATCGTCCGTGGCCGAGGTGCGCACGCGCGACGATGCGCGCGAGGATTTCGCGCAACCGTTCATCTGGCCGGTTGCAGGCCGCATCAGCGGCCGTTTCGGCAACCAGCGCGTCTACAACGGCACGCCGAAATCACCGCATTCGGGCATGGATATCGCCGCCGCGAACGGCACACCGATCAAAGCGCCCGCCGCCGGCATCGTCACCTTCGCATCGCCATCGCTGTATCTCACCGGCGGCACCGTCGTGATCGATCATGGTGCGGGAATCAGCTCCAATTTCCTGCATCTCTCGCGCATCGATGTGAAAGTCGGAGATCGTGTCGAACAAGGGCAGGTGTTCGGTGCTGCGGGCGCGACCGGGCGGGCGACCGGGCCGCATCTGCATTGGGGGATGAATTGGTTCAACGCGAGAATCGACCCGCTGCTGGTATTGGAATCAGAAAAATAATCCTCGCAGCTCGCCATCACTACGCGCGGCGGCGCGTTCGTCTTTGCGGCGCCCCCTGTATTCGTCTGGCGCGGTTCGACGCGAGAATCGACCCGCTGCTGGTATTGGAATCGGCAAAATAATCCTCGCAATTCACCATCACCACGCGCGGCGGCGCGCTTGTCTTTGCAGCGACTCCTGTATTCGTCTGGCGCGGTTCGACGCTCGAATCGACCCGCTCCTGGTATTGGAATCAGAAAAATAATCCTCGTAGCTCGCCATCACTACGCGCGGCGGCGCGTTCGTCTTTGCGGCGCCCCCTGTATTCGTCTGGCGCGGTTCGATACGCGCATCGACCCGCTGCTGGTGTTGGAACTCGCGAAGTGACCGCGGTGAGAGGTCGCTCGCCTTCAAGCGATCACTGAAACGAAAACGGCCCGATCTCACGATCGGGCCGTTTCGCATTGCAGTGGATCGAAACTTATTTTTTGGCTTCTGCAGCAGGCGCGGGCGCTGCCGGCGGCACGATCGCGTTCTGCGGAATCGCCCACGAGAAATCGGTCTTCGTGAAATCGGCGAAGCAGGTCTGGCTGCCGGGCGGCGTCGACTGGGTGCAGGCGTTCGTGTTGAAGTCGATCGGTGCGCCGTAGTTGGCCGGATAGTTCATCGTCGCGAGCTGGTTGTTCGCCAGCGCACCCGCAGTGGCGGTGCCGTGACAGCTCACGCAGTTGCTGGTCTGCCCGGACGGAATGCCGCTGGAGGTTTCCAGGAACGGATTGAAGCAGACCACCATGTCCTTCGACGCATTGCCCTTGGTCTGGTTCCAGGCCGTGCACATCGCGTAATTGCGCCAGGCGCCAGTGATGTTGTCGGTCATGCCCTGCTTGCTGCCGGGGAAGTTGTCCGGCGCATCGTCGCCGGGCTGCCACCAGAAGGTTTCCCACGTCCAGTTGACGATCGTCTTGCTGTTGACGTGCATGCCGACCAGCACGCCGAAGTCGCCCGCTGCTGCGGTCACGCCCTGGCCACCGTCGCCGGAGCTGTTGAGCAGTGCATTCCAATCGCTGGCTTCCGAAGCATCCATCTTGAAGCTGTAGATGGTCGACAGCGGCGCATACAGATACGTCTTGCAGGCCATCGACGAGCCCGGAACGATCTGCGCGATCTGCTCGGGCGTGGCCGGTACCGGCCTGGTGTCGGGGCCTGCGGTGCTGGCCGGATCGAGCAGCACGCAGTTGAACCAGGTCTCGGGCGTCGCATTCGCGGGCGTGGTCGAGAACTGCGGGCCCATCCACAGCGGCATCGGCGTGAGGCCGGTCGCCTTGACCACGAAGATCACCGGTTTGGTTTCCATCGCGGTGGAGCCCGGGGCACCGCCGGCATCGGGCGTGTACGGCGCATCCACCACTTTGCGTGCGCCCACTGCGGTGCCCGCAGGCCAGGCGCTGTTGAGGTTGCTCAGATCGGTGGCCGAGATGTAGCTGTAGTTGTTGCCGTTGGTCGCTTGCGGCGTGGACAGATAGCTCACCATCGCCGGATTGAATTTGTTGAACGACACCACCTGCCCGTCGGCAGGCAGCGGCAGGCCGGCCTTGCGCGCGGCGTGACTCAGCTGCGTGGCGAGCTTGAACTTGCGCGCCGGGCGCCCAAGCGCGTTGCAGCCGGCAGCGCTGAAGACTTCTTCGTTGCCGCACCAGGTTTCCCAGACCGGCAGACTGCTGCCGTCCCAGCTCTGTCCGGAAGCGCTGGTCATGCCGGCCCACAGATTCCAGGCGGCGGTGGTGATGTTGCCGATCTGCCAGGTGTCGGCCCAGGCCTGGAATTCGTCGCGGTTGCCGGGATAGCCATAGCCGGCGGGAATATCGACGGGCTTGATGCCTGCGACGAGGACTTCGGGCTTCGGCGCGGTTTCTGCCGGCTGAGCCGGCTCGGTGGGCGGCGCTTCTTTGTTGCAGGCTGCGAGCAGCAACGCTGCGGGCAACAGTGCGAGCAAACGCATCTTCATGAGACCTCCTGTGTCGATCGATGATTGGCGAAGATGCCTTGCGCCCCTGAATCCTCGCGCAGCATCCCGCATGGCGTGGTCGTTCATGGCATCCGCCACGAACGCCGCGAGCATACGGGCATCGGAATGCGTCCACAATCGAGACGACATCGGCGGTCGCATGACGCAGACGATCGATAGACAGCGGCAATCGGTTCAGCCGGCAGCGCGGCCCTTGCCGGACACCTGCGCCACCGCGTCGTGCGGATGCAGGCTTTCAAAATGCGAGACGGACACGTCGAAGCGCTGCACGCGCGCATCGTCGGCCAGCGCAGCGGCGACGCGACGCGCGGCATCCTCGCAGAACATCAGGTTCTCTGCGTTGAGCTTCGCGAACGCCTGTTCGTCCTCGCGTTTCACCGCCGTCTGTACCGGCGTGCCCAATGCGGCTTCGGCGCGATCGATCAGATCGGCGACCGGCAGCTGGTCGAACGCCGGCTGCAGTTCGACGCGGATATCGGCGCGACTGCGCTGCGCGTGCGGCGTCGCGGCAAGCCCGCGTTCCGACGCCAACCAGTCGCGCACGACCTGCGTGGACAGCGGATGCGCTGCGGCGAAATCTTCGGCGAAGCGCGCGGCGTTGAGCTGGCGCGACAGCGCTGCGGACGCCGGGCAGGTGCTGGAATATTCGACCGAGAACGCCAGGGTCAGGATCAGATGACCGTTCGCGAGCATCGCGTCGATTTCCAGCGGATAGCGTTTCCAGCCGCTGTTGTCGCTGGCCAGCGCGCGGCGCCTGAGCATCAGATCGAAGCGCAGCGCGAGTCTTGCGGACGACGACAGCGCGCCCTGCGATTCGATGCAATCCTGCAGCACGCGGCGCAGGCGCGCAGGCGTCAACACGTCTTCGATCAACGCATCCTGCAGTTGCAGATACAGCCGCGACATGTGGATGCCGCGCGCGTCGGGATCGCGCAGATCCACCAGCACATCGACCGACGCCGGCACCTGCATCACCACGCCGCCGTCGCCGCGCACCCGCAGCGGCAGCGCGACGTTGCGCATGCCCACCCAGTCGAGCGCGCGCGCGGCTGCGGCGGCATCGCCGGCCACATCGGGCATCGAAAGGGGAATCTGGCGCAGAGTCACGGGCGGGGACCGGACGGCGGAAGGACGGTCATTGTACCCAGCCGGGGCGTCGGCTTCGGAATTTGCGCTGAAACGATGCGTTGTGGACGGTCAGCCGCGCGCCGCGCGCCAACTCCGCCACAGTGCGGTCATCGGCGACAGCGCCGACACCTCGCCATGCGCGGCCACACGCTGCAGCCGGGCCCGGCTTAGGGCGTCATGGATGCGCCTCGGGCGCGATCCCGCGCGCAACGGCGGGGTGGCTGCAAGCCCTTGCGCCCAGTCCGCGATCCGGGTCGCTTCCGCGCTTTCATCGCGATGCCACAGCGCATGCGCGGCGAGCAGTGCGAAGGCATCGGCGACGGGCGCGATCTCCGGCGCGAACAAGGTGCGCTCGCCGTCGGCGATGGCGACCGCCAATGGCTGCAGCGACGCATGCAGCGTCTGTGGCCCGGCCCCGGCGCGCAGCGGCTCGCGCACCGCCTGCAATGCCGGCAATGCCGTTGCGAGCGTCGCCCACGGCGCCGGCTGTTTCTGCAACACGCGCCCGAGCGGGTGGCGGCGCACGCCTTTCGACCAGCCGAGCAGTTCTTCCTGCCACCAGATCAGCTTGGCGGAACCCGGCGTGGGGTCATCGCCGGCCCACGCCGCGTCGGTCCATTCCTGCAGCAGCGCGAACCACGCCTCGGCAATCGCGCGCTGCGATTCGGCGACGAAGACCTGGGCGATCCGCCATTCCGGCCAACGCCCGCGCCATTTGCCGAGGAAGTCGTCGAGATCGGCATCGACAGCAGACGCATCGCTCACAGCGGCTGCGCCACCACGGTCGGCCAGACCTGCGGATCCAGCAGCGTCTGCGGCTGTTCGACCATCACATCGCCCTTCCAGTCCAACGGATCGACGCCGGGCAGACGATAGCCCCACAGCGCGACGATCGACGGCATGCCGGCCGCACGCGCGGCGACGATGTCGCGCTCGTCGTCGCCGACGTAGACGCAGTCCTGCGCGGCGACGCCGAGCACTTCGGCCGAATGCAGCAGCGGCAGCGGATGCGGCTTGCGCTCGGGCAGCGAATCGCCGCCGATCATCACGCCGCAGCGCTCGCTCCAGCCGAGAATCGGCATCAGCAGCTTCGCCAGATACTCGGGCTTGTTGGTGACGATGCCCCAGCGCACGCCGTCTGCTTCCAGCGCTTCGAGCATCTCGGCAACGCCGTCGAACAGCACGCAATAGCGACCGATGATGCCTTCGTAGGCGTCAAGAAAAGGCTTCACCAGCGCTTCGCGCGCATCGTGATCGAGTTGCGCGAACGACGCGCCGATCATCGCCCGCGCGCCTTTGGACACATGCGGCCGCAGCAGTTCATGCGCCATGTCGGGCTCGCCGCGTTCGCGACGCAGGATGTTGATCGCCTCGACCATGTCGGGCGCGCTGTCGAGCAGGGTGCCGTCGAGATCGAACAGGACGCCGCGCGGGTACACACCTTGAGACAAGCGGATCTGGGACAACGGTGGCTCCAACGGTTTCAAATGGCGGATCAATGTGGGAGGGGCTTCAGCCCCGATGGATGGCGATCGGGGCTGAAGCCCCTCCCACAATCGACATCAAGGCTTCGCAGCGCACGCGAGGTAATTCACGTCGGTGCGGCTGCCGACGCGCGCGGTGTGACGCAGCGGATCGTAGACAAGTCCACTCACGTCTTCGAGCTCGAACTGCGCCGCGCGCAGCCATGCAGCGAGTTCCGACGGCTTGATGAAATCGCGGTATTGATGCGTACCTTTCGGCAGCATCCGCGCGACGTATTCGGCGCCGACGATGGCCAGCGCGAACGCCGCCGGCGTGCGGTTGAGCGTGGACAGGAACAGGCGTCCGCCCGGTCTCAACAGCGTCGCGCAGGCGGCGATGACGGCGGGCGGATCGGGTACGTGTTCGAGCATTTCCATGCAGGCGATGGCATCGAAGCTGGCCGGCATCGCTTCAGCCAGCGCTTCGACGCTGCTGAGACGGTAATCGACTTCGACGCCGGATTCGAGCCGATGCAGTTTCGCGATCTTGATCAGATCCGGGGCCAGATCGATCGCGGTGACGTTCGCACCTTCGCGCGCCAGCGCTTCGCTGAGCAGGCCGGCGCCACAGCCGACGTCAAGCACGCGCGCGCCGCGTAGCGTCGTGCGTTCGCGGATGTAATCCAGGCGTGCGGGATTCAGGACATGCAGGGGTTTCTGCGGGCCTTCGGGGTCCCACCATCGATTGGCAAGCGCGTTGAACTTGTCGAGTTCGACCTGGCTGAAATTGTCGTGCGGTTCTGCAGTGTTCATTGTTTCGATGCCCCTCAACCCACTTTCACCACACCGATCCGCTCGCGCCAATGACGCGCGTTCGCGACCAGCGCATCGATGTCCATGTCGACCAGGATGCGGTCGCGCAGTTTCGGCTTGCCGGCGACCCAGACATCGGTGACCTGATGCCGGCCGGTGGCGTAGACCAGTTGCGACAGCACGTGATGCAGCGGCTGGGTTTCCAGCGCAGACAGGTCGATGCAGGCAAGATCGGCCTGCTTTTCCGGTTCGATCGAACCGACCAGATGATCGAAACCCATCGCCCTGGCGCTGCCGAGCGTGGCCGCATGCAGCGCGCTGGCGGCGTCGAACGCTGCGGCGTCGTCGGCCACGGCTTTCGCGAGCAGAGCGGCGGTGCGCAGCTCGCCGAACATGTCGAGATCGTTGTTGCTGGCGCAGCCATCGGTGCCGATGGCGACGGTGACGCCGGCGCGTTCGAGTTTGGCCACCGGACAAAAACCGGACGCAAGTTTCAGATTCGATTCGGGACAATGCACCACGCTGACCCCGCGCGCGGCGCACAGCGCGATTTCGGCATCGGTGAGCTGGGTCATGTGCACGGCGATCAGGCGATCGTTGACCAGGCCCAGGCGATCCAGCCGCGCCAACGGACGCTGACCGTGCTTTTCCTGCGACTGCCGCACTTCCTGCGCGGTCTCGTGCGTGTGCAGATGCACCGGAATATCGAGTTGATCGGCAAGCATGCGGATCCGCTCGAAATTGTCGTCCGAAACGGTGTACGGCGCATGCGGCGCGAAGGCGGTTGCGATCAGCGCATCGTCGCGCCATTGGTCGTGGACTTCGCCGGCGCGATCGAAGTATTC
>CAZGBA010000063.1:0-20854 GCA_964523435.1 uncultured Xanthomonas sp.
TGAGGATCGCACCGCAGGGGTTGGCGATGCCGCGTCCGGCGATGTCCGGCGCCGAGCCGTGGATCGGCTCGTACACACCGAGACGCCCTTCGCCGAGCGATGCGGACGGCAGCAGGCCCATCGAACCGGCCAGCATCGAGGCCTCGTCGGTGAGGATGTCGCCGAACATGTTCTCGGTGACGATCACGTCGTATTCGCGCGGATGCGAAATCAGATGCATCGCCATGCTGTCGACCAGCTGGTGTTCCAGCCGCACATCGGGGAATTCCTCGCGCGCGATGCGGGTCGCGACCTGACGCCACAGACGCGATGTTTCCAGCACGTTGGCCTTGTCCACCGACACCACGTACTTGCGCCGGCCGCGCGCCAGCGTGCAGGCGCGGCGGACCACGCGCTCCACTTCGGCGACGGTGTATTCGCACAGGTCGGTCGCGGCGGTTTCGGTGCGCGTGCGCTGGCCGAAGTACACGCCGCCGGTGAGTTCGCGGACCACGATCATGTCGACGCCGGTGAGCAGATGCGACTTGATCGGCGATGCGGTCAGCGCGACCGGATGGGTCTTCACCGGGCGCAGGTTCGCGTACAGCCCGAGTTCCTTGCGCAGCTTCAACAGGCCCTGTTCCGGGCGGATCTCGCTGTCGGACCACTTCGGGCCGCCGACCGCACCGAGCAGGATCGCGTCGGCCTTGCGGCAGGCGTCCAGGGTGGCGTCCGACAGCGCGGTACCTTCGGCATCGATCGCGGCGCCGCCGATCAGACGCGTCTGGAAATGGAAGCTGTGGCCATAGCGGCGGCCCGCAGCCTCCAGCACGGCGACCGCAGCGGCGGTCACCTCGGGGCCGATGCCGTCGCCCGGCAGTACGACGATGTCAGCGCGCATGGTGCGAGTCCTCGAAAGCTTGAATGGAAGAAGTGTGTTTCAGCAGATAGCCGAGTTGGTCGACGCCTTCGAGCAGGCAGGTGCGCGCGAAGCCGTCGATCGGGAATACGAAGCGGCGACCGTCGGGCAGTGTCACCGTGTTCGACGCGACATCGATGTCGAGTTCGATGCCCGGATTCGCCAGCAGTTCGTCGACCACCGCCGCATCGAGCACGATCGGCAGCAGGCCGTTCTTCAGCGCATTGCTGCGGAAGATGTCGGCGATCTCGGCGCTGATCACCGCGCGCAGGCCGAAATCCAGCAGCGCCCACGGCGCGTGTTCGCGCGAGGAGCCGCAGCCGAAATTGCGGCCGGCGACCAGAATCTGCGCGCCCTGCGCGTCGGCGGCGTTCAAGGCGAACGCCGGATCGGGGCTGCCGTCTTCGCGATAGCGCCAGTCGTTGAACGCGAACCTGCCCAGGCCCTCGCGCGAGGTGGTGGTGAGGAAACGCGCCGGGATGATCCGGTCGGTATCGATATTGCTGTCGGGCAGGCATGCGGTGCGCGCGCGGACGTGGGTCAAAGGCTGTGCGCTCATGCCGCGTCCTCCTGCAGATAATTGCGCGGATCGACGACATGCCCGGCGACGGCGCAGGCGGCGGCGGTGTACGGCGATGCCAGCACCGTGCGCGCCTCGCGGCCCTGGCGGCCCTCGAAGTTGCGGTTGCTGGTGGACACCGCCAACTGGCCGGGCGCGACCAGATCGCCGTTCATCGCGATGCACATCGAACAGCCGGGTTCGCGCCATTCGGCGCCGGCGGCGCGGACGATGCGGTCGATGCCTTCGGCTTCCGCCGCGCGCTGCACCTGCACCGAGCCTGGCACCACCAGCATGCGCACGCGCGCGTGCACCTTGTGATCGCGCAGGATGTCCGCGACCTGGCGCAGATCGCTCAGGCGGCCGTTGGTGCAGCTGCCGACGAACACCACATCCACCGGCTGCCCGGTCAGCGATTGGCCACCGGGGAATTTCATGTAATCGAGCGCGCGCTGGGTGTCGGCGTCGTTCGCGACCGGCAGTTTGGCGTCGATGGCGGTGACCTGCCCCGGATGCGTGCCCCAGGTGATCGTTGGCGTGATCGCACGCGCATCGAACTTCACCACGCGGTCGAACTGCGCGCCATCGTCGCTGCGCAGCGTGCGCCAGTGCGCGACCGCCTGCTCGAAGTCTTTCCCGTCGTGCCGATCGGAGCCGGGCGCGCGCGGCGTGTTCGCCAGATAAGCGAACGTGACATCGTCCGGCGCAATCAACCCAGCGCGGGCGCCGGCTTCGATCGACATGTTGCAGACGGTCATCCGCTCTTCCATCGACAGCGCGCGGATCGCGCTGCCGCGATATTCGATGACATGGCCGGTGCCGCCATCGACACCGATCGCGCCGATCACGTGCAGGATCAGGTCCTTCGCGGTCACGCCGACGCCAAGCGTGCCTTCGACTTCGATCGCCAGGGTCTTCGGCTTGCGCTGCAGCAAGCATTGCGTGGCCAGCACATGACCGACTTCGCTGGTGCCGATGCCGAAGGCCAGTGCGCCGAACGCGCCGTGGGTGGCGGTGTGGCTGTCGCCGCAGACGATGGTCATGCCTGGCTGGGTCAGGCCGAGTTCCGGGCCGATCACATGCACGATGCCGCGATGGTCGCTGCCGAAATCGAACAGCTCCACGCCGAAGCGCGCGCTGTTTTCGCGCAGCGTGCGCACCTGCTTTTCGCCGTCGGCGGTGAAATATTCGAGTTGACCGTCGGCGTTCGGCGGCGTGGTCGGCGTGGAGTGGTCGAGCGTGCCCTTGGTGCGTTCGGGCCGGCGCACCGGCAAACCGCGCGCGTCCAGTTCGGCGAACGCCTGCGGCGAGGTCACCTCATGGATGAGATGCAGATCGATGTAGAGCACGGCCGGCGCGTCGGCGGTTTCGGGCACCACGACGTGCGCGTCCCACAGTTTTTCGAACAGGGTTTTCGGCGCGCCCGTTTGCGGGTTTGAAGTCGGATCTGGAGTCATGGGTCGATGGTCTGCAGGGGAATTCCGGGGCATGCGACAGCGGTCATGCGATCGCGGTCAGCGGTTCGGCGGGCTGTCCGCTCGCGGTCGCTTCGGGCGCGCGACGGCGCTGCACGCGATTGACGATGTCCAGCCACGCCAGCGCGCTGGCTTCGAGGATGTCGGTGCTGGTGGCCGAGCCGGTGATTTCTTCGGCGACGCCGTCATCGGTACGGATGCGCGCGGTGAGGCTGGCCTGACCCTGCGCATCTTCGCCGGTGGTGACGCTGGAGACCTGGTAGCTCTCGACATCGAGATGGGTCCGCGTGCCGCGCGCCAGCGCCGCGAACAGCGCATGCACCGGGCCATCGCCGGTCGCCGCTTCGGTCACGCGCTCGCCCTCGGGCGAACACAGTTCGACGCTCGCCGTGGGCAGGATGCCATCGCCGATGCCGGTGCTGACGTGCAGGCGACTGAGCCGCCAGCCGCCGACCGCACGACCGTCGGCGCCCAGCACCAGCGCTTCCAGATCGGCGTCGAACACCTCGCGCTTTTTCTCGGTCAAGATCTTGAAGCGACCGAACACCTGGTTGAGCTGGGTTTCGTCCAGTGCGAAGCCGAGCTCGCGCAGCCGGTCGGCGAGTGCCGCGCGGCCGCTGTGGCGGCCCATGATCATCTGCGATTTCGCCCAGCCCACCGCTTCGGGACGCAGGATTTCGTAGGTGCCGCGATGCTTGAGCATGCCGTGCTGGTGGATGCCCGATTCGTGCGCGAATGCGTTCGCGCCGACGATGGCCTTGTTGCGCTGCACGTTCATGCCGGTGATGCGGGTGAGCAGGCGCGAAGTCGGCACCAGCCGTTCGGTGTGGATGCCGGTGCTCGCGTTGAAATACGCGCGGCGCGTTTCCAGCGCCATCACCAGTTCTTCCAGCGCGCAGTTGCCGGCGCGTTCGCCGACGCCGTTGATCGTGCATTCGACCTGGCGTGCGCCGCCTTCGATCGCGGCCAGACTGTTGGCCACCGCCAGGCCCAGATCGTCGTGGCAGTGCGCGCTGAAGATCGCCCTGTCGGCATCCTTCACGTTCGCGCGCAGGTATTCGAACAGCGCGCGGATCTCGGCCGGCGTGGTGTAGCCAACGGTGTCGGGAATGTTCAGCGTGCGCGCGCCCGCGGCCAGCGCCGCCGAGCAGATCTCGGCGAGGAAGTCCGGTTCGGTGCGCAGCGCGTCTTCGGCCGAAAATTCCACGTCCTCGACATGGCGCCGCGCCAGGGTCACGCCCATCACGGCGCGCTCCAGCACTTCGGCCTTGCTCATGCCGAGCTTGTGGTCGCGATGCAGCGGGCTGGTGGAGATGAAGACATGGATGCGCGGACGGTCGGCGCGTTCGAGCGCGCGCGCGCAGGCTTCGATGTCGCCGGTGTTGCAGCGGGCGAGGGTGGCGAGGGTGGCGCCGCGCACTTCGCGCACGATCGCGGCGCAGGCGGCCAGTTCGCTTTCGGAACTGGCGGGAAAGCCGGTCTCGATGATGTCCGTGCCCAGTTCGGCGAGCGCATGGGCGAAACGCAGCTTCTGGGCGGCGGTCATGCTGCAGCCGGGCGATTGCTCGCCGTCGCGCAGGGTGGTGTCGAAGATCGCGATGCGCGCGGGCGTCTCGCGTCGAACGTCGGTATCCATCAGGCGATGGCCTCCAGTGCATTGAACTCGTGATCGGAAATCTCGGGGGAGGTCATCCCTGACACGGAAAATTCTGGAACTGCACAGACAGGTGGCGCCAGCCGGACGACGGCGGGAGAGTTCGCCGTCGCCCGGCTGGCGCGTGGAACGGATTTCGATGCCGCTTCGTCGTGCGCGCGGCGGCGCGGTTTGCGCGGCGCGCGTGGACGCACATCGGCGAGCAGGCCGGCGAGGACGACGGCGTCGATATTGCCGCCCGACACGATGGCGCATTTGCGTTTGCCGGCGACCCGCCGGCCGGCAGCCAATGCCAGCGCGCCCGCGCCTTCGGCGATCACGTGTTCTTCCAGCGCCAGTCGGACCAGGGTTTCGCGCAGCTCGGCTTCGCGCACGATCACGATGTCGTCGAGCAGGCGCGACAGGATCTCGCGGGTCAACAGGCCCGGATGACGCACACGCACGCCATCGGCGAGCGTGGCGACGGGCAGTGCGCCTTCGGGTTCGCCGCGCAGCGCGCGACTCATCGCGTCGACATGTTCGACCTGCGCGCCGACGATGCGCACGCCCTGCGCATGCAGCGCCAGCGCGACGCCTGCGGCGAGGCCGCCGCCGCCGATCGGCACCAGCACCACGTCGGGGGCGAGCGATGCGATCTCCATGCCGACCGTGCCCTGGCCGGCGATCACGTCGGGATCGTCGAACGCGGACAGGAACCGGTAACCGTTGCGTTCGGCCAGTTGCATCGCGAACGCGCGCGCCTCGTCGAAAGTGTCGCCGTGCAGGCGCACGGTGGCGCCCCAGTGCGCGACGCCTGCGATCTTGGTTTCCGGCGCGCCGTGCGGCATCACCGCGATCGCGGGCACATTCAGCCGGTAAGCCGCCCACGCCAGCCCCTGCGCGTGGTTGCCGGCGGAAGCGGCGATGACCGGGCGGTGATCGCCGCGCTCGCGCGCGGCCAGCAGTGCGTTCAGCGCACCGCGCACCTTGTAGGAGCCGGTGCGCTGCAGGTTTTCGAGTTTCAGCCAGCAGCCGAAGCGTTCGGCGTTGTGCAGCGGTGTCGGCGGCAGATAGCGCCGCAGCCGCGCCTGTGCGGCGAGGATGTCTCCTGCGCCGACCATGGCCACGTTGCGTACTTCTCCGACGACATCGCTTTCCATCGTCTCAGACCTCCGTCAACCAGCCGGAGGACCAACTGCTTTCGCCGCGCACGGTGCGCGCGTACACCGCTGCGATTTCCCGGGCCACCGGACTCTCCGCGTCGTACAGGCGTCCGTCGATCTCGCCGATCGGCGTGACTTCCGCCGCGGTGCCGCTGGCGAAGACCTCATCGGCATCGCGCAATTCCTCCATGCTGACCGGACGCGATTCCGCGCCGATCAGGCGGATCAGAGTGTCGCGGGTGATGCCGGGCAGCGCGTCGCGATGCTCGACCGCAGTGACCCGGCCTTCGCGGACGATGAACAGATTGGCGCCGGTGCATTCGACCGCGAAACCGTCGTCGTCAGCGAACATCGCCTCGTCGAAGCCGCGCGCCTTCACTTCGCGCTTGGCGAGGATCGAATTCACGTAGGCGCCGCAGAGTTTCAGCGCCGGCAGCGAGCTGGCCGGATTGCGCCGCCAGCTGGACACCGACACGCGGGTGCGGTTGCCGCCCAGATGCACATTGGTGGACGAGGTGGCGACCATCAGATGCTGCGGATGGCCGCCGACATCCAGACCGAAGCTGCCTTCGCCATACCACGCCAGCGGGCGGATATAGGCGTCGCCCTGACGGTTGGCGCGCAGCGTCGCGAGAACGGCCTCGGTGGCCTGCGCGACATCGAAACTCATGCCCAGCAGTTCCGCGCCCTTGCGCATGCGTTCGAGATGTTCCGGCAGGCGGAACACCGCCGCGCCGTGCCTGGTGGCGTAGGCGCGGATGCCCTCGAACACGCCGCTGCCGTAGTGCAGCGCGTGGGTGTTCAGCGCGGCCTGCAACCGGTTGGCGTCGGTCAATTCGCCGTCGAACCACAGCATCTGCGGCGTGTCGTTCGCAGGCGCGGTTGCGCGTGCGGCGTCGGCGAGTGGCGCGGGGCGTTCCAGAGTGGCGGAGGCGCTCAAAGACATGGCTGCACCTGCACTTCAAGGCAGTCGTAAAGTTTCGCCAACTGCTGATGCAGGCCTTCGGCGGAGCGGTCGCCTTCCACGGTCATCTGCAGATGCCAGCGGTCGCCGTCGGCGCGCGCTTCGCCTTCGACCGCGAGCGGACGGAAACCGCGGCGTTCGGTGGTGCCGAGCACACGGGACAGCGCGCCTTCGGCTTGGCGCAGGGTCAGATCGAGTCGGTAGCGCATTGGGGAAGGGCTCCTGCGGTATTCGTGGACGTCGAGGGAGAGGGCGAAGGCGAAGTGATCAAGGGCGGCTCGGTGATCTGCACCAGCACGAACGCCTCGTCGGCATCCAGCATTTCGGTGTTGTTGCGGTTCGGCGGCACCAGTGGCCACACGTTCGCGGTCTGGTCGATGGCGACATGCAGCAGCATCGGTCCGGGCGCGGCGAGCAGCGCCTGCAGTGCGGCTTCGACATCGGCGGCGCGATCGACCTTCATCGTCTGCAGGCCGAACGCCGTCGCCAGCGCGCAGAAGTCCGGGTTGTCGCTCAGGTCGATTTCGGAATAGCGGCGCTCGAAGAACAGTTCCTGCCACTGCCGCACCATGCCCAGGGCCTGGTTATCGAGCAGCACGATCTTCACCGGCAGCCGGTAGCGCGCCACGGTCGCCAGTTCCTGCACGTTCATCAGGAACGAGCCGTCGCCGCTGACGCAGATCACCTGCGCTTCGGGTTTGACCATCTGCGCGCCGATCGAGGCCGGCAGGCCGAAGCCCATCGCGCCGAGCGCACCGCTGGTGAGGTGATTGCGCGGATGGTCGAAACGCCAGTGCTGCGCGACCCACATCTGATGCTGGCCCACGTCGCAGCTGATGATGGCTTCTGGCGCCAGCTCCGACAGCCGCCGCAGCAGCGCCGGTGCGTAGACCAGATCGCCGGGCGCGTCGTAGCGCGGCGCGCACTGCTGCTTCGCGTGCAGGCAGGCATCGCGCCAGGCGTGGCGCGCGACCCCGTGCCGGCCGTGCAGATGCGCGGCGGACGCCGGCAGCATGCGTTCCAGGCTGATCGAAAGATCGCCCTGCACCGGCGCATCGGCGATGCGCAGCTTGCCGATCTCGCAGGCGTCGATATCCAGATGGACCACGCGCGCGTTCGGCGCGAATTCGGCGAGTTTGCCGGTGGCGCGATCGTCGAAGCGCGCACCGACCACGAACAGCAGATCGCTTTCGTGCACCGCGATATTCGCGGCGCGGTTGCCGTGCATGCCGAGCATGCCCATGTTCAGTGGATGCGCATGCGGCAGCGCGCCCAGGGCTTTCAGGGTCAGCACGGTCGGGATCTGGGTGGCGTCGACGAACGTGCGGAACGCTTCGACCGCATTGCCCAGAGCGATGCCGCCGCCTGCGTAGATGACCGGCTTCTGCGCCAGCGCCAGCTGCGCCAGCGCTGCATGCAGCGCCGCGTCGCTCGCGCCGGGCACCGCGTCGACCACCGCCGGCACATGCGCCGGCAGATGCGAGGCGTCCGCGATCTGCACGTCTTTCGGCAAATCGATCAGCACCGGGCCGGGCCGGCCTTCGCGCGCCAAGCGGAAGGCTTCGCGCACGACGTTCGGCAGATCGTTGACGCTGCGCGGCAGGAAGTTGTGCTTGACGATCGGCATGGTCATGCCGAACACGTCCAGCTCCTGGAACGCATCGGTGCCCATCAGCGGTGTGCCCACCTGGCCGGTGATGCAGACCATCGGCACCGAGTCCAGCATCGCATCGGCGATGCCGGTGACCAGGTTCGAGGCGCCCGGACCGGAGGTCGCGACGCAGACACCGACGCGACCGCTGGCGCGCGCAAAGCCGTTCGCCGCGAACGCGGCGCCCTGTTCGTGCCGCACCAGCACGTGTTTGAGCTGCGATCCGTGCAGTGCATCGTAGAAAGGCATGATCGCGCCGCCGGGATACCCGAACAGCGTGTCCACGCCTTCCGCGAGCAGCGCTTGCACCAGCCAGCGGGCACCGTTCATTCAGGCGGTCTCGGTAATCGGATGCGTGGAGGGCTTCGCCGCCTGCGCGGCGTCGGCGGTTGCGGTGGTCTGCGGTGCGTTCTGCTGCAGCCACAGCATCTTCGCGCGCAGTTCCTTGCCGACTTTCTCGATCGGATGGTCGAGATCGGCCTGCTGGAATTTCTTGTAGTTAGGCAGACCCGCGTCGTATTCGGCCACCCAGTGCTGGATGAAGGTGCCGTCCTGGATCTCGCTCAGGATGTCCTTCATCCGCGCCTTGGTTTCGGCGTTGATGACCCGCGGGCCGCTGACGAAATCGCCGTACTGCGCGGTCTCGGACACGAACTCGAGCATCCGGGTGATGCCGCCTTCGTAGAACAGATCGACGATGAGCTTCAGTTCATGCAGCACTTCGTAGTACGCGATCTCGGGCTGATAGCCGGCTTCCACCAACACCTCGAAACCGGCCTGCACCAGCGCGCTGGCGCCGCCGCACAGCACCGCCTGCTCGCCGAACAGATCGGTCTCGGTCTCTTCCTTGAAGGTGGTCTTGATCAGATTGGCGCGGGCGCCGCCCAGACCGGCGGCGTAGAGCTTCGCCAGTTCTTCGGCGCGACCGCTGCGGTCCTGGTGCACGGCGTAGATGCAGGGCACGCCACGGCCGATTTCGTACTCGCGGCGCACCAGCGCGCCCGGGCCCTTCGGCGCGACCAGCGCCACGTCCAGGTCGGCGCGCGGCGAGATCATGCCGAAGTGCACGTTCAGACCGTGCGCGAACATCAGGCAGGCGCCCTGTTTCATGTTCGCGGCCAGCACGTCGTTGTAGAGCTTCTTCTGCACCATGTCGGGGGTCAGCACCGCGACCAGATCGGCATTCGCCGCCGCTTCCGCAGGCGTTTTCACCATGAAGCCGTCGGCGAGTGCCTTGACTTCGGTCGGGCCGCCCGGGCGCAGGCCAACGACGACATCGAAACCGGAGTCGCGGAGGTTGAGTGCGTGCGCGCGGCCCTGGCTGCCGTAGCCGATGACGGCGATCTGTGGTTTTGTGGAGGTGTTCATGATTTGGATTCCGTAAGTGTTGGAGAGAAGTTTTTTTCTTGTCATCCCGAGCGAAGCGAGGGACCTGTTGTTGATCTTTGTGAAGTGTTTGAAAGCAGGTCCCTCGCTTCGCTCGGGATGACAGCTTTTTTTATTCGTTATGCGGGCACCGCGTGTTCTTCGTTGCCGGTAGCGGCCGTCAACGCCACATCAATCCGGCGCGTGTCGTCCAGCAGCCCCGGCGAAGTCACAGCGCCCTGCGATGCGGAACGCACATCGCGCGCGTACTTCGCCAGCACGCCGTGGCGCACGCGCGGCGCGATCCGCGCGACGTTGCGCGACGACAGGTCGGCGGCGACATCCAACCGGCGCGTGGTCGCGTCGATGGTCACGATGTCGCCTTCGCGCAGCTTCGCGATCGGACCGCCGTGCGCCGCTTCCGGCGACACGTGTCCGACCATGAAACCGTGGGTCGCGCCACTGAAGCGGCCGTCGGTGAGCAGGGCGACGTCATTGCTCAGCCCCTGTCCGACCAGCGCGGCGGTGACCGCCAGCATTTCGCGCATGCCCGGGCCGCCTGCGGGGCCTTCGAAACGGATCACGACCACGTCGCCAGCCTGGATCTTGCGCGCCTGCACCGCTGCGAACGCGGCTTCCTCGCTGTCGAACACGCGCGCCGGGCCGGTGTGCTTCTCGCGGCCGTGGCCGGCGAGCTTGACGATGCAGCCTTCCGGCGCCAGATCGCCGTAAAGGATCGAATAGCCGCCGCGCGGCTTGATCGGATCGCTGACCGGGCGCACGACATCCTGCGTGGGGGAGGTGGTCGCGGCGTTGGCCAGCTCAAAAAAACTTTGGCCGGCGACCGTAGGGATATCCTCGATCAGACCGGCCATTTGCAGTGCCTGCGCCACCAGTGCGGTGCCGCCTTGTTGGAACATTTCCGCCGCCGTGTAGCGGCCGCCCGGTTTCAGGTCGGCGATCACCGGGGTGTTGGCGCTGGCCGCTTCGAATTCCTCCAGATCGAACCGCACCCCGGCCTCGTGCGCGATCGCCAGCAGATGCAGCGCGGCGTTGGTCGATCCCGCCGTCGCCGACACCGCACGTGCGGCATTGCGCAGTGCGGTCAGACTCAGCAGTTGACGCGGCGTTGGGCCGCCGTCGCGCAGCAGTTTCATCACCAGTTCGCCGCAGCGTTCGGCGGCGTTGGCTTTGTCCGGATGGGTCGCCGGGATGTCGTTCTCGCCCAGCGGCGACAGGCCGAGAAAGGTCAGCACCATCGCCATCGTGTTCGCGGTGAACTGGCCACCGCAGGCGCCGGCACCGGGGCAGGCCTTGCGTTCGATCTCGCCCAGCTCGGCATCGTCGATGCGGCCGGCGGAGTGCGCGCCAACCGCCTCGAACACATCCTGCACGGTCAGCGCGCGTTCGCTGCCGTCCTTCGACTTGCAGCGGCCCGGCATGATCGTGCCGCCGTAGAGGATCACGGTGGGGATATCCAGGCGCGCCGCCGCCATCGCTGCGGCGGGGATGGTCTTGTCGCAGCCGACCAGCAGCACCATCGCGTCGAGGCAGTGGCCGGTGACCGCGAGTTCGATCGAATCGGCGATGGTCTCGCGCGACGCCAGCGAGGCGCGCATGCCGTCGCTGCCCATCGCGATGCCGTCGGTCACGGCGATCGTATTGAATTCGATCGGCGTGCCGCCGCCGGTGAGGATGCCGCGACGCGCGTCCTGGGCCAGATCGCGCAGGGTGATGTTGCAGGGCGATACGTCCGACCAGGTGTGCACCACCGCCACGAGTGGTTTGGCGATGGCGGCATCGTCCAGACCGGTGGCGCGCAGCATGGCGCGCGCCGGAGCGCGTGCGGGGCCTGTTTTGATCGCGTCGCTGTGCATCTGTCTCGAATTCCTTGAATTGCGTTGAAAAGTGGGACCTCTAAAAAGCGGAAACCCCCGCACCTTCTTCAGGGGCGGGGGTTTCTAGAAACCCGGGTTGTCAGTCGCTCAACCCTATCCCGCACCTGTGAAGGGGGTAATAAGTACGACGACGACGACAAGAACGATTGCGACGAGCGCAAGGTTCAGCAGAACGGAGTCCGGACGCTTGCTCTGCGCGATCGCAATGCCCCGTACCGCACGGCGTGCGGTGATGTGGTGCGGGCGATGGATGCTGCGCTGCGTCATGACCGAAGAGAACCACGCCGCTTGGCGCAATGTCAAGCCCTGATGTACTGACGAATCGACATGAGTGCTGGGACAGGCATCGCCCTGGCAATGAATCTCATTCGGATCAATGTGATAGCGCGTTGTGCCAGTGCCTCATACGATGGTCGTAGACGCCTGCGGCAATGCCCGGGGGCCGCGATTGAAATCGTATGTAGTTCCGTGAACGCGCGATTCGGATGCCATCCTCACTTCCGCATTTCTTCATCGATTCCCCCGTGACGGCGGGCCGATCCCGGGTCTAGACTCGGCATGCAAGCGAAGACCGACGCCTTCGGTCAGTCAACCAGCGGGGATCGCGGTGAAGTCGACCGATATTCGCAACCCAGACACCTTCCACAAGGTCGTCGACTGCCAGTGGGCCTGTCCCGCACACACGCCGGTTCCCGAGTACATCCGAATGATCGCCGCAGGGCGCTACGCCGATGCCTACATGGTGAATTGGCGCAGCAACGTGTTTCCCGGGATTCTGGGCCGCACCTGCGACCGCCCCTGCGAGCCGGCCTGCCGGCGCGGGCGGGTGGAGGAGAACAACGGCGAGGCCCCCGAGCCCGTCGCTATCTGCCGGCTCAAGCGCGTCGCCGCCGACTTCAAGGGCGACGTCCATGGCCGTATGCCGTCGCCGGCCGCGCAGAAGAACGGCAAGCGCATCGCCTGCGTCGGCGCCGGCCCGTCGTCGCTGACCGTCGCCCGCGACCTGGCGCCGCTCGGTTACCACGTCACTGTGTTCGAGGCCGATCCCAAACCCGGCGGCTTCATGCGCACCCAGGTGCCGCGCTTCCGCCTGCCGGAACAGGTCATCGACGAGGAAACCGGCTACATCCTCGATCTCGGCGTCGAATTCATCGGCAATCGCCGGATCGAATCGATGCGCGACCTGCTGTCGCAGGGTTACGACGCAGTCTTCGTCGGCAGCGGCGCGCCGCGAGGCCGCGATCTGGACCTGCCCGGCCGCAGCGAAGGCGCTGCGCAGATCCATGTCGGACTGGATTGGCTGTCCAGCGTGTATTTCGGCCATGTCACCAAGGTCGGCAAACGCGTCCTGGTGCTCGGCGGCGGCAATACCGCGATGGACTGCTGCCGCTCCGCGCGCCGGCTCGGCGGAGCGGACGTGAAGGTGATCGTGCGTTCCGGCTTCGACGAGATGAAGGCCAGCCCGTGGGAAAAAGAGGATGCGATGCACGAAGGCATTCCGATCCTCGATTTCCGCGTGCCGAAACGCTTCGAGCATGCCAGCGGCCATCTCACCGGCATGACCTTCGAGAAAGTGCGCGCCCAATACGACGACAAGGGCCGGCGCAAACTGGTGCCGACCGGCGAGCCAGATGAGTTCTTCCCCTGCGACGAAGTGCTGATCGCGGTGGGCCAGGAAAATGCGTTTCCGTGGATCGAACGCGATGTCGGCATCGACTTCGACGAATGGGGCATGCCGGTAGTCGACAAGATCACCCATCAGTCGACCCTGCCGCACGTCCTGTTCGGCGGCGACGCCGCGTTCGGGCCCAAGAACATCATCTGGGCGGTCGCGCACGGCCACGCCGCAGCGATCAGCATCGACAAATGCTTGAGCGGCGAAGACACCGCCGAGCGTCCTGCGCCCGGGGTGACCCTGATGTCGCAGAAGATGGGCATCCACGAGTGGAGCTACGACAACGGCGTCTCGCCCGACGAACGTTACGCGGTGCCATGGTCGGAGGCGGCGAAGAAACTGGACAGCATGTCGGTGGAGGTCGAGGTCGGATTCGATCCCGCCACCGCATGGAAAGAGGCCCAGCGTTGTCTCAACTGCGATGTGCAGACCGTGTTCGTCAAGGACAAATGCATTGAATGCGATGCCTGCGTCGATATCTGCCCGACCGATTGCATCACCTTCACCGCGAACGGCGAGGAAGAAGATCTGCGCAAGCGACTCACCGCGCCGGCGCTGAATCTGACCCAGGATCTGTACGTCTCCGATCCGTTGAAGACGATGCGGGTGATGGTGAAGGACGAAGACGTGTGCCTGCACTGCGGCCTGTGCGCCGAACGTTGCCCGACCGGTGCCTGGGATATGCAGAAATTCCTGCTGCAGGAAACCCAGGCCGGGCCGGGTTGTCGCAGCGCGCAGAAGAAGGAGGCCGCATGACGCCCGCACACCCGACGCAGCCGCAGCAGACGCAGTTGCAGGCGATCAACGATTTCGTCGTCAAATTCGCCAACGTCAACGGCTCCGGCTCCGCATCGGCGAATGAACTGTTCGCCAAGGCCATCCTGCGGATGGGCGTGCCGGTCAGCCCGCGCAATATCTTTCCTTCAAATATCCAGGGCCTGCCGACCTGGTACGAAGTGCGCGTGACCGAGCGCGGTTGGCTGGGCCGTCGCGGCGGTGTCGATCTGATGGTGGCGATGAATCCGCAGACCTGGGACGACGACATCAAGGAAATCGAATCCGGCGGCTACCTCGTCTACGACAGCAGCAAGCCGATGTCGAAGTCGAAGTTCCGCGACGATATCCAGGTGCTCGGCGTGCCGCTCACCGAAATCTGCAACGCCACCTACAGCGATCCGCGCCAGCGTCAGCTGTTCAAGAACATCATGTACGTCGGCGCGTTGAGCGCGTTGCTCGACATGGATGTGTCGGCGATCGAGACGCTCATTGCCGAACAGTACAAAGGCAAGGAAAAGCTGCTGAAGCCCAACGTCGAAGCGCTGCATCTCGGCCGCGACTGGGCGCTGAAGCATCTGCCGTGCCCGATCGGTCTGCGCGTGCGCAAGGCCGACGCGGTTGGCAGCCGGATCTTCGTCGAAGGCAACGCCGCTGCCGCGCTCGGCTGCGTCTACGGCGGCGCGACGGTATGCGCGTGGTATCCGATCACGCCGTCGTCGTCGGTCGCCGAAGCGTTCCAGAAATACTGTCAGAAATACCGCACCGACAGCGACGGACAGACGCGATACGCGATGATCCAGGCCGAAGACGAGATCGCATCGGTCGGCATGGTGGTGGGCGCGGGCTGGAACGGCGCGCGCGCCTTCACCGCCACGTCTGGCCCTGGCGTATCGCTGATGAACGAGTTCATCGGTCTGGCCTATTTCGCCGAAATTCCTGTGACCATCATCGATGTGCAGCGCGGCGGGCCGTCGACCGGCATGCCCACGCGCACGCAGCAGTCCGACATCCTCGCCGCCGCGTACGCGTCGCACGGCGACACCAAACACGTGCTGCTGTTCCCGGAAGACCCGCGCGAATGCTTCGAGTTTTCGGCGGCGGCGCTCGACCTGGCCGATCGCCTGCAAACGCCTATTTTCGTGATGACCGATCTGGACATCGGCATGAACCAGCGGCTGTGCGAACCGTTCGCATGGGACGACCAGCGCATCTACGATCGCGGCAAAGTGCTGACCCGCGATGAGCTGGAAGCGGGCAAGGAATTCGCCCGCTACAAGGACATCGACGGCGACGGCATTCCGTATCGCACCTATCCGGGGACGCATCCGGACAAGGGCGCGTATTTCACCCGCGGTACATCGCGCAACCCGCAGGCGCAGTATTCCGAGCGCGGCCCGGACTACGTCTACAACATGCAGCGACTGCTGCGGAAGTTCGACACCGCGAAGGATCTCGTTCCGCAGCCGATCGTGTCGCAGACCGAACTGCCGTCGCGGTTCGGCGCGATCTATTTCGGTTCGACCAGCCCTGCGATGCAGGAAGCCATCGTGCGTCTGCACGACCAGGACATTCCGCTGGATACGCTGCGGCTGCGTGCGTTCCCGTTCCCGGAATCGGTGCGCGAGTTCATCGATGCGCACGAGTCCGTGTTCGTGATCGAGCAGAACCGCGACGGCCAGCTGCGCAGCCTGCTGATCAACGAGTTCGGCATCGATCCGGCGCGACTGGTCGCGGTGCTGCACTACGACGGCACGCCGATCACCGCGCGCTTCATCGCCGATGCCATCGCGGCCCGTGTCCGCCCCGTCGAACAACGCGAGAAGGTGGCCTGAGCCATGACCTACCTCACCAAACCGAAACTGCACCACCCTTCGCTCGGCTGTAATGCGATCGGCTTCACCCGCCGCGACTACGAGGGCAAGATCAGCACGCTGTGCGCGGGCTGCGGACACGACTCGATCTCGGCGGCGATCATCCAGGCTTGCTGGGAACTGGATATCGAACCGCATCGCGTCGCCAAGCTGTCGGGCATCGGCTGCAGCAGCAAGACGCCGGATTATTTCCTCGGCCAGTCGCACGGCTTCAACACCGTGCACGGCCGCATGCCGTCGGTGCTCACCGGCGCCAATCTCGCCAATCGCGATCTGATCTATCTGGGCGTGTCCGGCGACGGCGATTCCGCATCGATCGGCATCGGCCAGTTCGTGCATGCGATCCGGCGCGGCGTGAACATGGTCTACATCGTCGAGAACAACGGCGTCTACGGTTTGACCAAGGGCCAGTTCTCGGCGACGGCGGATCAGGGGTCGGTGTCGAAGAAAGGCGTCGCCAACACCGACAGCCCGCTGGATCTGGTGACGATGGCGCTGCAGTTGGGCGCAAGCTATGTCGGTCGTGGATTTTCGGGCGACAAGAAACAGCTGGTGCCGCTGATCAAGGGCGCGCTGTCGCATCGCGGCACCGCGTTCATCGATGTGATCAGCCCCTGCGTCGCATTCAACAACCACGCCGGCAGCACCAAGAGCTACGACTACGTGCGCGAGCACAACGATGCGGTCAACCAGCTCGATGTGATGCTGCCGCGCGCGGAGATCGCCGTCGACTACGCGCCCGGCGACACGATCTCGGTCGAACAGCACGACGGTTCGGTGCTGCGCCTGCGCAAGCTGGAGGCGGAGTACGACCCGCGCGACCGCATCGCGTCGATGAATTTCATCCAGCAGCACCATGCGCGGGGCGAAGTCGTGACCGGCCTGCTCTACGTCGATCCCGAGGCTGGTGACCTGCACCAGCATCTCAACACCGTCGCCGTGCCGTTGAACTCGCTAGGTGCGCAAGAGCTGAGTCCCGGTGAGGATGTGCTGGCAAAGATCAACGCATCTTTGCGCTGACCGCCTTGTGGGTCTTATGAATGATTACGTTGTAGAACTTTCAAGAAAAGCCAAAGACATAAATTCTTGGCCGTCTGTCGATATTGCGCATCTCACTAGACTGCAACAAATTGCAATTTCTGGGCACCAGACAAACACGGTTGAAGGTCAGCTTTCTGCAATTATTATTTGCCATCAGCTAACTGAGGAGCTTCTTAGGCTCCTTCTCGCGCAAGTAAATTTATACACTCAACTAAAGCTATATCCTTTGCCGTATGAACCAAAAGGCACGAAAAAACAGATGTTTGGCGGCATTCTTGATCTTGTAAAGCATGCTGGCGGATTCCAGAACAAGCAATATATTCTTGAATGCTCTGCGGAGCTAAACACAATAAGGATTCAAATTTCTCACGGGCTTGTTCAGCCCAAAGTTCTTGAAGATTTAAACAAAAGCTCCGAGAAAGCTCTCTCGCTTTTTGCGAAAATTCAGTGGCTGGGGCTTGAAGCATTTTCAAGCTTCAATGATGCGTTCATGGAGTGCCTCCATGACAGTGATTGGCCGCCGAATGTCGATGCATATCCAAGCAGTTACTCGTATAAGGGCTGAAAATTAGTTCAAGCCAGCCCTGTGTCGTGGCGTTAGCTGTGTGTTTTATACTGCATTGACATGCGTTCGTTGCTTCGCCGTTGGCCGGCTTAATCCTAACGTTATTTATAGTTCCGGTTTGCGGAGGACTCAATCCTCGGCCAGCACGATCAGCTGATCGTCTGGCGCGAAGCGGATCCGCGCCGATTTGTTCGGATTGACCTTCACTCCGAAGCCCTGCGTCGGGTCGCCGCCGTCGGCGACGATGCGATAGCCGATCGCGGTTTCGCCGCGTCGCGCGGCGGCTTCGATGACGGTGTGGAAATCGACCTCGTGCCCGGCCGCAATGTAGTCGCTGGCGGGCCGGATGTAGATTTCCGAACCGTCGGCGCTGAACAGGGTCCGGAAGACGCGGTCGAGATGCCTGTTTTCCGACAGCTGCGACAGCATCAGGCTGACCAGGGTGTCGCTGACGATGAAATCGTCGGCGCGCGCGACCTGCGCCAGCGCGCGATTGCGCAGGTCCATCATCTCGCTGACGATGCTCAGATCCTTGCCGACGGCTTCGGCGAGATTGCGCAGATGCAGCAGGCAGATCAGGGTCTGCGCGTCGGCCTCCTGGATCGGCAGACGGGTGTCGCTCATCACGATGATGTGGTCGTATTCGGTGACGCGCGCCCATTCCAGCGTGGCCAGACTGGCGATGTCGCCGGTCACCAGCGCCATGCGTTGACGCTTGAGCGCACCGGCAGCCGCGAGACTGGCCTCGTCTTCGCCCCAGGCGCGGATCACGGTGATCTTCGAGCCTGTGGCGACGTAGTTGTCGAGCTCGCGGATCACCGCTTCGGTTTTTTCGTTCCAGCCCAGCACCAGCGTGCGCTCGGGCATCGATTCCGTTTTCGCGCCGTCGACGATGCCCGACGCATCGGGCATCGGCGCTGCGGCCTTCGATGGAATCAGGGTGTCGTCGTCCTCGCTGATCGCGATGATCTGGTCGTCGGCGCGCAGGACCGTCTCCATGATCGGATTGATCTGCACCTCGCCGTCGCCGTGCATCAGGCCGATCACTGCCGAATCCTCGAAACTCGACAGCACCTCGCGATAGTTGCGCCCACTCAAACTGCCCGCTGGCGTGAAATAGATTTCCGCGCCGTCGAAATCCAGCAGCTCGGTGTAGACCACGCTCAGACCCGATTGCCGGCAGGTCTGTGCGGTGACGCGGGCGATCAGATCGGCGCCCTGCACGAACACCGCTTCCTTCCCGCCGACCAGATGCGCGGCCTCGAGATTGTGCGCATCGCGGATCTCCGCAACGACATGGTATGGGTCCTCGCGGCGATCCGGATTGTTGGTGATCGCCAGCACCGACTTGATCACGTGGATGTCGGGGTTTTCGGTTTCCGGCGCCAGCACGATGATCGATCGCGCCTCGTGCGGCGCCACGACCGCGAGATCGTCGAGATCCAGCGGATTGCCGCTGCGGCAGATCACCCGGGTGTTCTTCGTGTTCGGGAATTTCGCGCGGATGTCGTCTTCCATTTCGACCTTGTCGCGGTCGGCCAGGATGACGATGCACGGGCGCTTCTGGTTCTCGTTGGCGATCATCAGCTCGCCGATGATCGAGAACACCTTGCTGGACCAGCCGAGGATCAGCGTGTGGTTGGATTCGATCACACGCGAGCGGCCCTTGCGCATGTCCTGCAGCCGTGCGTCGAGACCCGAGGTGATCGTGCCGATCAGCATGCTGACGATGAAGATGCCGCCGACCGTCACCACCAGCATCAGCGCGCGCAGCAGCCAGCCCTGGTCGCCGGCCAGCGTGCCAGGATCCAGCGCATGCAGCATGCTTTGCCAGGCGCCCTCCAGTGCCCCGAGCCGGCTCTCGCCGTCGTCGGGAGCGGTGCGCACGCGCAGCGTCCAGATCGCCAGCGTCGCCAACGCGACGATGCCGGCCGACAACAGGGCCAGCCAGCCGATGATGGCGACGGTGCCGCGCGACAGGGTGTTCTCGAAGCGGTAGCGCAGACGGTCGCGCCAGGTGATGCGGCTGGAGGTGGGCATCGGCATTGTGTCCCCGGGGTTGCCGGCCATTGTCGGCGAATCATCGTGAAAGTGAAGCGGTTCGCGGTTCCTGCAGTGGCGGTCGGCGGCTTGGAATGGTTCAATGACGGCAGAAGCGGGGGTATCGCCGGCTTGGCCGGCGATTGAGACAGACCCTTCGAACCTGATCCGATTCATATCGGCGTAGGGAAGCTTCGCGACACCGGAGGCCCGTGCGGCCTCCGCGCCGCGTCCCGCTTCGTCCCACCTTGCGCCACCACAGGACGAATGCCGATGAATGCCGTGCCTTCCACGCTGCTGCAGCAGACCGAGCAACTTTCCGAATCCGTGACCCGGCCGATTCCCGGCTCGCGCAAGATCTTCGTCGAAGGTTCGCGTCCCGACATCCGCGTGGCGATGCGCGAAGTCGCGCTGTCGCAGACGCCGACCCTGTTCGGCGGCGAGACGAATGCGCCGGTCACCATCTACGACCCGTCCGGCCCGTACACCGATCCGGATGTGCGGATCGATCTGGCTGCCGGCCTTGCTGCGCTGCGCGCCGGCTGGATCGAGGCGCGCGGCGACACCGAGCGACTGTCCGCGCTCAGCTCCGAATTCGGCCGCAGTCGCGAAGGCAATCCCAAGCTCGACGCGGTGCGCTTTCCGAATCGCGCTTTGCCGCGTCGTGCGAAGGACGGCGCGAACGTCTCGCAGATGCACTATGCCAGGCGCGGCATCGTGACCCCGGAAATGGAATACGTGGCGATCCGCGAAAACCAGCGCCTCGACGCGGTGCGCGAACATCACCTGTTGCAGCAGCATCCGGGCGAAGCCTTCGGCGCGAGCATCCAGAAGATCATCACTCCCGAGTTCGTGCGCGACGAGATCGCCCGAGGCCGCGCGATCCTGCCGAACAACATCAACCACCCGGAAAGCGAGCCGATGATCATCGGCCGCAACTTCCTGACCAAGATCAACGCGAACATCGGCAACTCCGCTGTGAGTTCTGGGATCGCCGAGGAAGTCGAGAAGCTGGTGTGGGCGATCCGCTGGGGCGGCGACACGGTGATGGATCTCAGCACCGGCAAGCACATCCACGAAACCCGCGAGTGGATCATCCGCAATTCGCCGGTGCCGATCGGCACCGTGCCGATCTATCAGGCACTGGAAAAGGTCAACGGCAAGGCCGAAGACCTGACCTGGGACATCTTCAGGGACACGCTGGTCGAGCAGGCCGAGCAGGGTGTGGACTACTTCACCATCCACGCCGGCGTGCGCCTGGCCTACATCCACCTCACGG
>CAZGBA010000064.1:0-20736 GCA_964523435.1 uncultured Xanthomonas sp.
GTTGAGCACGCCGGCCGGGAAGCCGATTTCGTTGGCGAGCCGGCCGAGCATGGTCGCGGTGGCGGGCGTGATTTCGGAAGGTTTCGCGACGACCGTATTGCCCGCCGCCAGCGCCGGCGCGATCTTCCAGGTGAACAGGTACAGCGGCAGATTCCAGGGCGAGATCGTGGCGACCACGCCCAGCGGCTGGCGCAGGGTGTAGTTGAGCCCGGCCTGTCCGTGGTGCGACTCGCTGGCGAACTGGGTGGCGGCGTGGGCGAAGAAGCGCAGATTGGCGATTGCGCGCGGGATCTCGGCATCGCGCGCCAGCGCGTAGGGCTTCCCGCCATCGATCGCCTCGGCGTGGGCGAAATCGTCGAGCCGCGCTTCGACCGCATCGGCCAGACGCTCCATCCAGCGTGCGCGTTCGCTCGATGGCAGCGTCGACCATGTGGGGAATGCGGCCTGCGCCGCAGCGATGGCATCGGCTGCGTCGGCGGATTCGCCGCCAGCAACCTGCGCGTAGACGTGGCCGGTTGCGGGGTCGTGGACATCAAGCCGCTGACCGCTGTGCGATGGGCGTTCGGTGCCGGCGATGATGTGATTGAAGAGTCGCATGCGCCAAGCTTACCGAGATCGGCCTGCGCCTGTCCCATGAGCGTGTGTCCCGTAAGGGTGGCTGGCGACGTTAAGGCTGGGGTGCCTGATGCGGCTGGCGTGGAAACGCCTGCGCACGGTGCGCGAACGATACGGCGCAAGGCCGCACTTCATTTCCAACGACGGACACAAGGACAATCCCATGAAATTGCATCAGAGCTTTCTCCTTCTCGCAGCACTGTGCTGCGCGCCTTTGGCTGCACAGGCGCACGGCGACGCCTGCCCCAAACCGTTCCAGGCCACGGGGTCAGTCGCTTTTCCTGCAGGCTACAGTGGCGTGACCGCTCAATTCACGGTGCCCGCGGGCTACCGCCTGCAGATCGAACAGATCAGTGCAGGGTTCCGCTTGCCGGCCGCCACCGACACCGCCGACTTCCAGGTCGGCACGTCCGTCGGCGGAGTTTTCGCCTGGCACGATCTGCAGGTCGCTACGGGCTACAGCAATCTCGACCGCAAGGCGTTCGGCATGGTCACGCTGTACGCCGACAAGAATACCGACGTACGTCTTTCCATCGCGCGGATCACCGCCAGTTATCCGGCGACCACCGCTCGCTGGGCGGTGACCGGTTGTCTCTATGTCGCCTGAGTAGTGCTTGCCTGAGTCGCGGCTTCAGGTTTGGCAGCGTCGGCACAGATACAGCCGGCGCGATCCTGATTCCTGGCGCACGATACGTGCGCCGCATTGCGGGCAGGGCTGGCCTTCGCGGTCGAAGACGAGGAAGCGGAAGCCTTCGGGCGTATCGGTCAGATAGTCCTCGCGCATGCCCTTGGCCGGTTCGATGCCGCGCGTGGCGTAGCTGCGGCGAGGGATCGCCAGCAACTCGCGCGCCAGCGCCCGGTTCTGAGCCGGCGTCAGTTCGGCGGGTTTGCGTTCCGGCAGCACACCGGCAGCGAACAGCACTTCCGAGCGCAGGTAATTGCCCATGCCGGCAAGAAAGGCCTGATCCAGCAGCAGCGCACCCAGCGCGCGGCCCCGGAAGCGCGGGTCCTGCAGACGTTTGGCCACGGTGGACGCTGTGAGCGTCCGATCGAGCACGTCTGGGCCGAGTTTCATCAGGAACGGATGGCGGTACACGTCATCGCTGCGCCACATCTCGATGTCGGATGCGGAATACAGCAGGATCGCGCTGCGCCCGGTGTCCAGCGCCACCCGCAGCGAGCGGTTGGTCTCGGGGCGTTCGCCAGCCTCTGCGATCTTCCATACGCCGTACAGCTGGTTGTGGCTGTAGAGCGTCCAGCCGTGGTCGAAACGGGTCAGCAGCGCCTTGCCGTGCGGCGTGATCGCTTCGATGCGACGGCCGACCAGCGACGCTTCATGCGATTTCAGGGCAGGGAAAGCGAACCATGCAGATTGCAATGGCAACCCGACGACTGCGGCAGCGAGCCGGTCGGCGGCACGGCGGATCTCGGGACCTTCAGGCATTGGATCAGGGCAGCGAAGGCGGGATGGTCTGCGATTCGTGGTACTCGAAACCGATATGGCGCTCGGTGACGCGGGCGATCCGCGCCGACACCGGAACCGCAGGGCCGACGCCATCGTAGAAATACAGCTGCGCGACATTGCCCTCGCGCAACAGGCAGCCGAGAGGCCGGAAGATGCCGCAGCCGCCTTTGGAAAGATCCAATACGTCGGCGGCCCAGGCCATATCGCTGCAAACCACCATCACCCGGATCGCGAACGGCACGCGGTCGCCGGCACGGCGTTCTTTCAACAGCAGCTCTTCCATGTGACGCGTCCCCTGATGCCTGCTGCGCCGGCACGTTGCTCGGCGCATCCCCCGAGCCCTAGGCTGCCCCAGGACTGCGGCGGTGGCAACCCGTCCGCCAGACGAACGCGGGAGAATCAGGCGGGCAACGGTTGCGGTTCGAGATACTCGAAGCCGAGGAACTCCGTGCTGGCCCAGACCACCCGCGCTTCCGCGCTGAAGACATGGCGTTCGTCGATCATCAGATACAGCCGGACTTCGGTGCCGTTGGCCAGGGCCCAGTCGTGCGGGCGCGTGGTGCGGCAGCCGGTGGCCGAAACGTTGTCGATATGGCCGAGAAAGCCGTCTGGCCCGTGCGCGATCAGCACGAGGCATTCATATTCGTGGCGCGTAGCGCGCCGACGTTCATCGGAGGACATGGAGTGGGCTGCCGGGGGAGGAGTGCTTGCGCGACAGCATAGCTGTCCAGTCGGCCAACTCAAGAGCCGATGTCGTTCATCGCAGTGCGCGCGGATGGCATGTCGACATGCCGCGACAACGCGTTCAGATCGACTGCATCCGCCCGCCGTCCACAGCCAGACTGACGCCGTTGATGTAGGCGGCGGCCGGCGCGCAGAGAAAGGCGATCGCGGCTGCGATTTCCATAGGCTGCGCGAATCGCGCCGCCGGGACGCTTTGGCGCATCCCGGCGGCCACGGCGTCTTCGGTCTGACCGCTGGCCAGGGCGCGGTCGTGCAGGATCTGGCTCAAACGCGCGGTTTCGGTATAGCCGGGCAGCACGTTGTTGACGGTGATGCCATCGGCGGCGAGTTCCCGCGACAGCGTCTTGGCCCAACTGGCGACGGCGCCGCGGATGGTGTTGGAGACCCCGAGATTGGGGATCGGCTCGCGTACCGATGTCGAGATCACGTTGACGATCCGTCCCCAGCGCGCGGCGCGCATGCCCGGCAGCGCAGCCTGCACCAGCGCGTGGTTGGCGAGCAGGTGCTTGCGGAAGGTGTCGAGGAAAGCGTCCTCGCTGGCGCCATGGGCCGGGCCGCCGGCCGGGCCGGAGGTGTTGTTGACCAGGATATGGATGGGATGGACCGCGACCAGCGCGTCGATCGCGGCACGCAGGCCGACCGTATCGGATACGTCCGCCACCACCGCGCTGTGGCGTTGCGTGCCGGTGCGCGGCAAGGCATCGACCACGGCCTGCAGCGCGTCGGCGCGGCGCGCCAGTACGGTGACATCGGCGCCGAGCAGCGCGAGTTCGTGCGCGGCGGCGTGGCCGATGCCCTCGGACGCGCCGCAGACCAGCGCGTGTTTGCCGTTGAGGTTCAGATCCATGGTGGCGTCCTGTAAGCGTCAGTCGTCGCGGCCAGTCCCGCTGGCGCGCATGAGTCGGGCGATGGCGCGCGCGCCGGGATCGTCGCGCGCGGCGAGGTCTTCGCGCACCGCGCGCCGATTGGCGGGCGGATGATTCTGGCTGAGCTTGAATTTCAGATCGATGCGGGACGGTACGAAGCGGAACCCGACGATGCCGCGCAATTGGTCGCGATGATCGTCGCGGTCCATCTCGAAGCGCCAGTCGCGGCCAACGCGGGCTTCGAAGCGCCGGCTGAGGCGGTCGACCAAGTCGCCCAGCGCGGTTTCATCGTCATAGACATCGAGCCGACCGTGCAGATGCGCGACCGCGTAGTTCCAGGTCGGCACGCGTGCCGCTTCTTCCTTGTCGGGATACACGTCCGGCGAGACGTAGGCATCGGGGCCGTGGACGATCATCAGGATATCGCTAGCGTGCCGCGCTTGCGGATTCGGCCGCGCCCAGTGGCCTTCGATCAGAACCGCATCGTCATCGCGGCGATACAGCACCGGCAGATGGCTGGCGAATGGTGCACCGTCGGCACCGGTGCTGATCAAGGTCACGAACAGATGCGCGTCGATCAGCGCATCGAGCGCGGCGAGGTCGGTTTCGACGAAGGCGCGGGGCAGGTACATGCGGTCGTCGCGCAGTGCTCAGGCGCGCGCGCCGAGGGTCCGGATCATCTGTCCGCGCAACTGGTCGTCGTGTTCGGCCTGTGGTGGTGCGAGCTCGGCCAGCGAGAAGCCGCGCTCCAGCGCGTCCTCTTCGTCCAGTCCGTCGAGCGCGACGAATTCCGCGTCCATCAGCGCTGCGCGCGCGGTGTCTTCGCTGTCGTAGGCGAGGGTGTTGCCATCGCTGTCGAACACCTCGGCGGTGCCGGCTTCGCGGACGCGCAGCCGTGCCCACACGATGGTGCGCCCGAGGCTCGCGAGCCACCAGGTCTGTTGAGTACCGGGTTCCGGCGTAATGGCAGTCATGCTCATGGGAACGCCATCGACCAAAGCCAGAGGATGCCGGCGGTCGCCAGGCCGATCAGGATCGTCGCCAGCGACACTCTCGCCGGAGTCGCGAGGCCGTCGAGGTTGCGGTCCTTCGCCGCGCGATAACCGCCATCGAGCAGCCACCAGAGCGTGACCGGATGGATGAACGTCGGCGAAGACAGGCTCGCAAGCATCTCCGGCTGTCGATCGCGCAGATGCACCAGCGCCAGCGGCCAGAAGATCACGAAGGCGGTGGCGCCGGCGATCGCCAGCGCTACGCAGACCAGTGCGAAGAAAAGGACCATCAGAACTCCGCGTGGCCTGGCGCGCGCGGGAACGGGATCGCGTCGCGGATGTTGTTCAGGCCGCAGACGTAGACCACCAGACGTTCGAAGCCCAGGCCGAAGCCCGCATGCGGGACGGTGCCGTAGCGGCGGAAGTCTCGATACCAGCCGTAGTGCGAGGGATCGAGACCGAACTGCGCGATACGCGCGTCGAGCACATCCAATCGCTCCTCACGCTGCGAGCCGCCGATGATTTCGCCGATGCCCGGCGCCAGCACGTCCATCGCGGCCACGGTCTTGCCGTCGTCGTTGAGGCGCATGTAGAACGACTTGATGTGCTCGGGATAGTTCATCACCACCACCGGGCGACCGACGTGGGTCTCGGTCAGCCAGCGCTCGTGCTCGGTCTGCAGATCCAGGCCCCATTCGACCGGGAACTCGAACTTCTGCTTCGAGTCCTGCAGCAGCTTGACCGCGTCGGTGTACTGGATGCGCTCGAACGGCGCGTTGACGAACGCTTCCATCCGGGTGATCGCGTCCTTCTGCACGCGTTCGGCGATGAAGGCCATGTCGTCGGCGCGCTCGCTCAAGACCGCGCGGAACAGATACTTGAGGAAGTTCTCGGCGAGGGTGGCGTCGTCGTTCAGATCGGCGAACGCGATCTCCGGCTCGATCATCCAGAACTCGGCCAGATGGCGAGTGGTGTGGCTGTTCTCGGCGCGGAAGGTCGGGCCGAAGGTGTAGACCTTGCTCAGCGCGAGGCAGTAGCCCTCGACGTTGAGCTGGCCGGAGACCGTCAAAAAGGCCTCTTTGCCGAAGAAATCCCTGGAGAAATCGATGTTGCCGTCGGCGGTCTTCGGCAGATTCATCATGTCCAGCGTGGAGATGCGGAACATCTGCCCGGCGCCTTCGGCATCGGAGGTGGAGATGATCGGGGTGTTGACCCAGTAGAAGCCGTTCTCGTGGTAGAAACGGTGGATCGCCTGCGCCAGACAGTGGCGGATGCGAGTGACCGCGCCGAACAGGTTGGTGCGCGGACGCAGATGCGCGACTTCGCGCAGGAATTCCAGGGAATGAGGGCGGGGCTGGATCGGGTAGGTCATCGGGTCTTCGACCCAGCCCACCACTTCAATTTCCGTTGCCTGGATCTCGAAACTCTGGCCCTTGCCCTGAGAGGCAACCAGGGAGCCCGTCGCGATCACCGCGCAACCGGCAGTCAGACTTTTGATCTCGGATTCGAAATTGGACAGCGCATCGGTGGCGACGATCTGGATCGGCGCGAAGCAGGAGCCGTCGCTGACCTGCACGAAGCTCAGCGCGGTGGAATCGCGGCGGGTGCGGACCCAGCCCTTCACGGTGACTTCGGTGCCTACTCCGGCCGTCCCGGCCAGTGCCTCTTGTACGCTGCTGAACGCCATTGCCTTGATTTCCCGCGCCGTCGCGCCGATATGGGGTAAGCCGCCAAGTTTAACTGAGGCTACAATCCCGCACATGGCCATTTCACTCGCTCCCGCCGCCCTGCAACGCATCCAGGGCTATCTTGTCGATGTACCCGACGCCCTCGGCCTGCGTTTCGGCGTGAAGCGCACCGGCTGCTCCGGCTGGAGCTACGTGGTCGATCTGGCCCGCGAAGCCAAGCCCGGCGATGCGGTCAGCGAACAGGACGGCATCCGCATCTTCATTGACGCCGACAGCCTGGCCCTGGTCGACGGCACCGAGATCGACTTCCTCAAGCACGGCCTGAGCGAGCAGTTCGTGTTCCGCAACCCCAACGTCAAGGCCGAATGCGGCTGCGGCGAGAGTTTCACCACCGACGCCGATCGCGCGGCCTGATCGGGCGCTTCAGTCGGGTCACGCCTGACTTCCGCCATATCCGTGGGTGCCTGCCACGGACTAGACTCCGGACATTGTCCGCGTCGGGGTTCTGCATGATCCGTCTCATGATCCGTGGTCTGTTGCGCACAGCTTCGCTCGCGACTGTTTTGCTTGTCGCCGGTATCGGCGCCCCGCAGGTCCAGGCGCAGCAGACCGACGAAGGCAAACGCCTGGATGCGTTCTTTGCGGAAGAGTGGGAGCGCGGACTGCGCGAGAACCCTGAATCGGCCTCGTTCGAGGGCGACCGCCGCTACAACGACCGCTGGTCCGACAACAGTCTCGAAGCGATCGCCGCGAGCGAGGCGGCCGACCGCGAAGCCCTGGCGCAACTGAAGCGTTTCGATCGCAGCAAGCTCGGCGCCGCCGATCAGCTGAACTACGACACGGTCCTCTGGCTGCTGGAAAAGACCGTGCAGCGCCAGCGGTTCCGCGAATATCTGCAGCCGATCAGCCACCAGGGCGGGGTGCAGACGGCCGACGGTATTGTCGAAAGTCTCGCTTTTCGGGAAGTCCGCGATTACCGGGACTGGCTGGCGCGGATGCGTGCGCTGCCGACGCTGGTCGACCAGACCATCGCGCTGATGCGCGATGGCGTGAAAGCCCGCAATGTGCCGCCGCAGGTGCTGATGCAACGGGTGCCTGCGCAAATTGCCGCGCAGATCGTCGATGATCCGACAACCAGCCCGTTCTATCGGCCGTTCGCGAAATTCGCGGCCAGCGTGCCCGAATCCGAACGCGCGGCGCTGCAGGCCGAGGCCCGCAAGGTCATCGCCGAACGGATCGTGCCGGCCTACCGCAAGCTGCAGACCTATTTCGACGCGTCCTACCTGCCCAAGGCCCGCAGCGGCACTGCGGTGGCGGACCTGCCGGACGGAAAGGCCTATTACGATTTTCTCGCCGGCAGCTACACCACCACCGATCTGGGCGCCGACGAGATCCACGCCATCGGTCTGAAGGAAGTCGCGCGCATCCGTGCCGAAATGGAGAAAGTCAAAACCGAAGCCGGTTTCAAGGGATCATTGCCGGAATTCTTCACCTTCCTGCGCACCGATACGCGTTTCTTCGAGAAAACGCCGGAGGCGCTGCTCACCCGATACCGCGCGATCGCCAAGCGTATCGACCCGGAACTGGTGAAGGTGTTCCGGATCATCCCGCGCGCGCCCTATGGCGTGCGTCCGATTCCGGACACCATCGCGCCGGACACCACGACCGCTTACTACCAGCAGGGCGCCAGCGATGGCAGTCGGGCGGGGTTCTATTACGTCAATCTTTACAGACCCGAAGTGAGGCCGATCTGGGAAATGATGCCGCTGTCGCTGCACGAGGCCGTGCCGGGCCACCACTTCCAGTTCGCGCGCGGGCTGGAGCTGCCGGACGCGCCGATGTTCCGCCGCACCGCGTATTTCGTCGCCTACAGCGAGGGCTGGGGCCTGTATGCCGAACAGCTCGGCTATGACATGGGGCTGTACGACGATCCATACGACCGCATGGGCCAGCTCGCCTACGAAATGTGGCGCGCGGTGCGTCTGGTGGTGGATACAGGCATGCACGCCAAGGGTTGGAGCCGTGAACAGGCGATCGCGTATTTCAGGGACAACGCGCCGAAGACCGACCAGGACATCATCAACGAGATCGACCGCTACATCGGCACGCCGGGGCAGGCGCTGGCCTACAAGATCGGGCAACTGAAGATTTCCGCGCTGCGCGCGCGCGCCGAGCAGGCGCTGGGCCCGAAGTTCGACCTGCGCGACTTCAATGACGCCGTGCTCGAAACCGGCTCGGTGCCGCTGGAAACGCTGGAGCGGCATATCGATGCGTGGATCGCAGCGCGTCGCTGAAGAAGCCTGTGGGAGCGGCGTTACCGCACTGGCGTCAGCACCAGGTCGTGGAAATCAAAGCTGAAATCGGTGTTCGGCGAGATCGCCTGGATCCCGGCTTCGCGGATCTTGCCGTCGGCATCCAGGGCGAAATTCACGAAGGCATCGGCGTTGAGCCAGCGTTCGTCCCAGCGCACGATGAACGTGTCTTGCTGCCAGTGAGTGAGGGTTCCGGTCAGCGATGGTGTGCGCGAGAATTTCATCCGCAGCGCCTCACCTTCGCGGAGGATCGAGATGTCGCCGTACCAGGGGTCGCGATACACGCCGGCATAATCGGAAAGCGGCAGCGACGGACGTGAATTCCTCGACCGCGCCGCCTGGTGTTTGCCCCAGCTTTCGTCGGCTTTTTCACGGGATTTCGCCAGCGCCGCGCCGTAGGCGGCATTCCAGTCTGTCTTCGGGACATCGAGATACACATCCAGCGCGCGCAGGGTGATGGCATGGAACGCGCCGCCGAGTTCGGCGTTGGTCAGCACCACCACGCCCAGCTTGTGCTCCGGCAGCAGCGTCAGGCGCGAAACCATGCCCGGCCAGCCGCCGGTGTGCCAGACCAGCTTGTGGCCGCGATAGTCGGACAGGATCCAGCCCTGCCCATAGGCGAGGAAGTTCGGTTTGGCCGGCAACAGCTCCGGTACCGACGGTTGCGCGATCGGCATGGGCGTCACCGCCGACCAGATCTGCTGCTGGGTCTTCTCGGCGAACAGCCGTTGCTCGCCGCCCCCGGCATCGCGATATGCGCCGCCCGCCAACTGCAACTGCATCCACCGCGCCATGTCGTGCGCGCTCGAATAGAGGCCGCCGGCCCCAGAGACGTTGTGCCACGACAATCGCGGTGCCGGCAGCAGATCCTTGCCGTCGGCCAGCGCATAGCCGGTCGCGGCGTTGTCGCCCGGCTTCAGTGCGTCGCTGTTGTAGCGGGTCTCGGTCATGCCCAATGGAACGAAGATCCGGGTCCGCAGAAAAGTCTCGAACGATTGCCCGCTGACCTGTTCCACGACCAGCTGAGCCACGCCGTACAGGATGTTGTCGTAGGCGTAGCGGTCGCGGAACGAGCCGGTCAGCGGCACGTGACGCAGGCGTCGGGCCACGTCCTCGCCGGTATAGGTGGTGGTCGGCCAATACAACAGGTCGCCGGCGCCCAAGCCCAGCCCGCTGCGATGCGCCAGCAGGTCGCGCACGCGCATTTCGCGGGTCACGTAAGGATCGGACATCTGGAACCACGGCAGATGATCGACCACACGATCGTCCAAACTCAGCTTGCCGTCCTCGGCCAGCATGTTCAGTGCGGTGGCAGTGAAGGCTTTGGTGTTGGAGGCGATGGCGAACAGCGTATGGGCATCGACCGGCGCTTTGCCCCGCTCGCGCTCGCCCCAGCCGCGTTCGAACACGACTTCGCCGTCCTTGACCACCGCGACCGCGATCCCCGGCACGTCGAAGGTCTTGCGCACGGATTCGACATAGGCATCGAAATCCGCGAAACGGGCGGGCAGGGCTGAGCCGCTTTCCACAGGAAGGACAGCCGTCTCTGCGGCCGCCGGGAATGCAGGACTGCTGGCGACGACCAGCGCGAATCCGAGCGAGCGGGCAGCCCATGCGCGGACTTTGTGCGGTGTCGGGGACGATGTGGGCATTGAGTGGGCCTGTGCCGGGTCGGGGACCAGGGCGCCACTATCCCCGAATCCGCCGTTGTGGGCATCCCATGGGCTCGAATGGTGTCCTGTTTGCATCCACTGTTTGCGCCCAAGTCCTTGAACTGCCATACTTTCCGGCTCTTCGGCCCCCGGGCTGAGGACCTTGCCCTACCGACGCCGCTCCGGCGCCGGGGGGCTTTCGACAAGCAATTCCGCTTGCCGATATCCACAAGGACACCACCATGCGTCATTACGAAGTCGTCTTCATGGTCCATCCGGACCAAAGCGAACAGGTGCCGGCAATGATCGAGCGCTACAAGTCGCTCGTCGAATCCGGCAGCGGCACGATCCACCGTCTCGAAGACTGGGGCCGTCGCCAGCTCGCCTATCCCATCCAGAATCTCGTCAAAGCCCATTACGTGATGATGAACATTGAGATCGGTCTCGATGTACTCAACGAACTGGTCGACACCTTCCGTTTCAACGACGCCATCCTGCGTCACCTCGTGATCAAGCGCGACGGCCCGGATACCGAGCAGTCCCTGATCATGAAGAACAAGGACGACAAGGATAAAGCGGACAAGGGCGATCGCCGCCGCCGCGACGACGAAGGCGCCATCGGCATCGCCGACAGCGACGATGCCGATTCCGCCGATTCCATCGAAGTCTGAGGAGAGCACCCATGTCCAAGTTCTTCCGCCGCCGCAAGTTCTGCAAATTCACCGCCGAAGGCGTGAAAGAGATCGATTACAAGGATCTCAACACCCTGCGCCAGAATCTCACCGAGAACGGCAAGATCGTGCCGAGCCGCATCACCGGCACCAAGTCGAAGTACCAGCGCCAGCTCGCGATCGCCGTCAAACGCGCGCGCTTCCTCGCGCTGATTCCGTACACCGACAACCACAACGTCTGATCCTTGCGGTCGCGCGCCTGGCGGCGTCGCGACCGCAACGAAGCACGCTGTTATCAAGCACACTGTCATTCGGACAGCCACCCGCTGCGGCGCGCGTTGCATTCAAGGCGCGCACCGCTAACGAATACGGAACCACACCATGAAACTCATTCTTCTGCAGAAAGTCGTGAACCTCGGCGGCCTGGGCGACCAGGTCGATGTCAAGCCGGGCTACGGCCGCAACTATCTCGTGCCGCAGGGCAAGGCCGTGCCGGCCACCGCCGCCAACGTCGCGATGTTCGAAGCCAAGCGCGCCGAATACGAAGCCAAGGCCAAGTCCCAGGCGGACGGCGCCGAATCGCGTCGCAGCCAGCTCGAAGGCGTCAGCGTCACGATCAAGGCCAATGCTTCGACCGAAGGCAAGCTGTACGGCTCGGTTGGCCCGCGCGATATAGCCGAGGCACTGACCGCCGCCGGCCACAAGGTCAACAAGTCCGAAGTGGTCATGGGCGAAGGCGCCCTGCGTCACACCGGCGAACACGATGTCCTCGTGCACCTGCACGCCGACGTCGAAGTGACGGTCAAGGTCGTCATCGAGCCGGAAGCCGCGTAAGCGCAAACTTCAAGCTTGGATTGAACGGGCGCCGCAAGGCGCCCGTTTTTGTTTCTGGCATTGTCCGGTCGCGGCCAGTGAGACGATGGAAGGGTAAGAAATCGGACTTATCCACAGGTTGTTGCATCGCGAACCCACAGGCCAGGCACATACGATGGCCGATCGAACTTCTTGCAGACGCAGTCCCCGGAGTATCACGTCCCCATGGCTTTCCGCCCCAATGCCTACGGCGACAACCGCCGCCGAGACACCTTCGGCGACAGCCGTGTGGAACAGTTGCGTATCCCGCCGCAATCGATCGATGCCGAACAGGCGGTGATCGGCGGCCTGATGCTGGCACCAGACGCCTTCGACCGCATCGCCGACCGGTTGAATGAAGAAGACTTCTATCGGCGCGATCACCAGCTGATCTATCGCGCGATCCGCGAGCTTGCCG
Source organism: uncultured Xanthomonas sp. (assembly GCA_964523435.1). Taxonomy (GTDB): domain Bacteria; phylum Pseudomonadota; class Gammaproteobacteria; order Xanthomonadales; family Xanthomonadaceae; genus Lysobacter_I. The sequence goes on from CAZGBA010000064.1 coordinate 12,276, forward strand.
AGAAGAGCCGCCCCTACGATGCCGTGACCCTGGGCGAATGGTTCGAGTCGCAGGGATTGTCGGAACAGGTCGCCGGCGGCGCGTATCTGGTCGAGCTGGCCAGCACCACGCCTTCGGCCGCCAATATCACCGCCTATGCCGAGATCGTCCGCGACAAGGCGATCCTGCGCCAATTGATCGACGCCGGCACCGGCATCGTCAACGACGCCTTCCAGCCCGACGGACGCGACAGCGACGAGATCCTGTCCAAGGCTGAAAAGGACGTGTTCGCGATCTCCGAAGCGCGTTCCCAGGGACGCACCGATTTCGTCGCCATCAACAAGGCGATGGCCGAAGCCTTCGACGTGCTCCAGACCCGCTATCAGAACGGCGGCAGCGTCACTGGTCTGCCGACCGGCTACACCGAATTCGACGAAATGACCGCCGGTCTGCAGCCGACCGATCTGGTGATCCTGGCCGCGCGCCCGGCGATGGGCAAGACCACGTTCGCGCTGAACATCGCCGAGCACGCGGCGATCAAGACCAGAAAGCCGGTTGCGGTGTTCTCGATGGAAATGTCGGCCTCGCAGCTGGCGCTGCGCCTGATCTCCGCCAACGGCCGCGTCAACGCCACCCGCCTGCGTACCGGACAGCTCGAAGACGAGGACTGGAGCCGGGTCAGCAGCGCGATCCGCATGATCAAGGAAACCAAGATTTTCATTGATGACACCCCGGGCCTGTCGCCCGAGGGCCTGCGCGCAAAGGCGCGGCGCCTGAAGCGCGAACACGGCCTCGGGCTGATCGTCATCGACTACCTGCAGCTCATGGCGGTCCCCGGCAACAGCGAGAACCGCGCGACCGAGATATCGGAAATCTCGCGTTCGCTGAAAGGGTTGGCGAAAGAGCTCAACGTCCCGGTCATCGCGCTGTCGCAGCTCAACCGTTCGCTGGAAACGCGTACCGACAAACGCCCGGTGATGGCCGACCTGCGCGAATCCGGCGCTATCGAGCAGGACGCCGACATGATCGTGTTCATCTACCGCGACGACTACTACAACAAGGAAAATTCGCCGGACAAGGGGCTCGCCGAGATCATCATCGGCAAGCAGCGCAACGGCCCGACCGGCTCGTTCAAGCTCAAATTCTTCGGCGAATACACGCGGTTCGACAATCTGGCGTTCGATTCCGTGGGCAGTTTCGAATAGGGCTAAAGCCCGCGCGGCGCTCGTCTTTCTCGCTCCCGCCCGAACCTCTCCACGATCGTTCGGATCGGCGGGCGCTAAACTTTTTCGCTGAACTCAGGATACGGTCTCGAGGCGGTTCGGGGCATGCCGTATCCCCAGTAACACCACGGCAACTTTCGTCTCCGGGAGTGCCCCGAACCGCCTCCGCAGAACCGTCTCCGCAGATATGATGCGATCACCCGCCCATCAGGTACCGGATACTCATGAACTACGAAAATCTCGACAACGAAGAGCTGCTGCGACTCGCGCTCGATGCGATCAACGGGAACCGCGACGCGGAAGCGATGTCGATGCTGAAGCTGATGCTTTCGCGGGAGCCCGGACATCTGCATGCGACCTATCTGCTCGCAGCGCAGCATGCGCAGATCGGCATGTTCGACCGTGCCGAAGCAGGCATGCGCACTGTCGTCGCGCAGTCGCCGGAATTCGCGATCGCCCGTTTTCAGCTCGGCCAGTTGCTGACCATGAAAGGCGCTGTAGACGAGTCGCGCGAGATCCTGTCTCCGCTGTTCGCGGGTCAGGATGCATTGTCCGCCTACGCGCGGGGCATGGCTGCGCTGTCGGCCGAAGACACGGTGACCGCGCTTCGTGAGCTCGAATCGGGTCTGGCGCTTGCCCAGGAAATTCCGGCGCTCACCGCCGACATGCAGCGTCTGCGCGACAATCTCGCGAATACCGCGACCGGCGAAATACCACCCGCGAACGCATCGACACAGGCGCCGATCTATCTTGCCGGCTACGGATACGGCCGCACGGATGACGCCGAGTGACGATCGACCGCCTCTCGACGCTTTCAGCGCAGATCGCTGCGCTGCGCGCCGAGATGTCCCGCAAGAGCAACGAATCCAAGGGGGCGCGCGCGACGGACGATGCTACCGAATCGCCTGCGAGCGAACGTGCCAAGCCACCCGATCCGGAATCCTTGCGCAAACAACTGATGGATATCGTCCGGGGCGTGTCACTGGACGATGACGACACGATGGCGCACATCCGTATGCGGGTCGTCAAAGCCGTGCTGCTCTGGGAATTCGGACCGGAACTCCGTGAGCACGGAGAGTGGCAGCCGATGGTGGAAAAGATCGCCGGTTCGCTGGTCATGGACGAAGGATTCCGCAAGGCATTCAACCGCTTGATCGCCGAATTGCAGGAATGACTTGAATACTGTGACGGAATCGACTTGCAAGTTGTGACGGGATTGACTTTTACGAAACCGCTCCTTTAGAGTGCGACCGTGTTGCGATGGGCTCGGCTTCCGGAAGGAAGTCCGCCGAAGACGGCAAAAGCTGCGTCGCACTGAAGTCATACGACTCTGCGGACTCCCATGGGGATGGGAGGAAGCGGGGCGACTTGAACAACGGAGACGTTTCGCCTGATGAATATCCATCAAGTACGGGCTGTGCGTCTGCGCAGCTTTCTCGCCCATGACCCGGGCAATACCGATCTGGCCTGCGATCTCGCCGATGCATTGTTCGCGGATGGCGACTACGCCGAAGCGCAGGCCGTGCTTGCATCGATTCCGGGAGATGGCGCGTCCGCGCCGGGCGTGCGCTTCCGTCTTGCGCGCTGCGCACTGACCACCGGTGCGTATGCCCGCGCTGCCGACGAATACGCCGCGATGATCGCTGCAGGTCATGACGGCGTCGCGGTGCGTCACGATCTCGCCTTCGCGCAGCTGTGCCTGCAGCAAGCGGACGATGCAATGCGGACACTCGAGTCCGCGATCGCCGACTTCGGCGCGACGCCGGAACTGTTGATCCTGAAATCCCGCGTCGAAGCCATGCTCGAGCAGTACGCGCAGGCTACGGCCAGCGCCGATGCCGCGCTGACCTTGCGGCCCGACGACGCGCTCGCGCTCGGCGTCAAATCCCTCGCATTGCTCGACGACAACCAGCTCGACGCAGCAGCGCAGACCGCGCGCGATGCATTGCAGATCGATCCAGACCAGCACGAAGCCTTGCTCGTCGCATCGACCCTGTGCCTGTGGCAGCAGGACCTGGAGCCCGCGCAGAACCTTTTCGAGCGCGCGCTCGACCGCCATCCGAATTCGGGACGCGCGCTGTCCGGCTACGGCCAGTTGCTGATGCTGCGCAACGAATTGCCGCGCGCCGGCGAAGTGCTCGACCACGCCACGCGTGCGATGCCGAACCATATCGGCACCTGGCATGCGCTCGCCTGGAACCAGTTGCTGCGCGGCGAACGCGATGCGGCCGAGGCCAGCTATCGCAGCGCCTACGACGTCGATCGCAATTTCGGCGACACCCATGGCGGTCTCGCCCTCGTCGCTGCGCTGCGCGGCGATTACGAAGACGCCGAACAGTCGATCAAGCGCGCGCTGCGTCTCGACCCAGATGCAGTGACCGCGCGCTATGCGCAGGCGCTGGTGATGGAAGCGCGGGGAGATGCCGAAGGTTCGGAGGCTGCGATCGCCCGCCTGCTTCCGACCACGGGTGTGTTCGCTGCGCTTCCGGTGCGCGAGTTCGCGCAACGACTCAAGGCCACGCTGAAGACCGGATCGCGCTGAGGCCTCCGGATGGATTCGGACCTCGCCCTCCGTCTGCTGACGGACACGCTCTTGTCGGCCGCGAAAATGTCGGCGCCCATCCTGTTGGCGACGCTGGTGATCGGTTTGCTGATTTCGATCGTGCAAGTCGTGACCCAGATCCAGGAAATGACCCTCACTTTCGTGCCGAAACTCGTGATCGTGATCGTGGTCTGCCTGGGCCTCGGCAGCTGGATGCTGTCGGTCGCCACGGAACTCGCGATACGGCTGTTCGCGATTGCGGGGACGATGTGACCATGCCGCCCGTCGAACACATGGCCGGTCTGCTCGCGCTTGCGTTCCTGCGCTATGTGCCAGCGGTCGTGCTGCCCGGTTTTTCGCCGCTGCGCTGGGCGCCGACGCTGGTGCGGATCGTGCTCGCGCTGGGTCTCGCCTGGTTGACGGTGCTCGCGATGCCCGCAAGCGCGTACGCGGTCGAAATGCGCGGCGCGGGCGATTGGATCACTGCGGCGCTCGGCGAGCTTGCGATCGGCATGGTGTTCGGATTGGTGGTGATGATTCCGCAGGCGGCGCTGCACACCACCGGCTGGATGATCGATATCCAGGCGGGTCTCGGCGCGGCGACGCTGTTCAATCCGGGCGGGCAGGGCGATCCGCAGTCGTTGCTCGGTACGGCATTGATGCTGCTCGGCACGGTGCTGTTCTTTACGATGGATCTGCACCTGGAGCTGTATCGCGGCCTCGTCGCCAGCACCCAGGTGCTGCCGGTCGGCGGTATGGGCGCGCGTCCCAGCGCCGAAGGTTTTCTCGGCCTGCTCGGCAGCAGCTTCCTGCTGGCGATGATGGTTGCGGCACCGGTACTGGTCGGCCTGTTCGCGGTCGATGTCGGCGTCGCCTACGCCACTCGATCGATGCCGCAGGCGAACGTCTTTTTCCTCGCGTTGCCGCTGAAGGTCCTGGTGGCGATCCTGCTGCTGGTCGCGTCGTTGCGCTATGCGCCGGCGTTGATGCTGCGCCTGTACCAGGACGCGTTCGCGCGCGTGCCTGCGATGCTGGGAGGCTGAGCATGTCCCAAGGCGACCAGGACAAGACCGAAGAGCCGACCCATTTCCGCCTCGACGAAGCGCGCAAGCGCGGCGAGGTGGCGAAGAGCATCGAAGTATCCGGTGTCGTCGTCATGATCGTGTCTGCGGCGATCCTCGCGTTGACCGGCGCTGGCGTGGCCATCGCGCTCGCGGTCGCCACGCGCCGCATGATCGCGCTGTCCGGCAATGTGCCCACGCTCGACGGCGCCTTCGTCGGCTGGATCTCGAACACCTACGCGCCCGTCTGGCAGGCGCTCACTCCGCTGCTGCTCGGCCTGCTGGTCGCGGCGGTGGTCGGTCATGTGTTCCAGACCGGCCCGATCTTCACGACCCATCCCTTGAAGCCCGACTTCAAACGGATGAACCCGATGCAGACCATCAAGCGCATCTTCTCGTTCCGCACGCTGTGGGAACTGGGCAAGATGGCGCTCAAGTTCCTGATGCTCGGCGCGATCTGCGCGGTGTTCGTCTCCAAGGGTGCAGCGCTTGCCGAAGCGATCGCAATGACCCTGCCGCAGCGTGTCGGCGCGCTGATGCTGACTGCGTTCGCGAAAGCATCGGTCTACGTGCTGCTGGTGCTGGCGCTGGTGGCGGCGGTGGACATGCTGTTCGTCCGCCGCGAGTTCATGAAGAAGATGCGGATGAGCCGCCGCGAACTGAAGGACGAGATCAAGCGTCGCGATGGCGACCCCACCGTCAAGTCGAAACAGAAACAGCAGCAGCGCGAGCTGTTGAAGAAAACCCGCGCGCTCGGTCGCGTCCAGGAAGCCGATGTGATCGTCACCAATCCGACCCATGTCGCGGTGGCGCTGCGCTATCGCCCGGGCGAAACCCTTGCGCCGGTCGTGCTGGCCAAGGGCGCGGGGTTCCTCAGTGCGCGGATCCGCACGCTGGCCGCGCGCCATCGTGTGCCGATCGTGCGGGTGCCCGCGCTGGCACGCGCGCTGTACAGCGAATGCGAGATCGACGGCATGGTCCCGGCGGACCGTTACGCGGAACTCGCGCCGGTCTATCGCGAATTGTGGGCATCGCAGCAGGAGAGTCGGGCATGAGGCAACTGTGGATGTCGATATGGACCGGCAAGCGCGATCTGATGCTGATCGCGCTGGTGATCGGCGTGCTCGTCGTACTGTTCGTGCCGATCCCGCCGGTGCTGCTGGACTTCCTGCTGGTGGCCAATATCAGCATGGCGCTGTTGATTCTGCTGGTGACGTTCTTCACCGAGACGCCGCTGAAGTTCTCCACGTTCCCGACCATCCTGCTGCTGGCCACGCTGTTCCGGCTGGCGTTGAACGTGTCGGCGACGCGCCTGATCCTCGAGGGCGTGGACGCGGGCAGGGTGATCAATGCGATCGGCGAATTCGTGGTCGGCGGCAATTACATCGTCGGTGCGGTGGTCTTCCTGATCCTGGTGGTCGTGCAGTATGTGGTGGTGACCAGCGGCGCGCAGCGCGTGGCCGAGGTCGCCGCGCGCTTCACCCTCGACAGCATGCCCGGCAAGCAGATGAGCATCGACGCCGACATGAACATGGGGCTGATCGACGAGCACGAGGCGCGCCGCCGCCGCGCGCTGATCGAGAAGGAAGCCAATTTCTACGGTGCGATGGACGGTGCGACCAAGTTCGTGAAGGGCGACGCGATCGCCGGCATCATCATCATTCTGGTCAATATCGTCGGTGGTCTTGCGATCGGTATCGCACAGCTCGGTCTGCCCTGGGGCGAGGCCGTGCAGCGGTTCACGCTGCTGACCATCGGCGACGGCATCGTCACCCAGATTCCCTCGCTGGTGATCGCGGTCGCCACCGGCATCATCATCACCCGCGCTGCAGCCGACGCCCAGCTCGGTACCGAAATCCCGCGTCAAGTGCTGGCCAATCCCAAGGCGCTGCTCATCGTCGGCATGGCGCTGTTCCTGGTGATGCTGCTGCCCGGGTTTCCGAAGCTGCCGGTCATCATCGTGCTCTGCGTGCTCGGCGGTCTGGTGTATATGAGCCTCCGCGCAGCGCGCGAATTGACCGTGGAAGACGACGCCGCGGAGGAGAAGCGCACCGGGGAAACCAAGCCGAGCGACGAGATCCAGCAGTGGCTGCGGATCGAACCGCTGGAAGTGCGCTACGGCGCGGAACTGGCGACGATGTTCGCCGGTGCCGACAGCGACATCCAGGAGCGCATCGCCACGCTGCGCAAGCAGATCGTGCAGGATCTCGGTTTCCTGATGCCGAAGATCCACATCGCGCCGCGCGGCGATCTCGTCGCCAACAGCTACGAGATCCACTTCCACGGCAATCGCGTCGGCGTCGGCGAATTGATGCTCGACCATATCCTTGCGATCAATCCCGGGGGCACGCGCCCGAAACTCGAAGGCCCCGAAACCCGCGATCCCGCCTATGGCCTGCCTGCGCAGTGGATCGGCAAACAGACGCGGCAGTTCGCGCGCAGCGCCGGCTACACCATCGTCGATCCCGACACCGTGCTGATGACCCATCTCGGCGAGCTGGTGAAGCGACAATCGGCGGATCTGCTGACCCGCGCCAACGTCGAGCGCATGCTGCACCGCGTGCGCGAGCAGCACGGCTCGCTGATCGATGAGCTGGTGCCGGCGGTCATGAGTTATTCCGACATCCAGAAAGTGCTGCAGTTGCTGCTGCGCGAGCAGGTCAGCATCCGCAATCTCGAAGCGATCCTGGAAACCCTGGTCGATTCCGGCAAAACCATCAAAGGCAGCGAAGAGCTGGCGGAGCGCGTGCGCGAGCGTCTTGGCGCATCGATCTGCCAGAGCCTGCGCGATCCGCAGGGCGAGCTGCATGTGCTCACGCTCGCGCCGGAGTTCGAGCGTTCGCTGCTGGCGAACCTGCGCACCGGCGAGCAGCGCGGTTCGCTGTTCACCGAGATCGGCCAGCTCGACATGTTCATGAAGAATCTCACCCGCCAGGTCGAATCGATGATGGGACGCAATCTTGCGCCGGTGGTGCTGTGCCCGTCGCCGGTGCGGCGCTCGCTGCGCGCGCTGCTGCATCGCTCCATGCCCTACGTCACCGTGGTCGGACTCAACGAGATTCCACCGAATCTCGCGGTCCGTTCGTTCGCCTCCATCCAAGCCGCAGCCGCCTGAGGACAGTCCATGGCCGATACCCTGCAAGCCATCGCCCGAAGCCTGAGCGCCGACGTGAAAACGCTGTCGTCGATCAGCAACAACGTCGCCAACATGCATACGCCCGGCTATCGCGGCGTACGCGCGATCCCGGAATTCAGCAGCACCGTCGGCCGCGAAGTGATCATGGGCACCGCGCTGGACCAGCGCGACGGCGTGCTTGCGCAAACCGCCAACGACCTCGATGTCGCACTGCGCGGCCCGGGATTTTTCGTGGTCGAGCGCGACGGCAGAATGCTGCTGGCGCGTGCCGGTGCGTTCCGCACCGATGCGGAAGGTCGTCTGGTCACCGTCGGCGGCGATGTCGCGATCGGCTACAGCGGCGCGATCCAGATGCCGGCCGGCAAAGTCCGGTTCGAGCGCGATGGCCAGATTTTCGTCGCCGACCAGGGCGTCGGCCAACTGCAGATCGTCGCGGTCGCCGATCCATCGCGGCTGCTGCCCGCCGGCAACGGCGCCTACGCCTACGACGGCGGACTCGTCGAATGGAAGGGCAGTGTGG
>CAZGBA010000065.1:0-20247 GCA_964523435.1 uncultured Xanthomonas sp.
TGTAGGAGCGGCTTCAGCCGCGAAGCCCACACCACATCAACCTTGCGCCGAGCGCAATCCGGATATTCCTGGATTGCGTTCAGCGCGACACCCGGAACCATGCCGGCTTCGCGGCTGAAGCCGCTCCTACGAAAGCCGTCCATGCCGAACCGTTACCGGCAAGCACTGCTAGAATCGGGCTCATAACCCGGCAGAATGCCTTTATAGGATTTCGTCATGACGATGCTCGATTTCCCCGGCCGCGCCCATCTGATCGAATCCATCGACGCCGCCGTCGCCCTCGGCGACCACGCCGCCGTGGCCCAGGCCCTGCGCAGCTCGCTGTGCAGGATGATGCGCGAGAACACCGTCGCACTGCCCGCCTGCGTGCTGGACCCGGTCGAAGGCCATTACGCCCGCCGCGAGCTCTACGTCAGCCCGGAGCACGGCTACGTCGTCATCGCCATGACCTGGGGCCCCGGACAGGGCACGCCGATCCACGACCATTCCGGTCTCTGGTGCGTCGAAGGCGTCTGGCACGGCCAGCTTGAAATCACCCAGTACGACCTCAGCGAACAACGCGGCGACAGCTACCGCTTCACTGATGTCGGCACCCTCATCGCCGGCACCGGCTCAGCCGGCAGCCTGATCCCGCCGCACGAGTACCACACCATCCGCAACGCCAGCGACACCGGCACCGCCGTCTCGCTGCACATATACCAGCGCACGATGACCTGCTGCGGCATCTTCGACGCCATCGGCGATGGCTGGCATGTCTACGCCAGCAAGCAGCTGCAGTTGGATCACGCTGCCTGAGCCGCCGACCCGTCGCGGCCCACAGCGACCTCGGCTATACTGCCGCCCCGCGCCGAAGTGGCGGAATCGGTAGACGCAGCGGACTCAAAATCCGCCGCCCTTAAAAGCGTGAGGGTTCGAGTCCCTCCTTCGGCACCAGGCCAGAGACACGATCTGGCAGCGATGGCTTCCAACCAGCCATCGCAAGGGGAAACCCCCGATAGAAAGTAAAAAGGCCACGTTCTCGCGTGGCCTTTTGCGTGATTGGCATCGCAACCGCGACCTGATCATTATTTTGGCTTGGGCTTCTTGAAGAAATAATACAAACCAAGAGCGAGCAACACGGCACCGAAAACCATCGCACCCGTCTGGCCGTTCTTGTAGGCCGCAGAATCCGCTTCCGATGCCGAGGACAAGAGTCCATTGATCAAGATCAATGCTCCCCAAATCACCCCAATCGCACCGAATATTTTATTTCTCACAGGTTGCACTCCTCGATCCGCACGGAATCACTCTTTATATCGCAACACTTGCTGCATTGGTGTCGGCACCGCTGATCCGGCACATCTCCCTACGAGACAGTAACCGAAGTCGCCTTCAGACAGAGCATTCGGAAACAGTAAAACGACAGCATGGCTTTGACAGCTCACCCCTGCTCCCGCACCACCTCCAACACCTCCGCGCCATAACGCTCCAGCTTGGCGCCGCCGATACCGCCGACCTGCGCGAGTTCGCCCATCGAATCCGGGCGGCGTTCGGCGATGTTGCGCAGCGTGCTGTCGTGGAAAATCACGTAGGCGGGCACGTTCTGCTCTTTCGCGAGGCGCGCGCGCATATCGCGCAATGCCTGGAACAAATGCAGATCCTGCGACTGCACGGGTAGACCGGTGCGCGGGCCGCTGTCGCGGTCGCGTGATTTCTTGCTCGGCAACTCCTTGCGCAGCACCACCGTCTGCCCGCCGGTGAGCACCGCGCGGCTGGCGTCGGTCAGACGCAGGCCGCCGAAGCCTTCGGCATCGACTTCCAGCAATCCCGCAGCGACCAGCTGACGGAACACGCCTCGCCACGCTTTGGCGTCGAGATCGGTGCCGATACCGTAGGTGCTGAGCTTGTCGTGTCCGAACTGGCGGATGCGTTCGCCCTCGCTGCCGCGCAGCACCTCGATCAAGTGCACCGCACCGAAACGCTGGCCGGTGCGGTAGACGCAGCTCAGCGCCTTGCGCGCGGCCTGGGTCGCATCCCAGCTGTTGGCCGGCTGCAGGCAGTTATCGCAATAGCCGCAGGGCTGGGGATAGGTTTCGCCGAAGCCCGCCAACAGCACCTGCCGTCGGCACTGCATCGATTCGCAGTAGCCGAGCAGTTGATCGAGTTTGCGGCGTTCCAGCTGCTTGCGCTCTTCGCCGGCTTCGGACTGCTCGATCATCTGCTTGAGCAACACCATGTCGCCCAGTCCATAGCACAGCCACGCTTCGGCGGGCTCGCCGTCGCGACCGGCACGGCCGGTCTCCTGGTAGTAGCCTTCGAGCGATTTCGGCAGATCGACATGCGCGACGAAGCGCACGTCTGGTTTGTCGATGCCCATGCCGAACGCGATGGTCGCGACCATCACCACGCCGTCCTCGCGCAGGAAGCGGCGCTGGTTCGCGGCGCGCACTTCGGCATTGAGGCCAGCGTGATACGGCAGCGCCTTGAACCCGAGGCCGGCCAGGGTTTCGGCGGTCTGGTCGACCTTGCGTCGCGACAGGCAGTAGACGATCCCCGCCTCGTCGCGATGCTCGCGCAGGAAATCGAGCAACTGGCGCTTGCCGTTCTCCTTCTGCACCACCGTGTAGCGGATGTTCGGGCGGTCGAAGGAACTGACGAACCACTGCGCATCTTCCAGTTGAAGGCGTTCAGCGATCTCGCGTTGGGTCGGCGGGTCGGCGGTCGCGGTCAGCGCGATCCGCGGCACATCGGGCCAGCGCTCGTGCAGCACCGTGAGTTCGCGGTATTCGCGGCGGAAATCGTGGCCCCACTGCGAGACGCAGTGCGCCTCGTCGATGGCGAACAGCGCGACCTTGGCGCGATCAAGCAACGACAGGAACCGCGAGGTCAGCAGGCGTTCCGGCGCGACGTACAGCAGATCGAGTTCACCGGCCAGCATCGCGCGTTCGATCCGCGATGCCGATTCGGCGTCCAGCGTGGAGTTGAGGTACTCGGCGCGCACGCCGACCTGACGCAGGGCTTCGACCTGATCCTGCATCAGCGCAATCAGCGGCGACACCACTACGCCGACGCCGTCGCGCAGCAGCGCGGGCACCTGGTAGCACAGCGACTTGCCGCCGCCGGTGGGCATGAGCACCAGCGCGTCGCCGCCGGCTGCGATGTGTTCGATGATGGCCTGCTGCGGGCCGCGGAAATCGGCATGGCCGAAGATGCGGTGCAGCAGGCTCTGGGGAGATTCCTGCATGGCCGCTAGGTTATCAGGTGCCGCAAATCCGCCGCTGTCGGAATAACCCGAAACCGGCGTCGGACAAGCACTCGCGCTAATCTTCGGTACCACTTCCCCGATGGAGGCTCCGTTGTCGCGTACCCGGACCTTGTTGTTCACCCTGAGCGGTGCGCTGGTTTTGCTGATCTGCCTGAAGGCGCCGGTGCTGCTGCCCTACCCGCTGCTGGTAGTGGCGGTATTGCGCGGCTGGCGCCTGCCGCATATCGGCGGGGCCGGGACATCGTTGCTGCTGTCGACGCTGCTCGCGACCTTGGTGCTGGAAACCGGTGCCTGGGCCGACAACTACCTGCGCAATGCGCCGGAGCCAGCGCTGTTCCATCCGCAGCTCATCCCCGATCTGATCATCGCCATCGGCGTCTATGCCGCGTGGTGGCTGACCTGGTGGTGGATGTTGCGCAAATACCGGTTCACGACGCTGCAGGTATTCCTCACCACCGGCCTGTACGGGGTGCTGATCGAGCAACAGGGCAAGATTTTCATCGCCGGGCTCTCGACGATGCCCACAGGTCTGCTGCTGTGGGCGTTCGTCGCGCTGGCCTACGGCTCGACGATGGCGCTGGCGACCTTTCTCGTTCGCAATCGTTTCGACGCCCAACGGGATGCGCGAAGGAAACTGCTGCTGACCTGGCTGCTGCTGTTCGCGATGACCTTCGCTACGAGTTTCGTCTGGGGACTCGTGCTGCAGGCCACCGATGCGATCCCGCCGAAGAAGCTGCCGATGCGCGAGCATCCGTTCTGGTGATCGACGGACGCCGAGTACGACGGAAGGCGATCGGCCCGTTACACTGCCCGGGTATCCAATCTCCCGGGGAGCGGGCATGAAAAGCGCAGGCATCACCGTCGTCGTCGTCGCCTGTCTGCTAGGCGGCATCCTGCTTTACGAAGCGCTCAAGCCGGAACGGATGAACGAGCCCACCGCCGCCGAGATCAAGGTGCAGATGGACAAGCTGCGCGCCGAAGCCGCGCAGAAGAATCCAAACCTGCCGGTGAGCGACGCGATCAAGGAAGAAGCCACCAAACAGGCCAGTGCGATGCTGAAAGACAGCGACGGCGAAAGCCGCGCGCGCACTGCCGCCGGGCTGTTCTTCGGCTCGTATTTCATGAACACCCGCGCGCGCCCTGCCTATTGCCGCCAGCGCGGCGTCGACCTGACCCCGTTCGTTACCGCCTTCGACCAGACCCACCGCGCCGAACTGACCCGTGCCCGCGAGATCCTGGCCCGCGCCGGCATCGACCCGGAATCGATGGTGCCGAAACTGCAGGCGGAATTCGTCTCGCTGGTGGAGCAGGACATGAAGGACTTCGCCGCCGGCGCGCAGGTCCAGCCGGAAAGCGCCTGCGAGTTGTTCAATCAGAATTCGAAGATCATCGCCGAAGCCATCGTGCTGCCGGCCGACGTGAAGCAGGCGCTGATGGCGACGTACTGACCGCATCGCGCCCGCCCGTTCGCTCGATGCTGGCGTCCGCCGGGACAGCGGTGGCATCGCCTGCAGTACCTGCGTCCAGCGCTTTGCTGCGATCATAGTCGGGTTTTCCTCTCCGACCATTGCTCATGACTTCCCTGCGTTGCCTGCTGCTCGCCTTTGCCCTGCCCTTGATCGTCGCCGGCTGCGGCGACCAGACCACCAGACCCACGCCGCCCGCCCCGGTCGCGAAACCCGCACCGCCCGCGCCGCCGGTGAAGATCCGCATCGGCATCGCCCTCGGCGGCGGCGCAGCGAAAGGCTTCGCGCATATCGGCGTGATCAAGATGCTCGAAGCCAACGGTTTCAAGCCCGAAGTGGTGTCTGGCACCAGCGCCGGCAGCGTGGTCGGCGCACTCTACGCCAGCGGCATGGATGCCTTCCAGATGCAGGAGCACGCAGTGGCGCTGGACGAAGCGCGGATCCGCGATGTGACCCTGTTCAACGGCGGACTGGTCCGCGGCCAGAAGCTGCAGGATTACGTCAACGAGATGATCGGCAACCGCGCGTTCGACAAGATGAAGAAGCCGTTCGCGGTGGTCTCGACCCAGCTCGAAACCGGCGAGCGCACCATCTTCGTACGCGGCAATGTCGGCCAGGCGGTACGCGCCTCGTGCAGCATTCCCGGCGTGTTCGAACCGGTGAAAATCGACAAATTCCACTACGTCGACGGCGGCGTGGTCAGCCCGGTACCGGTGGATGCGGCGCGTCAGCTCGGCGCCGACTTCGTGATCGCAGTGGACATCTCCACCCGCATCACCGGCAAGACCCCCGAGAACCTGCTCGGCGTCGTGAATCAATCGATCACCATCATGGGCCAGAAACTCGGCGAACAGGAACTCTCGCGCGCCGATGTCATCATCCGCCCAAAGGTCAACGATATCGGCCCCGCCGATTTCGAGCAGCGCGCCCGCGCGATCCTCGAAGGCGAGAAAGCGGCGCTGGCGGCATTGCCGCAGATCCGGCTCAAACTCGAACAGATGCGCCAGGCGCGCGCAGCGGCGCAGGCAGCGAAGCGCAATCCCGCACCGGCGCTGCCGGAAAAATGCAAAGAGCCCGGCTTCATCGGCGGGTTGCTGGGCAAGGATGCGGAGTGCGGGCCTAAGGGCAAGCGCTGAGATATCAAGACACGCGCGGCGTCAGAATCAAGAAGGGCCGGCAATGCCGGCCCTTCTTTGTTGTACGTAAAGTTCGGGCAACGTGTTTCAATGAGGCATGTTGAGTGGTTGGAACTGGATCTTTTGGAGCATTGCTGTGGAACTGCAGGATGTGTTCATGAGGTTGGCCAGATCGCTCTGACGTCGCAGAAGGTCTCCGAACTTGCGTGTCGGAACTGTATTGATCGGATCGTTTTTCGGGAACACCGCAGGCAGGCCGAGATTGCCGGTACCGACAAGGAATTTCGACAGATTGCTTGGCGCGGTCGGCAGACGCACATCAATGTGCACGAAGTCGGTCTCCTGTCCATTCGGAGGAGGAGGGAACGAGACAAAAGGACTACCGTTGGCGCGGGTTTCTCCGCCATGGCAGGCATTGCAAGTGCCCAGCGAGAACAGATGACGCTCCTGATTGCCAACGCCTGGCGCTTTCCAGACCGCCGCGTCTGCGACAGAGCCGTTGAGAGTGGAACCCGTAAGGAACGGCTGACCGGCCCACAAATCCGGGACAGAGTACGTGCCATTGATAATGCTGGGTGCATTGGCGTTGATATAGCTCGCGAGCAGCGCCGTGTTGTTCAGTGTGTGATGCGGCGTCTGCTTGGTCGAAGTAATGCCCAGCCATGTGATGACCGGCCCTTTGCCCGGAAGCACGAACTCCCGCAGCTCCCACCACGGGTTGAGCGCATTTTCATTGGAGCGCAACTGATTGAGCGCGCTGCGGTTCGGCTTTTGCATATTCGCGTCGGCAGTCGTGAACTGATCGGTGATCGCCTGCAGGGCCGGATTGAAGGCAGGGCTGCCCATGGAGATATTGCCGAGATTCACCCATTTTTGGCCGTAATTCTGGACATTTGTACAACCGCTAATCGGCACACCGTATTCGAAAATCACCGTGAAATTCGTGACCGAACATCCTCCTTTGTTCTTGCGGTCGACGACGCCGAACACCAACCTGCCTTCGCCGGCCGCGCCGCCGCCGTAGCCGGGCTTGTTACGTAGATCAATGCGATTGACGATCGCCAACAAGCGGAACGGCGCGCTATCCAGATCAAGTTTGCCGCCGATTCTCGGCCAGGAATTCAACACCAATGCTCCGATATTCGGCCGCGCAGGCACCGGAAACGTATTGATCGTGTGGTTGACGGTCCAGTTCATCAGCCATTTTTCGGTAAAGACCGCTGGATCGATCGTGGTGTACGACTGATTGGCCATATTGGTCATCAGCGTCTTGAAGGTCCATGCGCCGTCAGGGTCGCCTTTTTTACCGCAGATATCAAAGGTCCTGACTGGATCGTTCACGACCGACAGATCGGTGATCATCAGCTCGCGCCTGGGATCGACAGCGGAAGCAGGCATCGAGAGTGCAAGGCTGGAAATGCTCAAGGGCAGCGACAACGCTCTCGCGCGCGCGACGGTGGTCGGGTCGATGAATTCGAGCTTCCCGTCGGCGATGAAGCTTCGCCCGTCGAATACGGCAGTGCTCGTCGCCTTGGTCTCGACGATCAGTTTGCGACGATCCTCCTGCTCGCGGGCAAATAGATCGAAATCAAAAACGACCATGCCGTTGAATCGCGACTTCTCCGCAGAGTCGCGTCTGAATACGAACTCGCGATCGTCGAAAACCAGCGGAAAAACGTCGGGAAGATCGGAGCCATTGCGGAAAAGCACGGAGAGCATGGCATTGCCTGCAGGGTCTCCCGCCTTTTCCATCGGCGTGATCTGCATATCCTCGACCGGCGGCAACTGCGGCCAAGACTCCGCAGCGGGCTGGAACTCGCCCTGGCGCACAGCTGCAAGCCTTTGGGATGCCGCAGAAACTGCGTTCCTGCTTGCGGGAAGATCCGCTCCTGAACTGCCTTGCGCGGCGTTCTTTGCGGTGATTGCGCCGGACCCACCGGGCAGATCGCAGGCGGCCAACCCGCATGTGAGCATGAAAACAGCAAATTGGGTCAGCGCTCTGCTGACAGTCAAGTTTGAAAGAAAATGCTTGCGCATGAAGAATCACTCCTTGTGAACAAAATGCGGCAATCTCGAGAATCACTCGTTCCCGGCACAGCGCCAGCACCAGCATCCATGCCTCACTATCCGTGTACACCCTGCCACGCATCATGTCGATGTTTTTTTGGTCACAGCGCTGATGATCATGACCCACCTGTTTTCATATCTATCGTCTTGCAAAAATCGATTGATTTGAACAATCATTCTTGCAGATCCCGCTCTCGCCGCCATGTTGCAGTTTGCAGCTGAAGGACAACATCATGGAAATTGCCGGGAGTCGCACTTCCAAAAGATGAAGCGCATTGCAATCGACACGATACGACCTGCCTGGTCCGGTCAACAGGTCGCTCGGCAAACGGATCAAGTGCGGAACAAGCGATAATTCATGAAACATCGCGTAGAAGAAGCCTCTGTCGCCGATCAGACGATTCGAGAAATTATGCAATGACCGATAGTGGCTGCTGCGTAGATGACAAGTCTCAAGATACGAAACGCCCTGTATCCGAGAGATCGAACAAACCGATCTCGGCGCCTACCTGTTCGTAGCTGTCACCGATGACCGCGACGATATTGTCGAAGACCAACATCTCGTCGTACGAGGCGTCATTCGGGTCGATCCTCTCGCCAAACGCATTGGCGACCGACACGGCTCCAGATGGAACGGGGCTGGCAAAAAAAAGCAGAGCCGACAATGCCGGCCCTGCTTTTCAACGGTACATGCGGATCAAGCCCGCGAATCGCGCCTCGCGGCACCCGGCTTCGCCGCTCCGCCACGATGCGGTTTCTGGCCTGCATGCGCGTGCGCGCTGCGGTCGGCCGGCTTGCCGTGCGGGCGATGACTCGGCTTGCGCGGCGCGTTGTTGCCGCCGGGGCGCTGATTGCCGCCACGATTGATCGGCGGCATCGGGCCATCCATGCGGAGCGGGCGACTCGGCGAGAAACCCTCGACGACATCCATCACGACATCGGTCTTGAGCAGGCGCTGGATCTGCCGCAGCAGACCGGCTTCGTCCGACGACACCAGCGACAGCGCTTCGCCCTGCATGCCATTGCGGCCGGTACGACCGATGCGGTGGATGTAGTCCTCGGCCACCATCGGCAGATCGTGGTTGATCACCAGCGGCAGATTCGGAATGTCAAGGCCGCGTGCGGCAACATCGGTCGCAACCAGAATGCGCGCCTTGCCGGATTTGAACTGATTCAGCGCCTTCTGACGCTGCGCCTGGCTCTTGTTGCCGTGGATCGCGACTGCGGGCAGACCAGCGGTTTCGAGCTGTTCGGCCAGACGGTTGCAGCCGTGCTTGGTCTTGCCGAAGATCAGGACCTGATCGCCGTGACGCTTGGTGAGGATGTCGATCAGCAGATCGCGCTTGCGCGAGCCGTCGACCGGATGAACGCGATGGGTGATGGTCGAAGCGATCGCATTCTGCTCGGACACCTGCACCTGCTGCGGGTTGCGCATGAATTCCATCGCGAGCTGTTTGATCTGCGCCTCGAACGTCGCCGAGAACAGCAGGGTCTGCCGCTGTGCGGGGACACGGGCCAGGATGCGCTTCATCGCCGGCAGGAAGCCCATGTCGAGCATGCGGTCGGCTTCATCGAGGACCAGGATTTCGACCGCGTCGAGCTTGGCCGAACCGCGCTCCATGTGATCGATCAGGCGGCCGGGCGTGGCGACGAGGATGTCGACGCCGCGACGCAGGTTGTCGACCTGCGGCCCCATGCCGGCGCCGCCGAAGATGGTGGTGACGTTGAGACGGAGGTACTTGCTGTAGCTGCGGATGCTGTCGGCGACCTGCACCGCGAGTTCGCGGGTCGGCACCAGGATCAGCGCGCGCGGCTTGCGCGGGCCGGTGGCCGGTTTGTCGCTGCCGGCCAAGCGCTGCAGCAGCGGCAGGCCGAAGGCGGCGGTCTTGCCGGTGCCGGTCTGGGCGCCGCCGAGCAGGTCGTGGCCGGCCAGCGCCAGCGGAATAGCCTGCAATTGGATGGGTGTGGGGGTGGTGTAGCTGTTGTCGGCAAGCGCGCGCAGCAACGCGGGCGTGAGCCCGAGCGATTCGAATGTCATGTTTGTAGCTCCAGAAGCAGATGCCGCACCGCAAACGAATGCGGGGCGTTACTCGGAGCTTTCCAAAACCGCGCTGCGAGCAAAATGAAACGACGCGCCACATGGCGGGTCGTGTTCGGCGCGACGAAAGACGTGCGGGAGAGTGCTGCGGAACCGGCCGCTACGATCAGCGGGGCTGCAGCGGGCTGCCATAGGAAAACGGGCCAGCCGTGCGCGAAACGAGTGGAACTGTACGCGAAAAGCGATTGATATGCCAACAAAAACCGCTTGCACTGCCCTTCGCGCCATTCAGTTTGAAGCGCTCAGAGTTCGATTTCCAGACCGGGGCGGGCCAACGTCGCGGTGATGCCGTATGCCTCGCCCAGCTCGCCCGCCAACGCCTCGCGCGCCTTGTCTTCGCCGTGGACCAGCGCCAGCGGCGGCCGCCCCGCGAACTGGCCGTACCAGTCCATGAGACCGCGCTGATCGGTATGCGCCGACAGCCCGCCGACCGTGTGCCGCTGGGCGTTCACGCGCACATCGTGGCCGTGGATACGCACCCACTTGGCGCCGTCGACGATCCGTCGCCCTGTCGTGCCCTCGGCCTGATAGCCGACGAACACGACGTGGGTCTGCTTCCGGTGCAGTCGATGCTTGAAGTGATGCAGGATGCGACCGGCATTGGCCATGCCCGAGCCCGCGATCACGATCGCACCGCGCTCGATGCGATTGATCGCCATCGACTCGTCCACGGTCTCGGTGATGTGCAGATTCGGCAACTTGAACGGGTTCGGACGGTTGCGCCAGACCTGCTTCGCCTCATCGTCGAAAAGTGCCTGATGGCGATCGTAGACATCGACCACTTTCGAGGCCATCGGGCTGTCGAGGAAAATCTGCCAGCGCGACATCTTCCAGTCGTCCCAGTGCTTGGCGAACCAGTACAGCAACTCCTGCGTGCGCCCGACCGCGAACGCCGGAATCAGCACGCAGCCGCCCGAACGCCAGGCGTCGTCGAGAATTTCCTCGAGTTCGTGGATGGTTTCGGCGCGCTCGCGGTGCAGACGATCACCATAGGTCGATTCCATCAGCACCAGATCTGCTTCGGTGATCACTGCCGGATCGCGCAGGATCGGCGTGCCTTTCGGGCCGAGGTCGCCGGAGAACACCAGTTTCTTGCCATCGCCCCACAGCTCGACGCTGCACGAGCCGAGGATGTGGCCAGCGTCGCGAAAACACATTTCGACGCCCGGAAACAGCTCGGTACGGGTATCGTAGGGAATCGCTTCGACCTGTTGCATCGCCACGCGCACATCATCCTTGGTGTAGAGCGGCACGGCTTCGGGCTGGCCGCGACGGCGATCGCGGTTGGCGCGCATCGCATCGCCTTCGGCGATACCGGCAGCGTCCATCAGCATCACCAGCATCAGGTCGGCAGTGGCGGTCTGCGCGTAGATCGGCCCGCGAAACCCGCGTTGCACCAGCAAGGGCACCCGACCGATATGGTCGATGTGGGCATGGCTGAGGATCAACGCGTCAAGCGCGCTCGGCTCAAACGGGAAGGCATCGGCATTGCGGGCCTCGGCCTCGGGACTGCCCTGGATCATGCCGCAATCGAACAGCAGCCGCTTGCCGGCGGCTTCGATCTCATGCAGCGAGCCGGTGACCTCGCCAGCAGCACCATGGAAAATAACGCGCATCTGTCATTGCCCCATGCGAAGGATATGCGCACCTTGGCCCAAGATGCGGTCGCCGACAAGCGGAAGGCCCGCTTTCGCGGGCCTTCCGGAGCGACACTCTCCCGCGATGCCGGGAATCAGCGCCCGCTCGGCAACTTGCAGCAGCGGCCGTAGGCGACGCCGGTGTTCGCGTTGGTCGCATTTTCGTTGCGGAAGGCGCAGAAATGGGTATTGCTGCCCGGGAATTGGCGGCTGGAAACGATGCGACCGTCGAAGGTGGACATGGTGCAACCGCCACTGACGATGGTGTACCCGGTTGCGCAGGCTGGCGAAGAACCGGTGCCGGTGGAGTTGGCGTTGACGGTGATGTTGCTGGAGACGGTTTCCTGACAATCGATATCGCCGAGCGCAGGATTGATGAAATAACCGACGAGATCGATGACCAGATGGGTCTGCGCGAAACTGTAGATACTCAGTTCATTGGCTGACGCACCCTGGTCGAGCCTGACGATGGCGAAATTCGCGACTGTCTGACCCGTCACATAGTTCAGATTGGACGCCAACGGCTGCGTAGCCAGGAACGGAAAAGCCGTGATGTATCCGTTGGAAGACGGGGCGGCGATCGTCAAATTGAGCGCCGCCGCCGCAAAAGAACCAGCGGCACCGGCACCACCGCAGTTGCTGGCGTCACCGCCCTGGAAGGCGTAGTCGCTCACAGCAGTGACATCGAAATGGCGGACGGAATTCGCAGCGATGGCGCCACCGGCCAGACGGGTATCCACGATCCGACAGGGCGTGATCGGCACGAACACAAGATCGTTCGTTGTCTCGCCGAGCTGTCGCGACACGATCCGGCCTTCCAACGCACCGGTATTGGTGGCGTTCAACAAATTGGTATGCGAGCTGTTGCCTTGATCGTCGACAAGGAACGCATCGTTCATCAACTCGAAGGTCGGTGAATTGGCGGCCCGTTTCAGCGTGTCTATCGAGGCTTTCGAGAACACCGGCACCATGTCGGAGGCCCATTCGCGCACATCGGCGCGATAGGCTTCCTGAACGTGATTGCCCCACTTCATGACGATCTGATGGACCAGCTGACCGCGAAGACCTCTCTGGTTTTTCGTTGCAGCATCCGCTTCCATGCCGATGGACAGTACGGGCAGCGCGATGGCGAGACAGGCTGCGATCAAATAAGAATTCTTCATGCGGATACCCCTTGGATTGGCTGGATCGATGGTGCGCGGATTGCGGCCAGGCGAACTCCGGCTTCTGCAGTATCAACGCGATAACCATGGATCACGGGACAGACCCGGCCGCGACATGACCTTCGACACCCGAATCCGCATCTGTGAAGCGCTAAAGTGGGGAGTCGCCCTACCGGGCGCATCCGCCAATCACTGCAAAGCCCTCCGGGCCGGAGATTCCGTGAACGCTCAAGCTTCCTCGATCCTCAAACCGCGCGTGGTGATGCTGTCCATCGCCATCGCCGCCTCCTTGTCTGCGTGCAAACAGGATGATGCCGCCTCCACCACTGCGGAACCTGCTGCCCAGGCAGCGCCAGCGCTGACCCTCGACGAAAGCAAGCTGCCCCCGTTCAACCAGTTCAAGGCGACCGACCTCGACAGCACAAAAAATGCTTGTACCGACTTTGGCGGTTACATCAACGGAAAGTGGCTGGCCGCCAACGCGATTCCGGGCGACCGCACGTCGTGGGGCGCTTTCGAAATGCTGGGCGAGCGCTCGCTCGCAGTGCAGCAGCAACTGGTCGAACAGGCCGCCGCGATGAAGGACGCCAAGGGCGTCGAAAAGATCGTCGGCGATTTCTGGGCGACCGGCATGGACGAGGCCAAGATCAACGCACAGGGCATCGCTCCGCTCAAGAGCCGCCTCGACGCCATCGATGCCCTTGCGGACGGCCCTGCGGTGGCCGAGCACCTGCGGCAGTCGTTCGCGAAGGGCGAAGGCAGCCTGTTCGGTTTCGGTCCGAATGCCGACTTCAACGATTCGTCGATGAACATCGCCTACGTGGCGCAGGGCGGCCTCGGCCTGCCGGACCCGGCGTACTACTTCGACAAAGACAAGCAGGACAAGCTGGCCGCCTACGAGCAGCACATCGCCAAAGTCCTGGAACTGTCCGGCATCGCCGCTGCCGATGCAGCCAAGCAGGCCAAGGATGTGATCGCGTTCGAGACCCGCCTAGCCAAGGTCTCGAAGTCCAGCGAAGAGCTGTCGCGCGACGTGCAGTTGTATTACAACCCGGTCGATCTGGCCAAAGCCGACAAACTCACCCCGAATTTCTCGTGGACGAAATTCTTTGAATCGCAGGGTGTGGCCGCGCCGAAGATGTTCTCGCTGGCGATGCCGGAGTTCCATGCGGAAGTCTCGAAGATGCTGGCCGACACGCCGGTCGCCGCCTGGAAAAGCTATCTGCGCTTCCAGACCATCGACGGCGCCTCGCCGTTCCTGAGCGAAGCCTTCGTGCAGGAGAACTTCAACTTCTATCGCAAGGCATTGCGTGGACAGAAAGAGATGAAACCGCGCTGGAAGCGCGTGCTCGATACCGTGGAAGGTCAGGCCGGCGAAGCGCTGGGCCAGATGTACGTGAAGGTTGCGTTCCCGGCCGAATCGAAAGCGCGGATGGATGAGCTGGTCAAGAATCTCAGCGCGTCGCTGAAGGGCAGGATCGAAGGCCTGGCCTGGATGAGTCCGGAAACCAAGAAGAAAGCACTGGAAAAATGGTCCAGCTTCACGCCGAAGATCGGTTACCCCGACAAATGGCGCGACTGGGCGGGTCTTGAGACCACGCGCAACAGCTATATCGAAAACGTGCTCGCCGCCAACGCGTTCAACTATCAGTGGAATCTCTCGAAGATCGGCAAGCCGGTAGACAAAACCGAATGGGGCATGAGCCCGCAGACGGTCAATGCCTATTACAACCCGCAGCAGAACGAGATCGTGTTCCCGGCGGCGATCCTGCAGCCGCCGTTCTTCGATGCCAAGGCCGACGACGCGCTGAACTACGGCGGCATCGGTGCGGTGATCGGGCATGAAATGATCCACGGCTACGACGACCAGGGCAGCCGTTTCGGCCCGACCGGCAACTTCGAGAACTGGTGGACGCCGGCCGACGCGACCGGCTTCTCGGCGCTGACCAAGAAACTCGTGAGCCAATTCGACGGCTATGAAGCCGTGCCGGGCATGAAGGTCAATGGCAACCTGACCCTCGGCGAGAACATCGCCGACCTCGGCGGCCTGGCGGTGGCCTACGACGCCTTCAAGAAGGCCTCCGAGGGCAAGCCCGACGCCAACGTCGATGGCATCAACCGCGAACAGCGGTTCTTCCTGAACTGGGGCACCGTGTGGCGCCGCAACTTCACGCCGGACGAACTGAAAGTGCGCCTGACCACCGACCCGCACGCCCCGGCGAACTTCCGCGCCGTCGGTTCGCCCTCGAACCACCCGGCGTTCGCCGCAGCGTTCTCGTGCAAGGCCGGCGACGCCATGGTCCGCGACGGCGACAAGCGCATCGTGATCTGGTGAGTCTGCACTGATCGACGACCTAGGAAGGCCCGGGTTTGCTCCGGGCCTTCTTTTTTTGCGCCGGCGCTGCATCCACGCCGTATCCTGCATCGTATCCATTCGGTATGCGCGTCCTGTACGACATCCCGGTTTCCCGAACCTGCGCGGCCCGCAGCGCCGATCCTCGCTCTGGCGCGCAGACAGAAGCACGCACAGGATCCGATTCCGGCTTGCCGAACGCCGTCTTCCCGAACACCACGCCCCACCCGACCGACATCACAGGAGCCCGGATGCCCGACATGCGAATTGAGAACACAGACCGGAGCGTGCAGGGACTCGACACGCTGTTGATCGAAATCGCCAGTGGCAGTCGCAACGCGTTCGAATCGCTGTACCGCGCCACCTCCTCCAAGCTCTACGGCATCTGCCTGCGCGTCGTGCCCGATCGTGCGGAAGCCGAAGACGTGCTGCAGGAGGTGTACACGACGATCTGGCACAAGGCCCATCAGTACGACGCGACGCGCGCGAGTCCGATCGCCTGGCTGGCGATGATCGCGCGCAACAAGGCGATCGACCGGCTGCGCACGCAGCCTGCGCGGGGGACGTTGGCGCCGATCGAATGCGCGGACGATATCGCCGATGGCGGCGCATCGCCGATGGCGACCGCAGTCGCCGCCGACGAGCGCGACCGGCTCGAAGCCTGCATGCGTCAACTCGATGCGCGACGGCAATCGCTGATCCGTGCGGCCTTTTTCGACGGCTCCACCTACGAGGAACTGGCGCAGCGCATAGCATCGCCGCTGGGGTCGGTCAAAAGCTGGATACGCCGCGGTCTGTTGCAACTGCGCGGCTGCCTCGAAGCATGAACACAGAGCGCCCATGAACATCCGTGATCTTCACGACCAGGATTTTGAAGGCCCGCAGCCGCCGTCGGCCGATCTCTTCGCCGGCGAATACGTGCTGGGCCTGCTCGATGCCGCACAACGCCGGGAAGCGGTGTCGCGCATCCAGAGCGACACCGGCTTCGCCCGTCTCGTCGCCGACTGGGAACAGCGTCTGACGCCGCTACTGGCCGGATTCGACGATGTCGATGTGCCTCCACATCTCTGGCCACGGATCCGCAGCCGGCTCGGCTGGCCCGCGATCGAAACCGCCAAGCGATCGGGCCCATGGCAAAACGCGAGCCTCTGGCGGGCGGCCACGGCTCTGGCTGCCGCTGCGGCACTGGCCGCGATCGCCATTGGCCCACTCGACCTGCTACGCACCGGAGACACGCAGGTCGGCCCAGCCCCGGTCGTGATCGCGCCCATCGAGAATCCTGCGGCTCCCAAACCAGTGACGACGCTGACCCATGACGATGGCAGTCCGGGCTGGTTGGCTTCGGTCGATCCCATCGAAGGCACCGTGCTGATGGTGCCGATCCCCTCGCCTGCGGACACTGCGGGACGCGTGCCCGAACTGTGGCTGATTCCACCCGGCGGCACCGCGAAATCGCTCGGCATCGTCTCCATCGACCGTTCGCATACGGTCAAAGTGCCCGATGCGCTGCGCGATGGACTGGCGAAGGGCGCGCTGCTCGCGATCACGCTCGAGCCGGTCGGCGGCGCGCCGCAGGGCGTGGCGACGGGTCCGATCATTGCGAAGGGCGACATCGTGATTCTGTGATCGCGTCGCGATCTGCAAGGAATACTCGCAAAAAACGCGGAAACGAGGGGTTCGGAGCCGCGTGCACCCTTGCTACACTGCGGCGACTCCAAAAGGACCGCCGCCACGATGCCGACCCTGTCTGTCCTGCGCCCCTCCGCGCTTGTCCTCTGTCTGGTGATCGCGGTGGCCGCACCGCATGCGGACGCCGCGAAAAAGCGCAAGCCCGCAGCGCCTGCTCCGAAAGCGGCGCCCGCTGCCAGCGGCTGTACCGACCTTTACGCCTTCGCCAATGCGGACTGGCTGAAATCGCACCCGGTCCCGGCCGAAGGCAGCATCAGCGCGCTCGGCGAACTCGCCGCACGCGCCCAGCAGCAGCAGCGCGATCTGCTCGAGGCCGCAGCGAAGTCGCCGCAGACACCGGTGCAGAAGCTGCTCGGCGACTTCTGGGCCAGCGGTCTGGACGAAGCCGCCGTCGATCGCGACGGCGCCGCGCCGATCGCACCGCTGCTTGCACGGATCGGCGCCATCAAGAAGCCGCAGGACGTGGCGCCGGCGATCGCGGCGCTGCACCAGGTCGGTATCCCGGTGGCGTTCAACTTCACCTCGGACATCGACCTCAAGAATCTCGACACCTATTTCGGCTATTTCATCCAGGGCGGACTCGGCCTGCCCGACCCCTCCTTCTACACCCGCAGCGATGCCGATGCCCGCGCCCTGCTCGGCCGCTACAACGGCCATGTACAGAAGATCCTCGTGTTGTCGGGTACGCCGCAGGCGAAAGTCGCCGGTGAAGCGCAGCTCGTGATCGATCTCGAAACCCGGATCGCCCGCCTGTCGAAAACAGCGGTCGAGCTGCAAGGCCTGCGGGCCAACTACAACCCCGTTCCGACCAAAGACTTCGCGAAGAAATACCGCAACCTGCAGCTGGCGGCCTTCCTCAAGGCGCAGAGCGTGACTGCGGAGCAGGTCTCGATGACCGACGCCGCCCTGTTCGCGCAGATCGACAAACTGGTCGGCAGCCTCAAGCCGGCGCAGTGGCAGGCCTATCTGCGCTTCCATGTCGGCAACACGATGGCGCCGTACCTGAGCAAGCAGTGGCGCGACGCCGACCACGAATTCCGCGGCCGTCTGCTGCGCGGCGAAGACGAGCCCGCGCCGCGCTGGCGCCAGGTGCTGGATGCGATCAACGCATCCGCAGGCGCGATGGTGGCGCAGGAATACGTCGCACGGCATCTGCCCGATGCCACCCGCGAGCGCGCGGATTCGATCGCGCGCGGCGTGAAGGAAGCGCTGGGCAACGCGATCGAACGCAATACCTGGATGGATGCGCAGGCGAAGATCGAAGCAAGGTCGAAGCTCGACCGCTTGAAGATCGAAATCGGCAAACCGCGCAGCGATCTGGATTTCAGCGTGCAGCCGATGGGTCGCGGCAGTTTCGGCGGCAATATCCTGATCGCATCGACCTGGCACCATCGCGAAGAAATGAAGCGCATCGGTCGCGCCAGCGCCGACCGTCGCTGGGACGTGCTGCCGCAGTATCCCGCGCTGAGCTACGACCTCGCGCACAACCGGCTCTTCGTCACTGCTGCGGTGCTGCAATCGCCGGTGCTCGACATGGGCCAGCCGTTGCCCGCGCAATACGGCAGCTTCGGCGCGATGGTCGGCCATGAACTGACCCGTGCGGTCGATGCCAAGGGCCGCCGGATCGATGCTGCGGAAACGCTGCGCGACTGGTGGTCGCCGGCTACCGCTGCGGCGTGGGACGCGCGGATCGCACCGCTCGCGGGCGCTTACAGTCGCTTTACCTATCCGGGCAATGCCACGCTGAAAATCGACGGCGCGCGCATACGCGACGAAAGCGCGATCGATCTTTCGGGGCTGGAGCTGGCGTGGTCCGCCTACGAAAAAGCCGAAGCACAGGCCCCGACCGCGAACCAGCAGCAATTCTTCCGCGGTTGGGCCCGGCTCTGGGCGCAGCAACTGTCGTCGCAGGCAACAGGCACCCACGCCGCGCACTCGGCCTATCCGCCCGGCCAATGGCGCGCGAACGTGCCGGCGATGCAACTGCCGGCACTCGGCAAAGCCTTCGCCTGCAAGGCTGGCAATGCAATGCTGGTCGCGGACGCCGAACAGCTGTCGATCTGGCGCTGAACCACCGGAACCACGGCAACCCTCATGTCCAGCGATACCCTCAACGCACTGCTCGCAGCGCTGCGCACCACGCCCGACAACGCACCGCTGCGCGGACTCGTTGTGGATGCCTGCTTCCAGCAGCAGGACGCACAGGCCCTGATCACCGCGCTCGATCTGTGTGGCAACGATCTGCTTGCCGAACAGGCCACGCGCGAGCGCGCACTGCGTCTGCTCGCCGATGCCGGCGAGCACGACCGCCTGCTGACGTTGGCGGCGCCGGATTCCGCCGAAGCCCTGATGGCGAAAGCACGACTGGCGTTCGATGCAGGCCGGCGCAATGAAGCCCAGGAGGCCTATCTGGCCGCGATCGCGCTCAATCCGGCGATCGAGGATGCGGCGTTCGCGTCGCAGCTCAGCGGCAAGGTGGTTTCGCTGACGGAAGCGCGACTGCGCGCGGTGCCCAGCATCGCCAACGACGACACCTCCGCTTTCGATGCGGTGCGCTATCAGGAACCCGCAGCCACCCGCATCCGTTTCGACGATGTCGGCGGGCTGGAAGAGGTCAAGCGCGAAATCCGACGCCGCATCATCACCCCGTTCCTGAAGCCCTCGCTGTTCCAGCGCTTCAAACGCCAGTCCGGCGGCGGCATCCTGCTGTACGGCCCTCCCGGCTGCGGCAAGACGCTGCTCGCACGCGCCACCGCTGGCGAATGCGGCGCGAAGTTCTACAACATCTCGATCACCGATGTGCTGGACATGTACATCGGCGAATCCGAGCGCAAGCTGCACGAAATCTTCGAGCAGGCACGACGCACCGCGCCCTCGGTGATCTTCTTCGACGAGATCGAAGCCATCGGCGGCAAGCGCCAGCACGCGCGCGAAGCGACTTCGGCCAAGGTCGTCAGCCAGTTCCTCACCGAACTCGACGGCTTCTCGCAGAACAATCACCACGTCCTGGTGCTCGGCGCGACCAATGTGCCCTGGGCGGTGGACCCGGCGTTCCGCAGGCCCGGGCGTTTCGACCGCGTCCTGTTCGTGCCGCCACCGGATGCCGATGCGCGCAAGATCATCCTCGAACTGCTGCTCGCCGATCGACCGGTCGCGGATCGCCTCGATCTGCACGAGATCGTGCGTCGCACCTCCGGGCATTCCGGCGCGGATCTGCGCAATCTCGTCGACACCGCCGCGGATGAAGCCATCGAAGAATCGATCGCGTCCGGCAAGGAAAGCGGGATCGGCATGGGGCATCTGCGCGCAGCGATGGAACAGATCCGGCCGACCACGCTCGAATGGCTGACCAGCGCGCGCAACCACGCGCGCTACGCCAATCAGGGCGGGCAGT
>CAZGBA010000066.1:0-19995 GCA_964523435.1 uncultured Xanthomonas sp.
TCGTTTTTCGATGAGACATGGATGTCTCATCGAAAAATCCCGGCTTCGCCTCAGACGGCAGGTTTGAATTGGACTTGAAGTGTTTTCTTTGGTGACTTTCTTTTCAAAAAGAAAGTCACTCGCGCACCAGCGCGAAAAAGATGACAGGCCTTACCCGCTCAGCATGAAACGCCGATACAGACAGCGCCACGAAACATCAGTCAAGGTCACAGGAAGATCGTGCATGAAACCAAATGAGTGAAGCCGAAACAGCACCCCCGACACTCAAGCCAGCAACTCCCCCCGCTGCGCCGAAGCCCCATCCTGCCCAACTTCCGTATCCCCCACCAACCGCAACGCCCGCTCCGCAGGACGATACTCGCGCTCCACCCGCCCATTCGCCATCACCAGCACACGCTCCGCACTGACGATGGTCTCCGGACGATGCGCGATCAGGATCTTGGTCAACTTCAACTTGCGCACCGCCTCATTGACCGCGCGCTCCGAGTCCACATCCAAGTGACTCGTCGCCTCGTCAAGGAACAGGATGCTCGGCCGCTTGTACAGCGCCCGCGCCAGGATCACGCGCTGCTTCTGTCCGCCGGACAGCGCCGCGCCCATGTCGCCGATCAGGGTCTGATAACCCATCGGCATGCGCATCACATCGTCGTGGACCGACGCGGATTGCGCCGCGGCCTCGATCCGCTCGAAATCCAGATCTTCGCTGCCGAAAGCGATGTTGTCGGCGATCGAACCGGCGAACAGCTGGTCGTCCTGCATCACCGCCGCGACCACATGGCGATAGCGGCGCAGGCCGATGTCGGTGATGTCGCGACCTTCGACCAGAATGCAGCCGGCCTGCGGCTTGAGCAGGCCCAGCATCAATTTCATCAGCGTGGTCTTGCCGCAGCCGGACGGGCCGACCAGGGCGATGGTTTCGCCCGGTGCAACGGTGAAGGCGCAGTCGTCGATCACCAGCGGATCGGAATCGCTGAAGCGGTAGCGCAGCGCGCGGACTTCAAGACCCAGCGGGCGATCCTGCGGTAGTGCCGGACCAGTGGGCGCAGCGATTTCTTCCGGTTCGGTCAGCACGATGTCGGCCAGACGCTCCGCTTGCACGCGCAGGGTGCGGAACGACATCCAGGTGTCGATCAGACGGCTGACGCCGCCGGTGAACATTTCCTTGTAGGCCAGATACGCCACCAGCATGCCGGCGCTCATCTGGCCCTGCATCACCAGCAGTGCGGCCAGCCCGACCACCAGCAGCCGTTCGATGCCGAACAGCATCTGGTTGGCGAAGCCGAAGCGCAGCATGAAGCGCTGGATGTCCAGACCGAGATTCGCGGTGTCGGCCATCAGCGTGCCGAAGGTCGCGCGACGCATCGATTCGGCGGCATTGAGCTTCAGCGCCTGGATGCCGCGGATGGATTCGAGCAGATGCGTGTCCTGCTTCGCTGCGGCGGAGAGTTGCTGTTCGGAGAGACGCTTGATGGTCGGGAACGTCGCCCAGCGGATCGCCAGATACAGGCCGACCGCGATCACGCTGATCAGCAGCAGCTTCCAGCTGTAAGACACCATCACTGCCACCGCGATCACCACCATCAGGCCATCGAGCAGGGCTTCGATGAAACTGGAACTGAGCGTAGTCTGGATTGCATGCACCGATTCCATCCGAGACACGACATCGCCCAGATGGCGTTTCTGGAAATAGTCCATCGGCAGGCGCAGCAGGTGCGCCAGAATGCTGCCGAACCACTGCAGGCCGATGCGGGTGGACAGATACGCAAGACACCAGCTGCGCAGCCAGCCGATCGCCGAGGTGATCAGCATCGAAAACAGGAAGCCGACGCTGATCAACCACAGGAAGTCCTTGTCCTGGGTAACCAGTACGTCGTCCAGCACCCACTGCATGTAGAACGGGGTCAGCAGTCCGAACAGTTGCAGGATCAGCGACAGCGACAGGATCTGTGCGGCCGAGCGCTTCAGGCCGGTGACCTGGCCGACGAGGTGGCGCAGCGAAATGCTGTCGTCGAGTTTGCGCTTCTGGAACGTCGCCGTGGGCGACAGTTCCAGCGCGACGCCGGTGAAGTACGCCGAGGCTTCGCTCATGCGCAGCTTGCGCACGCCGATGGCCGGGTCGTGGATCACGATGCTGGTCGCGGTGGCTTTGGCCAGCACCACGAAGTGATCCATGTTCCAGTGCAGGATGCAGGGTGTCTCCAGTTGCGGCAGTTCTTCCAGTTCGATCCGCAGCGCGCGGCACTGCAGCCCGGAGACGCTGGCATCGTCGATCAGATTGGCCAGCGTCACGCCGCGCATCGAAGTGGGGTATTCGCGCTGCAGCGCCAGGCCGTCCATCTGCCGGCCGTGATAATCCAGCACCATCGCCAGGCAGGTGTGCCCGCATTGCGCGGCTTCGGTCTGCAGCAGGCTTTTGAGTGTGGACATGACAGTTGCGTTCCTGGATCGGTAGGACTCCCCGCCATGAAGCGCGGGGAGTCGGGTCTTACGGGAATGGCAGTAAGCAGCGTGCCATCATCACGCTGGGTACATGCAAATATCGTATTTGGTTGTGGACTCGCCGAAATCACAAATGGGATCAGTTGCAACGACGTCCGAGTTGGGCTCGCATATCGTGTCCGTTTGCGAGGAGCTGTCGTCGCAAATGCCGCTGTCGTCTATAGGGAGCGAAATGTCAGACACGCCACCGGGGCCGGTGCCGGAATTTTCGCCTTTCGCGCCATTGACATACCTTGTTTCTTCCACCGCCAGAATACGGCCAAGAATACGATTTTCTCTGTTCTTCATGTATTTCTCCATGTTGTGATTGATGACATCCGGAAGTCTGGCAACGTCGGCTGGACTTCGGCCAGGCGGCTGGATTCAGAAGCCTGGCCGAAATCGCGCATGAGCGTTGGTGGACGCGAGATGTGGACAAGAATTACGCATGAAGGATGGGTTCGACGTGCGCCATCCTGTCGCAGCCGCATCAGATCCCGATCGGGGATGGATCGAGCATCGTATTGGTGGCGGAGGATGGGCATGGTGGGTGCGTTCCTGGAGAGTTGGAACTCCCCGCCGTGATGCGCAGGGAGTTTTTTGCGGCGATGCGTTACGACAACATCATGGTGGATCGATGCGCGCGCAGACTCAACAGTCGGGATCTGCGCTGATGATGTCGAGCCTTGTCGTCGATACCGTGCAGTCCAGTGCGACACCGGTGTCCGTCACGGTTCCGCTGTCATCGAAAACGGTGGTTTCACTCGATGGGAGAGAGACATCGACACTGGGAAGGGAAATGTCCGCCTGCGGCGACGTTTCCACATCGTCGATATCGACGATCGTCGATATGATCGGCCGGGCGCCGCTGACATCCCTGGTTTCTTCGACTGCGAGGACGCGGCCGAGGACGCGATTGTCGTCGTTTTTCATATCTGTTTACTTTCCTGGATAGTTGAGTGAGGGATGGCGTCATTGGTCGCTTTCGGCCGTCGCCCGCCGCTCGAAAAAAACATGTCGACCCGAAGATCATCGTAGAAACGTCAATGATCGAGCGATGCGGAGGTGCGGATGAATCCGTTGGATACAGGCTGGCGGTAACCTGCGGCCGATGCTTTTCAATGCGATGTCATGACTCGGTCCGCGACAGGGATGGCCCTGTCGCGGATCGGGCTCATGCGGGGTCGAGACAGATATCGCGTTTGGTCGTTGACGTGCTGCAATCGAGCAGCGGGTCGGTGGGTGTGATATCCGAGTTCGGCTCACATGCCGTGTCGCTGACAGTGCTGCTCTCACTGCACGGGTTGCTGTCTTCCACAGGAAGCGAAATATCGGACCCACCATCGGGGCCGGTGCCGAGATCCCTGCCCGTCGCGCCGCTGACATGTTTTATTTCTTCCACCGCCAGAATGCGGCCAAGAATGCGATTTTTTCCGTTGAGCATATGCGTCTCCATGGTTGTTCTTGATGACTGCTGAGCTTGATGACTGTTGTGGCGATGAAATCCTGAATCCCGGAAGGATGTGTTGGAATTCGCTCAAGTTGCCGTGTTCAGAAGGCTGGTCGAAAGCGAGCGCGAACGTTTGCAGACTCTGGGCATCACGAAGCAGTCCGCATGACGGATCGGTTCGTCGTGCGCAATTCTGTCGTCGGTCGCATCAGACCCCGATCGGGGACGGATCGAGCATCGTGTTGGTGGAGTCTGCGGCGGTGCCCGAATCCTGGGTCGGCGTGGTGTCCGGATTGCCGTTGACGTCGATGCGCGTATCGGCGCGCGTCGATGTGGGTCTTGCGCCTGAGATGGCCAGGGTTTCCTCGACGGCGAGCGTGCGACCGAGAATGCGTTTGTCGTCGTTGTTCATGTGCGTGTTCCTTTCGATGTGCGTAAGAACGGAGAATGCAACGAGGTTTCGATCCCGGCCGGCGTCCCTGCGTGCAGGAACACCGGCCGGAATGGTTTCGAAAGAACCGGGCTGTTCATCGACGCGGCCGGATATCGCTATCCGATTCGTGTCTTCGATCAGCGCTTGGTGCTGTCGGGGCTGATGATGATGTCGATGAGGGGTTTGCTGTCGACGGTATACGGGCCGGTGTCGGTGAATTTCGCGGTGTCGCCGGCGCTGCCGAGCGTCCAGCCGCCGGAGACGTCGTTGGTTTCTTCGACGGCCAGGATGCGGCCGAGTACGCGCTTGTCGTTCTGTTTCATGTGGGATCCTCAGTGGATGATGAAGACCGGAAAGGTCTCCGGGAGCGCCGGGTGAGCGGCGTTTTCAGAGCGTCCTGGCTTGGAACGGAGACATCGTGACGTCCTGCGCGTCGAGCGGAATGACGTCGTAGACATAGCCGGTGTCTTTCGGCGGAAAGGTCGTCAGCGGGCGGGCGCCGGACACGACAGTGGTTTCTTCGACGGCCAGGACGCGGCCAAGTACGCGGGTGTTCTCGTTGTTCATCGTGTTCTCGCAATAGGAGGTTGGTCTGAAGACGGGCCTGGTTGCCCGTCTTCGGCGCATGCATTCGTCGGAACGCATGCGCCGGAGACGGCCATCGACCGATCGTGTGCGAGGCGATCGGGGTGCTGCGCGCGACGGAGGCCTCCGTCGTGCGCAGCGATTTGCAGTGGATCAGGTGCCGCTGATATGGGTCAGAATCGTGCCGGTGTTGTTGCCGGTCAAAGCTTCGTTGGCGGCCAGAGGCCCGCCGCAATCAACGCTTGCGGTTGTGTCACGACAAGGTTGGCTGAGGGTGTCGTAGAGCGGCAGAGTCGGCCTTGCGCCTGAGACATTCATGGTCTCTTCGACGGCCAGAACTCGACCGAGGACGCGGTTTTCGTGTTTTCCGTTCATGCTGGATCTCCTTGGGGTTGTGTCGCATTCGGAAGCGCGCGTCATGCGGCTTCCGGTTGACGATGGTCAGAGCGGCTGGTTGTCATTGGTGGGGACGGTGTCGAACTTGGGACTCGTGTCGGCGAGCGTTCCGCTGTCGGCGGTGGTGCCGCTGTCGGAAGTGGTTCCGCTGTCCGAAACCGTTCCGCTGTCGGAAGTGGTTCCGCTGTCCGAAACCGTTCCGCTATCGGCCGTGGTGCCGCTGTCGGAAGTCGGGATGGTTTCGACGAATGCCGCCAGTGTGAGCGGCGGCCTTGCGCCAGCGACATGATTCAGTTCTTCGACGGCGAGAATCCTGCCGAGCACGCGTTTGTTCTTGGTGTCCATTCTTGTTGATCCTTGTGATTGAACTTCCGGATGGAATGCCCGTATCACGGGCCGACACTGTTGCGGGCGTTTATTACGCCGCAACAGCGACCGCTGTCCGCGCGTCCGCGGGTGCGCATGGGGTTCACGCAGCCTCTGCCTGCGTATCGGGCGAGGGTTCTCTGCGCAGTCTGTCCTGCTCGCCGACCGCATCGGGCTTGGCCTGTTCGATCAGATCGGCGAGACGTTGCGGGTCCGATGGCTTGCGGTACTTGAAGGCCGCATCGCCGCTTTCGACGAAATGACAGAACGCGTCGAACAGCGTCAACTCGTCGCACCACTGTTCGACGAAAATGAACTGGCCGGCTTCGTTGACTTCGAGATAGATCCACTCGTCGTCGGGAGTGACGATGAAGTCGAATGCGCCGGCGACCAGACCCAGGCTCTGCAGTTGTTTCATGCATGCCTGGTAGACATGGTCCGGCAGGGTGACGCTGCCGTCGGTCATGTCGCCGTTCTGGTGCAGGCGCCAGTCCATCTCGCCGTATTCGACCCGCGCCGGATCGATCTTCAGCGCGAAGCAGCTCGCACCGAAGAACTGCGCCCGGACTTCGAACTGCTTCGTGACCTGCGCCTGGAAAATGCCGGGCGCGGCGCGCAGCAGTGTGTCGCCGGGAAGATCTTCGCTGCGGACCCGCGCGGTATACGTCGACAAGGTTTTGTCGTTCTCTTCCCACGCGGCGCCGATCAGCGGCTTGTGGATGACGCTGGGATGACGATCGATGAATGCCCGGATCGCTTCCGGACGGTTGCTGACCAGCGTTTCCGGGATCCGCAGCCCGTTGCGCAGCGCGAGCTGCAATTGCTTCGGCTTGTGATCGGCGTTGCGCGCGGCGTCGTAGGGATTGATCCAGAACGCCTCGCGCAACAGGCTGCGCAGCGAGGCGTCGGCGAAGCGGGTCTGCTGGGAGACGTATTCGCGGTCGCGCGGGTCGACGTGGGACGGAACCTTCGGTCCGAGCA
Organism: uncultured Xanthomonas sp.; assembly: GCA_964523435.1. GTDB lineage: Bacteria > Pseudomonadota > Gammaproteobacteria > Xanthomonadales > Xanthomonadaceae > Lysobacter_I. Next base: position 6,690 of record CAZGBA010000066.1, read on the forward strand.
TGCGCCGGTTCCAGACCACATCGAAGTCCGACAGTGCATAGCTGCCGTCGATGGTGTGCAGGCGCAGCGCGTCGCCGTCCTTGCCGTACGCGAATTCGATCTCGGCGCGCTCCGGAAAATCCGTGCCGAAATAGCGCAGCACGCGATGCCCGCGCTGCTTGAGCGCCGCTTCCGCGAGAATGGCATGCCAGTCGTCGGGCATGGTGTAGATGAAAACCGTCTTGGGGTGCTCGGGTTTGGCGTGGCCGGTCATGGATGCTTCCTTGTCGAGGGAGGGCGATATGTCGTGGGTCAGGCGCTGATGCGTTCACGCAGCCGTGCGAACGGTTCGAGCAACCATTCGTACAGGCGGTGCTTTTCGAGGACGATGTCGGCTTCGACGCCGAGGCCTGGTCGCAGATCGCGCTCGATGCCGCTGTCGTCGCGGACGCGCTGGCGATCGAGCGCGACGGTGGCGCGGTAGCTGCTTTGCGTGCGCGCCGCTGCGGCACCGGCCGTGCCCGCTTGCACGGCCGCGATGGGCTGTCGCGAAATGTGGACGATCCGGCCCTGGTATTGGCCGTAGTGCTGATGCGGGTATGCCGGGTAACGCAACAGCACCTCTCCGCCGATGGGAATCGATGCCAGCAGGCTTTCGGGGACGAGCAGTTCGGCTTCCAGACCGCGGTCCGCCGGGCCCGTGTCGCCGGTCGTTGCGGGCTGCGCTGCGGTTGGCGAATCGACCAGTGTCCCTTCGATGCGGATCTTCCGCGCGTATTCTCCGAAGCACAGGAACGCGACCGCGATCGCGACCGTGCCGATCGCGATCCAGGTCATGGCCCAGTGCGACATGGGTTGACGCAGGATCAGGCTGCCGAGCCAGCGGTTGCGCTTGGCTTCGAGCACTTCCGAACGGTAGAGCGGCGTGTGCGTCATCGACGCGACCCGGATCCGTGACCGTGTGCCCGCTTGCGGCAGCACGACCGGAAGCGAGCCAGGGCCGGAACGACGCCTGGGCGATGAAGGGAGGTCGCGAAGTCGCTGGCAGCAGACATAAGACTCCTCTGTAGCGCTGAACCCGGAGCCCGTAAGCGCTCGCGCCTCTGCTCGATGCGAGGTCGGCGGCGTGCGCGACGGTAGGGGCTGTGCTTTACTTGAGTGGTTATTCGCAGTGGGGACCGGTTTGCGGACATGGGATAAAGCGATGACCATCACGGATATGGACACGCGGCCGGAATCGGACGAGTCCATCACCGGTCTTCTGGTCGAGGCGCAGGCGGGTGAGGAGAGCGCCTGGAACCGGATCTACGGGTTGGTCTATGCCGACCTGCACCGGATCGCCCGTTCCCAGGTTCGGCAGCGCAGCTCAGGCAGGATTTCGGCCACTTCGCTGGTGAGCGAAAGCTGGCTGCGGTTGAGCAGCGCGCACTTCAGCGTCGAGAACCGCCGACACTTCACTTCGCTGGTCGCGCGCGCCATGCGCTTCGTGCTGATGGACGAGGTGCGCAAGGAAATGTCCGAAAAACGCGGCGACGGCCAGCGTGTGTTCGCTCTCGACGAGGCGGTCGACGCCGTCCAGGACACTGCGCTCGTGGAGATGATCGGGCTGGATGCCGCCTTGACCCGTCTGTCGAAACTGGACCCGCGGCTGGCCCAACTGGTCGAGATGCGTTATTTCGGCGGCCTCGACGAGGACGAGATCGCGCATCTGCTGGGTGTGACCGACCGCACGCTCAGGCGCGACTGGCGCAGGGCGCGCGCGTTCCTGTTGACGCAACTGGGCGACCGGTCGGCCGATCTGCTGGAGCGCTTGTAGCGAAAAGATCGAGAACGACAGCGCGGTGCCGCGATATTGAAACGCAGGGCGCGATCGACCACATTGCGCCTTCGGGGGGACCGCATGCCGCCGGCATGCCGGATACGAAAAATCGAGAGTCACGATGGAAACGAACGATCCGGTCGCCAGAGCCCTGGTGCTGTTCGACCGCTACGCCGAGATGCCGCACGCGGCGCTGTCGGTGGCGTTGGCCGAATTGCGGCAACAGGACGCCGATGCGTGCATGGAACTGCTGCGCATGCTCGCTGCGGACGAGCAGACCCATTCCTTCGCTTCGCCGCTGCAATGGTTCAATGCGCACAGTGATACGGCGCCGGAGGGCGAACGCGGGGCCGACAGGATCTGGGCCGACGGCACGCGCCTGGGCCCGTGGTGTGTGGACGGCATCATCGGTCTGGGCGGGATGGGCGTGGTCTATGCCGCGCACCGTGCGGACGGGATGTACGAACGCGAAGTCGCGCTGAAGACGATCCGCACCGAGATCATGTCGCCTGCGCTGCAGCAGGCGTTCGCCAAGGAACGCAGCCATCTCGCCAAACTGGACCACCCATCGATCGTCGCGCTGCACGATGCCGGCGTCGCCGAAGGCGGTCAGCCATGGATCGCGATGCAGCGCGTGCATGGCGATTCGATCGACCGCTGGTGCGACGCGCATGCGTCCGACCTGCGCACGCGCGTGCGCCTGCTGATCGAGACCTGCAATGCGATCGCCTACGCGCATGCGCATGGTGTCCTGCACCAGGACATCAAGCCGTCGAACGTGCTGGTGACCGACGACGGGCACATCAAGCTGCTCGATTTCGGTTTGTCGGCGATCCTCACCCCGCACGGAGAAAAAAGCTTCGCGCGGATCGGCGTGAGTTCGGCCTATGCTGCACCGGAAGTGTTCGAAGGCGCGCCGCCGAGCGTCGCGATCGACGTGTACGCGCTCGGCGTGGTGCTCTACCGGCTGCTGTGCGACGGTTGGCCGCGCAGGCCGAGAATGGCGACTGCGATTCCGCAGACCCGCAGCGAAACGCCGAAAGCCCCCAGCGCGCTGGCCGTCGAGGCGCTGCTGGAATCGCTGAAGGTGCGCGCCGTGCGCGATGCGCAGGCGCTGTCGCGTGCGCTGCGTCCCGATCTGGATGCGATCGCGCTGCGTTGCGTCGAACAGAATCCTGTCGATCGTTATGCTTCCGTGACGGAAATCTCTGCGGATCTGCGCGCATGGCTGGAGCGCAGGCCGGTGGCGGCGAGCAACGGCGGCTGGACCTATCGCGCCACGCGTTTCGTCCGCCGCAACGCGCTGGCGGTGAGCGTCGTGGCGATGCTGGGAATGGCGTCGACCGGCGGCGGATGGGTCGCGTTGAAACAGCAGCAACGCGCCAGGATGGAGGCGGAGAACGGCGAGATCCTCAATCAACTCTTCGAAAAATCGCTCGGCGTCGCGACATTGTCGTCGCTGGGCAGTACGCCGTTGAGTTCGCAGGAGCTGCTGGACGACGCGGAACGCCGATTGCGCGCCGCTGTCGTCGGCGACAGACCCCAGTTTCTGACCCGCGGCCTGATTGCCTTGGCCAGAGCACGGCTGGCGAGAGCCGAATACGTCAAGGCCGAGACTTTGCTGATGGAAGCCAAGGCGCTGGGAGGCGACGATCGACTGCAGTTGGCAAGAATCAATGCGGTGCTGGCGCAACTGCTCAATCTGCAGGCGAAGTCGATCACTGCTGAACGTCTTGTACGCGAAGGGTTGCAGGCATTGCCTGCTTTGGACGGATTCGACGACGATCTGGTCGGGCTGGACCTGCGTATGCAGCTTTCGCGCGCGCGCTGGAACAACGCGGATCCCTACGATGCGCTCGCCATACTGGACGCTGCGGTCGAAAAAGCCGAAGCCCTTGGCGATGCAGGTGTGCCAGCGCTGTCTGAACTGTTGGGACAACGCGGTTATGTGAATACGCATTTGTTCAGGAGTGCCGCCGCCGAGCGTGATCTGCGGCGTGCCCTGGCGTTGATTGGCAAGCGCAGTCCCACGGTGCGCACTACCGTTACGCTGCATTTGGCGAACGCGCTCATTTCGTCCGGAGATTTCGCCGAAGCGCATCGTCTCGCCAGCGGTTTGCTGATCGAAAGCATCGACATCTACGGCCCCACGCATCCGGAAACCGGCCGGGTCTGGGTTGTCGCCGGGAAAACCTGGTTCTTTGCGAAAGATATGCGACGGTCGCGCATCGCCTTGCGTCAGGGCGAAGCGATCCTGCACAAGCACGTCGACCGCTATCACTCCGAGATGATTTCGGTGGCGCTGTTCCATAGTGGTCTGCATTTCGCCAGCGGCGATCTTGTACGTTCTTCGGCACAATCGCAGCTGGCCTTGGACATCGCGGAGCATGCCTACGGCCCGCGTCATGAATTGACCCTGCGGCGCAAGGTCAACGCGGCTGCCGACATGATTTTTCGTGCGGAACGGGAGCCGCGGCCGTTACAGGAAGAGCTGTACCGGAACGCCGAAAGACTGTTGTCGGAGGTTATCCAGGTGGGACAGCAGCAGAAGCTGCCCATATGGTACGCACGCGATAAATACGTGATGGTCGCGCTGTACTTGGGCCGGATCGACGAGGCAGAGCGCGAAGCCTTGAACGCCGTGAAAGAAATCGAGAGTCTATTCGGAAAAAACAACCCCTATGTCATCGTCGCCAAGATGGGGCTGATCAAAGTGCGCATTGCGCAGAAACGACACGAGGAAGCGGACGCTCTTTGCGCGGAACAGTTTGCAGCGGCATCTTCCGATGGGCTGAATGATTACTCCGACTATCTCGTCATGGAACTCATCCTCGACAACGAGATCGCGCGCGGCGATCCCACCCGGATCCGTCGCGAATATCAGCGCCTGCGAAAGTTCTCGCAAGCGCATGGCTTTCTTGCCAAGCTCGATGCCAAGCATGTCCCCGGGATCGCGGTAGATCCCAAGGGCTGAGTCGACCGCAGTGCAACGAAGGGCGATGTGAAGCGTCCTTCGTTGCGTTTGCGGATGATCTATTTCTTCGGCTTGCCCGCCTTGTGCCGCCCCTGCGCAGCGGTGGTATCCAAGATGCCGGAAGATTGCCAGGCGAGCGGCGCTTTGCCGGGGATGGTGATTTCCGGCAGGCCTTTGGCTTTGAGCGCGGCGTTCGCCTTGGCCAGATCGCCGTCGCGCAGCGCGACGAAGGCCTGCTCCAGCCCGACGAGTTCGCGACCGAGCACTGCGGTGTAGGCGATCAGGGTGTCGGCGGGCTTGCCTTCGTAGCCGATCAGTCCGCCGTACAGGGTGTCCATGTGTTCGCGCAGACGTTCTTCGCCGGTGATGGCGCCGCCTTCCTTGGTCGCGACGATCTGTTTGCGGATCGCATCGGCGCTGTCCGACAGCTTCGTCAACTGCGTGCGCAGCGGATCGTTCTGCGGCAGCTTGCCGCCGATGCCGTCGGCGCTGCCGCGCACGGCCTGGATCTTCGCGACGAGATCGCTCATCCGGCCGAACATGGCGTGCACCTTCATGGTCGCGTCGTAGTTGGCCTTGCGGTCGGCGACGGAAAACGCGGCGCGGCGGTCGAGGCCGACGGCGATCCTGTCCTCGTACACGTGATCGCCCTTGGTCATGCGCACGGTGTAGGTGCCCGGCGGCACGCGCGGGCCCTGCAGGCTGTTGCCGGCGACGGTTGCGGCCGGCGGCACCAGCGGCGGTTTGACGTTCATCGACCACGCGACGCGGTTGATGCCGCGGCGTTTGCTGGCGGGCAGGGTTTCGACGACGTTGCCGTCGCTGTCCAGCACTTCGAGTTTGAGCGGACCGAACAGGTGCCGCGTTTTCTGGTAGTAGGTGATGGTGACGTCGTTCGATGCGTTGCGGCCGGCATAGCTGGCATCGCCTTCCGGCCAGCCGCCGGAGGTGTTGATGCGCTGCTGCTGCGGACGGTTCGGCAGGAACACCGCTTCCTGCTGCAGGGTGTCCGGCGTGAGCGCGCGCAGCGGCGTGACATCGTCGATGATCCAGATGCCGCGGCCGTGGGTGGCGAGCACCAGATCGTGGTCGCGCGGCTGCACGACCAGATCGCGCACCGCGACCGCCGGGAAATCGCCGCCCTTGAATTGCGCCCAGTGGCCGCCGTCGTCGAGCGAGATCCACAGTCCGAACTCGGTGCCGGCATAGAGCAGCCCGCGCTTCACCGGGTCTTCGCGCAGCACGTGCGCATAGCCGCGCACGGTCTTCGGCTGCTGCGGCGTGACCAGCGCCTGCCAGCTCGCGCCGTAGTCGGTGGTCTTGTACAGCATCGGGCCCATGTCGCCGTTGGTGTGGCGATCGAAGGCGACGTAGGCGGTACCCGCGTCGAACCGGCCTGCGTCGATGTACGACACCCACGAATTCGCAGGCACCTTGGCGCCCACGATCACGTTCTTCCACGACTTGCCGCCGTCGCGGGTCACCTGCACATTGCCGTCGTCGGTGCCGACCCAGATCACGTTGCGATCCTTCGGCGATTCGCTGATCGCGTAGATCGTGGTGTGCATCTCCGCCGCGGAGTTGTCCACGGTGATGCCGCCGGAGAGTTCCTGTTGCTGTTTCTTCGGGTCGTTGGTGGTCAGGTCGGGCGAGATGCGGTCCCAGCTCTGGCCGTGATCGCGGGTACGGAACAGATATTGCGCGCCGATGTACAGCGTGCCCTTGTCGTTGGGCGAAAGATGGATCGGCGTATTCCAGTTCCAGCGCAGCTTTTCGCCGTCGCCGGCGCGCGGCTGGATGTCGCGTTGTTCATGGGTGTAACGGTTGATGCGGCTGATGGAGCCGCCCTGGTATTCGGCGTAGAGATAATCCGGATCGGTCGGATCGGCGAACATCCAGAAACCGTCGCCGCCGTACATGTTTTCCCAGCGCGAATTGGTGATGCCGCCCGGGTACGACGAATCGCCGACCCATGAACTGTTGTCCTGCAGGCCGCCGTAGACGCGGTATGGATCGTTGTCGTCCACGCTCACGTGGTAGAACTGAGAGACCGGCAGGTTGTTGGCTTTCCACCAGCGTTCGCCGCCGTCCTTGGAGAACCACAGGCCGCCGTCGTCGCCGGCGATGATCTGTTTGCTGTCGTTGGGATCGATCCACAGATCGTGGAAGTCGCCGTGCGCGCCGCCGCCGGCATTCGAGAAGGTCTTGCCGCCGTCGATGCTCTGGATCAACTGCAGGTCCGGTTTGAACACGCGGTCGGCGTTGCCCGGATCCACGATCAGATGGGCGAAGTAGAACGGGCGCCACACCATCATCTGGCTGTCGTCGCGCCGGTCCCAGGTCTTGCCGCCGTCGTCGGAGCGGAACAGCGCGCTCTTCACGTTTTCGACCATCGCGTACACGACATTCGAATTCGACGGCGCCACCGCGATCGCGATGCGGCCGTAGGGCTTCGCCGGCAGGCCGCCGCCGGTGACTTCCTTCCAGGTTCTGCCGCCGTCGGCGGAGCGGTACAGGCCGCTGCCGGACGGCGATTCGGGGCCTTCGCCGCCGGAACGGAAGGTCCAGCCCTTGCGCCTGAAATCCCACAGCGACGCGAACATCACATCGGGGTTCTTCGCATCGACGCTCATGCCGCCGCAGCCGGTGGAAGCATTGCCGCCCTTGAGTACCTGCGTCCAGGTCTTGCCGCCGTCGGTGGTGCGATAGACGCCGCGATCGGTGGAATCGCTCCAGAGTTTGCCGGTGACGCAGGCGAGCGCGGTCTCGCCGTTGCGGGGATCGACCGCAAGACCGACGATGCGCTCGGCGTTGGGCAGGCCGGTGTGCGTCCAGCTTTCGCCGCCATCGGTGGAGCGGTAGACGCCATCGCCGATCGACACCGAATTGCGCGTCCACGCTTCGCCGGTGCCCACCCAGACATCATCGGGATTGTTGGGATTCAAAGCGATCGCGCCGATCGACTGCACTGGCTGCTTGTCGAACTTCGGCCGGAACGTGGTGCCGCCGTCGGTGGACTTCCACACGCCGCCGCTGGCCGCGCCGACATACAGCGTGAGCGCGCCGTCCTTGCGGCGCGCGGCGGCGAGCGCGGCGATCCGGCCGCTCATCGCGGCGGAGCCGATGTTGCGGATGCCGAGGCCGGAAATCGCGCCCTGGTCGGGTTGCGCGATGCGTTCCTGGGCGCGCAGGGGAGGTGCGGGCAGGCCTGCGGCGAACGTCGCGCCGATGGCCAGGGTCAGGACTTTGATCGAAACGTGCATGACCGGCTCCGGCTCAGGGTTTTGGGGTGGGGAAAGCGAACATCGCGCCGTCGATCGGCGTGTTCACTTCGATCTTCTCGATCTGGCTCTGGCCCTGCTCGAACGGAAAGTACACGCCGTCGACCAATGCGTATTCGCCGAGGTCGGTCGTGTTGACCTGCTCCTGGCCGCGGATGAACTGATGGTCCTCGATGCGGATTTCGAGGAAATGATCGGGGTCGATGAACGACACCCGGCTGTCGCCGTTCTTGAAGGTGATGCGCAGTTTGTGGGCATCGGTGCCGTCGATGTCTTCGGTGCCGAGATATTCGATCTTGCTGCCCTTGGCTTTCCAATCCAGCAGCGGGCCGCCGATGTCGGCCGCAAGGATGAGGCCCTTCGCATCGTCGCCGCTGGTCTTCTGCGGATCGCGTCGCCCCTGGAACGGCTGGATCGCCCATGCGTCCTTGCCGTCCCAGGCATTGACTGCGGTCAGGCCCTGTAGCGAGAACTCGAAGCGGATCTTGTCGGGCGCGACTGCGAAGGATTCGGTCCGGGCTTCGATACCGCCGCCGAGACGGAGCCTGCCGACGGTGTGCAGGCTGGTGATCGCGCGCAGCTTGTCGGCGCCGCCGCTGGCTTCGAGGGTCTTGGCGACCAGCGCATCGGCGGTCATTGTTTCGGCGGCCGCTGCGGGCAGGGACAGGCCGGCAAGCCCGGCCATCAATACGAGTCGTATGTACATGATGAGGCTCCTGCGCCGGAGGGCGGGCACGGCGCACGGTAGTCCTTCACGCACGCAACGCTCAGGGCCAGAAGTCATGTCGCGGCCGATGTTGCGTTGCGGAAAAAATCGGGAAGAAGCAGTGGCTGCGATCTCGCAAATAATGCTTCCGGAATTCCCACCGGCCGGTCACTATCCAACAGCGGCGCGACCACGCCCGGGGCGATATCCCGGGAGCGCGATGTTGGGGGCGATATGACGAGTGCTGTCGAAATTCCCGTTTGGCTGTTGCTGCTGTTGATCGCGGCGAGCGGCTATGCCGTGCTGAACAGCATTTTCCTGCCCGGCGTCCGCTGGTTCGTCAGGCGGCGATTGAATCGCGCCATCGAACGGATCAACAGCAGTCTGCGGATCCAGATCCGCCCGTTCCAGCGCACCCGGCGGCAGGTGCTGATCGACCGCTTGAGCTACGACACGCAGGTGATCGCGGAGATCGAAAAACTGGCCACCGACAGCGATGAGCCCAGACGCGCGCTGCAGAAGAAAGTGCGCATCTACGCCCGCGAAATCGTGCCCTCGTTCAACGCCTACATGTACTACCGCCTCGGCTACTGGCTGGCCCGGCAGATCTCGCGCTTCATCTACCGGGTGAAGGTCGGCGCGGCCGATATCGACAAGCTCCGCCAGATCGACCCGCAGTCCACCGTGGTGTTCGTGATGAACCATCGCAGCAACATGGACTATCTCCTGGTCACCTATCTGGCCGCCAACCAGGCCACGCTGTCCTACGCGGTCGGCGAATGGGCGCGGGTGCTGCCGCTGAACCTGGTGGTGAAAGGCCTCGGCGGCTACTTCGTGCGCCGGGACTCCAACAACCCGCTGTATCGCAAGGTGCTGGAACGCTACATCCACATGTCCACGCTGGAAGGTGTCTGCCAGGCGGTGTATCTGGAAGGCGGTCTGAGCCGCGACGGCAATTTCGGCCGGCCCAAGCTCGGTTTCCTCGATTACATGCTGCGCTCGTTCGATGCCGAGACCGACCGCGACATCGTCTTCATCCCGATCGGCATCAACTACGACCACGTGCTCGAAGACCTCAACATGCTCGCGTGGACCGACCCGCACAGCAAACGCAAAGGCCTCGCGTTCCACCTCCGCAACGTCGCGCGGTTCCTGCGCTTCAACCTGTTCGTCGGCGGCGACGCGCGCTTCCGCCGCAACGGCTACGCCAGCGTGAACTTCGGCATTCCTGTGTCCGCAAAGGAATTTTCATCAGCGAAGCGCATCCACTTCAAGCGCCTGTCGAAGGAACAGCGCTTCGAGCAGGTGGCATCACTCGCCGATACGTTGATGGACGGCATCCGCCACGTCATCCCGATCCTGCCAGTGCCATTGATCGCGACCGTCTTCGTGCGCAACCCGCAGACCGGCCTGCGCTCCGTCGACCTGATCGTCGAAGTCGATCGCCTGATCGACGAACTGATCCACGGTGGCGCGCCCATGCGCGAAGAAGAGAAGCCGCGCAATTCGACCTTGCTGCAGAGTCTGCAGCTGTTGCAGCGGCGTGGCGTTCTGGTCGAGGACGATGACCGGTACTACGCTGGGCCGGAATCCTTGGCGCTGTTGAACTACTACGCCAATTCCATTGCGCATTGGTTGGTGGTGGAAAGTAGTGATGGTGATGAGGATTCGGGAGTGACGATGCGTGCTTTGAACGCTGGTTAGAACGGATTCGACCCGTGCGGCAACATCACTCCCTCCCTTTCGCGTAGCGAAGGGGAGGGTTGGGGAGGGGTAGCTCGCAGCAACGTCCATGCCGGAGCACCCCCTCCCGACCTCACCCTGTGCTACGCGCAAGGGCAGGAGAAAAACAACGCCAACGGATGTGCTGCTACGCGGGCATGACGATCAGCAAATCATTCGGCGGATGTCGCCCGAGCCAAGCCGCCCGATCGGTGCGGCTTGAACAAATTGTTCGCTGTTGCCTATGGCAAAGCGAGAACCAGCTTCAACCCACTGTCCACCTTGTCCATCAGCGCGCCCGGAAGCGTCTTGATCTTGGCGGTGAGTATCGAGCTATCCAAGGTGATCAACTGCGATACGTTCACAACCGAAGGTTGAGGCAGACCCGAGTCCGATCTGGTGATGCGCACATTGCCCGGAGCCTCTGCCAGGGCCAGGTTTGAAGTGATTGTGGCGACAATCACCGTGGCGATACGGCTGGCGTTGAATGGATTGCTTTGAATCACCAGCACGGGGCGCTTGTAGCCGGGGCCGGAGCCGGCCGGGTCGGGAAGATGGGCCCACCAAAGCTCACCACGCTTCATGGTCGATGGCTTCAAGTTGGGCAGCGGCCAGGCTGGGATCGACAGGTATTTGTTCTACGGCGTACACGGCGTTCAGCTGCTCCGTCACCAGCGAGTCCTGGCGCTTGCCCAGATATTCTTCAATAGCCTGAGCGTAGAGCTGGCTCCGCGATACGCGGAGGCGATGGGCCAGCTTCTCCGCAGCGGAGAAGGTGGCATCGGGGAGAGAGATGGCTACTTTCATGATCCGACGGTAACACTGCGGTATGACCGGGGCAATGCTTGACGATTGATGACGACCCGCGAAAAACGAAGGGCGCCATCGGCGCCCTTCATCTCATGACTGTGCAGGAACCCCGCGATCCGGTTTCGGCCTCACCCGCCGGAACGCTTGAATCCCGAAGTTGATCAAAGTGATCGCGATAATCACCACCATCACGAACTTGACGGTGTTGTCGCTGCTGTCGGCCATGAACACCGGGCCGTCGAGGACGGTCCACAGCATCACGCCGCAGGTGATCAGGCTCAACGAGGTTTCCATGCGCCGCATGTTGATTGACCACCGGCCGCCGAGTATCGCGGCGGTCAACATCGGGATGTTGAGCAGCAGCAGTGCCAGCAGGATCGGGGCCTGGCGGTGGCGGAAGGGTTCGGCATAGGTCAGAGCTGTGTAGGCCTCCTGTGCGGCGCGGCCTTGCCAGACGACATCCAGCAGCCAGCGTGGCTCGATCAGCACGAACACACCACACAGGATGCCGACGATGCCCGCTGCCATCGCGATGCGATTCGCGTGCGTGCGTTTGCCCGCGCGCGGTGTCCACACGACAGCGTGCGGGCGTCTGCGGCGCGACCTCGCGGCCATCGCGAATCCGACGACCAGCAGGCCGGGCCACCACAGCGAAGGGATGACGACGCCCAACCACCAATGGCTCAATGGCGTCAGCAAGTCCCATCCCGAGCCGATGGGCTGCTGCAGGACTTCAAGCAGCCCCGCGCACCAGATCACCGCCAGGCCGATGAGCGTGGCGCGGCGGAATGCGTGCCCGTCGGCGGGATCGATGATGGTCAGGGTGGGGCGATAGCGCGCGGCGACCTCGTTGGGATGGCCGAACGCCTGCAGCAGCGCCATCGTCATCGCCGTGTCGGCAGGGCGTCCAGCGGCATCGGCCTTGGCCTGCAGTTCTTCGTGCAGCAGCGCGCGCAGTTCAAACGCCACATCGTCGCGCTGCGCGCGCGGCAGCTTCAGGGCGACATCGGAGACATAGTTTTCGATCAATTCGTTGGTATTCGTGTCGTTCGTATTCATGGTCAGTCCTCTTTCAACAGTCGATCCATGGCGGCGTTCATGCCTTGCCATGACCCGGTGAGCTTGTCGAGCAACGTGCGGCCGTCCGCGTTCAGCGCGTAGTAGCGGCGGGGCGGGCCGTCCTCGATCTTCCATTCGCTGGCGAGCACGCCCTGGGCTTCCAGACGACGCAGCAGCGGATACAGCGTGCCTTCCTCGATCGGCATGCCTTTCTCCACCATCGCCTGCCGCAGTTCATAGCCGTAGCGCGGCGTGCGCAGCTGCGAGAGCGTGGCCAGGACCAGCACCCCGCGGCGCAGCTCCAGTTCGAGTTTTGCGAATGTGTCGATGTCGCCCATGGGCCGCACAGTACTGTGCGGCACACAGTCTGTCAATCCCGATCTTCGATGCGCCTTCCTTGACGCTGCTTGCGCGCCGCCCGAAACGACGAAGGGCGCCTTTCGGCGCCCTTCGTTTTCCAGCATCGCGATGTCCTGCGGGGCTTACTTCAGGCCTGCGGCCTTGCGCAGATCGTCGGCCTTGTCGGTCTTTTCCCACGAGAACGCGGTGGCGGTGTGCTGCTTGCCGGCGCCGTCGGTGTAGGTGACTTCCTTCGGCTTGCGGCCGAAATGGCCGTAGGCGGCGGTGGCCTGGTAGACCGGGTGGATCAGGTCGAGCATTTTCACGATGCCGTACGGACGCAGGTCGAAGTGCGCGCGGATCAGCTTTTCGATCTTGTCGTCGGGCAGCTTGCCGGTGCCGAAGGTGGTGACCGAGATGCTGGTGGGTTCGGCCACGCCGATCGCGTAGCTGACCTGCACTTCGCAGCGGTCGGCCAGGCCGGCGGCAACGATGTTCTTGGCGACATAGCGGGCGGCGTAGGCGGCCGAGCGGTCGACCTTCGACGGATCCTTGCCGGAGAACGCACCGCCACCGTGACGGGCCATGCCGCCGTAGGTGTCGACGATGATCTTGCG
>CAZGBA010000067.1:0-19883 GCA_964523435.1 uncultured Xanthomonas sp.
CGCCCGCCAGATCGGACGTGCGCCGCTGCAGATCGCCCAGCGCTTTCAAGGTATTCGCCTCCCCCAGCCGAGCCTCGATCTGCCGATACAGTGGCAGCGCCGCGGCATACGCCCCCGCCGCGCCCGCCAGATCATCCGTGCGCAGCTGCAGATCGCCCAGCGCTTTCAAGGTATTCGCCTCTCCCAGCCGATCCCCGATCTGCCGATACAGCGGCAGTGCCGCCGCATACGCTGCCGCCGCGCCCGCCAGATCAGACGTGCGCTGAAGCAGCCGGCCCAAATGAAACTGGGCTGCAGCGGTGAGCGCTGAGGCCGGCACGCGCTGCGCGGATTGCGCCGCGATATCTGTCAACGCCGGCAGCGCCTGCGCAGCGCGGCCGGCGTACAGCGCAGCCCCAGTGAGATCTGCAAACAGGCTGGCCAACCAAGCTTGGACAGCCGGTTCAGGTGATATGTCGCCCTGCAGCCGTATCCGAAGCGCCAGCAGCGCATTGGGCTCTTCGACAGAGAGCGCCAGAAGGGCGGCGGCACTGCCTTCGCTCCCGAGCGGTCGCGCCAGCGCACGCACCAGCTGCGCCAGACGCTGCTGTAGCCGATCCAGCAGAGGGCCGGCGATACCGATGTTTTTCCCGCGCTGCTGCCAGCGCCAGCGCGCCATTGCTTGCACCGGGGCGGCGATCATCAACCGTTTGGATTCCCCAGCCAGATGCAGCAGATGGTGTTCCAGCAGTACGCCCAACGCATCGGTCAGCCACGGGAAGTCTTCATGCGGCAACAGCGTCTGAGCGAGACCAGCCGGGAATGCGCCCAGGGCGTCGAACAGGTCCAGACATTCCGGCACCCGCGCCGCCGCCGACTTCAGGCTGAGGTTCAGGGCGCTGATCAGCCGGCGCTTGTCCAAGGCATCATCCAGGGCCTCAGGGACGGGCACGCCGAACAGCTCGGCTTCGACGATCGCCTGCGCGCCTGCGTCCCCCAGCCGGCGGCGCAGCTCCATCACGTCCACCGCGCCGCCCAGCTGGCCGGCCATCAGCACCACCGCGCGGGCGATGCCGCCAAGTTCGCCCAGCAGCGGATCCAGCGCTTCCGGTGTGGCCAACGCAGCCGGCAAGCGCGGGCCGGCGATGGCGATGAATAGTTCGCGGGCTTCAAACTGCGACAGCGGCCCTATCGTCTTTTCGAACAGATTGTTAGCTAACAAATCGGACACAAGCGCCGATGCATCGCTCGGCTGCTGGATATAAACGCCGCTGCTATCACGACCCACATAAATGAAGGGTTCCGGGCCGCCTGCGCGCAATTTCCCATCCGGCCCTGTTGCCCTGACGTGGGCTGGCGCCGTCAATGCATACCGGCTTGTAATCACCGCCCGGAACCCAGGGCCGGTGGCGCACAGCCCGGCGATCAGCGCCAATAAATCCTCACGGCTGGCCGGGCTGTGCAGCAGATCTTCGGCATTGTCGAGGATCAGGGTCCAACGCCGGCCTTGCAGCGCGGCGAGCAATTCCTCGCGGCGCTCGAAGGGCTGTTCGCGCACCAGCTGGCCGAGTGTGAGCTGCAACAGGCTGGTGTCGAGGTGGCCTGTGACATCGATAAAGGCCACGTCCTCGCCGGTCGCTCGGCGGCGATGGGCGGCGGCCAGCGCCAGTTCCGTCTTGCCCACGCCGGGCAGCCCTTCCAGCACCACCACCGCGTGGTGGTCTAGATCCTGTTCCAGCGCGGCGAGGCGCTGCTGGTGATCGACATAGTGTTCGCTGCGCGCCGGCAGCTGCGGCAGCCAGCGCAAGCCGTGGCCGATGCTGCCGGGCATCGGCGGGACCGTCGGCGGCGGCGCGCCGAGGGTGGCGGACGCGGTGCGCAGGAACAGGATCGGCCGCGCCCAGGTCAGGCTGCGCTCGTCCATGCGGCGGCGCGCACGCGCCAGCGCGACTTCCAGATCGCCGTCGGGGCTGGCCGCCCAGGCGTCGATGAGTTCGGCCGACAGCTCGGCCACCGCCGGGGCTTCCACCGCGGTGAACGACGCCAGTACAGCGGCGACGTTGCCGTATTCGGGATCGAGCAGCGCTTCGGCCACGCCGGCTTCCAACGCACCGAAGCCGCCGGCGCCATGACAGCTCCATAGCAGCGCGAGATCGACCTCGCCACCGCGCACGTCGCAGGCGAAATCGGCGGCGGAGACTTCCCTGCCGGGGTCGGCCGGGAAGCGGGCGTGGTCGCGGTCGTGCAGCAGCAGCCCGCCGCCGACGCTCAGGCCATGGCCGACCCACAGCAGCACATGCGGTTTTTCGGCGGCCAGGGCATCGGCCAGACCGCGCCGGGTCGCCTGCGGCAGCGGCGCGAGCCGGGTGGCGCGTCCGCGCGCATCGAGCCGCTGCACCGCCTGGTCGTGATCGCTGAACAGAGCCTCGTCCAGCGGCGCGCCGCCGTCGTGGGCCACATTCGCCCAAGCCACCTGCACCCGCGGCGTCCGCGTCTGCTCGCGATGCAGGCGCAGCGGTCGCGAACGCTGGCGGCTGGGCCGGCGCACCGCGCTCCAGCCGGGGCGGCGGAACAGAAAGCCGCGGTCGTCGCAGAGCAGCTCGAACGGCAGCGCGGTGAGCGATTGCCCGCGCCAGTGCGCGGCATCGTGCTCGGGGAATCGGATCTCCAAACGCAGGCCGCAGCCGCTGGCCGACTGCATCGCCAGCGCCCAATCGTGACTGATCTTCCGAGAGCGCTCGAACAAATGCCGGTAGAGCAGTCGACCGTAGTGGCGCGCTTCCGGGTCCAGCAAGGCCTCGCCCTGCCGCCAATGGCGGAGGAATTGCTCGACCGTGATGCCTCGGTCGCCCAGCACCTCGTTCGGCGCAGGCAGGGTGCAGTCGTCCTGCGCCTCGATGACATCACCGTGGCTGTCGTCCACCAGCCGCAGGACCAGGAATTCATCGCCGCCGCCTGATGGGCAGTGCGCGCGCAAATCCAGACGACGCCGAACCGGTGTGCTTTCCATACTTTCCCCTGGGCGAAACGTCCTGCGCACGGCAACCATCGCCGCTCAGTGGCCGTTGGCATCGCGCATGCCGAGCCTACGGAAATCGAAGGCGCGCGGCTACACTGTCGCGATGCCCATCCTCACTCTGAATGACGTCGATTTCGGCGTCGGCGGCCCGCTGTTGCTCCAAGGTGTCGATCTCGCGATCGAGCCCGGCGAGCGCATCGCGCTGATCGGTCGCAACGGCGCCGGCAAATCGACCCTGCTGCGTCTGCTGGCCGGCGAGCACAAGCCCGACGACGGCGAAATCCGTATCGAGGGCGGGGTGCGCATCGCCCGGCTGGAGCAGGAGGTGCCGGCCGGCGCCGCCGGCAGCGTGTTCGATGTGGTCGCCGACGGTCTGGGCGAAATGGGACAGCTGCTGGCCGACTACCACCACCTGATCCACGCCGAGGAGCTCGACACCGACGCATTGGCGGCAGTGCAGACCAGGATCGAGGACGGCAACGGCTGGTCGCTGGACCAGCGCGTCACCGAAACCCTGACCAAGCTCGATCTGGACGGCGACGCCGACTTCACCCGGCTGTCCGGCGGCATGAAGCGCCGGGTGCTGCTGGCGCGCGCGCTGGTCTCGGCGCCGGACCTGCTGCTGCTGGACGAACCCACCAACCATCTCGATATCGCCGCCATCGATTGGCTCGAAGGCTTTCTGAAAGCGTGGCAGGGCGCGCTGATCTTCGTCACCCACGACCGGCGTTTCCTGCGTTCGCTGGCCACCCGCATCGTGGAAATCGATCGCGGCCAGCTGAGCAGCTGGCCCGGCGACTGGGACAACTACGTCCGCCGTCGCGAAGAGCGCCTGAACGCCGAGGCGCAGGAGAATGCGCGCTTCGACAAGATGCTGGCGCAGGAGGAAATCTGGATCCGCCAGGGCATCAAGGCCCGCCGCACCCGCGACGAAGGCCGCGTGCGCAGGCTCAAGGCGATGCGCGAAGAGCGCGTGCAGCGGCGCGATCTGTCCGGCAACGTGCGCATGGAAACCGCGCAGGCCGGCGCATCGGGCAAGAAGGTCATCGAAGCGAAGGACGTGTCGTTCGCTTACGGCGACCGCGTGCTGCTCAAGAATTTCTCCACAACGATCTTGCGCGGCGATCGCATTGGCCTGATCGGCGCCAACGGCAGCGGCAAGACCACCCTGCTCAAACTGCTGCTGGGCGATCTGCAGCCGCAGTCCGGCGAGATCAGAATCGGCACCCAACTGCAGGTCGCGTATTTCGACCAGTACCGCGCCACGCTGCGCGAAGACTGGAGCGCGCTGGAGAACGTCTCCGAAGGCAAGGATTTCGTCGAGATCAACGGCAAGCAGAAGCACGCCATCGGCTATTTACAAGACTTTCTGTTCACGCCGGAACGCGCGCGCGCGCCGATCACCCGGCTCTCCGGCGGCGAACGCAACCGGCTGCTGCTGGCGAAACTGTTCGCGCAGCCGTCGAATCTGCTGGTGATGGACGAACCGACCAACGACCTCGACGTGGAGACGCTGGAGCTGTTGGAAGAACTCCTCGGCGAATATCCCGGCACGCTGCTGCTGGTGAGCCATGACCGCGACTTCCTCGACAGCGTCGTCACCTCAACCCTGGTGATGGAAGGCGACGGCCGCGTCGGCGATTACGTCGGCGGCTACAGCGACTGGCTGCGTCAGCGCCCGACCCGGGGCGAATCCGCGCGTGCCACCGCCGCTGCGGCGCCGAAAGAAAAACTGGTCGAAGCGCCCGTGCCTGCTGCGGCCAAGCGCAAGCTCAGTTACAAGGACCAGCGCGAACTCGAACTGCTGCCGGCGCGGATCGAAATGCTGGAAACGAAGATCGCGGAGATGACCGCCGCCATGCACGATCCCGCGTTCTTCCAGCGCGATCACGCAGCGGTTGCTGCGCACAATGCGGAGCTTGCGGCGACGCAGACTGCGCTGGAACAGGCCTACGCGCAGTGGGAAGTGCTGGAGTCGGAATAATCTTCGATAGGGTGCGCCTCGGCCTGAGGTACCCCCGCTTTTTCCTCAAGAAAATAAAACGGATCGCTTGGTTGGCGGGATCGTGCTTTTGCCCGTCATTCCCGCGAACGCGGGAACCCAGCGTCTTTGCGCTGCGCAGAAGCTTGAAAGTCGCTGGATCCCCGCGTTCGCGGGGATGACGACGTTTTTTGAAATGCTCGAAAAGTAGGCAGACCTCAGACCAAGGCGCACCCTATTCGTGAATATCGTTGGATTCACCCCGCGAACATCAGTCCGTAATCCTTCGCGAACTGCGCGCAGCGCTCGCGCATCGCCGCCTGTTGTGCGGCCCTGCGCGAGGCATCGCTGACGACGAATTTCGCGCTGTCCGCCGCGAAACCGCGCAATGCATCGATGACCCGGGCGATATCGTCCGCAGTCGCCGCGCGCACCGGGCGCAGATGATTGCGCGCGTCGGCGCCGCCGCGACCGGTCCAGCGCGCGAGCCGGTTGCCGATGGCTTTTGCGAACGGCAGCGCACGCAAGAGTTCGACGTCCACTTCTGCGGCATCGAGGGTCATGCCGAGCGTGTCGAGCCAGTCGCCCCATTTGAAATCGTTGAAGCGCCGCGCCAACACCACCGCGCGCCACGGCATGCCCAGCGTGTCGGCGAAGATCGCGCCGTGCAGAGATTCGGTGAGTACACGTTCGCAGCCGGCGAGCGCGGCGGTGACCGCTTCGGGCGACTGGCGCGGATCGATCGGGAACAATCCGGCGTCGCGCGCGATCGCGTCCCAATCGGCGCCGTCGTAACTCTTGTGGTGAGGCACCAGGCCGACGCGGCCGGGCACAGGAACATGCGCGCGGCGCAGACCCGACCACAGCACCGCGCCATCGCCCAGCCCCAGCGCGGGATCCAGTCCGCAGCGCTGCGCGGTGCGCGGCCCGCGCACCCAGTACACGCGCCAGTCGTCATCGAGCGCAGGCGCGCCGCGATAGCCGCTGCCGGAACCGAGCACGATCTTCGGCCCTTCCGGACGCGAGCCGCCGAGCAGGGTGCCGACGCCGTACAGATGCGCATCGGGATGGTGCGCGGCGAGATCCGGAAACAGTTCCGGCCACAGTTCGACGTTGAGATCGTCGCCGAAATTGCCCTGCGCCATGCGCGCATAGCGCAGTTGCATCAGTCTTCCTGGCCGTCGGCCTGGTTCTGGGTCTGCACGCCTTGCGGCACGCAGGTCGTGTCGGCGGCAGCAGCGGGCACCAGCCACCAGCGGCGCCGGTTCGATACGCCCGCGAACTCCGCTTTGGTCCTGTCGACACACTGCGACAGCGCAGGTTCCTGCACCAGCAGCCAGCGCCGGGTCGGCGCATCGGCCTGCCATGTCATCGCTTTGGACAATTGATCGGTCCACGTCGCCTTGAAGCCGAAGGTCGCGGCGGGGCGATCGGCCATCAGCAGGTTCTGTTCCTTCCAGCCGACCAGCCCGAGTTCGGCGTCCGGCCCGATGCGCTCGCCGACGGATTCCATCAATCCGCGCGCGGAACTGGACGGATTCAGCAGCGGATGCGCGACCAGACCGTAAAGCACCCAGATGCCGCCGATCGCCCACAGCAGGCCGACCACGCCGTTGCGCACGCGATGCCACGACACGCATGCCAACGACCATGTGCCCATCGCGATCAACAGCCCGAACAGCGCGTGTCCGCCGTCGGTGAAGCCGCGGTCGGACATCAGTTTCGTTTCGAATTTCGGATCGCCGAACCACATCGCCAGACCCGCACCCAGCAGCACCGTGCCGAGCAGCGCGGCGAAGCCGAACGCGATCCGCTTCGCCCACAGCATGCGCACGATGCCCGGCAGCAGCGGCCCCAGCGCGAGGCACATCATCGGCAGCGCCGGCAGGATGTAGACATCGCGCTTGCCGCTGGGAATCGAGAAGAACAGCACGATCAACGCCCACCACGCCAGCGGCAGCAGATAGCGCGCATCGCGCCGACGCAGACGCGTGCGCCACGCCGGCAGCGCCCAGATCAACGCAAATACGGTGGGGAGCCACGCGGTCAGCATCACTTCGAAGTGGTACCACGGCGGCTGCGCGTGGTCCCAGGATTTGGCGTAACGCCCGGCCGTCTGCCGGAACAGGATGTCGTTGAGATACGCCTTGTATTCGGGATTGTCCTGACTCAGCGCCGTGGTCACCATCGGCACCAGCCACAGTGCCGCAGCGAACGCGAAGGCCAGCGGTCCGATCCAGAAGCGAAGGTCGCGCACGTGCAGACGCACCCGCGACCAGTGCATCAGCGAAGCGATCGCCGCAGGCAGGATCATCAACAGCGCCAGCCCGCCGACGCCCTTGGTGATGGTGCCCAACCCGGCCGCGAACCAGCCCAGCGTCCACAGTTTCCAGTTCGGTCCTAGCAGCAGATGGCGCAGGAGCCCGTAATTGGCGAGGGTGATGAAGAACGTCACCAGCGGGTCGATCTGCGCCTTCTTCGACTGGTACGTGAATTGCAGCGCGAACAGCAGCGCCCACGCCGCGTACAGCCCGACCCTGCGCGTCCACAGCCGGCGGCCGAGGTCGTACACGCACCACAGCGTGCCCAGCGCCGCGAGCAGCGACGGCAGCAGGAAGGCGATGCGCCAGTCGCGGAATACGGTGTAGAACGCGGCTTCCAGCCACATCAGCATCGGTGGCTTGTCCGAATACAGCTCGGTGCCGCGATGCGGGAACAGCCAGTCGCCGCTTTCGATCATCTGCTTGGCGACGAGGGTGAAGCGCGGTTCGTCCGATGGCCACGGGTCGCGCAGACCCAGACCGGCCCCCAGGATCAGCAGGGCGACGATGGCGAGCAGCCAGAATTCTTTCGATGCGCGGGTTTTCAGCATTCCCGCATCTTAAGCGGCATCACGCTTTTGTAGGAGCGGCGCGAGCCGCGATGGGCTGCGGAATGTTCTCCATCACCTATCGCGGCTTGCGCCGCTCCTACAGAACATCAGGCTTTCCGCAGCCGCGCGTAGAAAAACCCGTCCATACCGTTTTCGCCCGGCAGCCGTTGGCGCCCGGCGCCGGCTTCGTGGCCGAATGTTTCCGCCAGCGGTTCGGCGCTGGCATCCGGCGTGCGCGCCAGAAACGCCGCGATCTGCCCGGCGTTCTCGCGCTGCAGGATCGAGCAGGTCGCGTAGACCAGCACGCCGCCGGGCGCGAGCGTGGTCCACGCCGCGTCGAGCAGCCGCGCCTGGGTGGCGACCAGCGCATCGATATCCCCGGGGCGGCGGTGCAACAGGATGTCGGGCTGGCGGCGGACGATGCCGGTCGCGGAGCAGGGCGCATCGATCAGCACTGCGTCGAACGGCGTGCCGTCCCACCACGCGGCGGGATCGGCGGCGTCGGCGGCTTTCAGTTCAACCGCAGCCTCCACCCCGACCCGGCGCAGCGTTTCGGCGGTGCGCCGCAGCCGGCGCGAGTCGATATCCAGCGCGGTGATGCGCAGGGTCGGGTCGCGTTCCAGCAGATGCGCGGCCTTACCGCCGGGGGCGACGCAGGCGTCGAGCACGCGTGCACCCAGCGCTGGCGCCAGTGCATCGGCCACCGCCTGCGCGGAGCCGTCCTGCACCGAGGCCACGCCGTCTTCGAAGCCGGGCAAGCTGGCCACCGCCAGCGAATCCTCGATCCGCAGCGCGTCGGGCAGTGCATCGTGCGTGACTGCAGCGATGCCGGCGTCCTGCAATTGCTGTCGATACGCGTCGCGCGTGGTGTTCAGACGATTGACCCGCAGCCACAGCGGCGCAGCGGCGGCGCTGGCGGCGAGGATCGCCTCGGCGTGCTCGGGCCAGTCGCGACGGACTTCCGCCAGCAGCCACTCAGGCCAGACCTGCGCCGGATCGGCGGGCGGAAACCCTTCGCGCTGCGCGCGGCGCAGCAGCGCGTTGACCATGCCGGCCTGATGTCCGCGATCGAGCGCGCGCGCGGTTTCGACGGTCGCGTCGACGGCGGCGTGCGCCGGCAGTTTCAAGGCATCGAGCTGGGCGAAGCCGACGTACAGCAGCGCGCGCAGCGGTTCGTCGCTTTTGCCCAGCGGCTTCGGGATCCATGCCGCGAGCGCTGCGGCGTAGCGCGCGCGATTGCGCAGCGCGGCGAAACAGATCGCTTCGACCAGCGCGCGATCGCGCGGGTCGGCGATCTTCGGCAGCTCGGTGCCGAATTCGCCTTTCAGCGAGCGCCCGCGATGCAGGACCGCGTCGAGCACGCGCGCGGCGGCGAGGCGGGAGGCGGTGCCGGGAGTCGTATCGGTCATGCGGGCTGCCTCAGGCTGATGTTGGAGGGCGGTGTTCTGCAGTCGAATGACTGTTCGAGCTCCGACATCGCAATGATGTTGTGGAATCGATGATGCTGTGGGAGCGGCGGAAGCCGCGATGAAGTGGACAAAATGTTTCCTTCTTTCCTTCATCGCGGCTTCCGCCGCTCCCACAGAAAGCAGAGCTTATGGGGACACAAGATCGCGCCGCGCATTCAGATAGTCGGCGGCGGTGATGGCTTTACCGCCTTCGCGCTGCAGCGTGCGGATGCGCAGCGCGCCGTTGCCGCAGGCGATGTCGATGCCGTCGCGACCGGCCGCCAGTACCGTCCCCGGGGCTTTGTCGTGCGCGACCTGCAATGCCACCGCACCATGGATACGCACGCGGTCACCGGCGAGTTCGGCTTCGGCGACCGGCCATGGATTGAACGCCCGCACCTTGTTCGCCAACGCAATGGCGGGCTGCGACCAGTCGAGTTTCGCCTCGTGCTTGTCGAGCTTGTGCGCGTAGGTCACGCCCGCGTCCGGCTGCGCGCGCGCCACCGGCACGATGCCGACGCGCAGCAGACCCAGGCCATCGGCCAGCACCTGTGCGCCGAGTTCGGAAAGCCGGTCGTGCAACTGGCCGCCGGTCTCGTGCTCGCCGATGGCGAGCGACTGCGACAGCAGCACCGGGCCGGTGTCGAGGCCTTTCTCCATCTGCATCAGGCACACGCCGGTATCGGTGTCGCCGGCTTCGATCGCGCGCTGGATCGGCGCCGCGCCGCGCCAGCGCGGCAGCATCGAAGCGTGCACGTTCCAGCAGCCGTATTTCGGAATATCGAGAATGCTCTGTGGCAGGATCAGGCCGTAAGCAACCACGATCATGATGTCCGGCTGCAGCGCGCGCAACGCGTCGCGCGAGACCTGCTTCTTCAGCGTTTCCGGCTGCAGCACTTCGATCCCGCGCTGCAGCGCTTCCAGCTTCACCGGCGACGCGGTCAGCGCCCGCCCGCGTCCGGCGGGACGATCCGGCTGCGTGTACACCGCCACGACTTCGTTATGCCGCGCGGCGGCGCGCAGGCAGGGGACGGCGAAGGCCGGGGTGCCGGCGAAGATGATTCTCAATGGCTTGTTTCCGTATCGGACATCGTGATCCCAGGGCGAAGCCGAAGGATTTTCTCCTCCCCTTGCGCATCGCGCAGGGGGAGGTCGGGAGGGGGTTGCGTTTCGCCGATGTCGGATGTCGACAGCACCCCTCCCCAACCCTCCCCTTTGCCTTCGGCAAAAAGGAGGGAGTGACGCGTCACGCCGCGCTGTTGCGCCGCGCTTTCTCCAGCTTCTTGCGCACCATGTCGCGCTTCAGCGGCGACAGGTAATCGACGAAGAGTTTGCCTTCGAGATGATCCATCTCGTGCTGGATGCAGATCGCCAGCAGGCCGTCGGTGCTCAGCTCGAACGGCTGGCCGTCGCGGCCCAGCGCCTTCACGGTGATCTGGTTGGCGCGGGTCACGTCGGCGAAGATCCCCGGCACCGACAGGCAGCCTTCCTGGTAGACCTGATGGCCGTCGGCCAGGGTGATCTCCGGGTTGATGAACACCTGCGGCTGGTTCTTCTCTTCGCTGGTGTCGATGACCATGAAGCGCTGGTGCACGTCGACCTGGCTGGCGGCCAGACCGATGCCCGGGGCTTCGTACATGGTGTGCAGCATGTCGTCGAGCAGGGTCTGGAAGGCCGGATCGGCGATCCGGGCCGGGTCGACGGCCTGTGCCCTGGTCCGCAGACGGGGGTCGGGGAATTCGAGAATTGAGAGGAGCGTCATGTTTGTGAAGATGGGGCGGCGCTTGGGCGCGGACAAGGGCCATTGTAGCGCCTCCAGACTTGCCAAGAGCCGGGTTTTGTGGGCTATAGTGCGGTCGTTGTGTTGGGGAAAATCCCAAGGGGAGCAAGTAGATGGCCATCATCCTTAAGCGCCTTTCTCACCGTCTCAAGGTGGTTGGCGCCGTCGCGTTGCTGACAGTGGGGACCTTCGCGGTCGCCCAGGAGTTCCGTGGCGACCACCCCGACACCTACACGGTGAAGCGTGGCGACACCCTGTGGGACATCGCCGGACGCTTCCTCAAGCGCCCGTGGCTGTGGCCCGAAATCTGGCAGGCCAACCCGCAGATCGCGAACCCGCACCTGATCTATCCGGGCGACGTCATCAGCCTCGCGTATCTCGACCGCGTCGGGCTCACGCCCGGCCCGCGCACCGATGCGCCGGTCAATGCGATCTCGCTGTCCGAGATCGAGGCCTACCTCCGCGATCTGCGCGTGGTCGACACCTTCAAGGAACTTCCCTACGTGGTGGGTCTTGAAGAAGACATCACCCGCGCCGTGCAGGGCCACCAAGCCTACGTCCGCGGGCTGGAAGGCGCGCAGCTCGGCCAGCGCTACGCCGTGGTTCGGCCGACGGTGCGCTACGTGCGCATGGGCAAGCGCGAATGCTGCGACATGCTCAGTCGCAACGACAACGACTTCCGCGGCAACCGGGTTCCCGGTTTCGGCACCTCCTGGAGCGACACCGCCGGCAACGAAATCGACGGCGAAGAGCTGGGCCAGGAGCTCTACCGGGTCAACGCCGGCACCGTCACCAAGCTGATGGAAGGCGATGTCGAGGTCACGACCCTCAAGCTGGACGATCCGAGTCTGGAAGTACGCGTCGGCGACCGTCTGATCCCGGTGGACGCCCAGCCCTACGACCTGCAGTTCTTCCCGCACCCGCCGAAGCAGACGCCGGACGAGAACAAGGCCCGCGTGCTCGCGGTCGCCAACCAGCTGACCAGCGGCGGCCCGCGCGACGTAGTCGCGCTGTCGGTCGGCGCGCAGGACGGCGTCGACAACGGCACCGTGCTGTCGATCTGGCGTCAGGGCAGCAATACGGTGGATCGCGTCGAGGCCGGTTACTGGCGCGGCGACGAAACCGTGACCAAGGATGCGCGCGTGCAGCTGCCGGACGAATATGCCGGTCACGTGATGATCTTCCGCACCTTCGACAAGGTCAGCTACGGTCTGGTGATGGAAGGCACGAAGCCCAGCCGCGTCGGCTACCGTCTGAAAGGACCGGATGCGATGTGAGTTGATGCGGTGCGAAGGTAGGCATTTTCCTACCTGAGAATGCGACGGCGCCTGAGGGCGCCGTCGTTGTTTGCGGGCTACGGTGGCGGCATGGACGCTTCCGACAAAAGCCGCATCGATACCGACACCGACGCATTGCTCGCGTTGACCCTCGCCGGCGGGCCCGCCGCACCGCGCCGGGCCTTGCTGGAAACCCATGGCTCCGCCGCAGCGGTGCGCGCGCTGCCGCGTCAGCGCTGGCGCGACGCCTGCCTGGAGACCACGCAGATCCGTGCGCTGGAAGGCGATGCGGAGGCACTGCCGCCTGCGTTGCTCGCCCGCTGCCGCGACTGGCTGCAGATGCCCGGACACCGGCTGATCGGCTGGCAGGATGTCGACTATCCGCCACTGCTGCGCCGCGTGGGCAGCCCGCCGCTGGCGCTGTTCGTGGCTGGTGACGCCGGCTTGCTGTGGCATCCGGCGGTGGCGGTGGTGGGCAGCCGCAGCCCGACCGTCGGCGGTCGCGACAACGCCTGCAGCTTCAGCTCTGCGTTGGCCGTAGCGGGTTTCGGGATCACCAGCGGGCTGGCCGCAGGCGTCGATCGCGCCGCCCACGAAGCCGCGCTGGGGGTCGGCGGGGTCACGGTCGCGGTGCTCGGGACCGGTCCGGACGTGCCCTATCCGCAAAGTCATGCCGCGCTGCTGGCGCGCGTCGCCGGGGCGGGAGCCGTGGTCAGCGAGCATCCTCCGGGCACCGACGCCCGCCGCGAGCACTTCCCCAGCCGCAACCGAATCATCGCCGGCCTGAGTCTGGGCACGCTGGTGATCGAGGCCGCCAGCCGCTCCGGGGCGCTGATCACCGCCCGGCTCGCCGCCGACGCCGGGCGCGAGGTGTTCGCGGTGCCGGGCTCGATCCACAACCCGATGGCGCGCGGTTGCCACCGGCTGATCCGCGATGGCGCCTCGCTGGTCGAATCCGCCGACGATGTGATCGCCGCGCTCGGATCCTGGGCCGGCGCGCTGCGGGGCGACTTGCAGCGCCGTCTGGGCGGCCCCATCTCCGACGCTCGCCCGGGGTCCGGCGTGCCCCCTGCCGGGCCACCGGAGCAGACCGCCTTTGAACCCCCCGCCTACCACCGGTTGTGGCAGGCGCTGGGTCACGACCCAAGCGATATGGATCAGCTGGTCGCGCGCACCGGATTGACGGCCGCAGACCTGTCCTCCATGCTGCTGCACATGGAATTGCAGGGGCGGGTCGCGGTCGAACACGGTCGTTACAGCCGTCGTTAGCGCAACGGCGTCCGTCGAAGGGCCTGCGGTTCCATCCTTTCCAGTGCGCCGACGGGCGCAAGTCAGGGGACATGAAAGAAAGCATCCTCGATGTGTTGCTCTACCTCTTCGAGCACTACATCGCCAACGACGCGGATCTGGCGCGGGACCGCGACTCCCTGCAGAACAATCTGCTGCAGGCCGGCTTCAGCCCCGCCGAGATCCACAAGGCTTTCGAGTGGCTGGACGGCTTGGCCGAACGCCGCCCGGGCCCGTCCGTGCCGCGCGCCGACGGCCCCACCCGCGTCTACTTCGGCCCGGAGCTGGACAAGCTCGACGTGGAATGCCGTGGCTTCCTGATGTTCCTCGAACAGCAGGGCATCCTCGATGCCGACCAGCGCGAGCTGGTGCTGGACCGCGCGATGGCGCTCGACCAGGACGAACTGGACCTCGACGATCTCAAGTGGGTCGTGCTGATGGTCCTGTTCAATCAGCCCGGATCGGAAGCGGCGTACGCGTGGATGGAAACGCAGATGTTCGATGACGACGGCGAACTGGTGCATTGACGCGCCAGTGATGGGCGTCGCGCCCGCAATACGCGACACACGTTAGGCTGCGTTCGGGAAAGAGCACAGCCACCGGCGCGAAGCTCACCGCCGGAACGAACACGATGGGGACAGCATGACCGATTGGTACTACCACGAACCCGGGCAGGGCCGTGTCGGCCCGCTCAGCGCGGACGAGATGCGTCAGCGTTACCGCCAGCGCCAGATCGCGCGCGATACGCTGGCATGGCACGAAGGTCTGCGCGAGTGGCAGCCGGTCGAACGGCTGATCGAAGAACTCGGCCTCAGCGGCGTGAAGCCCGATGCATCGCTGCCGCCGCCGGTCCCTTCGCGTCCCGCCGCTGCGACCGCGTCGCATGCAGGACCGATGCGGGCCGCCGCGCCGCCGCCGTCGAACCGCACCGGCTGCGTCATCATCGCCATCGTGCTCGGTGTGGTCGGTCTGTTCCTGGTGGGCATCCTCGCCGCCATTGCATTGCCGGCATACCAGCAGTACGTCGAACGTTCCAAAGCGGCCCGCACGGGACAGGCCGCGCCGCCTGGGGAAACGCCGCCGCCCACCGTGCAGGAGAAGATCTACACCTTCGACGCCGGGCGCATGGCCGATACCGACACGCTCGCCCGCGAGCTGGTGACGGTGGCGATGCGCGAGTTCTACGCCGCCAACGGCAACACCTGTCCCGACACCTTCGAATTCGAAACCCTCCAGGTGCGTCATTCGCGCTATCAGGGCAACGAGGAGGGCTGGTTCGGCATCGAGCCCGCAGAGCCCGGCGGCAGCCAATGCGCCTATGCGGTGCGGTTCTTCGGCCTGGGTCCGGAAGTCCTCGACAAGACGCTGCGTTACGAAGTGAACATCAGCGGCGACGAAGTCGCGATCGTCTGTCGCAACCAGACGCTGCCGTCCGGCCATCTGCCGCCGCACTGTCACGTCGTCTGATCCCGCCCGATCAGACCCGCCCGCACCCCGGAACTCTGCCCATGTCCGCACCTCCGCCGATTCCGCCTTCCGCCCACGCGCAACCGCCACTGGCAGCGCCGCCGAAGCGCGGGATGTCCGGTTGCGCCATCGCTGGCATCGTCGGCGCGGTCATTGCGGTGATGGGCGTGTTCGTGATCGCGATACTCGCGGCGATCGCGATTCCCGCGTATCAGGATTACCTCATCAAATCGCGCGTCGTGCAGGCCTGGACCATGGCGCAGGCGCTGCAGGGCGATATCGATACCCATCGCGAAGAATCCGGCGCTTGCCCGGACAACGCCGCGATCGGTCTGGCCGACGATGAAGCGTTCGCGCTGAGTGGCGACAATCCCGCCAAGCCGGCGAAGGCATCGGTGCTGGTCGGCGAGATCGAGGGCGGGCACTGCGCCATCGAACTGACGTTCGCGAATGTCAACGCGGCTGTCGACGGCAAGACCCTGCTGCTCGAATCGACCGAAAATGGCTGGACCTGCAGCGGCGGCACCCTGGATGCCAGGTACCGCACGGGTTCATGCAGCAACTTCAATTCAACTCCCTGACGGACCCGATCCCATGACCGATTGGTACTACAGCGACGCACAGCGCACCCAGCACGGCCCCGTGAGCGCCGCCGATCTCGCAGCCCTGCACACCAAAGGGCAACTGCCGGCGGAAACGCTGGTGTGGCGCGAAGGCATGTCGGAATGGAAGCCGTGGCGCGAGATGATCCGCGAAGTGATCGCCGGCGACGCGCCGGGCGATGCCCGCGCCGAAGCGCTGGTCAAGGCTGCCGAAGCCGCGCCCGACGACGGCGCCTATCGTCCCTATGCCATCGCCGAGCCGTCGCCGTACGCGCCGCCGCAGGCACGGGTGGAAGAAGCGCGCGCCGTCGTTCACGGCGGGCGGGTGGTCTATGCCGGGTTCTGGAAACGCGTGGCGGCCAGTTTCATCGACTCCTTCGTCACCACCGCGTTGAGTTACATCGTGCAGATCCCGCTGATGATGATCTTCGGCGTGAGCATGGTCGGGATGGCCGGCGGCGACGATCCGTTCGCCAGCGGCGCCGGCATCGCGATGATCGGCCTGATCTATGTGGTCTCGATCGGCATCCCGCTGCTGTACTTCAGCTGGATGCACTCCTCGACCCATCAGGCCAGCCTCGGCAAGATGGCGGTGGGCATCAAGGTCGTGCGCACCAACGGCGAGCGGATTTCCTTCTGGCGCGCTTTCGGCCGCTACTGGGGCATGGTCCTGAGCGCCCTGATCCTGCTCATCGGCTATCTGATGGCCGGCTTCACCGAGCGCAAGCAGGCCCTGCACGACATGATCAGCGACACTCTGGTGGTGGACAAGCACGCCTACACCGAGCATCCCGAGTGGCAGCGCGAGGAGCTGGGCACGGTCACCATCGTCATTCTGGCGCTGGCCGGCCTGGCGATCTTCGGCTTGATCGCGTTGATCGCAGCGATGGGCGTGATGCTGGCCGGCAGCGGCATCCGCTGACGGCAGCCCCGGCCCCGATCGGGGTCTCCGAATGCGTGCCGGCGCATGCCGGATCGAAGCGCAATCCGCCACGCCGCCGCGCGTGGCGGTGCGTTTCGATGTCGCCGATGGTCGGATGGACGGCAAGAATCACGACCGGCATTGTTGCGCACCGGGGCGCAAGGGTTGCGTGTACCTGCGCATCCGATTTCCCGATCGCCCACGATGCTTCAGACAACCGCTCTCAAGGAACAGGATCATGACGATTCGCGTGACGTCACACGCCGCTTTCGCCCGCTCGCTGCTCGCAGTCTTATTCGCGTTCGGTGCCTCGACCGCGATGGCCAAGAATCCTTCCCCGCTCATGAGCAGCTTCGCGATGCGCGATGCCGCAGGCCATCGACAGATACCGCTGTATGGCGTGCCCGATGACGTGCAGCCGCTTTCCGAAAGCGAGCGCTGCGTCCCCGGGCTGCGCGTGTGTTTCTCGCTGACGACGCCCGATGGCGTCGACCAGCGCGTGTTGAACGTGCGCGACCTCGACCGTCGTACCGACACTGGCGCGCCTGTCGTCGATGCCGTGCCGCTGCAGTCCGACGCCCATGAAAATGCGGTGGTCCACCTGTGGTCGCTGGTGGTGCTTCCGCCGGCGAAAGCAGGCGACAGCGCCCGCAGCGGCAACGACAGCCACTGGGTGATGATCGGCATGGTCGCCACCGACAGCGCGATGACCTCCGGCGGCTTCGAGAACGTGTCGAGGCTGTGGCTGTATCGCGTCGGCTGGGCCGGCGACGGCAAGCCCTATGCCGTGCAGATGCTGTCGGTGCCGTCCACGGCGCACCGCTCGACCAAGGTGTGTTTCGATGCGCAGGACG
The DNA here is from genome assembly GCA_964523435.1 of uncultured Xanthomonas sp. Lineage (GTDB taxonomy): Bacteria > Pseudomonadota > Gammaproteobacteria > Xanthomonadales > Xanthomonadaceae > Lysobacter_I. The sequence continues at coordinate 17,489 of CAZGBA010000067.1, forward strand.
AGAAGGATCGCGCAGGCGCCTGTCACGACGAATTGGAATACGAAGCGGCGCTGATTCTGGATCCGGCCAATGCCTCCGGCTTGCCGGTGTTCGATTACCGCGCATTCGCCGGAACCTATCCCAACGACATTCCGCTGCGCTCCGACGAAAAAAGCAGCGCGCGTCTGACCAGTGCCGATCTGGTCCGCAGGCAGGATCGGGACTGCACGTATCGCCGCAAGGTCGCGTTCAATCCGGCCACTGCGCGCTATGAATTCGACCGCCCGGGACCCGCCTGCGAGGACTATCTGTCCAGCCCGTGAGTGCCGGCGCCGGATGGATACCCGCTTTTTCCCGACGCACTTTTTTTCGTCTTTTCGAGGAGGGTTCTGATGCGAACCACCGGTTTTGCCGCAGTGTTGACCTTGGCCTGGCTGGTCGCGGCCACCGTATCGGCGGACGAGCGCGATCCTGCGGACGAGGCCGCGCGATTGAAGGCGGTCTGGGCTTCCGGCGATGCGTTCGCCTACGACTACAACCCGCTCTACGAATTCACCTATCGCTACCCCGCACAGGCGTTTGCGGTGCCGGCGCTGGCGAAGCATCTGGATCGCAACAAACAGGAGGCGCTCGCTGGCGCCGTTGAACTGGGCGAATCACGGCGCAACGATCCGAAAAGCGGTCCGGCTCAACCCTTCACCCATGCGACCTTCTGGACGCTGGCCGGCGACACCCCGCGTCTGATCAGTCTGGAAGCGGAGCTCATCCAGTGGGTCGGCGGCGTCCACGGCGAGCACGGCAGCGACGCACTGCTGTGGGACAAACAGACCGGCAAGCCCATGGAGTCGCGAACCCTGATCGCCGGGGCGCTGCAAACGATGCGCAAGGATTACTGCGCGGCGCTGGATCGCCAGCGCGAGGAAAAAGCCGAAGGCGGCTGGAAAGCCGGCAAGGGCGACAAATACATGGGCCAGTGGGAATGCCCCGGCTTCGACCAGCTGACCATCGTGTTCGCCGGCAACCCCGGACAGCCGTTCGACACCGTCCGCCTGATCGCCGACCCGTATGTCGCCGGCCCGTTCTCCGACGGGTACTACCGCGTCGAACTGCCGGTCACCCGCAAGCTGCGCGAACAGGTCGCCGCCGAGTACCGGAACGCCTTCCTGGCACGTTGAGCCCCGTGTCGTTCGCCCGGCCCCGCGTATCCGTCGCCCGGGCGCTGCGGCCGGTCCCCACGGGTCGCCCGGGGTCCGGGCAAGGTGCCCGATGGGGGCGACACCGGTCGATTCCGCTTGACAGGGGCGGCCCGGACATGACACCACTAAAAAAGAGAACTGAACGAACGCCCGGGCCTCCCCGGGCGTCGCCATCTGGCCGGGCGCCGAAAAACGCCCGGCCAACGGCGCCAGCCGATGCCGGCCCCCCCTTTTCCGGAATACCGCTCCCCCGATGGCCAAGAACCTCCTCATCGTCGAATCCCCCGCCAAGGCCAAGACGATCAACAAATACCTCGGCAAGGACTTCCACGTTCTTGCCTCCTACGGCCACGTGCGCGATCTGGTGCCCAAGGAAGGCGCCGTGGATCCGACCCAGAACTTCGCGATGCGCTACGAGCTCATCGAGAAGAACGAGAAACACGTCGAGGCCATCGCCAAGGCCGCCAAGGCCGCCGACCACCTCTACCTCGCGACCGACCCGGACCGCGAAGGCGAGGCGATCAGCTGGCACATCGCCGAGATCCTGAAGGAACGCGGCTTGCTCAAGGACCGCAGCCTGGAGCGCGTGGTCTTCACCGAAATCACCCCGCGCGCAATCAAGGAAGCGATGGCCAAACCGCGCGCCATCGCCACCGATCTGGTCGATGCCCAGCAAGCGCGCCGCGCGCTCGATTATCTGGTCGGCTTCAACCTCTCGCCGGTGTTGTGGCGCAAAGTGCAGCGCGGCCTGTCCGCCGGCCGCGTGCAGTCGCCGGCGCTGCGCATGATCGTGGAGCGCGAGGAGGAGATCGAAGCCTTCATCGCCCGCGAATACTGGAGCATCGAAGCCGAGTGCGCGCATCCGACCCAGTCGTTCACCGCCAAGCTCAACAAGCTCGACGGCAAGAAGTTCGAGCAGTTCACGGTCACCGACGGCGACACCGCCGAAGCCGCGCGCAAGCGGATCGTGACTGCTGCGCAGGGCGTGCTGCAGGTCACCGATGTCGTCAGCAAGGAGCGCAAGCGCCGGCCGTCGCCGCCGTTCACCACCTCCACGCTGCAGCAGGAAGCCTCGCGCAAGCTCGGCTTCACCACCAAGCGCACGATGCAGGTCGCGCAGAAACTCTACGAAGGCGTGACCATCGGCGAAGAAGGCACGGTCGGTCTGATCAGCTACATGCGTACCGACTCGGTGAGCCTGTCGGCCGAAGCGCTGAGCG
>CAZGBA010000068.1:0-19843 GCA_964523435.1 uncultured Xanthomonas sp.
GACCGTCGATCACCTGTTCGTTGGCCAGCACGGTCTGGTCGACCGGATCCCAGTTCACCACCGAATTCTTGCGATAGACCAGGCCTTTCTTCATCAGCCGGGTGAACATGCGCTGCTCGTGGACGTAGTAGTCGGGGCGGCAGGTGGCGAATTCGCGCGACCAGTCGATCGCATAGCCCAGCGCCTGCAATTGACCGCGCATATGGTCGATGTTGGCGTAGGTCCACTTCGCCGGCGCGGTCTTGTTCTTGATCGCGGCGTTCTCGGCCGGCAGGCCGAAGGCGTCCCAGCCCATCGGCTGCAGCACGTTGTGTCCGGTCATGCGCCGGAACCGGCTGATCACATCGCCGATCGTGTAATTGCGCACATGGCCCATGTGCAGCGCGCCCGACGGGTACGGCAACATCGACAGGCAGAAGTACTTCGGCTTGTCGGAACGCTCGGCGACCTCGAAGGCGCGCGTGTCGCGCCAGAAAGTCTGGGCAGCGGTCTGAAGGGCGGCGGGATCGTAGGCGGCGGGTTCTGCGGACACGGTCGAGGATGCGGGCAAGATGGAGCCCGCTACCTTACCGTATCGGCCCTCTCATTCCGAGCTTACTCGCGTCGTTCGATCTCGAAACGACAGCGTTCCGCGCCCGAATGCATGCACTGCGTCTCGCGGACCTGGATGTCCTCACCGTACTTCTGCGACAGCCCGAAAATGATGCCCTTGGCCACGAAACACAGCTTTCGATCCGACTGGTAGGTCAGGACCATCTGGTGTTCGCCGGTCCGGGTGGCGATGAGTTTCGGCGGGGTGCGCTTGGGATTGTGGCGGTGGATGGCGTCGTGGATCTTCGAGCTGGCGTTCTCCAGCACATCGAAGGTTTTCCATTCCGGCTTGACGAACATCTCGTAGTAGGTGACCAGCGAAGGTCCGACGAAGTGACCGAAGTCCTCCAGCACCGCAGTGATCGGCACGTTGAGCATCCGCGCGGCGGTGGTGGCCAGCGTGACCATTTCCTCGTCGGGATACTGGGCGACCGGAAAATAGACCTTGTAGCCGATGCCGGCCTCGGCCAGCAGCGCGTCCCACGTGGCCCGGCCGCCGTGGCGTTCGATCACATAGCTGCGCAGAAAATCGAAGATGACGCCGTACATGATCCCCCTTGCGCCTCCGTGCTCCCGGGTAAGGGTCGCTTCGAGGGCGATCCCGCATCGACCGGGGCCGACGACGTCCTTGTTGATTGATGGCGTCAATTAATCACACATTCCGGGCCGGGCCGCAAGCCGGCCCTGCGCGGGCGACGCCCGAAGCGGTGACCGACCTCACGCTATTGCAGACCCGGATTCGCAACCGCTTGTTCCGATTCATGTATTTCGCACCGTCGCCAGGGCCCGCCCTCTCGCCGCCAAAAGCCGGCGAAAAGCGCATAATGCGTGTGCCGTTCGGCGTTCTTACCACTTCATCCGGCCACGTCTCCAAACGTCTTTCCATCACAAGCTGCTGTCCGTCGGTGTCCATTGCGACACCTCTGCCGACGTCGAAACCAGCTTCCGGACGTGCCTGCCGAACGCGCATCTCTTATTCCCAGGAAACATATCCATGTTCAGCACCTCCTCTGATATGAGCTGGCTGTTCGCGGCCGGCATTGCTTTGGCGTCCTTGTGCACGATCGGCGTCTTCTTGTATTTCTCCGGCGTCATCCGATACATACCGAACGACAAGATCGGCGTCGTCGAAAAACTGTGGAGCACCACCGGCTCCGTGCAGAACGGCCTGCTTGCCCTCGGCGGCGAAGCCGGCTACCAGCCCGACCTCCTGCGCGGCGGCTTCCATTTTTTCTTCCCGTTCCAGTATCGCGTGCACATCCACCCGATGGTCACAGTCACCCAGGGCAAGATCGGCTATGTGTTCGCCCGCGACGGTCGCGATCTGCCTGCCGGCCAGACCCTTGCCGACAATGCGCTGGCCTCGGATTTCCGCGATGTGCGCGCATTCCTGACCGCCGACGGTCAGAAGGGTCCGCAGCGCAAGGTCCTGCGCGAAGGCACCCACATCATCAACCCGGTGATGTTCGTGGCGATGACCGAAGAGGCCACCTACTCGCTCACGCTCGACAATGACGAACAGGCCTATTACGCCAAGATGCGCGACGTGCTCGATATGCGCGCGGCGTTCGTTCCGGTGGTCATCAAGGAGGAAGCCGGCGCGCACGAATCCGACCAGCTCGCCATCGTCACGGTGATGGACGGCCCAGGTCTGCCCAAGGACGAATTGCTGGCGCCGGATGTCGGCGACGACCACAACTCGTTCCAGGAGCCCGAGAAGTTTCTCGCAGCAGGCGGCAAGCGCGGTCGGCAGGAACGTGTGCTGGTCGAAGGCACGTACTACATCAACCGTTTGTTCGCGACAGTCGAATTCATCAAGAAAACCATCATCCCCGTCGGTCATGTCGGCGTGGTCGTGTCCTACACCGGCGGCAAGGGCGAAGACATCACCGGCAAGGATTACAGCCACGGCGAACTGGTGCAGAACGGCTGCCGCGGCGTGTGGCAGGATCCGCTGATGCCGGGCAAATACGCATTCAACACCTATGCCGGCAAAATCGAGCTGGTGCCGACCACCAACTTCGTGCTGATGTGGAAATCCGGAGAAAGCGGCTCGCGCTTCGATTCCAATCTGCGTGAAATCACGCTGATCACCAAGGACGCGTTCGAGCCCAACCTGCCGCTGTCAGTGGTCGTGCACATCGACTATCGCAAGGCGCCGCTGGTCATCCAGCGGTTCGGCAACGTCGCGCAGTTGGTCGAACAGACGCTCGATCCGATGGTGTCTTCATATTTCAAGAACATCTCGCAGACCAAGACCTTCATCGAACTGATCCAGTCGCGCAGCGAGCTGCAGACCCAGGCCTCGGTCGACATGAAGACGCGCTTCCTCGCGTATTCGCTGGAATTCCAGGAAGTGCTGATCGGCACGCCGAAACCGCAGCAGGGCGACACCCAGATCGAGTACATCATGGCCCAGTTGCGCGACCGCCAGATCGCCCGCGAGCAGGTGGAAACCTTCGCCCAGAAGCAGATCGCTGCGGACAAGCAGCGCGAACTGAACGAAGCCGAACAGCGCGCATCGAAACAGAAGGAACTCACCGCTTCGCTGGTCGACATTTCGATCAAGGAAAACATGGGCTCGGCAGCGGTGAAGGCGGCCGAAAAGCGCCGTCAGGAAATCGAAGCGCTGGCGCAGGCCGAACGCTTCAAGCAGGAAATGGAAGGCAACGGGCGCGCATCGGCGATCAGGGCCGTCGGCGAAGCCGAAGCGTCCGCGATCAAGGCGAAATCCGATGCGTTGGAAGGCGAAGGCGCCGACAAGCAATTGACGCAGACGGTGATGCTGCGCATCGCCGAGGCTTTCGAGACTTCGCGCGTACCGCTGGTGCCGCAGATCCAGCTCGGTGGCGACGGCGGCAATGCGTTCAACATGCTGCTGTCGTTGATGGGCTCGCTCAAGGCCAAGGAACTGGCGCAGACCATCGAAGCGCCGGAGAACGCCACGAAGGTGTCGTAACCCGAACGCATCATGCCATCAGAACGCCGCTCGTGATCCGGGCGGCGTTTTCATCTCATTGCGGACATGTCGGCCATGCATGCGGCCTGATCACGGACGACTGCCGAACCCCAGGGCATCTCGGCGCGCCGCATCACCCGCAGGAATATCACGGCGAAATGTCGATGGGCGTCCCCACCGGCACCAGCCGCCAGACTTCCTCGATCTGCTGGTCCGTCAGCGCGATGCAGCCATCGGTCCAGTCCCGCGAATAGCCGGGCGGGGTCTTGCCGTGGATCATGATGTCGCCGCCGGGATCGACGCCACGCGCCTGCGCCTGCGCGCGATCGGCTTCGTTGGGATAGGAAATCCGCAGCGAAAGATGGAAGCGGCTCTTGTCGTTGCGGAAGCTGATGTTGTAGCGGCCCTCCGGCGTGCGTTCGTCGCCTTGCTGGCGCTTGTGGCCGACCGGCGCATCGCCGAGCAGGATGCGATAGGTCTTGATCGTCTTGCCCTTGCGCAGCAGCTCCATCCGCCGCTCGGATTTGTCGACGCGGATCTCGTCGGCGCGTTGCGACGCGGGTGCGAGCGCCGGAGGCCATGCCGCGTGCGCGGCGGTCGTGAAGGCGATCATCGTGGAAGCCGTCGCCATGAAGATGGTCGCGATCGAAAAAAAGATCGAGGCCACCGTGGCGGTCGCCGCGAAGCCCGCATGTCCGGATCGAGAGTTCATGATTGTTCTCCAGCATTCGACAGTCTTTCGATGAAGTCGGGCGGCAGTGGCCAACGCCCGAACCAGCCGCGTCGCGTTCCGGTCAGCACCCGCAGCGACTGTCCACGACCACCGGGGATGCGCGACAGCGGATGGAACAGCAGATCGCGCAGTCCGGCGATGCGATCGTGCTCGGACTGGAACAGCGGCGTCAGCCAGCGACTCCAGAAATGATAGATGCCAAGGTGCCCGCGACGCACGCGCTGATAGGCATCCAAGGCTTCGGGCAGCGTCGACGCCGTGCGCAACGCATCGCGCAGTGCCAGCGCGTCGGCCAGCGCCATGTTCACGCCCTGCCCCAGCTGCGGGCTCATCGCATGGGCGGCATCGCCCACGAGGACAGCGCGCCCCCGATGCCAGCGTCGAACCACGGTGTCGCGGTAGCGCGCCTGTGCGAGGCCGTCAGGCACGGCCGTCGTCAGCAGGCACTGCGCGGCTTCGGGCCAGATCTCGGCGACCTCCGCGCGCCAGCGAGGTTCATTGCGACCAGCATCGGGCAATCCGACCGCCGGCAGGCTCCAGAAGAAGCTCAGTCGCGGGATCGGATCGCCGGGACGCGTCCCTACCGGCAGCATGCCGACCATCCGCCGCGCATGCCGATAGCGCTGCCGCAGTTCGTCCGGCCACGGCCAGTCGCCTGCCGGCACAAGGCACCACTGCGCACCCCAGGGATACGGTCGATCGAAGACGATCTCGCCGATCTCCGCGCGCAGTTTCGACGCCGCACCATCGGCGACGACGACCAGATCGAACGGCCCGTGTTCGTCGCCGTGGTCGTCGCGCAGCAGACCGCGTTCGTGGTCGACATGGACGATCTCGCGACCGCAATGGATGCGGCGCGATTCCGTCCACGCGCTGTCCAACAGTTCGAAGATCGCGCCGCGCTGCAGGCCCAAGCCGAACAAGGCCGGATGCAGTTCGCGATAGCGCATGTCCATCACCGCCCGCGATGCGATGGTTTCGCCGTACAGCCGACGCACCACCGCGCCGTGGGCCAGCGCGGCATCGAGCAGACCGAGCGTCCACAGCACGCTGAGGCCCGTGGGCTGCAGCAGGAATCCGGCGCCGACCGGTGCGGGCTGCGGCACGCGCTCGAACGCCTCGACGAGATGACCGTCGCGGCTCAAGGCCACGGCAAGAGTTTGCCCGGCGGTGCCATAACCGACGATCGCGATCCGCATGGCCGCTTTCATCGCGGGGCTGCACTCATCGAGGCGTACTCATGGAGGCGCACGCCATGGAAGCGAGCGCATCCGGACGCACACATCGGAGCAGACCCGGAAGTCCCGCTCGCGAATGCAGCGGCATGAAAAAAGCCCCGCCGAAGCGGGGCCTGGTTGTATGGATCGACCATCATGGTCGTCCATGGGCTACGACCATGACGGTCGTTGGCCTCATGCAACAACCGGTGTAACGCTGGCGGCCTGCGCGCCCTTCGGGCCCGTGGTCACCTCGTAACTCACACGCTGACCTTCCTGCAAACTGCGAAAACCTTTGGAGCTGATCGCAGAGAAGTGCACGAACACATCGGCACTGCCATCCTCGGGAGCAATAAAGCCAAATCCCTTGGCATCGTTGAACCATTTCACTGTTCCGTAAGGCATATCCTGTTGACCTCGATTGGGATGCGGTGGCGTGCGTCGTGAGCGCCCAAACTAGGGCTCGCATCGCGCACGGCGGGAGTATGCCTGAGCGAAACGCATGCGCAAGGGGCCGCGTGCTCTGTCCTGCACGCACAGACAGGACATTGTGAGCCGCCGCGAAGGCTCAGCCGCGCGCGAGCAGCGCCGACAGCAACGGGCCGAGCCCGGCGCTGGCGGCCTCGACATGGGCCAGGACTTCTTCGAGCGTGATCTGTTCGTCCGGGCCCGGGCCTGCCCCTGCCGCCCAGTTGGCGACGATGGCAAGGCAGGCGTAGTCGAGGCCGAGCTCCCGCGCAAGCCCGGCTTCAGGCATTCCGGTCATGCCGACAAGGTCGCAGCCGTCGCGACGCATCCGCGCGATTTCCGCCTTCGTCTCCAGTCTCGGACCCTGGGTGGCGCCGTAACAGCCGCCATCGACGACAGCCACACCCGCAGCGATCGACGCAGCCAGGATCTCGCTCCGCAGCATCGGCGTATACGGGTCGCCGAAATCCACATGCAGGACGTCGGCACCTGTCTCTTCTGACAGGGTCGAAATTCGGCCCCAGGTGTAATCGATCAATTGGTCCGGGCAGCCGAGCACGCGCGGGCCGAAGCGTTCGGTGATGCCGCCGACGGTATTGAGCGCGAGCACGCGCTGTGCGCCGACCGCCTTCAATGCGGCGAGATTGGCGCGATAGTTGATGCGGTGCGGCGGCACCGAGTGGCCTTCGCCGTGGCGGGCGAGAAACGCCACCCGCCTGCCTGCCAACGCGCCGATGCGGATCGGGCCCGAGGGCGCACCGTAACGGGTCACCGGCTGGTGGGTTTCGACATCCTGGAGTTCGGCGAGCTTGTACAGACCAGTGCCGCCGATGATCGCCAGATCGAGTCCTGGAGCAGCCATCATCGGATCAGTCCTTCAGCGCATAGATCGCGGGCAGATTGCGGCCCTGTTCGTGATAATCCATGCCGTAACCGAAGACGTAACGGTCCGGCACCTCGACGCCGACATGATCAGCCTCGATGCCCTCGACACGCCGGTCGTGGTTCTTCACCGCGAGCACCGCGACGCGCACATCGGCGGCACCCTGATCTTCGCACCAGCGTTTCACCGCCAGCAGCGTGTGGCCTTCATCGAGGATGTCGTCGACCAGCAACACGCGGCGGTCGCGCATCGGCGTGGCCGGGCGATGCAGCCAGGCCAGGCCGGAGCCCGAGGTATGGCCGCGATAGCGCGTGGCATGCAGATAATCGAATTGGAGATCGAGCCCGCGTTCACCCAGCGCGAACGCCAGTTGGGTCGCGAACGGCATGCCACCGTGCATGATGGTCACGAACAGCGGAGGCCGCGTATCCGCAGCGTACTCGTCGCGCACGGCATCGGCGATCGCCTGGATCGCGCGATCGAGCGTCGCACGATCGTGGATCACATCCGCAGTCGACAACACTTCGGCGAGGTTCGGCGCAGTCATGCGATTGCTCCCAGTTCATCGGCCATACGCGTCTGCACCTCGCCATAACGCGGTTCCGCAAGCAGCCCGCTCCAATCCATCGCAGCGCGCCCCATCAAGCCGGCCAATACCGTCGTGTCGAGCGCACGACCCTCGACCGCAGCCAGCGACTCCTCGACCAGTTCCGGATGACAGACCAGCACCACATCGCAACCGGCGTCGAGATGCGCATCGATCCGCTGTCGGATACCGCCCGCAGAGAACGCCGCCGCCATGCCGATGTCGTCGGAGAAGACCACGCCGCGGAAACCCATCTCATTGCGCAGGATCGTGTCGATCCAGAACGGCGAATAGCCGGCGGGCTCGGGCGCGACTTGCGGATAGGTCACGTGCGCGAGCATCACCGCCTCGGCGTTGGCTTCGATCCCGGCCACGAACGGCACCAGATCGTGGGCGCGGATCAGATCAAGCGGACGGTCGTCCACCGCCACATCGAAATGCGTGTCTTCCAGCACCGAACCATGACCCGGAAAATGTTTCAGCGTCGCAGCCATGCCCGCACTGTGCATGCCGCGCACGTAAGCCCGCGTGAAGTCGGCGACGATCTGCGGGTCGTCGGAGAACGCGCGGTTGCCGATCGCGAGATTGCCGCGGCCCAGATCAACCACCGGCGCGAAGCTCAGATCGACGCCGGTCGCGCGGATTTCGCTGGCCATCAGCCACGCATGCGCTTCGGCCAGCGCCAATGCACGCACCGGATCGACGGCGTACAGCCTGCCGAAACCGTCCAACGGCGGCAACGCGCTGTAGCCCTCCTGAAAGCGCTGCACGCGCCCGCCTTCCTGATCGACGCAGATCAACTGCGGGCGCGGCGCGGCCTCGCGGATCGCAGCGGACAGTTCGGCCACCTGCGCTCTCGATGCGAAGTTGCGTTTGAACAGGATCACGCCGGCGCAGGCATCGTGTCGCAGCCAGTCGCGTTCCTGCGCGGTGAGTTCGGTACCGGCGACGCCGATCACAAGCATGGGTCTGACTCCAAATCGGTTGCGGCGCGCTCCGCCTCGCTCCATTGCGAATACGGGCGCGAAGCCAAGGCGAGATTGTAATAGCGGGTGGCGTCGGTCACTTCCAGACCCAGCCATGCGGGACGCTCGAACCATTCGTCGCAGGAATCGAGTTCTACTTCGGCGACCACAAGGCCCGCGTTGTCGCCGAGGAACTCGTCGATCTCCCAGAGGTGACCGCAATGCTCGACCAGGTGCCGACGCTTGTCGATCAAGCCACCGACGCAGCGATCCAGCAGCGCACGCGCATCGTCGACGGGGATCAGGTAGTCGTATTCGTGTCGCGTGTGGCCGACCTCGCGCGATTTGAGGTTGAGCCGGGCTTCGTCGCCCTCCAGCCGCACCCGCACCGAAACCCGCTGCGCGCCGCTGTCCATCGAAGCCTGGTCGTTCAGATAGCCCTGCGCCATCGGAATGATCTGTTTCGTCTGTGCGCGCCAGGTTTCGTCGAGGACGAGGAATTTGCGTTCGATTTCGAGGGCCACGTTCGACTCGGGTCCTGGCACAGGGCATGCCCGCAGGCTGGGGCGACATTGTAGGCGGTCGCAGGCGGCGGAACGACGATATCCACAGGAAGTGCAGCGCCCTTGTTCGTCGGCCTCGCGGGCGTGTTAGGATAAAAACGGTTGCCTGGTCATTAGCGAATTTTTAACAATTCATCGGCCTACCGGGCGAAACTGACGAACGCCGATCGTCCACTACCATCAGGATTTCTGCCATGAGCAACGAAATTCCAAAAGACGATGTACCTGCCTCGGAACGTGCGGCCAAAGCTGCATCCGCATCCGAAGGCAGAGAACTGCCGGGCTCCCTGGGCCTCGAGATCTCCGAACATATCCCTCTGGACGATGGCGTCGATAACAGCGGCGGGCGCGGCCATGGTGTCGACATCATCGATCCGGGCGTGATGCTGATGCCGCACGAGCGCAAGCTTTCGGCGTCAGAACAGCGTCAGATCCTGAACATGCGCAGGCAGGTCGACGACGATGTCGACATCGATGAACGCGAAATGCGCGAAGGACGCAAGCCGAGGCGTGGTCATGGCATGAGACGGGACGAGACCGGTGATGTCGAGCAGAGCAATGGGCACCGAGGTGGAAAATCGCACCGATCCGGCAACGGACATCAGGCAAGCGATGGCGATGCACCCGACATGCCCAAGACGGCATCGTCGAGCCGCACCGCCCTGCTCGACGATGCCGCCAATCCGCACAAGCCATTGTTTGAAGCCGTGCAGAAAGGCGTCGGCGATCTCGATTCCACGAAAATCCCGCTCAGCTCGGCCGACCGGGCCAATATCGCAGGCGCGCTGACCGCGAACATGCTGCAGACACCGGGATTCCACGGGGCGAATCCGGATCCATCGACGATTTCGATTTCCGCCAGCGATCGCGGCGATCGGATCTTTGCGATCAACAGCCAGAATCCGGCATCGCCCAGCGCGGTCTATACGAGCGTCGTTGTCGATGAGGCGCGCAAACAGCCGCTGGAAGTCAGTACAGCGCTGGCCGCCGCACAATCGCCTGCACCACCTGCGCCGACGCCGCCCGCGCAGGAGCAAACGCAGCAAGTCGAATCGCCGGTACTGCGCCTCAACGTCTGAATCGCATGCGGCCTCCGCCCGCGCCACAGCGCGCGGGCGGCATCACTTCGGTTCGAACACCGCGATCGATTCGACATGCGCGGTATGCGGGAACATGTCCATCGCACCTGCCGCCATCAGCTTCCAGCCGCGTTCATTGACCAGATAACCGGCATCACGCGCGAGCGACGCCGGATGGCAACTGACATAGACGATCCGCTTCAATCCTTTCAGCGGCAATTGTTTCAACACGACATCCGCACCGGAGCGCGGCGGATCGAGCAGCAGTCTGTCGAAGCCTGCGCGCATCCACGCATGGCCCGACAGATCCTGCGCCAGATCGGCGGCATGGAACTGCACGTTGGCCAGCGCGTTGTGGGCAGCATTCTCGCGCGCACGCGCCACCAGCCCGGCCTCGCCTTCCACGCCTACGACTTCGCGCGCGACGCGCGCCAGCGGCAGGGTGAAATTGCCGAGGCCGCAGAACAGATCAAGCACGCGATCGTCGGGCTGCACATCGAGCAGTTCCAATGTCCTCGCGATCATCTTCTGATTGAGGCCGGCATTGACCTGGATGAAATCCAGCGGCCGGAAATTCAGTTCGATGTTCCACTGCTGCAGCGCGAACGACAGCGGCACCGCTTCCGGCCAAAGTGCATGCACCGAATCGATACCGCCCGGCTGCAGGAAGATCGCGAAATCGTTCGTCTGTGCGAACACGGTCAGCACATTGCGGTCGCGGTCGCTCAACGGCTGCAGATGACGGAACACCAGCGCGACCGTCGCATCGCCGGCGATGAATTCGATCTGCGGGATGTCTCTACGGCCATCCATCGCATCGACCAGCGCCGAAATCGCGCCGAGTTTTTCGCCGATCTGCGGAATCACCGTATAACAAACCGACAGGTCGGCGACGAAGCGCGGATCGGCTTCGCGGAAGCCGACCAATGTCTTGTCTTTCTTCTCGACCCTGCGCACCGACAGCCGGCCCTTGCGACGATAGCCCCAGGCGGCGTCGGTCAACGGCGGCAACAGCGTGCCCGGCTGCACGTGACCGATCCGCTGCAGGTTGTCGATCAGCACCTGCTGCTTCGAGAGAATCTGTTTCTCTTCGGCCAGATGCTGCAGCACGCAGCCGCCGCACACGCCGAAATGCGGACAGCGCGGTTCGACGCGGTCTGCGGATGCGGACAGGACTTCGACCGTGGCCGCCTCGTCGAAATGCCGCGACTTCGCGGTCTGTTTCGCCATCACCCGCTCGCCGGGCAAGGCACCGGAGACGAAAACGGTCTTGCCGGCGTTCGCATCGCCATCCGGTCGGCGCGCGACCCCGCGACCGTCATGGCCAAGTGAAACGATGTCGAGCGCGAACGGGGTTTGATCGATACGGGCCACAGGATGCTTGGACAAGGAACTGGGCCCGCGATTGTCTCATGCCGTCGAAAACGACGACGCCCGCCGAAGCGGGCGTCTGGTCAAGACTCGCGAGGACGCGCCTATTTCTGTTTCCAAGCCCCGCCGCGCTGGTACCACCAACCCGAGCGGGCGCTGTCGACCCATTGCTTGGCGAACACGCTGCGGATCTGCCCTTCCCATTCCGGATGTCCATTGGCGACGGCGATTTCGCGGTAGACGGCCTTGCGGTCGCGGTTCTCGTCGGCGACGGCAGTGTTGACCGGCACGCGGTCCTTCAGGGCCAGCGCGGCGGCATCGCGCACCACCACCAGGCCGTCCTCGGTGAAGCCGAGCGCGCCGGAATCGAAATGCGGGCGCAGGGCGCTGTCGAAGCGCTGTTCCATGCGCGACTGGATCGCGGTGATCGCCGGCGTCTGGATGTTGAAATCGGGCTGGCTCTGGGCGTAGGCCGGCGCAATGCCGATCAACATCAGCGGATCGAAACGCGGCGCATCGAATGCCATTCCGCCGCCACTGCCGCCACCGGGTTGGGGAGCCGGCTTCGGCGCCTCGGCGGCATCGTTGATGACCTTCTCGACGAAGACCTTGGCCGCTTCCTTGGCCTCGGCAGCAGGGAAATACACATTGATGGTGACGCAGGCGCTGAGCGCGAGCGCGGCGAACGTGGAAACCCCCAACAAACGACGCATGCTGTTTCTCCTCGATTGATTCCGGATCTTACTTTACGACGGACCACCCGGCGGGACACTACTCGACGACCGGTTTGAGATCGCCGCTGCCCACCGCCTCGAGACGTTCGAGCAGCGTCGGCCAATCGACACGACGGTTGAAACCCACCACATTCAGACGCGGAATGCCCGCGCCCTGGATGACAGTAAATCCACTGCTGTCTGAACCGGAGCCGGCCGTCTCCCGGCCGATGCTCTCAAGCCCGCCCATCGCGCAGACCTGATTCTGCAGCCGGCAGGAAATGCCCAGCCGCCGGTAGCCGAAATCGTCGAACAGGCCGATCAACTGCCCCTGCAGACTGGTCACGAACGAGGCATCGCCGACGCTGGAGATGTTCTGCACCGCGCGCTGGCTGATCCGCTGCTTCACGCCTCGCCGGCGCTGCGTGTACAGCTCGGCGTCGAACGCGGTCGCGGTCCAGTCGACCAGGCGCAGGTCGCGGATGTTGCCGTCGAGACGGCCGCTGATGCTGCCGAAATCGAAGACCTCGGTGACCGACAGCAGATCCAGATCGTCCAGCGCGAGATCGGCCGACAAGGTCGGCGCGACGCCGAACGGACGCTCCATCGCCAGCGACGAGACTTTCACGCTGCCATCGAACACGCGCATCTCCAGACCGCCCTCGAACACCAGCCGGTCGTCGAGATAGCGCGCATCCGGAATACTGCCGCTGAGCGTGCCCCGGAATGCCGGCCAGCCCATGCTTTGCGCGAGTTTGCCGATGTCGAACGCATCCAGGGTCAGGCCGAAATTCGCCTGCATGACTTTCTCGCCCTGCGGCGGGCGCAGTTGGAAACGGTCGAAGCGGAGCTTGCCGCCGATCGCTTCGACCGCAGTCGGCGCGCGCAGCGCGATCATGCCATTGGCGCTATGCAGCGGCAGCTCGGCCGCACCGAAATCCAGGCCATACAGCTGGCCGCTGCCCCAGCGCAGCGCGCTGTCGACGGGCTGATCCGCCGAGAAGCGCAGATCGCCGTCGAGACGGTCGAACCTGAACTTGCCGCTGGGTTCGCGCACATCGACCTGATCGAAATGCGCGTCGAAACCGCGCATTCCGGTCGCATCCAGATGCACACGGGTACGCATTCGACCAGTGACGCTGAGTTTGCCGAGGCCGACCCCTCCGAGCCAACCGGACAGATAACGATCGGCCACCGGCGAGAGGTCGTCGCTGCCGATCTCGATATCGAGCGCACGCAGGGTGCCGTCGGGTGCGAGCGCGGCGCTGCCCTGCGTCGCGAGCGTGCCGCCATCGCCCCAGCGCAGCATCGGCAACCGCCAGCCGCTGGCATCGCCGATGGCCTCGATCCGCAGTGCGACCGGCGTCGACGGCAAGGCCACGTAGGCGCTGCCGAAGAGGACTTCGCCGCCGCGCAGATCGCCGCGCAGATCGATACGCTGCTCTGCGGCGGCCGTGCGGTAATCCAGTATGAGCTTCGCGCCGAGGCCTTCGGCAGCGATGCTGCCGTCCGGCGTTTCCAGCGCTGCAGCGGTCAGCGCCAGCGGCCCGGAGACGCGCAGCGGCTGGTTCGCAGGCGCGCTGATGACCAGACTGCCGTCGAGCCGACCGGTCTTCCATCGGCCATCGGCCCAGGCGCGACTGAGCAGCGCTTGCGACCAGATCAACGGGACTTTCATGAGATCGATGCGGGTGTCGTCGGGCGTGGCGGCCTGGCGATGCACTTCCAGTCGCGACTCGCCTTGGTGCAGGACGACATCGGTGAATGCGGTCCCGAGCGCGATATCGAGGCGCATCGGCTTCGCACCTCCGCTGCGCAGTTCGCCCTCGCAGCGCCAGCCACCGTCGCCGTCGCGCTGCAGCGGGCACTGCCAGCTCAGATCGCGGAAGGCATAGCCGAGATCCGGCGCATCGAGTTTGCCGACGCGCAGTTGCAGCGTGCCGCGATCGGCGGTGTTCGGCCAGTCCAGGTGCACATGCACCTGTTCCAGCGTGGCGATTCCGGTGCGGATGCGCGCGATGTCGGCGGTCGCAGTACGCGCCTGCGCTGCCGGCGACCAGAGCGCGGCGGACAGCACGAACAGCGACAGGATGCGTAAGATCGACATGACCGCCAGCTTAAATGACTTGCGATGAACGCATCCGCCCACTTGCCCCGCATCCTGCTGCTGGAAGACGACCCG
The DNA here is from genome assembly GCA_964523435.1 of uncultured Xanthomonas sp. Lineage (GTDB taxonomy): Bacteria > Pseudomonadota > Gammaproteobacteria > Xanthomonadales > Xanthomonadaceae > Lysobacter_I. The sequence continues at coordinate 14,311 of CAZGBA010000068.1, forward strand.
GTCAGCGCCGCGTTCTTGTCGGCGGCGATCGAGGCTATCCCCGCGCAGGTCGATGTGACCGGCACACTGGCCGGGGCGCGCGGCATGGCCGCTGCGCAGGCGCACGATCTTTGGCTGTTTGATGCGAACCTGCCCGACGGCCTGGGTGCCGATCTGCTCGCGGAGCTGCGTGCGCAGGGCCGACGGACCCGCGCTTTGGCGCATACGGCCGATGCAGGACGCGAGGCGCTCGATGCACTGATCGATGCGGGCTTCGAAGAAGTGCTGCTCAAGCCGCTGTCGGTCGCACAACTGCAGGGCACGGTACGCAGGTTCTGCGGTGATGCGTCCTTCCACGCAAGCACGCCAGCGAACAAGCACACGCCGCAAAGCTGCGGAAAACAGCCGATCTGGAACGATGCCGTCGCGCTACGCGCGCTCAACGGCAGCCGCGCGCACGTCGACACCATGCGCAGCCTGTTCGCGCAGGAACTGCCGCAGGTATCGACGCGGGTGAAGGCGGCACTGACGAATCACGATGCCGCCGCGCTGCGCAGCGAACTGCACAAATTGCAGGCGAGTTGCGGCTTCGTCGGCGCCGCGCGTCTGGGTGCGGCGGCGCGAAATCTGCAAGAGGAACCGAGCGATGCGAACCTCATCGCACAGTTCGAAGGCGCGCTTCAGGACACGCTGGCGTCGCTGTCCGGTTGAGTCGCGACTGCCGCGCCATCGGCCGGCGCACGCGGCAGTGATGCGATCAATTCCCACGATTTCAGACCGCGTCCGCCGAGGTGATGCAGCAACAGCGCACGGATGACGCGGCGCAGGCCGGGCATATCCTCGGCGCAGGGTTCGCGGTCCGCAGACAGATCGAGCAACGCGCGACCTGTGGCCGTCTGGCTGCGCCCTGCCCTGCCTGCGTCGCCGAGCACGCGCCGTGGTCCATGCTCCGGGTCCAGCACATAGCGTGCGGCCGGATCGATAGCGACGCCGTCGCCATCGCAATCCCATGCGAAGCCGACGCCCAGCGCCTCGAACAGATCGCGCTCGAAGCGCCTCAGCGTCCACGCCAGCGGCAGTTCCAGTCCCAGGCGCGCGCGGGTTTCGCCGTAGATCGCATACAGCATGCCGACGCCGTCGTGGCGCGGCGCGAGCCGCAGCATCAATTCGTTGAGATAGAAACCGGCGAGCATGACTTCGCCATGCAAACGCGGTGCTTCGTCGATGGCTTCGGCCGAATTCAAGTGCGCAAGCTCGCCGCGCTGCACACCGTCGAAACGGATGTGCTGCAGCGGCTGCAGCGCCGCGCGCAGTTGCTGTTTCTTCGGCCCATGCACACCGCGCGCGATCAACCCCACCCGGCCGTGCTCGTACGTCAGCACTTCCACCAGCAGACTGGTTTCGCGCCAGGCGCGTGCGTGGAGTACGAAGGCGGGTTCGGCGGCGTAGCGCATCGGATCAGGAGTTGCCAACGATTTCGTGCCAGTACGGTCGGCGTAATGGACAGCGGAGCGGAAGATTCGCTCTCGTCACAACGACTACTCCGTATACCCGAACGCCTTCAATGCAGCTTCGTCGTCAGACCAGCCGTCGCGCACGCGAACCCAGGTTTCGAGGAAGACCTTGCTGTCGAACATCCGCTCCATCTGGATGCGCGCCTTGCTGCCGATCTCGCGCAGGCGGGTGCCGCCCTTGCCGATGACGATGGCTTTCTGGCTCTCACGCTCGACGAAGATCACCGCGCCGATGCGCAGCATGGTGCCATCGACAACGAAGCTCTCGATCTCGACCGTGGTCGCATACGGCAGTTCGGCGCCGAGTTGGCGCATCAGCTGTTCGCGGACCAGCTCGCCGGCGAGGAAACGCTGACTTTTGTCGGTGATTTCGTCCTCGGCGTACAGCGCGGGCTGTTCCGGCAACTGCGTGAGCACGGTTTTGACCAACGATTCCAGGCCTTTGCGCTTGAGCGCGGAGACCGGATGGATGCTTGCGAATTCGCGGCCTTCGGTGGCGGTCTGCAGATACGGCAACAGCGCGGTCTTGTCGGGAAAGCGGTCAACCTGATTGACCACCAGCACCACCGGGATGCCGGCATCCTTCAGCGCGTCGTAGGCCAGTGTGTCTTCTTCACTCCACTGCCCCGCACGCACCACCAGCATCGCGGCGTCGACGCCTTCCAGCGCACCGCGCGCCGCGCGATTCATCATCTTGTGCATCGCCGACGCGGTGGCCTTGCCGTGATCGCGATGGATGCCGGGGGTATCGACCAGCAGCAGCTGGCCTTCGGGAAACGTGGCGATGCCCAGCAGGCGGTGGCGGGTGGTCTGCGGTCGCGGCGAGACGATGCTGACCTTGCTGCCGACGAGCGCGTTGATCAGGGTCGATTTGCCGACGTTCGGTCGGCCGAGGACGGCGACGTGGCCGGCGCGGTAAGGGGATTCGGTCATGGCGGCATTGTACGGCGCTATCCATCAGCAACGGATGGATGGCGCGCAAGCAGGACGGCGCCATCTGCCGCAGTCCCTGTGGGAGCGGCGGAAGCCGCGATGGTTTAGCCGGAAAGCTTTTCGTGGTTCATCGCGGCTTCCGCCGCTCCCACGGGGCGACATCAGATGCCCGGCGCGACCACCTGCAACACCGCCTCCGCCGCCAGTTGCTCCGCAGCCCGGCGCGAAGCGGCTTCGCCTGCGCGGCGTACGTCCGGCTCGCTCAAGGCGCATTCGGCGCGGAACATCTTGGCGTGGTCTTCGCCGGTTTCGGCCAGCAGGGTGTAGGCCGGCAGCGGCAGTTGCCGGGCCTGCAGCCATTCCTGCAGACGGGTCTTGGCGTCCTTGCCCAGCTTGTGCGGCGGCGGTAGCGCCTCGATCGCTTCGGCGAACCAGGGCAAGACCGCCGCGCGGCACGCTTCAAAACCGGCGTCGAGATAGATCGCCGCAACCACCGCTTCCAGCACGTCGGCCAGAATCGAATCGCGGCGATGACCGCCGGATTTCATCTCGCCGGGTCCGAGCACGATCCGCTGCCCGAGTTCGAGCTTGCGCGCGCGCTCGGCGAGCGAGGATTCGCGGACCAGTTCGGCGCGGGCGCGGGTGAGCTCGCCTTCGGCCGCTTTCGGCCAGCGCATGTACAGGGCCTCGGCGACGATCATCCCGACCAGGGCGTCGCCGAGGAATTCGAGCCGTTCGTTGTGGATCGCCGCAGCGCTGCGGTGGGTCAGCGCCCGTTCGAGCAGCGCCGGGTCACGGAATACATGCCCACCGCAGGCGAACGTCGAAGACACTGTTTTGTGGCCGCCCCGTGATCAGTAACCGGCTTGACCGGTGAGCGGCTGATCGACGTTGAACCTGCCGACCGCGTCGAGATTGGCGATCATGTTGACGCGCACTTCGTAATTGATGTGCATGATCTTGGTGCTGCCGGTGCTCTCGATCTTCACGTGCTCGGGCTTCACATCGTCCACGTAACCGATGTTGAAGCGTTTGAACAGCTTCTGTTTGATCTGCGCGGGCTGCTCGTTGGCGATGCCGGCTTCTGCCGCCAGGCCCTTCACCGCCGACTTCACCGCGTAGTACTCCTGGTACATCGGGAACAGTTTCATCGCGATGTAGAGGGCGGTGCCCACCACTGCCGCCACGATGACGAAGCTGATCAAGGTCATACCGCTCTGATTGCGTCGCATGTCTGAAATCCCCCGGAACGATTGGCGTGATTGTTGAAGGCGGTGGTGGTTGAAGGCAGTGGTTGAAGCGCGGGCAGCACCTGCCCAAGCCGAAGCGTGTGCGCTTACGGAATTCCGTTGCCGATCCGGGAAGTGTCGAAACTGTCGGTGCAGAACCAGCCCTTGCAGTTCAACCACACCAGGAACGCCCTGCCGCGAAGCCGCTCTTCCGGCAGATAACCCCAGTATCTACCATCATCGCTGCGATCGCGATTGTCGCCCATCACAAGGTAGTGACCAGCCGGAACCTTCCAGTCGCCTTCGCCCTGATCGATTCCCGGAAGCTGGGTGATCTCCAGGACCGAGTGCGGGTGGCCTTCGAGTTTCTCGCGGATTTCGCTGGCGCCGGTCATCTCCACTCCGGGACCGGTGCCCACGTATTCGCCGATCGGTTCGTACACCACCGGGGTGCCGTTCACGGTCAGCTGGTTGTCGCGATAGCTGACGCTGTCGCCGGGCATGCCGATCACGCGCTTGATGTAGTCCAAACCGGTGTTCGGGTCGGTAGGCCCTTTGCCCGGGTAACGGAACACCACGACATCGCCACGCTCTGGCTCGCCGATCTCGATGAACTTCTTGTTGGTGACCGGCAGGCGCAGGCCGTAGGTGAACTTGTTGACAAGGATGAAGTCGCCGATCAGCAGGGTCGGCATCATCGAGCTGGACGGGATCCGGAAGGGTTCGGCGACGAAGCTGCGGAGCATCAGCACCACCGCCAGCACCGGAAAGAACGCCCGCGCGTAATCGACCACGACCGGCTCTTTGGCGTCGTCGAGCAGGCCGTCGGCGTTCGCCCGACGCTTGGCGAAGAACAGGCGATCCCCCAGCCAGATCAGACCGGTCAGCAGGGTCAACGTAACGAGGATGAGTTCAAACCAGACCATGGGGCTTCCTTCGGAACGGAAATCGAGAATGGAGAATCAGAATCGGGGGGCGGAATCGGGGGTTGGAACCGGTGAATCAGTCCATCGTAGATGCAGGAAGCCCGCTCCGGAAACGCTTCGACGCTTCCCGGTGGCCGACGCCCCCATCCCCGACTTATTTGCTGTCCATCTGCAACACGGCGAGGAAGGCTTCCTGCGGGATTTCCACCCGCCCGACCTGCTTCATCCGCTTCTTGCCTTCTTTCTGTTTCTCGAGCAGTTTCTTCTTGCGGCTGATATCGCCGCCGTAGCACTTCGCAAGCACGTTCTTGCGCAAGGCCTTCACGGTGCTGCGCGAGATGATCTGCGAGCCGACCGCCGCCTGGATCGCGACATCGAACATCTGCCTCGGGATCAGATCCTTCATCTTCTCGCACAGTTCACGACCGCGACGGTCGGCGTAGCTGCGGTGGACGATGATCGACAGCGCATCGACCTTGTCGCCGTTGATCAGCGTGTCCACGCGCACGAACGGGCCGGCATCGAAGCGCAGGAAGTGGTAGTCCAGCGACGCGTAGCCGCGCGACACCGACTTCAGCTTGTCGAAGAAATCCAGCACCACTTCGGCCATCGGCAGTTCGTAGCTGATCTGCACCTGGCCGCCGAGATAGTTGATGCCGATCTGCGAGCCGCGCTTCTCTTCGCACAGGGTGATGCAGTTGCCGACGTAGTCCGGCGGCGTGAGGATGTTCGCGCGGATGATCGGCTCGCGGATTTCCTCGATGTGATTGGTCGGCGGCAGTTTCGCGGGATTGTCCAGCGATATCACCGTGCCGTCTGTCTTCAGCACTTCGTACACCACGGTGGGCGCGGTGCTGATCAGATTGAGGTTGTATTCGCGCTCCAGACGCTCCTGCACGATTTCCATGTGCAGCATGCCGAGGAAGCCGCAGCGGAAGCCGAAGCCCATCGC
>CAZGBA010000069.1:0-19466 GCA_964523435.1 uncultured Xanthomonas sp.
ATGCTGAAAACCTTGCGCAGTCTGTTCAGCGGCGCGCCGACATCCGATGCGTCGCCTGTCGCCAGGGTGACGACGGCGTTCGCGGATGTCGGGATGGCCTGGTATGCCGATACGCGCATGCCGTTGCCGGTGTGGGAAGAGATCGCCAACGCCGAGCGGCCCGAGTGGACGCCGGCCGAACACGACGCGTTCTGGACGGCTGCCGCCGGACGTTGGCTGCAGGCCATCGCAGCGGGTCTGTCGTCGTCGTACCGGATCCACGAATCGGAGGATTTCCTGCTGCTGTCGCAGCTGGAAGACAGGCCGGCCGAAATCTTCATGCGCTTCTGCCAGTCGGTGCGCCGCCGCATCATGCGCAATCTTCGCGATATCGCGGTGCCGCGCAGCGGCGGCAAGCACGTGGTCATGGTCTTCGCCAATCAGGAGGAGTATTACGATTACGTCGCCCACTACTACCCGGACGATGGTGGCGAATATGCGATGTCTGCCGGCATGTTCGTCCACGCCGGCTACGGCCATTTCGTGATGTACGAGGGCGAGATGGAACACATGCAGCCGGTGATCGCCCACGAGCTGACCCATTGCCTGTTGTCGCACCTGCCGATTCCGGCCTGGTTGAACGAGGGGCTTGCGGTCAATACCGAACATTCGATCTTTCCGTATCTCGCCGACCCGCGGAGTTCGCTGTATTACCCGCACGAGATCAGGGCCAAGCACGCGGCATTCTGGAATGCCCGGACGATCCAGGAATTCTGGTCGGGCAAGTCGTTTCTGCGCAGCGACGACGGCAACATGCTGTCCTACGATCTGGCCAAGCGCATCACCGCAGTCGCCGCGCGCGGCGAAGAGGCGTTCCGCGCGTTCGTGCTGGAGGCCGATGGACGCGATGCGGGCATGTCCGCCGAGCATTGGCTCGGCTATCCGCTGGAGCATCTGATCATTCCGGTGCTGGGCGATGGCGACTGGACGCCAGCGCCCGAAAGCTGGCAGGAAGGCGTGGAACGCGGGCAATTCTGAAGAGGAGACACGACCGTGTGTCGCCTGCGCTCCCGTGCGTGTCCGATGGCGATGCAATGCGGCCGCAGGTGCGCGATCATAGGCCACGCCCACTGCCCATCGAATGCGCATGGACAACCGCAAGCCGTCTTCATCGACACCCCGGACCGACACCGTCAGCACAGGCGACAGCGGCGCCAAAGGCATCGTGTTCTGGCTGATTGCCGCGCTGATTCTGGTCGTGGCGGCCAGCCAGTTCGGGCCGCTCAGGCGTTATCTGACGGTGTCGCCGCTGTCGGCGCGAAAACTTCCTCCGGCCGCAGCGCCCGCCGACACGGCGACGCCATCGGCGCCCGTGGCGCCGACAGCAGCCCCTGTTGTCGCCGAGCCGCCGCCGCCCGCACCGCAGATCGCGTCGACGCCTGCGGCATCCGAGCAGATGTCCACACTGATGCTGAAAGAACCGCCGCCCGCTCCGTCATTGCCCGAGGGCGAGGCCGGGCTGGTCGAGGCGATGCGCAAAGGACTGTTGCGTCCCGCCTCGGGCAGCGACCTGTCGGTGTGGAAATCGCGATGGTCGCAGGCGAACAGCCGCACCGTGCCGCGCACGTTCGACGAACGCACGCGGATGATGACGGCGTATGTGATCCAGCGCGATTTCAATATTCCGGCGGGACTCAGCGGCGCGAATTCGGTCGTGTTCGTGCTGGAACGAAGCGTGCCGTACCCGCGCGGCGATGCAGGACATTCGGTCATCCTCGATCAGGCCACCGGCGCGTGCATGGGTGCGGTTTGCGACATGCTGTTGCGCGAGGACTGAGGCGCGGACACGACAACGGCAGGGCGAACCCTGCCGTCGTGTCGCGGTGTTGCGGTGACGCTTACGGTGACGTTGACGCGGTCAGAGCTTGGCGGCGGTCGGCAGATTGACCTTGTCGATCCCGTGGATCACGCCGTTGCTCGAACCGATGTCGGCTTCGGTGACGTGCGCGCCATCGATGCTGAACTTGCCTTCGAGCATCCTGATCGGCGCGGTCTGGCCGTTCACGGTCTTGGCGGCGTCCCACTTGCCCATATCGGCCACGCTCTTGCGTCCGGCCAGCACGTGATATTTCAGGACCGACGCCAGTTCATCCTTGTTTTCCGGCTTCATCAGCGTGTCGAGCTTGCCGGCCGGCAGTTTCGCGAATGCGGCGTCGGTCGGCGCGAACACGGTGAACGGGCCGACACCGCGAAGCGTTTCGCTCAGGCCGGCATGTTCCACTGCTTTGGCGAAGGTGCCGAACGAGCCCTTGGCGGCGGCGGTGTCGAGCAGGTTCCTGCTCTGCGCGCTGTCGGTGGCGACCGAGTTGGGCTTGGCCGCGCCGATCGGAGTGACCGCAGGTGCAGCGTTGCCGGTCTTCGGCGCGCTGTTGCTCTGCGGGGTGGTCTGGGGAATGGTCGGTGTATTCATGATTGTTCTCGTTGAAGCGATCGACGCGTTTTTGCAGCATGCTTTTCAAAGCATGCGCTTCGCGTGGATCGAAAGCGGCGTGGCCGCGATATCCGTCGTCGACGGAGAGTGATGCCCGGAGCGGAGAGTGGATGGAGGTGCGGCGCGTCCGAGGCGACGCTGCAGAGGTGCGTTGCAGCGTGGGTGAACCATACGCGTTGCATTGTTAGCGCAGCGTAACTTGGCGCGCTCCAGACGCATTCGATGCGGCTTCGCATCGAATGCGTTCTTCGCCGCCGATCGTGCACGATGTCGTCGTGGCATCATGCAATGCGCGTCGGGCAATCGGCACGGCTGCGCGAAGGCAAACATCCGTACGATATCGATGTTCAACACCAGAGGAGCGAACCATGTCCTATGTGCATGCATACGCAGATCACGAACCGGCACGCGCGGATGTCGACGCGATCGCCGGCGCCGTCGTGCTCGAATTCGGCGCGCCGTGGTGCCCGCACTGCATCGGCGCGCAGCCGTTGTTGGAAGCGGCGCTGGCCGCGCACGAAGACGTGCGGCATCTGAAGATCGAAGACGGTCCGGGGCGTCCGCTGGGGCGCAGCTTCCGGATCAAACTGTGGCCGAGCGTGCTCGTGCTGCGCGATGGCGTGGAGCTGGCGCGCGTGGTGAGACCGACATCACAGGAAGATATCGAGCGCGCATTGGCGCTGCTGTAGCCGTGCGTTTTCCGCAGCGCGCCGATTCGTGAAGGTTGTGTTGGGTTCAGCGTGGGCCGCGCGCTGCGCATTCAGTTTGTTCCGCGTGAAGCCCGTGATTGCGTGCGCTGTGTTTCGCGCCTAGCGCGATCGCGAACGCCAATGGTTAACGCTGCGTTGCGTTCAAGTTTTCGATGCGGTTTCGATTCATGCCGGAATTCGCATGGTGTCGCTGCGGTCGGTGCGAGATGACCGGACCGATCGCTCCTTCATGCAGCTCCGGAGAATCACAACCATGACGCAACGTAACGATCTTCGTTTGACGGGCCTCTTGGCCCTGACCACCGCGCTTGCGGCCCCCTTGTCGTTCGCGCAGAGCACCGAGCCCACCGCCGACCCCGCACAGACTGCTGCGAGTCAGCCCGCAAGCCCCGCGCCGCAGACCGATGCCGCACCGGCCAAGAAGACCTGGGCCGAACTCGACACCGACAAGGACGGCAATCTCGACAAGACCGAGGCCGCGACCATTCCGTCGCTGCAGGCGGTGTTCGATCAGGCCGACGCCAATGCCGACGGCGCGCTCAGCGGCGACGAATACAAGACCTATCTGGCGATGAATGGCCAGGGCAAGGATGCGGGACAGACGTCCGGCAAGCCGAAGAAATAATCGCGATAGACAACGAAGGGCGGACGAAGCGCGTACCGCCCGCGCGACAGGGAATGTCGCGTACGAGTGTCCCGCCGCTGCGGGACCGGCCGATGCGCGGGTGCCAGGGAAGGCGTCCGCGTACGTGCCCGGGTTGGATCGGATGCAGGATGCAGTGGATTTCGGCACCGGGTCAAAGCAGCGCTGGGTCAAAGCGCTGAGTCGATATGAAGCGACCCCTCCCCAGCCCTCCCCTTCGCTGCGCGAAAGGGAGGGAGTGATGGCTTCCCTTCGCTGCGTGAAAGGGAGGGGTGGTGGCTTCGCTTGAAGTGATGGCTTCGCTTGAATTGAAAATCTAATTCGACGCGCCCGCGAAGCTCTGCTGTCGCCACGCTTCGAACACCACCACCGCCACCGCGTTCGACAGATTGAGACTGCGATTGTCCGGCCGCATCGGCAGCCGCAGCCGCTGGTCGTCGGGAATCGACGCCAATACCGTTTCGGGCAAACCGCGCGTTTCCGGTCCGAATAAAAAAGCATCGCCGGGCGCGAACGCGACCTGGTCGTAGCGCGTGGCGTTGCGCGTGCTCAACGCGAACAGGCGTGCGGGCGAAATCGCGGCCAGCGCAGCGTCCAGCGTGTCGTGCACGCGCAGTGTCGCGTACTCGTGATAATCCAGACCGGCGCGCCGCAGCTGCGCGTCTTCCAGCGTGAATCCGAGTGGGCGGATCAGATGCAGCCGTGCGCCGGTGTTCGCGCACAGGCGGATGACGTTGCCGGTGTTCGGTGGAATTTCGGGTTCGTAGAGAATGACGTCGAACATCTGCGCGTGCTGTCGATCGCTCACCACGGCAAGGCTTCGCCGCGCCAATCCAGAAAACGTCCGCTGTCGGCGGCAGACAGATTGCCGATCACGCGCAGCAGCCCGGTCACCGATGCATCCACCGTGATCTGCGCGCCATCGCCGCCCATGTCGGTCTGTACCCAGCCCGGATGCAGCGCGACCACGTGGATGCCGCGATCGCGCAATGCGTGCGCCAGCAATACGGTGGTCATGTTCTGCGCGGCCTTGCTGATGTTGTAGCTGGGCGTGCCGAAGCGGGTGGTGTTGGTGATCGAGCCCAACTGCGAGGACAGGTTGGCGACGGTGCCGCCGTCGGCAAGCATCGGCGCCAGCGCTTCGGTCAGCAGCAGCGGGCCGGCGGCATTGGTCCGGAAACTGTCTTCCAGATGCGCGGCCGACAGCGTGCCGAAGCGTTCGCCGGAGTGCAGCACGCCGGCATTGTTGATCAGCAGATCGATGACCGGTTTCTCCACCTCATCGCCGTAGACCAGCGGCAGCTCGCGGACCAGTTCGGCGCGGGATCTGGCGTCGGCCACGTCCAGCGGCAGGACGTGCAGGCGGCCGGGGTATTCGCCGGTCAGCGTGTTCAGGGCGGTGGCTTTGCCCGGATGGCGACAGGTGGCGACCACCCGGTCGCCGCGCGCCAGCAACTGGCGGACGAAGGCCAGACCGATCCCGCGGTTGGCGCCGGTCACGAGGCAATGCAGTGGCATGGGAGGGCTCCGTGCGGTGGTGGGCGATGGCCGGGACTTGTGGCCTAGTGTCATGCCTTGGCGGGCTCGCTAGCATGCAACGCTGGCCCGGTGCTGTCCAAACCGGCGTGTCGTCGCAGCCCGGCCCACCCGATTTCCATATTCCCATGTTCCAGGAGTTCCGCATGTCCATTGCCCGTCCGCGCCCGTCCGCGCTCAAACACGGTCTTCTCGCGCTCGCGCTGACCACCGCGCTCGGCGGCAGCCTGTCGCTGGTTCCGATCGAGGTGCAGGCCAGGACGACGCGCAGCGCCGAGGTCGATATTCCCTACCAGCAGTTCACCCTGCCCAACGGTCTGCGCGTGATCGTGCACACCGACCGCAAGGCGCCGATCGTGGCGGTGAACATCTGGTATCACGTCGGCAGCAAGGACGAGCCTGCGGGGCGCAGCGGTTTCGCGCATCTGTTCGAGCATCTGATGTTCAACGGTTCGGAGAATCATCCGGGCGAATTCTTCGAGCCCTTCGAGCTGGCCGGCGCCACCGACCAGAACGGCACCACCAATTCCGACCGCACCAATTACTTCGAGAACGTACCGACCACCGCGCTGGACATGGCGCTGTGGATGGAATCCGACCGCATGGGCCATCTGCTCGGCGCGATCGATCAGCCGACCCTCGACGAACAGCGCGGCGTGGTCCAGAACGAGAAGCGCCAGGGCGAGAATCAGCCCTACGGCCAGGTGTTCGACCTGCTCGGCAAGGCGATGTACCCCGCCACCCATCCGTATCACCACAGCACCATCGGCTCGATGGCGGATCTCAACGCCGCGTCGCTGGACGACGTGAAGAACTGGTTCCGCACCTGGTACGGCCCGAACAATGCGGTGCTGGTGCTGGCCGGCGACATCGACCTGGCCACTGCCAAGGAAAAAGTCGCCCGGTATTTCGGCCATATCCCGGCCAGCCCGAGCATGGCGCAGCCGAAGATCGATGTCTCGCCGCTGGCGACCGATTCCCGGTCCGCGCTCACCGACAAGGTGCCGCAGGCCCGCGTGTATCGCGTCTGGAACGTCGCCCAATCCGGCGCCGTCGATGCCGACCGCCTGCAGCTGTTGTCGCAGGTGCTTGGCGGCAGCCGCTCCTCGCGTCTGGACCAGCGTCTGTTGCACACCGACAAGTCGGTGGACAACGTCAGCGCATCGGTCTTCACTTCGCAGCTCAGCTCCAACTTCTTCATCAGCGCGACCGTGAAGCAGGGCGTCGATCCGGCCAAGGTTGAAGCCGCGATCGACGAGGAATTGAAGAAGCTGCTGAGCGACGGCCCGACCCAGGTCGAGCTCGATCAGGCACGCACCGTGATCAAGGCCGGCTTCACCCGTGGCGTCGAACGCATCGGCGGGTTCGGCGGCAAGGCCGATGTCCTGGCCGAATGCGCGGTCTACACCGGCAATCCCGGCTGCTTCCGCGACAGCCTGCGCACCATCAACACCGCCACCGTCGCCCAGATCAAGGCCGCTGGCGTGCAGTGGCTCGGCGCGGGCAAGGGCAGCCACACCCTCGTCGTTACTCCGGGCGAGCGCAAGCCGCAGCCCGAAGACGCGGCGGTCACGCCCACCGCACTGACCCTGCCGGCGGCCGATCCCAAGTACAAGACCAAAGTCAGTGCCGTCGACCGCAGTACCGGCGTGCCGGTGCCGAGCCAGTTCCCGGACCTGAAATTCCCGTCGCTGCAGCGCGCCACGCTGCAGAACGGCACGAAGATCGTCCTCGCCGAACGCAAGGGCGTGCCGGTGGTGCAGATGAGTTATCTGTTCGGCGGCGGTTTCGTCGCCGATCAGGGCGCCAAGCTCGGCACCTCGAGCTTCGCCATGGGCATGCTCGATGAAGGCGCCGGCGACTACGACGCCATCGCGTTCGGCAATCGCGCCGAATCGCTGGGCGCCAACCTCAGCGCCGGGGCCAACCTCGACGGCGGCAGCGCTGGCCTGTCGGCGCTGAAACAGCATCTCGATCCGTCGGTGGCGCTGTTCGCAGACATGCTGCGTCGTCCGCGCTTCGACCAGAACGAGGTCGATCGCGTGAAGGCGAGCTGGATCGCCAGCATCGCCCAGGAAAAAGCCCGTCCCAACGGCGCGGCCCTGCGCGTGTTGCCGCCGCTGCTGTACGGCGAAGGCCATCCGTATGCGATCCCGTTCAGCGGCACCGGCACCGAAGCGTCGATCGGCTCGCTCACCCGCGACGACCTGCTCGCCTATCACGCCCGCTGGGTGCGTCCCGAAGACGCGACCCTGCTCGTGGTCGGCGACACCACCCTGAAAGAAATCGTGCCGGTGCTGGAAAAGCACTTCGGCGACTGGAAGAGCGAAGGCGCCGCCCGCAGCAATGGCGCGATTCCCGAAGTCGCGATCCCGCGCAAGCCGCGCGTGTATCTCATCGACCAGCCGGGCGCGGTGCAGGCCAATCTCTACGTCGGCCAGCTGGTGCCTTCGACCCGCGATCCGGGTGCGGTGAAGTTCGATATCGCCAATTCCGTGCTCGGCGGCGAGTTCTCCTCGCGTCTGAACATGAATCTGCGCGAGGACAAGCACTGGGCCTACGGTTCCTACAGCTCCGTCACCGGTGCGCAGGGTCAGCGGCCGTGGATGGCGTTCGCGGCGGTGCAGATCGACAAGACCGCCGAATCGCTGAAGGAGATGCAGCGCGAGATCAGCGAATACGCCAGCGGCAAGGCGCCGCCGAAGCCCGAGGAAGTGTCCAAGATCCAGTCCACCGAAATCCGCGGCCTGCCGGGTTCGTACGAAACTGCAGGCGCGGTGCTCGGCACCCTCGGCGGCATCGTCCGCTACGGGCGTCCCGACGACTACGTGTTCCAGCGCAAGGCCGAGATCGAAGGCCTCACCCCGGAGCAGGTGAAAGCCGCCGCCGCAACCGTCGATCCGGACGCGTTGACGTGGGTGGTGGTGGGCGATCTGAAGCAGATCGAGAAGCCGGTGCGCGCGCTGAAGATCGGCGAGGTCTTCGTCGTCGATGCGGATGGCAAGCCCGTCCGCAAGTGACCTGATACGCCCGGTGATTCAGGGCCGTGCGCACGGCGTGTGGCGGAAAGCCAGCGAGGTCCTGTTTTTCCGCGCTGCAGCGATGATTGTCCGATTCAGTCGATGCCCACCATCATGGTGGGCATCGTTATTTCCGGAGTGCCGAACCGTGTTTTCCAGAACCTCGCCTTCAAGAACGAAGTCTTCGCGCATCCTCGCAATCGCAATCCTCACCGCCTGCACCACCGCCTGCACCTGGGTCCACATGGCGCCCGGCGCATCGGCGGTGAAGGTCGTGGCACAAGCGCCGACCGGCTGCGAGCAGCGCGGCGAAATCGAAGTCACGGTGAAGGACAGCGTCGTGTTCTACGAACGCAACCATCTCAAGGTGCGCGAAGAACTGGAAACGCTGGCGCGCAACGAAGCCCCCGGCATCGGCGCCGACACCGTGCAGGCGGTCGCACCGCCCGAATCCGGCGCCCAGCGCTTCATCGCCTGGCGCTGCATGCGCTAGCAGTCACGCCGGGGAAACGCGGCGACTCAGCGCGCCGGACAGTCCTGGCGCAGTGTGGTCTGTCCCATGTGCACGGTGCCGTCAGTGTCGGGCACGCGGACCTGCAGCCCGAAACAGGCGGCCTCGAGCTTGTTCCACTCGCTCAACTCGCCCGTATGCGCCCATCGACGCGAGATCCGCAGGCTGTAGCAGCCGGCGGCGTCGGTGTCGGCAGGCTCCCAATCGACTTCCTGGCTCCCCAGGATGTTCATCTCGTACACCGAGCCCAGCGGCGAACACACCCGGAAATGTTCCGCAGTCAGGCCTTTGACCGGAGCGCCGGTCTCGGAATGGGACACGGAGGCGAACAACAGCAGCACAAAGCTGTCGTCGTGGATGGACTTGGATTCCTGCGATACCGCGTCGACGATGAGTCGTGCCATCGGATGTCTTTCCTTGGGGTCGGGGGAGCGATGCGGCCCCGCAGCATGTGGCGCCGCCATCCTCCCAGTGTGGCCGCAGGCGGCGGCGGTGCCATGGGCCGAACGGCACAGACGGGGGCATCTGGCGCTTCCGGATGCCCGGATGCGGCGTTTTCGGGCTTCGGAAAGCCCGAAATGCGACCTGAGGACCGGTCCCGGCATGCGCTGGGCCGCCGAAGCCAGTACCCTATACGGTTCCTGTCTGTTTTACGGCTGAATACCTCATGCTGTTTCAACACGTCGCGATTGCCGGCCTGGCGCACATCGATGCCCCGCGCCAACTGACCTCCGCCGAGATCAACGCCCGGCTCAAGCCGACCCTCGACCGTCTCGGGATCAAATCCAACGTCCTCGAAGATATCGCCGGCATCCGCTCGCGCCGCCTCTGGGACGATGGCGTCGAAGCCTCCGATGCCGCCACCCTCGCCGGTGTGAAGGCGCTGGCCGATGCCGGTATCGACCCCTCGCGGATCGGCCTGCTGGTCAACACCTCGGTCAGCCGCGACTTTCTCGAGCCATCCACCGCCAGCATCGTCTGCGGCAACCTGGGCTTGTCCGACACCTGCCAGAACTTCGACGTGGCCAACGCCTGCCTCGCCTTCCTCAACGGCATGGACATCGCCAGTCGCATGATCGAACGCGGCGAAATCGACTACGCGCTGATCGTCGACGGCGAAACCGCCAATCTCGCCTACGAGAAAACCCTCGCCCGCATGGCCAGCCCGGAACTCACCGAAGACGAGTTCCGCAACGAAATGGCCACCCTCACCCTGGGCTGCGGCGCCGCCGGCATGGTCCTCGCCCGCGCCGAACTGGCCCCGGGCGCACCGCGCTACCGCGGCGGCGTCAGCCGCGCCGCCACCCAGTGGAACACCCTCTGCCGCGGCAACCTCGACCGCATGGTCACCGACACCAAGATGCTGCTGATCGAAGGCATGAAGCTGGCGTCCAAGACCTTCGCCGCCGCCAAACTGGCGCTGGGCTGGGCGGTGGACGAAGTCGATGAATTCGTCATCCACCAGGTCAGCAAGGTCCACACCCAGGCCATGGTGGAAGCCTTCGGCATCGACCCGAAGAAAGTCCACACCATCTTCGGCGAGCACGGCAACATCGGCCCGGCCTCGGTCCCGATCGTGCTCAGCAAGCTGCGCGAAATGGGCCGCCTGAAGAAAGGCGACCGCGTCGCCCTCCTGGGCATCGGCTCCGGTTTGAACTGCTCGATGGCTGAGGTCGTCTGGTAAGCAGGCGTCTGGCAAGGCTTCCCGGCGTACATCACCACCGCTGAAGCGAAACCCAGCCCCCGGCCCCGGCCGGGGGTTTTCGTTTTCAGGCCCGGTGGCCCCATAGGGTGCGCCCTGGCGCACCGGCTTCTCGCGGCGATCGCATGATCATGGCTGTCGCCCACCGCCCGCTCATGGGTAATGCCTGTCCATGTCGGGTTACCAGAGAAAAATTCTTTCTCTGGATCGACATCAAAAGAAAGAACTTGCGATTATTTTTCTTTGGTGGAAGGATCAGCGCAGGTTTTTTCAGGCGACAGGCGGCCTCTCATGCGCCCCGAAGATTTCCATGCCCCCCATGCGGGGAGCGTCATCCGCGCCGCGCAGGGCTACCACGCCTTTGTGCCGGCGCCGCTGCCGCCCGTTCTCGAATACCCGCCGGCGCTGGTCCGCCTGCTTTCGGCCGCCGATGCCGCGCTCAGCGAGCTGTCCGGCATCGGCCACGTCCTGCCCAACCCGCATTTGCTGATCGCCTCGTATGTTCGGCGCGAGGCCGTGTTGTCCTCGCGGATCGAGGGAACCCGCGCTAGCCTGTCCGATCTGATGGCCGATGAAGCCGGCCAGCCGCCCCACGCGCCGCCGGACGATGTCCGCGAAGTCCGCAACTATGTCGCCGCGCTGGATTTCGGCATCGAACGGCTGCACTCGCTGCCGCTCTCGTTGCGTCTTGTGCGCGAACTGCATGAGCGACTGATGCGCGGTGTGCGCGGCGACCGCGCCACGCCCGGTGAATTCCGCCGCAGCCAGAACTGGATCGGCCCGCACGGCAGCACACCCGCCAATGCGCCGTACGTGCCGCCGCCGCCGCAGGAGATGCACGACACCCTGGCCGCTTGGGAAACCTTCCTCCATGCGCGCGGCGAACTGCCCGACCTGATCCAGTGCGCGCTGATGCACGAACATTTCGAAGCGATCCATCCCTTTCTCGACGGCAACGGTCGCGTCGGTCGCCTGCTCATCACCCTGTTCCTGATCGAACGCGGCCGGCTGTCGCAGCCGCTGCTGTATCTGTCCGAATACATCGAACGTCATCGCGACGACTACTACCGCAGTCTGATGCGCATCCGCACGCACGGCGATTGGCACGGCTGGCTGCACTATTTCCTCGCAGGCGTGGAGTGGAGCGCGCGCCGCGCACGGCGTCAGGCGCAACAACTGCTCGCCCTGCGCGAAAGCATGCGCAACGCACTGACCAACACGCCTCGCGCGGCGTCGCTGGTGGACGCGCTGTTCGAAAACCCGTTCATCGATACCAAAGCAGCGGCCGAACGGCTGGACGTCAGCGTACCCACCGCGCGCAAGACGCTGACCGAGCTGGAAACCGCAGGCTTTCTTCGTGCATTGGCGCCGCGCGGCCGGGGGCGGCTGTATCTTGCCGACACCGTCCTCGCCGCAATCGACGATCCAGGCGAAGAGCGTCTAGCAGAATGAAAGCTACATCACCGACTTACAAAGGTCTGCAAAATCTTTAGTGTGATCTGAATCTAAGGAATCTGTATGCATCAAATTTTTAAGGACTATCTTTCGACGATTGAGCAAGCTCTCAAAGCCGGCAATGCGACCGAGCACACTCATCGCCCAGCACTTGAACGATTATTGGAAAAATTGGGCGGTCCAGGTATCGATGCGATTAACGAGCCGAAACAAATCGCCTGTGGTGCACCGGATTTCATCGTGACCAGAGGCGTGGTGCCGTTAGGTTATGTCGAAGCCAAAGATGTCGGAATCGATTTGAGCAAGATCGAACGTACAGAACAAGTGCAGCGATACTTGGGTTCTCTCGGCAATTTTATCTTGACCGACTATCTTGAATTTCGCTGGTATCTAGATAGCGAATTGCGCCTCACAGCTAGCTTGCCTCGGCCGGGCAAGGATGGGCGCATTCGTTGGAATGAAGACGCATCCTCCCAAGTGGCACAGTTGCTCGGACAATTCATCGCAGCCGATCTGCCTTTGAAGGCGACGCCACAGGATCTCGCCACAAGAATGGCTAAACTGGCGCAGTTGATCCGCAGTCTGATCGAACAGATCTTCAGTGCCGAGGGAACGACAGGCGATCTTCACGACCAGCTCGAAGCCTTTCGGCGCGTATTGATCGAGTCGCTCACAGCTGAGCAATTTGCCGATATGTATGCGCAGACACTTTGCTATGGTCTTTTTGCTGCGCGCTGCAACGCGCCGGGCCACGGTTTTACGCGCCAGCAAGCCGCCAGTCTGTTACCAAAAACAAACCCATTCCTACGTAAATTATTCAATACCATCGCCGGCCCTGACTTGGATAGCCGAATTTCATGGGCGGTGGATCAACTGGCCGAATTATTGGCGCGTGCCGACATGACCGCGATTCTTGAAGATTTTGGGAAGCGCACGCGCCAAGAAGATCCGGTAGTACATTTTTACGAAACTTTTCTTGCTGCCTACGATGCGAAAATGCGTGAAGCCCGTGGCGTGTATTACACGCCAGAGCCGGTAGTGGGTTACATCGTCCGTAGCGTCGATTCGTTGTTGAAAAAAACCTTCAAACTTCGCGACGGCTTGGCTGATAACAGCAAGGTGAGGTGGAAATCGCTTAAGGTGGACACCACGCATGGCAAGACAAAGTCCAGCACTCGCATTGTCGAAACACAGCCTTGGGTGCATAAAGTGCAAATTCTGGACCCGGCGGTGGGCACAGGCACGTTTTTGTACGCAGTGATTCAAAAGATTCGCGAACACTTCGACGGTAATGCCGGTGCTTGGCCGGGTTATGTCGCGGAACATCTATTGCCGCGATTGTTTGGTTTTGAATTGCTGATGGCACCGTATGCCGTTGCGCATATGAAACTTGGTTTGGAGTTAGAACAGACAGGTTACGATTTTTCGAGCGACCAGCGCCTAGGTGTTTATCTAACCAATACGCTGGAGGAAGCGCACGAAATCACAAAGCTACCGGGTTTCACTTCGTGGCTTTCGGAAGAGGCCAATGCTGCCGCTGAAGTGAAGAAGGATGCGCCGGTGATGGTTGTATTGGGAAATCCGCCTTATTCTGGGCACTCAGCCAACAAAGGTAAATGGATCGCAGATCTGTTGCGTGGTTTCGACAAAACATCAGGCAAGAAAACAGAAAGCTATTTTGAGATCGACGGCAAGCCACTTGGTGAGCGAAATCCAAAGTGGTTAAACGATGATTATGTAAAGTTCATCCGCTTTTCGCAGTGGAGAATCGCGCAAACGGGGCATGGCATTTTGGCATTCGTGACGAACCATGGGTATTTGGATAATCCGACATTCCGTGGCATGCGTGAAAGTTTGATGCGGGAATTTGACGAAATATATGTTCTGGATTTACACGGGAACAGCAAGAAGAAAGAAAAAACTCCAAGCGGGGAAAAAGATGAAAATGTTTTTGATATACAGCAAGGAGTGGCAATAGGAATATTTGTCAAACATCTCGAGTCTACTGGGCATTCGGCGCCAGAACACTCTATGCTTACAGAGTCTGAAATGCATATTGATAGGCGAGTTGCGCAGGTATTTCATGCAGATTTGTATGGATTGAGAAAAGAGAAATATTCATCACTTGATGCGGGAGATATTTTTAAAACTAATTGGCGTGAGTTGCAGCCTTGTAGCCCAAATTATTATTTCGTATCTCAGGATGTTTTGATTCGTGAAGAATATGAGCGGGGTTACAAAATTACAGATGCAATGCCGACAAGTAATGTCGGGATAATAACTAAGCGTGATGCATTAACAATAGACATGAGCCGTGAAAATTTATGGAAGCGTGTCCAGCATTTTGCTAAGGCTTCTGAAAATGAGGTGCGCGAATGCTATCGGTTGCCCGAAGATGTCCGAGATTGGACTGTAAGTCTAGCGCAGGCAGATGTTGTGGAGTCAGGCCCTAATGAAAATAAGATTATTCCGCTAACATATCGTCCATTTGACAATCGATACATATATTTTACAGGCAAGTCTCGGGGCTTTGTCGGTTGGCCATTCGAAAAAATAACTAGGCATTTTGTGGCGGGAGAAAATCTCGGATTGGTTACTGCGCGGTCAAATAAGTCGCAAGATGCTGACCATTTTTATGTTAGCAGGCATATGACTGAAACGAAGTGTGGTGAAAGAACTACTCAGTCAGCTATTTTTCCACTTTGGATCTATCCTCGCGACACTGTTGTCGATCTATTGGATGTTACCCCTCGCGAAAGAACTGCCAATCTTTCGCCTGAGTTCATGAAGGAATTGAGCGAAGCAGTTGGTCATTCACCAACCCCTGAAGATACGCTTGCCTACATTTATGCTGTGCTATATACGCCAAGCTACCGCGCACGCTATGCCGACTTCCTTAAGCGAGATTTTCCGCGTGTGCAACTGACGAGCAACCATGCGTTGTTCGCCACCTTGGTCGCTATCGGCCGCGAATTGATCGGACTGCATACGATGGATGTCACTTTGCCGCGCATAACCACTTTTGATGTTCCCGGTACTAGCGAGGTGGTGAAGGTGAGGTACGCATTAGATGTGCACGTATCGTTGGCCTCGTCAGTCGGGATTGGGCGCGTTTACATCAACGATGCTCAATACTTTGGTGGTGTTTCGCAAGCGGTGTGGGACATGCAAATCGGCGGTTATCGTGTCGCTGAAAAGTGGCTGAAAGATCGCAAGGGTAGGTTGTTGAGTTATGACGAAATCACCCACTACCAATCGGTGGTTGCCGCACTTGCACGCACAGTGGCACTACAGAAAGCGCTGGACGAGTGCATCGCAGAGGCGGGTGGTTGGCCTCTCCACTAGAAGTCTGACTTCATTCGACTCCCCCTGACTCGAAAATCTCGACACCCACCGCAAACGCCAGCAAGCCGCGCATCCCGAACTCACGCTCACCGGCATGTACAACGTGCTGGACAAGCTGCGCAGCGGTGAAGCGCTGAGCGCGAAAGAACGCGTCATCCACGAACAGGGGCTGGTGTCGGTGCTGCGCCAGATCCACGATGAATTGGACGCTGCCGTGCTCGACGCCTACGGCTGGTCCGATCTGCTGCCGCTGCTGTGCGTGGCGCCCGGCATCGGCGCGCCCGCTTTGCTCCCCTCTCCCACCGGGAGAGGGGCCGAGGGCGAGTCGCGACGCAGGCTCCCCAGAGCGCCCTTGCCACAGGAAACCATCGCCTTCGCACGGACCTTGCGTCGAGAGCAGACCGACGCGGAAACGCTGATGTGGATGCTGCTGCGCGACCGACGATTGCACGGGATGAAGTTTCGTCGGCAGCATCCCGTACCGCCGTACACGCTCGACTTTTACTGCCATCCATTGAAGCTCGCTGTGGAATTGGATGGGAGTCAGCACCTCGATTCCGCGCGCGACCAAGCGCGGGACGCGGCGTTGAACGAAGCAGGGATCGAAGTCCTGCGATATTGGAACCACGATGTGCTCGCGCGCACCGAGCAGGTCCTGGACGACCTCTGGAACAGGATCGATCATCGTTTGGATGTGATTGCGGGCGGGACTGCCGCCGAACCCTCACCCCCGGCCCCTCTCCCGGTGGGAGAGGGGAGTGCGATGACCCGCGACGAGGCCAAACGCGCCTTCGACGACGCGGTGCTGGAGCGGCTGGTCGCGCTGAACGCCGAACGCGCCGCCGAAGAAGCGCGCGGCGTCGTGCGCTGGCTGCGTCCGGAGTTCCAGAACCCGCAGGCAACGCCGACACAGCAGGCGATCGACACCGGCCCCGAAGAAGATCCGGCCGACGATGTCGTGCCCATCTCCAGCATCAAGCCGCAGCCGTGGCCGAAGGATGCCGTCGCCCAGGTGCGTGCGGTCGCCGATGCGCTGTCCACCAGCACCGTGCCGCTGTCGCTGGACGAGATCGCCGCCCGCTTCACTGCGCGCGGCCCGTGGAAGAAGCGACTGCCGCAATTGCTCGACATGCTGGTAGCGATGGGCCGCGCCCGCGAAGACACGGGGCGCTTCCGCGCAATGGGCTGATCGGATCGCGCTGGATTCCAGACATCCGACGTCCAGGCTCCGGCCTGATGCCGGTCGGTCAAGCACTTCCCTCATCCGGCCTTCGGCCACCTTCTCCCGCAACGCGGGCAACACAGTTCGATAGTCCTTCTTCCTGTGCGGGGAGAAGGTGGCCGAAGGCTGGGCGCTCATCGCCCGGCCCCAGCCCGCAGCCAGCCCAATCGGCCGCCCCACCATTCGTCGGAACATCACATGTGGGATATTGACAGACGTTACATGTGACATTTACCGTGCACTCATGGAACGCCGCACCTCCGCCTTCTACCAACGTCGCCACCGGGAACGGTTGCGCGATCTGGGATTGGTCAAAAAAGAGCTGTGGGTGTTGCAGGAGTACGCCGACGAACTTGCGGCGATCGAACGACGCATGCGCCAGCCCAGGGGCGAAGGTCCGTGGGCCGGGCAGGCGGAAGGGGAGACAGTCATGCCCGAGGTATCGATGCACTCGTTGTCGACGTGGACCGCGTCGACCCTGTGTCAGGCCATCGCCGCGTCCGACGGTGTCCGCGACGGCAAGATGGCGGTCGAGCTGATCGACGGCGCCGAGCCCGGCCTGTACCTGACCATGTACGAGTACGGCGATCTGCCGCTGTTCGTGGCGGTGGTTGGCCGCCAGATCGTGGTCGAGGCCATGCTCTGGCCGGTGTCGCAGGTGCGCGATGCCGCGCGCTTCAACGAAGAGGTGCTGCAAACCCACAAACTGTTTCCGCTGTCGACGCTGGGTATCGAAACCATCGACGGCGAAGCGGTGTACATCATGTTCGGCGCGCTGAGCGCGTCGTCGTCGCTCGCCGACGTGTTGTTCGAGATCGAAACCCTCGCCGACAACGTGATTCGCGCCACCGAAGCCTACGAATGGCATCTGCGGGTGGCCGCATGAGCACGAAAGACCAGTCGGGCGGACGTCGCAAGGCGCGCGCGGCGGCGGCACCGGAGACCGAAGCGGCCGAGCCTTCGGCGCTGTGGCGGCGTCTGGTGACGGCGGTGCGCGGCGGCGTGAACGAATTGGGCGAAGCCATCGCCGAAAGTCAGGCGCTGCGCATTCTCGATCAGGAAATCCGCGACAACGACGCCGAGCTGCATCGCGTGCGCGCGGCGCTGGCCGAGACGATGGCGCGCTACAAGGTCGCGCAGGAGCATCTGGCGGCGAGCAACGCCAAGCTCGACGAATACGAGGGCTACGCGCTGAAGGCGCTGAAAGCCGGCGAAGACACGCTGCTGCGCGAGATCGCGGCGAAGATCTCGCTGCTCGAAATCGAGCGCGATGGCCATGCCGGCCAGGTGAGTGGCTTCGCGGACGGCATCGCGCATCTGCGCAAAGTGGCCGCGCAGTACGAGTCGACGATCAACCGCCTGAAACAGCAGGTCGATACCGTGCGCGCCACCGAGAGCGTGCAGCGCGCGCAGGCGGCGGTGGCGCAGCGGCGTGAGGGCACGGATGTGCGCGTGCGCAGTGCGCTGGACTCGCTGGAGCGCATCAAGCGCCGCCAGGCCGAGCGCGGCGCGCAGATGGAAGCGGCCGAAACCCTGGTCGACGACGACGCGCTGGACGCGAAGCTGCGTAAAGCCGGAATCATCGCCGACGACGATCGCGCCGAAGCGGTGCTGGCGCGCTTGAAACAGAAACACGGCGGTTGAGCGATCCAGACGCAGTCCGCGCGCCACGCGCATGACGCACAGGATTTGGGAGCAAGGGGATGAATGAGTTTCTGACCGTCGCGACATCGTTTCCGACCGCCATCTACAGCGTCATGCTGCTGGTGGTGACCGCGCATTGGCTGTTGTCGGCGCTGGGCATCCTGGACATCGACACGGTCGATGGTCTGCTGCTGTCGGACGATCCCGGCATCGGCCACGCGGACGGCGCCGAGCCCGGCGGCATCGGCGGCGTATTGCTGAAATTCGGCCTGCATGGCGTGCCGGTGATGATCATCTTCACCATCATCGCGATCGTCGGCTGGACGTTCTGCTATTTCATCGATCTGCATCTGTTGAGCGCGATGCGTCACGGCGTCATCGGCATCGTCGCCGATATCGCGACCGCCATCGGCGGCCTGCTGTTGTCGATCCCGATCGCCCGCGCCGTGCTCGCGCCGGTGCGACGCATGCTGCGCCGCTACGAGCCGGTCACCCAGCGTCCGTTGCTGGGGCGTTACGCCGAAGTGCGCAGCCCGGAGATCACCCAGAGCCACGGCACGGCCTGGGTCGACGATGGCGGCGCGGGATTGATCCTGCAGGTGCGCGCCGATGTGTCCGGCCGGTTCGTGCGCGGCGATCGCGTGGTGTTGATCGAGTATCTGGAAGAACAGAACGCCTACCGGGTGATTTCCGGCGGCGAATTCGAGCAGCTTTGAGGTAAAACAAGTCCGGCGTGCATGCGCGCCGGGTCGTGGTTCATGCATTGAAGAGGGAGAACGTGTGATGGGTGGTGCAGATCTCTTGGGCGTACTGATGATCGCGGGTGTGGTGATCGTTGCGCTGTTGGGCATCGTCGGGCTGTTCAAGGCCTTCTACAACAAAGTGCCGCAGGGCACCGCGCTGATCGTCAACGATCTGTCGTCGACGCCGAAAGTGCATTTCACCGGTGCATTGGTGTACCCGGTGATCTACAAGAAGGAGTTGATGAAGATTTCGCTCATCACTCTCGAAGTGGACCGTCGCGCGAAGGATGGGCTGATCTGTCGCGACAATATGCGCGCCGACATCACGGTCGCGTTCTATCTGCGCGTCAACGAAACCGCGCAGGACGTGCTGAAGGTGGCCAAGGCCATCGGCGCCGAGCGCGCGTCCGACAAGGCGGCGGTGAACGAACTGTTCAACGCCAAGTTCTCCGAAGCGCTGAAGAC
>CAZGBA010000070.1:0-19456 GCA_964523435.1 uncultured Xanthomonas sp.
GGCGGCAAGTCGCCGAACATCTTCTTCGCCGACGTGATGGCCGAGGACGACGATTTCCTCGACAAGGCGGTGGAAGGCTTCGTGCTGTTCGCATTCAACCAGGGCGAAGTCTGCACCTGCCCGTCGCGCGCGCTGATCCACGAATCGATCTACGAGAAGTTCATGGAGCGGGTGATCGCGCGCATCGCCGCGATCAAGCAGGGCGACCCGCTGGATCCGAGCACGATGGTCGGCGCGCAGGCATCCGGTGAACAGTTGGAGAAGATCCTCAGCTACATCGACATCGGCAAGCAGGAAGGCGCCGAAGTGCTGATCGGCGGCGAGCGCAATGTGCTCGGCGGCGATCTGGCCGGCGGCTTCTACGTCAAGCCGACGGTGTTCAAGGGCCACAACAAGATGCGTGTTTTCCAGGAGGAGATCTTCGGGCCGGTGGTGTCGGTCACCACATTCAAGACCGAAGAAGAAGCGCTGCAGATCGCCAACGACACGCTGTATGGCCTCGGCGCGGGTATCTGGAGCCGGGATGCGAGCCGTCTGTATCGCGTCGGCCGCGCCATCCAGGCGGGTCGGGTGTGGACGAACTGCTATCACGCCTATCCGGCGCACGCCGCGTTCGGTGGTTACAAGCAATCCGGTATCGGTCGCGAGAACCACAAGATGATGCTGGATCATTATCAGCAGACGAAGAATCTGCTGGTGAGCTATTCGCCGAAGGCGCTCGGCTTCTTCTGATCCGCTGCCGCCGCCGGGCCTCGCGCCCGGCGGCGCTGGAGAGACGACATGTCCGATCCGCCGCTGCAGGTGATGGCGACCTTGAGTGCGCTGCAACTGATCGACAAGCTGCGCGCGCGTCACGGTGCGCTGATGTTCCACCAGTCCGGCGGCTGCTGCGACGGGTCGTCGCCGATGTGTTTTCCGGAAGGCGAATTCATCGTCGGCGACAACGACGTGCGATTGGGCGAGATCGGCGGCGCGTCGTTCTATATCAGCCGGCCGCAGTTCGAGTACTGGAAACACACGCAGTTGATCATCGATGTCGTCGAAGGTCGCGGCGGCATGTTTTCGCTGGAGAACGGCGAGGGCGTGCGTTTCCTGGTGCGGTCGCGACTGTTTTCGGACGAGGAATTCGCGGCGCTGCAGGCGGCAGGCCGGGTTTAGCGGGCGCTTTCGACAGCCCGCTAGGCTTGTAGTGCAGGGGCCGGGTGCGGTGCTGACGGATCGGCGGCGCGCTGCGTCCAGAAATCCGACGCCGGCCACCGCTGTTCCATGCGGTAGAACGCGACCAGCCGTTCGCGATAGACGCGGTGGATATCGAGAAGATGATCCGCGTAGCCCGAAAGCGCGTCCGGATCGCCTTTCCCGTATCCAATGAGCGCCTGTGCGGCCCGCAGGCCGGTGTACAGCGCGTTCGAGATGCCTTTCGATGACAGCGGGTCGAAAGCGAGCGCGGCATCACCCACGGCGAGCCATCGTTGTCCGTCGGCAGGCACACCCACTGCCCGATCGAGATGACTGCTCGAAGCATCCGCGCCATGCGGGGACGACGACGGTCTGTAGCCGTGTCCCTGGCAGAGCATGCGCATGCGCGGAGCGGCCTGCAGCGCGCTCCACAAGCCTTCGCGTATGAGCAGCGTACGACGGTCGGCGTGATCGGCATTGGCGAGGAATGAAACAAGGCGCTCGCGCGAGGGCAGCAGCACGCTGTACCACCAGCCGTGCTCGACGGCTTCGATCCAGGTACGACCATCCCGGTCGGTATCCGCTTCGCTGCGCAGGCGCATGTGGAAGGCGAGCAGCCGGTCGTATTCGATCCGCTCGGCGCCGAGCTGTCGCGCAAGCGTCGCCGGTCGCCCGGTGGCATCGATCAGCCAGCGGCTTTCGACGACGTCTTCCGCGCCACGCGTGCGCAGCTGAAGGCGGTAGGGCATGTCGCTTGATGTCGACGTCGACGTCGACGTCGATGCGATCAGCGACAGCTTCGCATCGCGCACGATGTCCGCGCCGGACGCGCCTGCATGGTCCAGCAGCGTCGCATCGAAACGCACGCGGTCCAGTTGCAGGCCATGGCCGTGCAACTGGAACATGAAATCATTGGCGTGCGCGTCGTCGTCGCCCCAGTAGGCCAGGGTGCCATGGCAGGGCCGATGGCCGTCGGCGAGCACGCGTTCGAGCACGCCCAGATCGCGCAGCAGGTGCCGTGCCGACGGCGGCAATCCTTCGCCGATCTTGTACTTGCCGTTCTGCGGCGAACGCGCGCTGCCGGCATCGGCCAGCAGCACGCGAAGTCCGGCGCGCGTGAGGACGATGGCGGCGGCGGCCCCGGCCGGGCCGCCGCCCGCGATCGCGACATCGTAGACGCTTGCGCCCATGCGTCAGTCTTCGCGCCTCTGGCGATGCCGGACCGGCAGCGGCGCCTGCTGCGCGTCCTCGTGGCTCCCGAAGTTGGCGGCTTGCGGCAGCGGCCGCGACTTCGGATGCGCTTTCAGATTCGCTTCCCCGGTCAAAGTACCTTTCAGCATCGGCTTGGCCTGTGCGGCCGCGCTCATGCTGGAGGCATCCGCCGGATCCACGTCGGGGCCGTAAGACGCCACCATCATCGTCTCGGGGAAAGCCGCATCGCCTTCCACGCCGGGACGCACCTCGACCAACCCCATCGAGCCGTAGATCCGCACCATCTGTTCCATCTGTCCGGCGGTGGTGCCGTGCAGCGGCTTGTTCCAACTGGTGCGATTCGAGAACGCTTCGACGCGCCGCGCCATCGGCTGCGCCGTATCGATCACGATCGCGTAATCGTCGGCAGTCAGCACATGGTTGGGCACGCGCGCCGGCCAGAACGTCGGTGCGAACGGATCGTAGGCGGTGTCGTAACCGGCGCGGCAGAACGCGGTGTCGGCCTGCCAGGGCAGGCCCATCCAGCGGTTGATGTCGCCCGGGGATTGCGCATGCAGCGGGCCGTTCGCCGAAAGCACGGTCGCCTGGTCGAGCGTCTTGCCGTAGTTCGGCGGCTTGACGCCCTCGGGCCGCAGGCGGATGCGGAACGGCTTGTGGTACAGGGTCAGATGCCGCATCGGCCAGGTCATTTCGCAGCCGGGATGGAAGGCGTCGGCGAGACAGAATTCCAGCGCGGCGCGATCGAGCATCGCCGGCTGTTGCGCCAGCGGTACTTTGTCGATGCTTGCCGGCGGCGTGTTGGCCGGATCCCAGTCGGACCGGAAGTCGCCGCTCATCCAACGCTGCAGGATGTCGTACTGGGTCTGGCTGACGCTCGCGTTCTGGCGCGGGCTGTCGCCGGCCGGCACTTCCATCGCATCGCCGTAGACCCACGGCCAGGGCAACTGGTTGCCATCGGGCGGATTCGGTGGACGGAAACTGTTGAAGACCTGGCGTCGCAGTTCGGCGTTGGGATCGTATTGTCCAGCGGGCACATTCGCCGAGAGTTGGGCGATGAAGGCGGCGTTCTCGAAATCGTAGCGGCCATTGTGGCCGAACAGCGTCGCGAAGCCCTGGTTCACCCACTGCAGACCCGACAGCCGCTGCAGGATCGGATAGACATCGTCGGCGAACGAGACCTCCGCAGGCGCCTGCATCCAGCCGGCCTGCACGTACAGGTCGTAGAGCAGGTCGTACAGGGTCCGCTCGGATTTCACCTGCGGCGCGTAGTTCGGCGGCGCACTGACCACCCATGCGGATTCCACCGGAATACTGCGGCCTTCGATGTTCACGGTGGCCGACACCGGTCCGTCGCAGGTGTCGTCGTACCAGTCGTCGGCATTGATGAAACCGTTGGGATCCTTGGCGTTGAAGATCGTCGCGCCGGACGGCGAGGCGGAGACGCCGTGACCACCGAGGAACAGCAGTCGCCCGCTGGCATCGGTCTGCAGTTCGCCGATCTTCACCGGTACGCCGGTGAACGTACCCGTGCACAGCACCGGTGCGGTGTTCTTGCCGGAGATGCTGCGCGGGCCTGGATCGATGGCCAGCGTGTCGCGCGCAGCGACTTTCGCGTTGCGCAAGGGCACGACGACCGCAGCGGCCTCCGGAATATCCATCGCGATCTGCCACTGGTACCAGGCCGCCTTGCGATTGGCGACGTGTACCGACCAGAGAATATCGGCGGAATCGGCGGTCAGCTCGCGGACGATCTCGCCGGCCGTGTTGTAGCCGTAGATGCGGAACTGCGCGGCCTCGCGCTTGAGCGCACCGGTGGCGTCGCGATAGAAACCGACCGGCTGCGGTGCGGGATCGGCGACCTGCGGGCCGACGTAATACGCATCGACGCTGTTGCCGACCCGCGCGATGCCGATCGCCGGATGGATCGCGGCGCGGACGATGCGGGTGTCCTTCGCGTCCGGATAGTCCACGCCGGGCGCGTACTGCGCGGGACGCGGCACCACCGGCTCCGCCTGCGGCACGCCGTTGACATTGCGCCGGTTCGCCGCTGAGGCGCGGTAGACCACTTTGCGCGCCTCGGCGATGCTGCCCACGGGTTTGTGGACGGGCAGGGCGTGCCACGGGTTGTAGGCGAGATTCTCGCCGTAGGTGGATTGGCCGCGGGTGCCGGCATCCTGCTGCGGCAGGATCAGCGTCGCGACATGGATCGGCGGGCTGGCGGTTTCGCTCCAGCGCACGGTGGCGGCATCGAGCGGCATCTCCTCATCGCTGGTCTGGAACTGCACCAGGAACCGGAACCGGGCTTCGCCGCGCTGGATGCGCGCATGCAGATCGGCGCGCAGATAGAACGGGTCGGCGTAGTCGGGCGCACCGTCTGCGGGCGGCACCGGGTCGATGGGTTCGAGCTTGTATTTGCCGTAGCGCCCCTCGCCGAAGCGCGACGGCAGCACGCTCCAGTAATCGCTCACCAGTACCGACGGCACCTGCTTGGCCATGTCGTCGAGGATCTGTTGGGTGATGGGGTGCTCCCGCAGATAGTCGTCGCCCTTGCCATGCAGCGACTGGCAGGTGAATTCGCACATGTCCTTCGCGGTATCGACGAAGAACACGTCGTGGTTCTGGAGGATGAAATCGTGGGTCGTGGCGTCCTGGTCGGGTTCGAGCAGCTTTTCGCCATCGACGCCGAACAGTTTGATGCCGACACCCATCGTGCCCTTGATGTCGGGTCTGCCCGGCTGCACGTCGCTGGAGAAGCGCACCCACACCGGATATTCCGGCGCCTGCGCGAAGACGCCGACGCGCAGCGCTTCAGGCAGGTCGGGCTCGATCACCAGGCGGCCGTGCGCCACGCCGTGCAGGCGCAGGAACACCGGTCGCGTGGCGGGATCGCGGCCGGCGGCCATGCCCATCCCCTGGAAATAATCGACGAAGAGTTGTTTCAGGCCCGCGATCGGGTCGCTGTCGCAGCAGCAAGGACTGGGCGGCAGCGTCGGCGGCAGTGTGATAGGTGTCGCAGTGCAAGCTTCGGATGCGGATGGATCTGCAGTGTTGGTCGGCATGGTCTAACTTCCCCTGTTGGACGCTCGTGGAGCGTGAATCCTTCGATGGATCGCGATCGACTGCCAGCTGGCAGATGACACAGGTCAGTCCAGCGATCATCATTGCGTTGTCATTACGCGAAATGCAGCGAACCCCGGCCGGGCATGTCATCGATCGACGAAAACACAGCGCAGACCGACACGGCGACGGCTTGGCGCGACAGCGACCCGGTCTGGATGCGACATGCGCTTGCGTTGGCAGCGCGTGCGGAGTTGGAGGACGGCGAGATCCCGGTCGGTGCTGTGTTGATCGATGCGGAGGGCCGTATCGTCGGCGAGGGTTGGAACCGCAACATCGGCGACCACGACCCGACCGCGCACGCCGAGATCGTGGCGATGCGCGCTGCGGGACAATCGCTGGGCAACCATCGTCTGATCGGCTGCACGCTCTATGTCACGCTGGAGCCCTGCGCGATGTGCGCGATGGCGATGGTCCACGCCCGCATCGCGCGGGTGGTCTATGCCGCCAGCGACCCGAAGACCGGCGCCGCCGGCAGCGTGTTCGATCTGCTTGGCGACCCGCGACACAACCATCGTGTCGAAGTGCAGGGTGGCCTGCTTGCCGATGACGCAGGCGCCATGCTCACCAACTATTTCCGGCGCAAACGCGGAAAACCACTGCTGTAGAGTGCGCTTTGACCTGTCGGGATGTAAGTAATCGATCCCAGGGCGAGCGAGTTCGGGTACGTGCCGAAACGTGCCCATCGAATATGCGTCCACCGAATTCGTCCAAGGCGGCCCCGCCTTGTTCAGTGTTTCCGATATGGGATAAGGTGCTTATACTTCAGCGTGTCGTGCGCTGCGTCAATTTATTTGACTTGGGGGGCGATTCTTGCGCGCAGTTGCATCCTTTTCCTCCCGTATCCCGGCGGCTCTGCTGGTTGACGTTGGTTCGCGGATTTTTTCGAAATCGCAGCTGCTGAGCCTTGGTCTGAGCATATGGAAACCAAAGGTTGATCGTGTTTGCCGAGGGGTGGCCGGCAAAGTTTCAGCCCAACCTTGAAAAACTACCTGTAGAAGAACTGCATTCGTTGGTTTTCGAAGGAAACACCTTGACAAACGATACTAATATTCCGCGTGAACAGCTGCTCCGCGCCGCACTTGCCAAGCGCTTGCAGAAGGAAGCCAGCTTGCGATCAGTTGCTGTGATAGACAGCGAAATTCTGGTCAGCGATCGGAATCAGGCCTTGCCCCTGTCATTCGCCCAGCAGCGACTGTGGTTTTTGACGCAGATGGACGGCTTCAGTGAGGCCTACCACATGCCCATCGGGCTGCGTTTGCGCGGCGAATTGGACATTCGCGCGCTGCGCTATGCGTTGGATCGCATCGTGTTTCGCCATGAAGCGCTGCGCACGACGTTTCGGCAGGTCGAGGATGCCCCTGTCCAGCATATTGCGCCCGCCGACAGCGGGTTTCCCCTTCAGGAACATGACCTGAGTCATCACCCCCAAGCGGCCATGGCGCTGTCACAACGCACCAGTGAAGAAGCCACACGGCCTTTCGACATGGAGCATGGCCCTCTGTTCCGGGGCCAGCTCATCCGTATGGGCGAAAACGAACATGTGCTGCTGCTCACCATGCATCACATCGTCTCGGATGCCTGGTCGATTGGACTATTGATCCACGAACTGATCACGTTGTATTCCAGCCATCACGAAAATCGCGATGATCCACTGCCGCCATTGCCCATCCAGTACGCCGACTATGCGCTGTGGCAGCGGCGGTGGCTGAGCGATGAGGTGCTGAAGAAGCAGAGCGAGTATTGGCGTCGCACGCTGGTCGGCGCACCGGCATTGCTGGAATTGCCGACAGACCGGCCACGTCCGACAGAGCAGACGTTTGCTGGCGGCAGGGTGGAGTTGGCGCTGGGTGAAACGCTCACAGACGAATTGAAAGCGCTGAGCCGGCGTCATGGCATGACGTTGTATATGACGATACTGGCCGCGTGGGCGACGGTGCTGTCGCGGCTGTCGGGCCAGAAGGATGTGGTGATCGGCACGCCGGTCGCCAACCGCAGACGTCCGGAACTCGAAAACCTCATCGGCTTCTTCGTGAACACCCAGGCGCTGCGCGTGGAAGTATCGGGTAGCGTCACGGAGCTGCTGGACCGGGTGAAGGGCATCGCACTGGACGCCCAGGACAACCAGGAGCTGCCTTTCGAGCAAGTGGTGGAGATCGTCAAACCTCCACGGAGTTTGAGCCACACGCCGATATTCCAGGCGATGCTGGCGTGGGATGGGGCGGGTGGAGGCGATTTGGACTTTTGCGACATGACGATGTCGTTCCTCGACAGCGGGTATGACACGGCCAAGTTCGATCTGACGCTCAATCTGGGCGAAAGGGAAGGGCAGATAGTAGGCGGCTTGGATTACGCCACTGCGCTGTTCGACCAGGACACCATCGAACGGCAAGTGGGCTATCTGCATCGGATCCTCGTCGCGATGGTGGCCGACGAGCGTCAAATCGTCGACCTGATCGAGCTCCTGGATGACGCAGAACGCCAGTCTCTGCTTGCCCTGGGCGACGGTGGGCCGGGTATCGAAGGCGCAGGCGTCACGTTGTACGACCTCGTCGCCGAGCAGGCGGCGCGCAGTCCGGATGCCATCGCGGTCGTCGAGCCCGGCACGGAATTCACGTACCGCCAATTGATGCAGCGCGCCAATGGTCTGGCCCGACAATTGAGACGGCTTGGGGCAGGCCCGGAATGTCGCGTCGCGATTCTGGCCGACCGATCGGCCGAGTCCATCGTCGGCGTGCTTGGAATTCTGGCGACGGGCGCGGCCTATGTTCCGCTGGACCCGACTTATCCCGACGATCGTCTGGCCTATGTGCTCAACGATGCCGCCGTACTGGCGTTGATCGCCCCGACGGCCCTGGCCGAAAGGGCTGCGGCGTGCGTGACGCTACGTCCGGAGCTGTCGGGCAACGTCCTTGTCATCGGACAGGCGCCAAGCGACGAATCGCCTCCGGCCATGGCGGGCGATGCCGGCAATGCCGCATATGTCATTTACACCTCGGGTTCGACGGGCGTGCCCAAAGGCGTTGTCGTCGAACATCGCAGCGCGGTGAATCTGGTGCGCAGCTTCGTTGCGCGTCACGATTTTTCGGGCCAGCGCCTGCTGATGATCCCGCCGCTGATCTTCGATGCTTCGGTGGGCGACGTGTTTCCATCGCTGGCCGTTGGCGCTGCGTTGGTATTGCATCCGGCGCCGACCGAGCTGGGGCCGGCCGAGCTGTCGCGTTTCTGTCGCGAACAGCGCGTCACCGCGATCGACGCGCCGGCAGCGATGTGGCGGCAATGGACGGAGGGCTTCGTCGATCTGAGCGCGACCGACCACGCACCGGTGCTCCCGGATTTGACGCTGATGATGTTCGGCGGCGAAGCGGTGTCGCTGGATCAGGTGCGGCGGTTCGCGAAGCTCACCGGCAACCGCGTCGTATTGAGCAACCACTACGGTCCGACCGAGGCCTCGGTGTGCGCCACGATGCTGACGACCCGCGATGGCGCGGAATTGAGCGGATCCGAGCTTTCGATCGGTCGCGCGCTGCCGGGCGTCCAGGTCTACGTACTCGACGCTCATTTGCAGCTCGTCCCCAGAGGCATCGAGGGAGAGCTGTGCATCGGCGGCGTACAAGTCGCCCGGGGCTATCTCAATCGCCCGGAGCTGAACGCCGAACACTTCGTCCGGGATCCGTTTGCATCCGGGACTCCGTCCGATGCGACCGCACGGCTCTATCGCACCGGCGATCTGGTGCGCTGGGATACGGACGGCACGCTGCAGTTCGTCGGACGGCGTGATCACCAGGTGAAAATCCGCGGGTTCCGTATCGAATTGAGCGAGATCGAGGTTTCCCTGACGCAGCACCCGAGCGTTCGCGACGTCGCCGTGCTGGCGCGGGAAGACGTGCCCGGCGACAAGCGACTGGTGGCGTATGTGACGGCCAGCGATGCGGCGATCGACGTCGAATCGCTGCGTACGTACCTGAGCGGCGTACTGCCGGAATACATGGTGCCGGCGGCGTACGTGCAATTGGACGCTTTGCCGCTGACCCCGAACGGCAAGCTGGACCGCAAAGCGCTGCCGGCCCCCGACGCCAGTGCGTACGTCGCCCGCAGTTACGAGGCGCCGGTAGGTGAGGTGGAGGCGGCCTTGGCGGAAATCTGGGCCGATGTGCTCAAGCTCGATCGCGTCGGCCGTCACGACAACTTCTTCGAGCTGGGCGGTCATTCGCTGCTGGCGGTGACCGTGATCGAGCGCATGAGGCGTGCGGACCTGCAGGCTGACGTGCGTGCGCTGTTCGCCACGCCGACCTTGATGGCGCTGGCTGCGGCGGTAGGTGGCGAGAGCGATGCCGTTGTCGTGCCGCCGAACCTGATTCCGTCGGACTGCACAGCCATCACGCCAGCGATGTTGTCGTTGATCGATCTGCGTCAAGAGGATATCGACCGCATCGTGTCCCAAGTGCCGGGCGGCGCCGCCAATGTGCAGGACATCTATCCGCTGGCGCCGCTGCAGGAAGGCATCCTGTTCCACCATATGCTGGAAAGCAAAGGAGATGTCTACCTTTCCGCAACACTGCTGGGTTTCGATTCCCATGAGCGTTTGAGCCGATACGCGGAAGCGCTGCAGGCGGTGATCCAACGCCATGACATTCTGCGCTCGTCGATGGCTTGGGAAGGGCTGGCTGATCCGGTGCAAGTGGTGTGGCGTGATGCGCCATTGGCGGTGGAGGAAGTCAAGCTGGATCCTGCCGATGGCGATATCGCAGAACAGCTGCGCACGCGCTTTGACCCGCGACATTACCGGCTGGACATCCGTCAGGCGCCGATCATGCGCCTGTTCTATGCCGAGGATTCAGCGAACGGTCGCTGGGTCGTTCTGGAGATGATGCACCACCTGTTGGGTGACCATGCGACATTGGCGGTGATGCAGGAAGAGATTCAGGCACATCTGTCGGGGCAAGAGCAGCTGCTGCCGCCGCCGTTGCAGTTCAGGAATTTCGTGGCGCAGACACGCCTGGGCGTGAGCAGCGAGGAGCACGAGGCCTTTTTCACCCGGTTGCTGGGCGATATCGACGAGCCAACGGATCCTTTTGGACTGCAGGACGTCCAGGGCAATGGCAGCCGGATTGTCGAAGCCAGCCGTGAGGTGGATCCGCAGTTGTGCATTCGCTTGCGCGCGCGCGCAAGCACCTTGGGCGTGAGTGTGGCCAGCGTGTGCCACTTGGCTTGGGCACAGGTGCTGGCGCGGATTTGCGGCCGTGAGGAGGTGGTCTTCGGTACGGTGATGCTGGGCCGCATGCTGGGCGGTGAAGGTACGGCTCGGGGTATGGGCATGTTCATCAACACCCTGCCGGTGCGAATGCGAATTGGCGACGAGAGTGCGCGCACGAGCGTTCGCAGGATGCATGAGCTTCTGACCCAACTGTTACGACATGAGCATGCCTCACTGGCCTTGGTGCAACGTTGCAGCGCGGTACGCGCTCCTGCTCCGCTGTTCACGGCGCTGTTGAACTATCGGCACGCGGACAGGAGCGTTGCCGATCAGGATGCTCAAGCGGGCCAGGCATGGAACGGCATAGAGTTTCTGGGTGGCGGCGAGCGCACGAACTACCCGGTCGGACTCAGCATTGATGACTTTGGTAGTGGTTTGAGCCTGAATGCGCAAGTGGACGAAACCATCGACCCGCAGCGCGTGTGCGCCTTTATGCTCACAGCATTGGAATCGCTGACAATCGCATTGGAGCAGGCTCCGACGACGTCGGTGCGTTGCCTTGAAGTCTTGCCGGGCACGGAGCGCCAGCAATTGCTGGTGGATTTCAACGACACTGCCGCCGCATATCCTCAACAACAATGCATTCATGAACTGTTTGAGGCCCAGGTGGCGCGGACACCGGATGCAATCGCATTGGTGTACGAAGAGCAGACCCTCAGCTACGGTGAGCTGAACAAGCGGGCCAATCAACTGGCGCATCACCTGGTCAGCCTGGGTGTGCGGCCGGACGACCGGGTAGCGATCTGTGCGGAGCGCGGTCTGGAGATGGTCGTGGGCCTGTTGGGAATCCTCAAGGCGGGCGGTGCTTATGTGCCGTTGGACCCGAGTTACCCGGTCGAACGATTGATCTACATGCTCAAGGACAGTGCGCCGGTGGCGATGCTCACCTGCGTCATTGAGCACTCGGCTGTGCTGAGCCAGCTCGTCGGTTTGGCGGGTGCCATCCCGATACGTGATTTGATCATCGACGCCGGCTGTTGGTCGACCGAGCCCCAAGGCAACCCGGTGCTCGAAACAGCTGAGCTGACATCCCGTAATCTCGCGTATGTGATTTACACGTCCGGCTCAAGCGGAATGCCCAAAGGCGTCATGGTCGAGCACAGGTCGCTCATCAACTTGTGGGCATGCCTCAATGAAAGGATGTTTCAAGGCTTGCCGGCGAACTTGCGCGTAGGTTTGAACGCTGCGATTTCCTTCGATGCTTCGTTGCAATCGCTGTCGCAGCTGCTCTCTGGCCACTGCCTGGTGCTTATTCCGCAGCATGTGCGTACCGATAGCGGTGCCTTGTTGCAATTATTGCAGCGGCAGAATGTTCAAGTCTTCGATTGCACGCCGGTCCAGCTTGACATGCTTCTGGCTGCCGGCCTTCTCGATGCCGAAACGCCGTACCGGGCTCTGGCGGTACTGGTGGGTGGCGAAGCCATCAATCCCGCGACATGGGCAAGAATCAGGCAATCGTCCACTACGGCTTTCTACAATGTCTATGGTCCTACGGAATGCACCGTTGACGCGACCATGTGCGCTCTGCGCAATACATCGGACTTGCCGAATATCGGTCGCCCGATCGCCAACACGCAAATCTATATCCTCGACGCATACCACCAGCCGGCTCCCTTGGGAGTGGCCGGGGAGTTGTACATCGGTGGTGCCGGCGTTGCGCGCGGATACCTGGATCGATGCGATCTGACGGCCGCTCGCTTCATTCCCGACCCGTTCAGTGCTCAGCCGCAAGCGCGGATGTACATGACCGGCGACTTGGGGCGCTGGTTGCCCGATGGCAGCATCGAGTTCATCGGCCGCAACGACTTCCAAGTGAAGATTCGCGGCTACCGGATTGAACTCGGCGAGATCGAAGCGCGTTTGAGCGAGCATTCCAGCGTTCGTGATGCGGTGGTGCTGGCCCGTGAAGATACGCCTGGCGACAAGCGGCTGGTGGCCTATGTGACCAGCAAGGGTGAGATCAATGCCGAAGTATTGCGTGCACATCTGATCAGCCTGTTGCCTGAGCACATGGTGCCAGCGGCCTACGTGCGACTGGATGCGTTGCCACTGACTCCGAGTGGAAAGCTTGACCGCAAAGCGCTGCCGGCGCCCGACGGCACGTCGTATGTGACGCGCGGCTATGAAGCTCCCGTGGGTGAGGCGGAAACCACCATCGCGCAGATATGGGCCAAGGTGCTCAAGCTCGATCGTGTGGGACGCCACGACAATTTCTTCGAGTTGGGCGGGCATTCGCTCAGCGCAATCAGCCTGGTTGCCGCACTGCAAAGGCACTACGATGCGCAGATCAGCGATATATTCCGCTGGCCCACCGTCATCGAGCAGGCGCAGCATTTCCTGCCTTCCAGCGACGCGCTGCGGCAGCGTATCGATCGGGTGAAGAAATCGCAGTCGAGCGATGAGGAGAACTACGAACGGATGCTGGCGGACAGCGTCTTCCAGGCCCGGGTCGATGCTTACCGGGCAGGTATCGAACATGATCTGCAGCTGCTGGATACGCCGCGGAAAATGAATTGCGAGTGCGTGCTGCTGACGGGCAGCACCGGATACCTGGGCGCCTATCTGCTGCACGAACTCGTCACGACGCGGCAGTGCCGCGTCATCGTGCCGGTGCGTGGCATCGACCAGATGGATGCCGAGCGCCGGCTGCGCGAGACGCTCGGTCACTACTTCGGTCCCGCATTCCATGCCTCGTGCGGCGATCGCGTGGAGGTGGTGGTCGCCGATCTGGCGGAAGCGCAGTTGGGAATGGCGCCGGAGATCTACGACCGCCTGACCGGTGAAGTGGATGCGATCATCCACAGCGCGGCCAACGTGCGCCACTACGGTCCTTATGAGGAATTCCACAGCGCAAACGTCGTTTCCACGGAACGGCTGCTGACGCTGGCGCTCGAAGGAAAGCCCAAACGCTTTCATTTCATCTCGACCATTTCGACGGCATACGGCGCGATGGATGCGCCGTGGGCGGTTTTCACCGAGCACGATGTCGACATCGGCCAGGAGCCCACCAATGTCTATGTTCTTTCCAAGCTGGAAGCGGAACGCCTGGTCGTCTCGTATCGTCAACGCGGGGTCGTCGCCAGCATCCATCGCGTCGGGAACATCACGTACCACTCGAAAACCGGCCATCTGCAGAAGAACATTTCCGAAAGCGCTTTTTTCCAGCGCACCAAGGCGTTCATCGCGCTGCGTGTCGTGCCGAGATATCTGGACGATGCGGAGCTGACGTTCGTGGATCAATTGGCGCGGACGATCGTGCTGCTCAGCGAACAGGAGACGTTGGGAAACCAGATTTTCCATCTGAGGAATCCGCACTTTGTTCGACTCGCACGGTTCCTGAACGAATCGTCCGATGGCCTGGATATCCAGGAAGTCGAGTCGGACGCCTTTTTCGACCGGCTCCTGGAATTGCGCAACACGGCGGGCCATGAGGATGCGGTCACGAACATCTTGCTGCACGCCGGCCTGATGGAAGAAGAGGCTTCGAGCGCCAAACCGCCGATCGTTGTCCTTGCAGAGCGGACCGAACGATTGCTGGCGCAGCTCGGCTATGTCTGGCCCGAACCGGATCCCCAGGCGATCCGTCAATTCGTGCGATTCGCGATCGACGGCCGCGCCTCCAACCCGCAGGCGGAAGAGCATCGAGAGGCAGCCGTGCACGAGTAGACATCAGTCGGGCAGTACAATCCGCGTTCAAGCAGCAGCATGCCTCACTTTGAAGGATTTCAACATGGAATATCGGCGTCTCGGAAAATCCGGCCTCAAACTCAGTGAAATTTCCCTCGGCTCCTGGGTCACGTTCGGTGCCCAGGTCGACGAAAAGGAAGCGATGGGATTGATGACGCTGGCCTACGATGAAGGCGTCAACTTTTTCGATAACGCCGAAGTTTATGAAGCCGGTGCCTCCGAAACCCTGATGGGGGCCGCACTGCACAAACTCGGCTGGGGCCGCGATACCTATGTCGTATCTTCGAAGGTGTTCTGGGGCGGCGAAAAACCGACCCAGAAT
Source organism: uncultured Xanthomonas sp. (assembly GCA_964523435.1). Lineage (GTDB taxonomy): Bacteria > Pseudomonadota > Gammaproteobacteria > Xanthomonadales > Xanthomonadaceae > Lysobacter_I. The sequence continues at coordinate 14,775 of CAZGBA010000070.1, forward strand.
GGCCTGTCGCGCAAGCATGTCTTCGACGCCTGCCATGCCGCGCTCAAGCGTTTGCAGGTGGACTATCTCGATCTGTATTTTTGCCATCGCCCCGATGCAAGCACGCCGATCGAGGAAACCGTACGCGCCATGCACGACCTCATCGTCCAGGGCAAGGTCCTGTACTGGGGCACGTCCGAATGGAGCGCGCAGCAGTTGACCGAAGCGTGGGCCGTGGCCAAAGAGCTGAGGATCACCCCGCCACAAATGGAACAGCCCCAATACAATCTGTTCGAACGACAGAAAGTCGAAGTCGACTATCTGCCACTGTATGAGCTGATGGGCTTGGGTACCACCGTCTGGTCGCCGCTGAAGGCAGGCGTATTGACCGGCAAATACAACAATGGGTTTCCTGCGGACAGCCGCATGAATCTGCCCGGCTACGATTGGCTCAAAGCGGAGTGGGACAGCGAAGAAGGCAATCGACTGCTTGATCGAGTCAGGAAACTGGCGGTCCTGGCCGATGAAATCGGGCTGCCGATCCACCATCTCGCGATCATCTGGTGCCTGGCCAATCCGCACGTGTCGACCATCATCCTGGGCGCCTCCAGGAAATCCCAATTGGCCGACAATCTGAAGGCGCTCCAGTCCAGGGACAAGCTGACGCCCGAAGTCGTCGCCCGGATCGAAGAGATCATGGAGAACAAGCCCATCGCTCCGCCGCGCTACTGACAGGCGGCTTGTATACCTGCCCGCCAACTTTCCATTTGGCGCACGTCACGTTCTTGCATGGTGTCGCAATGCAGAGCATTGCTTCGAGTTCGATGCGCCAGGGCGCACCATCCAGCAACGCGCATCAGCTTCGCTTCCGCGCCAGCTCCTGATCGAGTTCCTCATCGAAGCTCTTCACCGACAGACTCACTTCGCGGCCCATCGCCAAGCTGGCGACCAGCAGGCAGAGCATGCCGATCACCGCCAGCACGGTCGGCACCGCGCCGAGTTTGAAGCCCAACAGGGCGTCGGCTGCCAGTCCCAGACTGGTGCCGACAAAACAACCCAGCGCAGCGTAGAGCGTCCAGCAGGCGCGCAGCACCAGCGCGGCGCGGGTGCGATGCCGCGCGATCTGCGTGTCGCGTTCGCTGCGATCGGGGGCGTCCTGCTCCCAGGCCACGATCAGGCTGCGCAGACGGTCGACGACGCGCGCCAGCCGCGCATTCGCTGAGACCAGCAGCGAGCCGGTCGCCGCCATCAACAGGGCCGGCGCCAGCATCGCGCCGAGAATCGCGTGGTGATCGAGAACGGGCGTAAGCGCCATGCGCATGGGCCAGCAGGGGAGGCTGCGATATCATGCGGTTTCCCGATGAGCGATGCGAGCGATATGGCTTCCAACCCGATGATCGATGCCGACGAGCAGTTCCGCAGGATTGAAGCCATGCGCTTCGATGGTCGCCTGATCTGGATCGACCTCGAAATGACCGGGCTCGATACCGACCACGATTCGGTCATCGAGATCGCGACCATCGTCACCGATGCGCAGCTCAACGTGCTGGCCGAAGGCCCGCAGTTCGCGATCACCCATGATCTGGCCACGCTGGAAGCGATGGACGACTGGAACCGCAACCAGCACCGACGCTCCGGGCTGTGGCAGCGGGTGCTGGAGCAGGGTGTGACCATGCGTGAGGCGGAACTGCAGACGATCCGCTTCCTGCAGGACTGGGTGGGACCGAAGGCCTCGCCCATGTGCGGCAACTCGATCTGCCAGGACCGCCGCTTCCTGCACCGCTGCATGCCCGAGCTGGAGCGCTATTTCCACTACCGCAACCTCGACGTCAGCACGCTCAAGGAACTCGCCAAGCGCTGGGCGCCGCAGGTCATGGCCGGCATCCACAAGGAATCCGCGCACACAGCGTTGAGCGATGTGCGCGATTCGATCACCGAGCTGCGCTACTACCGCACGCGCTTCGGAGAATTCACCGCTTGACCCGAGGGGCTTGACCATGAAAGCAATGCTGGCGTTCCTGCTGCTGTCTGTTCCTTTCATCGCCTGTGCCGCGCAACCGGAACCTGCTTCCGCACCGAAAGCCACGGACACCAAAGCGTCCACGCTGCCTCCGGGCATGAAACAGTACTGGTTCGTGATGCTGAAGAAAGGCCCGAAACGCGATCACCCGGCGGAGGAAGCCAACGTCCTGCAGGCCGGGCATATGGCCAACATGCAGGCCTATGCCGACAAAGGCGTGCTGCAGGTCGCCGGCCCCTTCATGGACGACGGCGACTGGCGCGGCATCTTCATCCTCGACGTGCCGGATCGCACGGGCGCCGAAGCCATGTGCAACGACGATCCGGCGGTGAAGGCGGGGCGTCTCGTGTGCGAAATCCATCCTTGGTTGTCGCAGAAGGGTGCGACGCTCAAGTAAGGCGGTCCTTGGTCTGCGAAGTAGAGCCGGGAGACTTGGCGAGAATCACTGCCAATGCTCCGTCGTGGATACGGAGATCCCTGTTCGGCGTGCGTGTGCAGATGAGGGTTCTGAAGCCCCGCTGCTCAAGAAAGCCGTTGATATCCGCTTCGGATAGGCGAGGGCTGGGTTGCCGGGAATCTCCCAGCATCCACCAATCGCTATCGACGAGCGCACTCAGCAGGAGCCACCCATTGGGCCGTACAAAGGACAATGCGCGATCAAGCATCTCGAAGCATTCTGCGGTTGTGTCGCAAATCGAATCCACAACGAAGTGCATGGTGAGCAGATCTGCGTAGCCTCGCGCAATGATGTCCGGAAGGAAGATCGAGCCACGCCGAAGATCGACATCCAGCGGGACATGGGCTTTTCGCAGGGTGTCCGTCCGTTCGAGCATACGATGAGCATGCGCACGTCCGGGAAACATCGTCTCGAGTGTCCGCGCATACTCGGCCCAATAATCGATTTTCGAGTGCGTAATTTCCTTGCGGTTTGATTCCGTGTAATCCGATGTCCGGATGCTCGCAAGACACTGCTCGATCGCCATCAGCGGCGCCAGACATGGTCCGGTCGAGATATCGAGTGCGTTGATCGGACGGCCTTCCTCTTCGAGAATCCGTTCCGCAGCGAGAAAATACGCCTGGAGGAGATCCAGGTTGTCCTGCCATGTGTCCGGATTGATGGGGAATGGCGGCCAATATTGCTCGAGATAATTCTGTTCATAGATGCAAGACATCCTTTTCTCTCCAGATGAAACGTCCGTTTACATGCGATGTGCTTCACATACAGTTGAGCTCAAATACCTCCAGTCGACACGTCTTGATACGTGGTGTCGAAGCGGTCAAATTCCTTGAAAAAATCGATTCTGCCTTCGCCGGCCAGATAATAATCAGGAATATGCATCACCTGCCGATAACCGTGATTGAGGTAGAAAACACGCGCGGGCGCATATGCGTCGGTATCGCCAGAAAGCACGTGGATATAACGTCCCTCTTTGGCCACAACCCAGCGCTCGACATGCTCCAGCAAGCGATGGGCCAAGCCATGGCGCCGATACGCGCGATGTACCGCGAAGTAATCCTGATCCATCTCGTATCCGCCGCTTCCATACTTGTTCTCGCGCAGGCCGGCAGCGGCGATGACCATGCCATCGTCTTTCGCGTACCAGTACTGGTGGTTCTCCCTTCCTACGCTGTCCTGTGGCCCCCGGAGGGCAATCGCTCTCTCCTCGGGAGCCCAGGCGTGGTCGAAAGTTTCGGGATTCGCCAGGAATTCGCCGATGAGTCTGGCGGTCGCCGCATCGGCAAGCGGATGAATGTCGAACATGCTTTCAGCTCATCGTCCTTGAGGGTGAAACAGCCGTTGTCCATGGCCAAAACACCGGTCGATATCCTTTTTCCCGCCGGTTCCGGGGAGTGTGCGCTTCTCAAATTCGAGAAAATGTGTGCGTCGTCAATAAAACGGCGCGGTCGCCCGACCTCATCGAACGGCCTGCGATGCTTCGCCCTATGTGCAGGGGAGATGGTCTTCGCACCCGAATATTCCAGTGAGCGCGAAGATCAGGGCATGACGGCTTCGCAGCCGTCACACAAGAGCGGCGGGCATGATGAAAAAATCAACCCGCCTTCGACTTCGCCAATCGCAACCATGTGTCGACCACGGTGTCCGGATTCAACGACACCGACTCGATGCCTTCCTGCATCAGCCATTCCGCAAGATCCGGGTGATCGCTCGGGCCCTGGCCGCAGATGCCGATGTACTTGCCCTTACGCTTCGCGGCCTGGATCGCCATCGACAGCATCTTCTTCACCGCCGGGTCGCGTTCGTCGAACAGGTCGGCGACGATCGCCGAATCGCGGTCCAGACCCAGCGTGAGCTGGGTCATGTCGTTGGAACCGATCGAGAAACCGTCGAAGATATCGAGGAATTCGTCCGCCAGCAGTGCGTTCGACGGCACTTCGCACATCATGATGATCTTCAGTCCGGCCTTGCCTTGCTCCAGGCCATTCGCTTTGAGCACTTCGATCACCTTGCGGCCTTCGCCGAGAGTGCGCACGAACGGAATCATCACCCAGCAATTGTCCAGACCCATGGTCTCGCGGACCTTGCGCACCGCGCGGCATTCCAACGCGAACGCATCGCGGAACGACGGGTCGACGTAGCGGCTGGCGCCACGGAAACCGATCATCGGATTCTCTTCGTGCGGCTCGTAGCGCGCGCCGCCGATGAGGTTGGCGTATTCGTTCG
>CAZGBA010000071.1:0-19409 GCA_964523435.1 uncultured Xanthomonas sp.
AGCTGCCGGCGCGGCCGATGAACAGCAGCGCGGTCAGCACCGGCCCCAGTTCGCGATACATGCCCAGACCGATCAGGAAGCTGATCTGGTTGCCGGCGCCGTAGGTCTGCAGCGAGCGGTAGCCAAGCAGCGTGATCGAGAGGCCGACGAAGGCGCCGCCGACCGCGATGATCGGCAGGGTGCGTGCACCGATCTTGTAGATCTCGCGGATGAGTTCCCGCCAGAAATCCGCCGTCGGCTTGGTCGCACGGAACACCGACAGCGAAAACATGCCGGCGCGGCCGATGCCGCGTACCGTCTCGGCGAAAGCCATCACGCGGCCTCCGAACGATCTGGTGCATCGAAAGGAATCGGGCCGTCGGGCTCGCCTTTCAGGAACTGCTTCACCAGCGGGTCGCCGCTGGTTTCGAGTTCGGACGGCGTGCCGTCGAAGACGATGCTGCCGTTGGCGATGACCACCGCACGGTCGGCGATGGGCAGGGTTTCGTGGACATGATGGGTGACGATGATGCTGGTCAGGCCGAGGCTGTCGTTGAGCCGCGAGATCAGGCTCATGATCACGCCGCTGGCGATCGGGTCCAGCCCGGTCAACGGTTCGTCGTAGATCATCAGCGGCGGGTCCAGCGCCAGCGCGCGGGCCAGCGCGACGCGGCGCGCCATGCCGCCGGACAGTTCGCGCGGATACAGATCGGCGGCGGCGCGCAGGCCCACGGCGTGCAGCTTCATCTCGACCAGATGGCGGATGACCGCTTTCGGCAGATCGGTGTGGGTGCGCAGCGGCAGGGCCACGTTTTCGGCAGCGGTCAGATCGGTCAACAGGCCGTTGCCCTGCAGCAGCACGCCGATGCTCTTGCGCAGTTCCAGCAGCTCGCGCTTGCGCTGCGGTACCGGCTGGCCAAGCACTTCGACCGTGCCGGCGGCGGGTTCCAGCTCGCCGGTCAGCGCCGACAGCAGGGTGGATTTGCCGCAGCCCGAGGGCCCGAGGATGGCGGTGACGCTGCCGCGCGGCACGCTCAGATCGATATCGTGCAGGATCGTGCGCGATCCGCGATCGAGGCGGAGACCGGTGACACGGACGGCGGCGGAAGCGTTGGGCATCGGGTCTTCGAGGCGAGGTGGGTGGTGACGGCGGTAGGCCGAAACCTGTTCAGGATGGCGGCTGCAGGCTGAATCCACCGGGAGTGGTGGGCTCCGGGGGGCGCCATTGTCCCCGGCCCGGGCAGGCTTGTCTGCGTCGCGCGATCGTCGGCAGTGTTCCATCGATGTCGCCGATGGACTTGTGCCCATGCCCGGCAGCGGCGAGGATGTGGCCCGCTGCCGGATCGCGCAGTGGTGCACGACAGGGGAGCCGCACTTCATGGAATTGCTGACGCTGGAACACTTCGCCGGCTGCGTGAACGAGACGTTCACTGCGGCGCTCAACGACATGGAGGTGGAGTTCGTGCTGGTCGAAGCCCGCCCGCTGCCGACCAAAATCGACAACGCGATGCGCGCCCCGTTCTCGCTGCTGTTCCGCAATACCGCCGCCTTCCTGTTCCCGCAGCAGATCTACGCGATGCGCCATCCGCGCATCGGCGAGGCCGGGATTTTCCTGGTGCCGATCGCGCAGGAGCGCGCGGGCTTTCTGTATCAGGCGGTGTTCAATTGATTCGTGGATGCCGTAGGGCGTGCTCAAGCACGCCGTGATCGATGCACCGATAACCTTCAAACCGCTACCGGCGACTCCCAGCGCATCCGCCGATGCGTGCCTTCGCCGCCGTCCGCAACGAAACCCAGCCGTGTGTACAAGCGGTGCGCGCCAGCATTGGTGTGCAGGACATGCAAATACATGCCGCGACCGAGTGCCGCCGCTTCGGTCTGGCTCTGCCGGATCAGCGCGCTGCCCACGCCGCTGCCGCGCATGCCGGGAAACAGACTGATATCGACGAGCAGATGTTCGGGCGCCGCGCGCTGCAGGTAGTAGCGGCCGACCGGGCCGCGCTGGCCATGTTCGATCGCGAGGAAGTCCGCGTCGCTGAAATGCTGCATGTAGTGCTGATGCTGCAACCCGAACTGCTGGTCGAGAAAGCTGCGTTTGGCGATTTCGGGCCACGGTACCGGCGCCATTTCCTCGGCGCGCGTCGATGCGTACAGATCGCGCAGCCACGGCAGATCGTCGTCGCACGCGGCACGCAAAGAAAACCCGCGCCCGGTGAGGAGCGCGGGGGTTTGCATGCGGTCGACGCGTCCCGGCGGGAACGGCGCCAACCGTTGTGGTGCTGCCATCTCCGTCTCAGGGGAACGAGGGGTAGATGCCCTGCAGCGCGATGCAGAAGTTCACGCCGAGATACGGTTGCTGGTTCTCGTGCGGGAAGCCGCCGCCTGCGCTGGGTTGGAGCATGTTTGGAGCGAGGGTGGTGTTGGGTGCGCCTGAGGAGAAAGGCTTGTTCGTATTGATGCTGGGCTGGGACAAACCGCCATTTGCCACGGGTGAGCTGCTGTTCTGCGGCAGGAATGCATTGATGACATGGTTGTGCGATGGGATCTGCGTGCCGATCAAGGTAACGGTGTTAACGCCGTAGGTCTGACCGAGCGAGCGTTGTGTCAGCCCCGGACCCGTGCCCTGTTCGCAGCCGGCTCGGCCTGCGAAATTGGGCAGTTGGAAGGTGGTCTGACCGTTACCGCCGTAGGTCACGCCGAGCAGGGAGAACAGCGCCGTGTTCTGCGAGATCGGCAGGGTGGCGCCATTGGCGAACGCCCAACCGCGCGGGTTGAAATTGAAGCCGAACAACTGGATTTCGCCGATGAAGGGTTGAGTCATGACATGGTTCCTCCGATGAGGTGTGCCGCATGTGTCCGAGCGTGGACCACTGCGGCCGCGCCTGCATGGCGCGATGGAAAGGGGTGTGCGGGCTCAGGCTTGGCTCGGGAAGATGCCCTGGGTGGCGATGCAATACTGCACCGTCAGCGTGGGCATGCAATTCTCATGCGCCAGACTGCCGCCTGCGACGGTCGTTGACTGCGCCGACATCGGTACCGCAGTTGCCCCTGTGACGCTGGAAATATAGAAAGATTCGTCGCTGACCGTCCCCGGGAGCAGACTGTTACCCGGCGTCACGCTGCTGGCGGCATTCGAGGTCGCGACCAGCGCATGGGTGTGTGCAGGCATCTGGGTCGGAAGGACGGTTACGGTTTCAGTGCCTGCCTTCTGCCCGATGATGTAGCTGCTGAGCCCGGGGCCTTGACCCTGGTGGATTGGCAGACGCCCGCGCAGATCGGGCACGCCGAAGGTGGTCTGGCCGTCGCCGCCGTAGGTGGTGCCGATCAGGGCGAACAGGGCATCGTACTCGGCAATGGGCAGCAGGCTGCCGTCGCAGCCCTGCCAACCGTTGGGTGCGCCGCGAGTGCCAAATCCAAACATGCGGATCTCGCCGATATAGGGTGTACTCATACGTGTGTACTCCGAAATTTCGAGGGACATGCGCGCGGTTTCGCGACACATCCGGGGTCCATGGCGGGCGCGCTCAGTTGCGCGACGGGAAGATGCCGCTGAGCGCGACGCAGAAATTGATCACGCTGTAGGGCTGAAGGTTCGGATGCGGCTGGTTGCCGCCGGCCGGCGCGACGGTCTGCGCATTCTGCGGAACCAGCGCCCCCGTGCTGGCGGAGTAGAGATTGGGGACCGCTCCCGTATTGGTGCTGGTCGCAAACACACGCCCGCCCGGGCTGCGGGCGTCGCCGTTGGCGGTCGAGGCGTTGACCGAATGGGTATGCGCCGGCAGGTTGGTCGACAGCAAAGTCACATTCTCGACCCCAGCGGCCTGACCGATCTGCACGGATGGCGGTTGCCAGCTCGGATCGACGGATGAGGCATAACCAACCGGTGTTCGGCTGCGCAGATCCGGCAGTGCGAAATTGGTGGTGCCGTTGCCCCCGTATTGCGTTCCCAGCAGCGAGAACAGGGCTTGGTTCTGGTTGATCGGCAGTAGCTGACCGTTGCATTGCGCCCAGAACTTGGGTGCGAAATTGAATCCGGCCATCATGATCTGGCCTATGAAAAACTCGCTCATCGTAATCCTCCCCTTGGACAGTGAGCGTGGCGCCTCGTTGCGCCGCGCGCCCCTACTCTGAACCAGTGTAGGCAGGGCGGCAAGGGCCGGCAGGCATGGGTCGCGGCGCATCATCGACAGTATCAATCGTGCAGGCTATCCACGACTCTTCCCCTGCCAAAGCATTCCTGTTCCAATGGCCGCGTATCACGCTCCGGGGGGAAGCGTGGATGGCCGGTCATCGGTCATTCCGTCGTTCCTTCTACAAAGCGCGCGGATCGCCAAATAGCCCCGGTTTCGGGGGCTGCCATTCAGGGGAAGAGGGAAATGCAGCAGATCACACTCGTTCGTGCGCGTTCGTCGCGCTTGGCCCGACTCTTTCGCATGCAGGCGGTCTTGCTGTGCATCGGCCTGTTCTGGTCGGTCGTAGCCAGCGCCGCGCATACTTCGCTGGAATGCCCCGCGCAGAGTGGTACGGTCTCAAACGGCGGTACGGTCTCGGTCAACGTCACCGACTGCGCCACCAGCATTGCTTTTGCCGGCATTGGCGCCGTCGATGGTCCTGCCCTCCCGGCGCACGGCACCGCGATTCTGCGCATCACCGGCCCCAACTGGTTCGTCGATTACAGCCATAACGGCAACAGCGCCACGAGCGATGTCTTTGAATTCACTGACGGGACCGTCGCCAGCAATACAGTCCGGGTGACCATCACCATCTCGCCACCGGCTTCGCCGATCACGGTGTCCCCGGCTGCATTGCCGACCATGACCGTCGGTACCCCGTTCTCGCAGACGCTCACATCGACAGGTGGCGTCGGACCTTATACCTACGCTCTTCAGGGTGGCGTACTTCCCATTGGTCTGACGCTGACAAGCGGTGGTGTGCTCAGCGGTACGCCGACCCAGCGCGGTGGTTACAGCTTCAGCGTGCGCTCGACCGACAACATCGCCCAGTTTGTCGACAAGGGCTACACCGGAACAGTGCAGAGCCCGACGCTGTCGATCACGCCGACGACAAGCACTGCGATCCAGGGTGCTCCGTTCTCCCAGACGCTCAGTGTGGCCGGAGGCGTCGCGCCGCACAGTTTTCTTCTGGAAACCGGCAGTTTCCCCGCAGGCATCAGCATCTCTTCCGCTGGCGTGATCAGCGGCACCACCGCTGCGGCCCCCGGCAATTACCCGGTCACCTTGCGCGTCACTGACGCCAGCACCGGCCCGGGCAGTTATTTTGAACTCGAACCCTTCACCCTCACCGTCAGCCCCCCGCCATCGGTGTCGATCGCGGTCGCTCCGGCCTTCGTCAGCGAAGACGGCGCAACCAATCTGACTTACACCGTCACCCGCAGCCTCAACCTCTCCTCGCCGACGCTGGTCAACATCACCACCAGCGGCACCGCGACGTCGGGCATCGACTACGGCGGCGGCGTTGCCACGGTCAACATCCCGAGCGGCGCCACCACCGCGACGATCACCATCAATCCCGCTGCCGACGGCATCGTCGAACTTGCCGAAACCGTCACGCTGCAGGTGGCGGCCGGCACCGGTTACACGGTCAGCCTCCCCGGCAACGCCACCGGCATCATCCTCGACGACGATGTGCCCACGGCTACGATCACCGTGTCTCCGGCCGCCGTTGCCGAAGACGGCGCACCCAATCTGGTCTACACGGTCAATCTGAATCAGGCCTCGTTCTCGGCGTTGTCGGTGAATTTCGCTCTCAGCGGTACCGCCGCCAACGGCACCGACTTCGCGGCGATCACCTCACCGCTGGTCATCCCGGCCGGGAACACCACCGGCACGATCACCGTCAACCCGACCGCCGATGCCACCGTCGAGGCCGACGAGACGGTGTCGCTCGCCCTCGCAGCCGGCACCGGTTACACGGTCGGTGTGCCGAACAGCGCGACCGGCACAATCCTCAACGACGATCTGCCGACGCTGACCATCAACGATGTCTCGCTGACGGAAGGCAACGCCGGCACCACCAACGCGACCTTCACGGTCAGCCTGAGCGCGCCGGCAGGTCCGGGCGGCGTCACCTTCGACATCGCCACGGCCAACGGCACCGCCACCGCCACCCGGGACTATCTCGCCAGGAGTTTCACCGGCCAGACCATTCCGGCCGGCAGCAGCACCTACACCATCACCATCCCGGTGATCGGCGACCTGCTCAACGAACTGAACGAGACCTACTTCGTCAACGTCACCAACGTGACCAATGCGATCGTCGGCGATGGCCAGGGTCTGGGCACCATCATCGACGACGATCCGCTGCCGTCGATCAGCATCAATGATGTGACCGTGGTCGAAGGCAACGCCGGCACCGTCAATGCGGTCTTCACCGCGACGCTCAGCGCGGCGAGCGGCCAGACCGTCGGCGTGAACTACGCGACCGCAGACGGCACCGCGACCCAGCCTGCCGACTACACCAACACCAGCGGCGCGCTGACCTTCACTCCGGGCCAGACCACCCGCACCATCACCGTGCCGGTGATCGGCGAAGTGGTGCCCGAGGCGAACGAAACCTTCTTCGTGAATCTCAGCGGTGCGACCAACGCGACGATCGCCGACAACCAGGGTCTGGGCGCCATCACCAACGACGATGTACCGGTGACGGTCAATCCCGCGACGCTGCCCAACGGCGCGGTGGCGGCGGCCTACAGCCAGACCATTACCGCCAGCGGCGGCGTGGCTCCGTACGCCTTTACGGTGACTGCGGGCAGCCTGCCGGCAGGGGTGACCCTGTCGTCCGGCGGCGCGCTCAGCGGCACGCCGACCGCAGGCGGTACGTTCAACTTCACCGTCACCGCCACCGACAGCAGCCCGTCCCCGGGTCCGTTCGCGGGCAGTCGCGCGTACACCATCACCATCGCCGCGCCGACGATCGTGTTGCCGGCGACACCGCTGGCGGGCGGCACCTTGGCCGTCGCGTATTCAGCGGCGATCACCCCGGCTTCGGGCGGTACCTCGCCTTATGCCTACGCGGTCACGGCCGGTGCGTTGCCGGCCGGGCTGAACCTCAATGCCGCGACCGGCGCCATCACCGGCACGCCGGGCGCAGTGGGCACGTTCAACTTCGATATCACCGCGACCGACAGCAGCACCGGTACCGGCCCGTACACCGCGACCCAGAGCTACAGCATCGTGGTCATCGATGTTCCGCCGGTCGCCAATGCGGTGTCGATCACGGTCGCCTACAACAGCGGTGCGAATCCGGTGCCGCTGAACATCACCGGCGGCGCAGCGACCTCGGTATCGATCGGCACACCGTCGACCAACGGCACCGAGATCGCCAGCGGCACCACGATCACCTATCAGCCGAATCCGGACTTCTCCGGTACCGACACGTTCACCTATCTCGCGACCAACAGCGGCGGCACGTCCGCGCCGGCCACGGTGACGGTGACGGTGAGCGACCCGGTCATCACCATCACCCCCAGCGGCGGCTTCGCGGCCACCGTGGGCACGCCATACACGCAGACCTTCACCTGGAACGGCGGCGCGCAGCCGTACAGCGGTTATCAGGTCACCAACCTGCCGGCCGGACTGTCGATCACCGGCAGCACCGCGAACAGCGTGACCGTCTCCGGCACGCCGACCCAGGCGGGCAGCTTCACGTTGAACGCTTCGGCCACCGACAGCAGCACCGGCAACGGCCCGTTCACGGTCGGTCAGGCGTTCACGCTGACGGTCGCCGGTCCGACCCTGGCGCTGGCGCCGGCTTCCACCACGTTCAATGTTCCGTATGGTGTCGCCGGTTATTCGCAGAGCTTCACCGCCAGCGGCGGTATCGGTCCGTACACCTACGCGCTGAGCGGCGCACTGCCGCCGGGCGTGAGTTTCGCCGGCAATACGGTCTCCGGCACGCCGACGGCGCCCGGCAGTTACAGCTTCACCATCACCGCGACCGACACCGGTACCACCGGTACCGGTTCGCCGTTCACGGTGGCGCAGAACTACATCATCAATGTGGCGGCGCCGACCATCGTGGTGAATCCCGCCACGCTGCCGAACCCGACCGCCGGCAACGCCTACAGCCAGACGCTCACCGCGTCCGGTGGTGTGGGCCCGTACGGCTTCTCGCTCGGCGCCGGCACATTGCCGTCTGGCATCACCCTGGCGAGCAGCGGTGCGTTGTCCGGCACATCGAACGAAGTCGGCACCTTCAACATCGCCGTCACCGCGACCGATGCCAATGGCCAGACCGGCAGCCGCGCCTACACGCTGACCATCGCCGCACCGACGCTGACCCTGGCGCCAGCAGCCGGCGTGCAGACGCTGACCTACGGCGCGCCGTACACGCAGGCCTTCACGGCTGGCGGTAGCGCCGGTCCGTTCAACTACGTGTTGAGCGGCGCCCTGCCGACCGGCGTCACCTTCAGCGGCAATACGCTGTCGGGTACGCCGACGACACCGGGTAGCTATCCGGTCACCGTCACCGCCACCGACACCGTGCTGACCGGTGCGGGTGCGCCGTTCTCGATCACCCAGGACTACGTGTTGAACGTCCCGGCGCCGACCATCGCGGTCAATCCGGCCACATTGCCGAACCCGGTCGCGGGTACGGCCTACAGCCAGACCCTCACCGTGACCGGTGGCGTCGCGCCGTACAGCACCGCCGTCACCAGCGGCACGCTGCCGACCGGCATCACCCTGAGCAGCGGCGGTGCGCTTTCGGGCACCTCGTTCGAGGTCGGTACGTACAACGTCACCGTGACCGGCACCGATGCCAACGGCCAGACCGGCAGCCGTGCCTACACGCTGACGATCGCCGCACCGACGCTGAGCATGAGTCCGGCAGCGGGCGTGCAGACGCTGACCTACGGTGCTCCATACACGCAGACCTTCACCGCCAGCGGCAGCCCCGGTCCCTACAACTACGTGTTGAGCGGCGCCTTGCCGGCCGGCGTCACCTTCAGCGGCAATACGCTGTCGGGTACGCCGACGGTGCCGGGCAGCTATCCGGTCACCATCACCGCCACCGACACGGTGCTGACCGGTGCGGGCGCGCCGTTCTCGATCACCCAGGACTACGTGCTGAACGTGCCCGCGCCAGTCATCACGATGACGCCGGCCACGTTGCCCAACACGACGGCGGGCCTGGCGTACAGCCAGACCTTCACCGCCAGTGGCGGCATCGCGCCCTACAGCTTCGCGGTGACCGCAGGCGCCTTGCCGAACGGGTTGACGTTGACCTCGGGCGGTGCGCTGTCCGGCACCACCACGGCCTCGGGCACGTTCAACTTCACCGTGACCGCGACCGATGTGAACGGCCAGAACACCAGCACCGCCTACACCGTGGTGGTGGCCGTGCCGACGCTCACGCTGACGCCGGCCACGCTGCCGGCCGGTACGGCCGGTGCGGCGTACACGCAGGTCCTGACGATCGGTGGCGGCATCGCGCCGTACTCGGTGACCTTGACCGGTACGTTGCCGACGGGCCTGACCTTCAATGCGGCCACCCGCACTTTCAGCGGCTCGCCGACGCAGGCAGGCACCTTCAACCTCAGCGTGACCGTCACCGACAGCACCGGCGGCACCGCAGCGACGGTGACCAACGCCTACACGCTGACGATCGCGACACCGACGCTGGCGATGACGCCGGCCACGGTCCCGGCCGGCACGGCGGGCGTGGCGTACAGCCAGACCTTCGTCGCCAGTGGCGGTATCGCGCCGTACACCTACGCCTTGAGCGCGGGTGCGCTGCCGGCCGGTCTCACCCTCAATGCCGCAGGTGCGCTGAGCGGCACGCCGACGGTCGCGGGCACGTTCAACTTCAGCGTGCGTGCGACCGACAGCACCGCCGGCACGGCGGGTACGGTGACCATCGCCTACACGCTCACGCTGTCGGCCCCGACCATCACCATCAACCCGGCGACGTTGCCCAACAGCGTCCAGCAGCTGCCGTACACGCAGTCGTTGACCGCGACGGGCGGCACCGCGCCGTATGCCTTCGCGATCACGGCGGGTGCATTGCCGGCGAGTCTGACGTTGAGCACGGCGGGTTCGCTCAGCGGCACACCGACGGTGTCGGGTCTGTTCAACTTCACGATCCGTGCGACCGACGCGCTGGGCTTCACCGGCACGCGCGTCTACGCGCTCACGGTCGTGGATCGCCCCGATCCGTCGAAGGATCCGGAGGTGCGCGGTCTGCTGGATGCGCAGGCGGATGCGACCCGTCGCTTCGCGACCACCCAGATCAACAACTTCCAGCAGCGTCTGGAGCGGTTGCACGGTGCGGGTCAGGACGGCGGCTTCGACAACGGCCTGAGCGTGTCCTACGACCAGTTCTGTCCGGAAACGGTCGGTGCGATTCCCGGCCGCCGCTGCGACCGTCCGACCACCGGCAGCACGGTGGGTGCGGCGCTGGGCGGGCAGAACAACGCACGCGCCGGCGACGGCAACAACGCATACGGCATCTGGACGGCAGGCACGATCCGCTCGGGCAACCACGATGGCCGCAACGGCAGCGCCGATGTGGACTTCGAGACCGACGGTCTGAGCGCCGGCCTGGATTACCGCGTCAACGATGCGCTGACGATCGGTGGCGGCGTGGGTTACGGCCGCGACAGCAGCGACATCGGCGACAACGGCAGCCGCAGCAAGGGCACGGCCTACTCCTTCGCGCTCTACGGCAGCTACAGCCCGGGCGAGCTGTTCTTCATGGACGGCCTGTGGGGCTACCAGAGTCTGGATTACGACCTGCGCCGGTTCGTCACCAGCAATGGCAACTTCGTCGACGGCAAGCGCAAGGGCACGCAGTGGTTCGGCTCGGTGTCGGCGGGTGCGGATATCCAGAAGGGCGCATGGCAGTTCACGCCGTACGTGCGTGCGGATGTGGCGCGCGCCGATCTGGATTCGTACACCGAGCACGGTGACGCGATCTTCGCGCTGGCCTACAACAACCTTGAAGTGGATACGGACACCGGCAACGTGGGCGTGCGTATCGACTACCGTCGCGAAGCGAGCTGGGGCCTGTGGTCGCCGCAGTTCCGTCTGGAATACCAGCACGACTTCAAGGGCAACGGCGCGCAGACGATGCGTTACGCGGACCTGCCGAGTGGCCCGTTCTACCGTGCGGGTCTGAACGACTTCGACCGCAGCCGTTTGATGTTGGGTCTGGGCGTGCTGTTCAGTCTGGACAACGACTGGTCGTTCAAGTTCGACTATCGCGGCCTGATCGGCAGCGGTGGCGACAGCGACCACGGCGTGCAGCTGAACGTGGACAGGAAGTTCTGATCGCTGCTCGTCACGGTTGAGAAGACACGGCGCCGCTGCTCACGCAGCGGCGCTTTTTTGTATCTGTTCAACGACCGCTTATCATCCGGGACTGGGGTGGCCCCGGTGCGGTCTGCGCCGAGGGATCCCTTCAGATACGAGGCATTGGCGCATCGACGCGATAGGGCCTTGTGCATGTCCCTGATCGGTTCGGATGTTGGCCGGCCACAGCAGGAGTTCGAGATGCAATGTCAGCCGGTAACGCTTGTGGGCCGTTCGTGCATTGACGCTGCTTTTGCCTTGGTGCTGAGGCGCCTGGCTGGTGTGGGTCTGCTACTGATGCTCTCGTTATCCGCGTTGTGGCCGGCGCAGGCGATGGCGCAACTTGTATTGTCGATCGACGACGTTGCGGCGTCGGAAGGAGACGCTGGCTTTACCTCGGTTTTTTTCGACGTTCGCCTGAATTCGCCGGCCCCGCCCGGCGGAATCGGTTTCGAATTCTCGACATCCGACGGCAGTGCGGATACCGCCGATTACGATGGCACTTCCCTCAATCGCGGCAGGATCGATCAAGGTTCCAGGCAGACCCGCATCGAGATCAGCGTCTTCGGCGACTACGACATCGAAGCCGACGAGACATTTTTCCTGAACCTGCTGAGCTCCACCGGCGCGACCATCGGCGACGGGCAGGCGGTGGGCACCATTCTCGACGACGACAGCACTCCACGAAGAATCTCCATCGGCGACGCTGTGGCGGCCGAAGGCGATGCACTGAAATTTTCGATCATGCTCGACAAGGCCGCCAGACCAGGGGGCGTGTCTTTCGATGTGATCATCTCCGACGGCACCGCGATCGGCGGCGCCGACTATCAGGCATTGCCGACGACGCGCATCACGATTCCGCAGGGGGAGCGACAAACCGATGTCTTCGTCGCATCGCTGGCGGATGATCTCGACGAAGGAGAAGAGTCGTTTCATTTCGACATCGACAACGTGACCGGCGCCGAGCCCGGTGCTTTGGGGGCGCTCGGAACGATCACCGATACCGCAGTCAGCCGTCCGATCATCGATATCGAAGAGACCCAGATCGTCGAAGGCGATTCCGGCATCACACCGATGGCCTACAGGGTCACGCTGAGCGAGCCGGCAACGCAGACCGTCTCCGTGGACTACCGGTCTTTTCCCGACGGCGATGTCGGAGCGTTCACCGGGCGGGTGATCTTCCACCCCGGCGAAGCAGTCAAGTTCGCGGTCGTGCCCGTCGCTGGCGATACGCGCGTGGAATCCGACCTGTTCATCGATGTGGAACTGTTCGATGCGGTCAACGCCGATCTTGGCAACAGTTACGCGACCGGCATTGTCTACAACGATGACACCGACCTCACGCTCTCGCCGACCTCGCTGCCGGACGGTCGTTTCGGCGAGTATTACGACCAGGGACTGACCGCATCCGGCGGTCTTGCGCCGTACACCATGGCGATCACGGCCGGTGCGCTGCCTCCGGGCATGCAACTGGTCCTTTCGAACGGCCGATACTACGTGGTCGACACTCCCAGCTCCGCGGGCACATACAGTTTCACGGTGACGGTCACCGACAGCAGCCCGGACCCTGCGGGCCCGTTTTCGATCAGCCGGAGTTACACGATCAGGGTGAACGACCCGCCGCCGATCGTGCTGCAATCCTCGCCCGATACGCTGTCGGGCAACCAGTTCCAATTGTTCTCCGCGAGCATCCATGCAGCAGGCGGCGTTGCGCCCTATCTGTTTGCCGTTACCGGCGGCCGCTTGCCGAACGGCGTCACACTGGGCTCCGACGGCACGCTGTCCGGCACGCCGACCGAAAGCGGTCTGTTCTTTTTCACCGTCTCCGCCACCGACCATGTGCCGGGCATTCCGCAGACCGCAAGTCGCGAATTCCTGATGTCCGTCGCGTCCGCACCACTGTCGTTGACGCCTCCGACACTGCCTTCTGGCTACTTGAACGAAAGTTACAGCCATCCGCTGACTGCGCTCGGCGGCTTGCCACCGTATGCATTCCAGTTGAGCGCAGGTGCGTTGCCGCCGGGCGTGCAGTTGCTGTCCAACGGCGCGATCCACGGCACGCCCACTGCGGCCGGCCAATACCATTTCTCGGTGACGGCGAGCGACAACGCGCAGCCGAACCGGTCGGAAGCAACAGTCGCATACAGCGTCGATATCGTCGCGCGTCCACTGCAGCTCGATCCGAAGACGCTGAGCCCGATCACGGGTGGCGCGGCCTTCCAGACGTTTTTCTCCGCGCGCGGCGGGACTGGCCCGTATACGTTCAGTATTTCCGCAGGCGAGCTGCCGTCGGGCCTGAGTCTGTCATCTGCGAACGGAGCGCTGCAGGGCGCGCCCACCGCCATCGGCAGTTTCGGCTTCGATGTGCAGGTCACCGACAGTACGGGTGAGGCCGCATCCGGCACATTCCAGCTGGAGGTCGTGCTGCCGATCGTGACGATCGATACCGGCCTGCCCGATGGGCAGGTCGACAATCCGTATTCGCAATCCGTCTCTGCTTCAGGCGGCCTGCAGCCCTATACCTTCAGCGTTACGGAAGGCACATTGCCGCCAGGATTGGAGCTGGATACGCGCGGTATCGTGACCGGCGTACCGACAGCGGCAGGCAGCTATACCTTCACGCTCACTGTCGCCGACAACAACATTTCGTTCGGTCCGGTCACCGCGAGCCGCACGTACACCGTTGACATCGATCCATCCGGGCTTGTCCTCGGGCCGAAAACCCTGCCCATGGCTTCGACGGACGTCAATTACTTCCAGTATTTCGATGCTTCAGGCGGGGTCGCGCCGTATACCTATCGTGTCAGTGCCGGCACGTTGCCGCCGGGAATGTTTCTTTCCTACAGCTTCCTGTCCGGCACGCCAAGCGTGGCCGGCACATACCATTTTTCGATCACGGCGACCGATCGGACATGGCCTGCTCCCCTCACGGTGACGCGAGAGTATGTGCTGGTCGTCGAGTTGACGGCGATCGAGATCAATCCACTCGTGTTCCCGGAGGCGATGGCAGGCCGTTCCTATGGGCAGGGGGTCAGCGCGCGCGGCGGGATTCGACCGTATCACTACAGCCTTGCGGCCGGCGCGCTGCCGCCGGGCATGAGCTTGAGCGATAGCGGCTACATCAGCGGCACGTCGAACGTGGCCGGTCATTACACTTTCACGCTGCAGGTCGCCGACAGCACCAGCGGAACAGCATCCACCGCCACGCGCGATTTCAGTCTCACGGTCGTATTGCCGGTGGTGAGCATCTTCACCGAGCGTCTGCAGCCTGCGGCCGTCGGCAGCAGCTATGTCACGGTGATGACCGCCTACGGCGGGCAGGCGCCGTACACCTATACGTTGACGGCCGGCACTTTGCCGGCAGGTCTGCAGTTGACGACCCAGGGCCACTTGCTGGGGACGCCGGAAGTGGTCGGCAGCTACGAAATCACCATCACCGCAACCGACAGCAGCACGCCATTCGGGCCGATCAGCGGAAGCCGCAGCTACACACTGGTCGTCGAGCCGCGCCGGCTGGGGTTTTCTCCGAGTCTGATGCCGCGTGCGACGGAGGGCACTCCCTATTCCGTCACCGTGCAAGGCTTGAACGGCGTGGCGCCGTACCGTTTCTCGGTGACCAACGGAACCTTGCCGCCGGGTTTGACGCTGTCCGACGACGGCATCATCAGCGGCATTCCAGGACCGCCACCGGGCCCGGCATCCTTCTATCAGTACTATTTCGCGCTCAACATCACCGATGCCAATGGCGTCACCGCGACGTTCCCCAACGTCGAGATCGATCTGAGCCGTCGTGCGATCGGGGTCATGCCCAGGACACTGCCGGCAGGTGTCGCCGGCGCGGCCTACCATCACACGTTCACTGCGGACAACGCGACCGCGCCGCATGTTTTCGCATGGGAAAGCGGCGCGCTGCCCGCCGGCCTGCGGTTCGATCCCCAGACCGCGACGCTGTCGGGGATTCCGCTCGAATCCGGCGAATTCCCGTTCGCACTTCGACAGACCGACGCCGGAAACCGTTCCATCGTCTACAGCGATGTTCTCGAGATCGTATCGCCGACGCTGACGCTGGTTCCGGACGCGCCGCTCGACGGTGCGCAGGGAACCGCCTACGTGCAGCCATTCGTGGCGAGCGGCGGGATTGCGCCCTACCGCTACGCGATCGAAGCCGGGGGCGACAGCGGCCTGCCGCCGGGTTTGCGTCTCGGCGAGGATGGCGTGTTGCAGGGCGTGCCGACAACCGCCGGTAAGTTCACGCTCGGAATCGTCGCAAGCGACAGCACCGGCGGCCGTGCGGCCACCACTCGGCGCACCTACACCATGATGATCGCGCCACCGTCGATCGTCATCGATCCGGTCACGCTTCCGAAGGCGATCGCAGGTCTGGACTACGCGCAGACATTGACTGCGCACGGTGGCGCCGCGCCGTACACGTTCTCGATCGGCGCCGGTGCGCTGCCGCCGGGGCTCATGCTCAGCGCAGCGGGCATGCTGAGCGGCACACCGACTGATCCAGGCGACAGCACGTTCACGGTGATCGCGACCGATGCTTCGGGCGTCACCGGCATGCGCATCTACAACCTGGCGGTGACGCTGCCCAAACCGGTTCCCGCATCGCGCGTGCTGTCCGTCGCTGCGGGCGGCACGTTCACGCTGGACCTGACCGAAGGCGCCAGCGGAGGACCGTTCACGGCGGCCACGCTGGTGTCGCTGTCGCCCTCGGATGCGGGTACGGCCAGAATCCAGCACGCGGACGCTGCTTATCGATTGCAATTCACGCCGGCACACGCATTCGTCGGCAAAGCGACCGCGACCTTCACGCTGAGCAATGCGTCGGCGACTTCGGCGCCGACCACGGTCGTCTTCGACGTGGCGCCGCGCCCGGATCCATCGCACGATGCGGAAGCGAAGCGCCTGCTCGACGCGCAGCTGCAGGCCACGCAGCGCTTCGCCAACGCGCAGATCGAGAATTTCCAGCAGCGCATGGAGCGCATGCATGGCGCTGGCGAGGGCAGGGGTTTCTCGAACGGCCTGAATGCGACGGCTCAAGCGGATTGTCCACAGCAGGTGGGCAGGATTCCTGGCCGCCGCTGCGAGCGTCGCTCCGGCGAAACAGCGGCGACCGGCATGGACCCGGTGCACGGCAAGGACACTGACGCCGCATTCGGAGTCTGGGCGAGCGGCACGATCCGTTCCGGCAATCACGATGGTCGCAATCGCGCGCCCGACATCGACTTCGAGACCGACGGTGTCAGCATGGGCGCGGACTACCGTGTCAGCGATGCGTTCGCGTTCGGCGGCGGTGTGGGCTACGGACGTGATGAAAGCGACATCGGCGACAGCGGCAGCCGCAGCGCAAGCGATGCCTTCAGTCTGGCGCTGTATGCGAGTTACAGCCCGGGCGAGCGCTGGTTCGTGGACGCAATGCTGGGTTACCAGTCGCTCGGCTTCGATCTGCGCCGACGCGTTGCGACGAACGGCAGCATCGTCGCGGGCTCGCGCGACGGCACGCAGTGGTTCGGTTCGCTGTCGACCGGTGCGCATGTCGTGCGCGGGCCTTGGCAGTTCACGCCATACGCGCGTATGGATGTGGCGCAGGCCACGCTCGACGCATACGCCGAATCCGGCGATCCGCTGCATGCGCTCGCCTACGACGATCTGGACATCGAAACCACGACCGGCAATGCCGGTCTGCGCATCGACTACCGCCGCGAAGCGAGCTGGGGCCTGTGGTCGCCGCAGTTCCGTTTGGAATACCAGCACGACTTCAAGGGCAACGGCGCGCAGACGATGCGTTACGCGGACCTGCCGAGTGGCCCGTTCTACCGTGCGGGTCTGAACGACTTCGACCGCAGCCGTTTGATGTTGGGTCTGGGCGTGCTGTTCAGTCTGGACAACGACTGGTCGTTCAAGTTCGACTATCGCGGCCTGATCGGCAGCGGTGGCGACAGCGACCACGGCGTGCAGTTGAACGTGGACAGGAAGTTCTGATCGCTGCTCGCCATGGTTGAGAAGACACGGCGCCGCTGCTCACGCGGCGGCGCTTTTGTTTGCGGCGGTGATATCGTTGCTTGATGGTGCACTTCACTTCAAGACATGCTGAGACAATGACCACGTCACCCGCTTCGATATTGCAGCGCTGGATCCACCGATACGCGCTGGCACTGACATCCATGGCGCAGCCGGTATTGGCGCTTTTCACATAGAGTCGAACAATGAATATCCGTCATATCGGGAAGATGCGCTTCCTGTTCCCGGAGCGTTTGTTCCAGCTTCTGTTGGTGTGCCTGTTGGCGCTGTTGCCGGGCGTTACGCGTGCGCAGACGGCGCCGTATTCGGTAGGCTTTACTTCGGATTGGAATTTCACAACGGAAGGCGACAGCGGAACGCAATATTTCGTGCTGGCGGTGGTCGCGAACGTTGACGATGCAAGCATTCCGATGTCGGTTGATTACAGAACAGTCGATGTCGGCGCAGTTTCACCGGACGACTTTACAAGCGTCAGCGGTACGTTCACGTTCACGAGGGATCGGGCGTCCGGCAAAATCGTTATCCCGATCCATGGCGATACCTTGGCGGAACCCGTTGA
This sequence comes from uncultured Xanthomonas sp., assembly GCA_964523435.1. GTDB lineage: Bacteria > Pseudomonadota > Gammaproteobacteria > Xanthomonadales > Xanthomonadaceae > Lysobacter_I. Next base: position 17,875 of record CAZGBA010000071.1, read on the forward strand.
AGGGCTCTCTATCGAGCTCTACAACGCGGTCAATTTGCGCATCGAGATCGGCAAAGCGATTGTCTGGATCAAAAACGACGATGTGCCGCCCGTTCTGGGCATTTCCGACGTGATGGTGCAGGAAGGAAATGCCGGCGCGGCAGAAGCCGCTTTCGAGCTTGCGCTCGACGCGCCATCGGGCGGTCCATTGCTGATGGACTGTCGTGCGGTCGGCATCTCCGCCACACCGGGAGTCGATTTTGCGTACTTCGGCGAGCAGGTGCCCTTCGCTGCGGGCGAGACCAGGAAGACACTGCGAGTACCGGTTTTCGGCGACCAGATTGCGGAGTCGGATGAAGTTTTCCAGGTCCGCTGCAACGTGCTCAACGACCCCCAGATCGCCGGCGCCGCAGGCACCGGAACAATCGTCGACGACGACGATTCCGGGCTGCCGATCGCGATCTCTCCAGGCAGTCTCGCCGCGTCGACCGTCGGCGTTCCTTATGCACAGGGAATCGTCGTGACTGGCGGCGTCGCCCCCTATTCCGCAAGCATGAGCGGGACGTTGCCGCAGGGCCTGACGTTCGACGCCGGGACGCTGGAATTTTCCGGTGTTCCGCAAGTATCCGGAGAGTACAAGTTCGACATCGCGGTCCGCGATGCATCCGGCAATGGCGGACTACAGGTGTCCAGAGGGTATGTGCTGTCCGTTGAACCCTCGCGGATCGAGATTTCGCCCGCAACGACCGCACTACGTTGCGCAGCCGGTGTCCCGTGCTCGTACCGCATCGCTGCAACCGGTGGTTCCGGTGCTTATTCGATGCGCGTTGAAGGCCTTCCGCAAGGTTTGCTCTTCGACGAATCTACGGGAATTCTGCACGGCACATGGGAGGGCCGCCCCAAGGACGTGGGTATGATCCGTGTCGAGGCGAGGGATCGTGTCGATACGAACAACATCGCGATACGGTGGTATCAGCTGATCCTCGGCGCAGAGAGACCCGTCGAATTCCAGGACAACGGCCCCGCATTGCCGGCAGGCACCGCAGGCCAGCCCTACACACATACGCTGTCGGTGACAGGGGATGCCACGGTCTACGGTATCTACGTGGTGTCGGGTGGTTTGCCGCCGGGTGTGACTTTGAGTTCGGCCGGCGTCTTGTCTGGCGTTCCAAGCGCGCCCGGCACATATCTATTCACGGTTTCGCTGTACAGCGCGTACGTGGACATGACCGGAGATCCGGTCAAAACCTTCAGCATTACCATTGCTGCGCCGGCGATCGTGATCGATCCCGAAACATTGCCCAACAGCGTCCAGCAGCTGCCGTACACGCAGGCGTTGACCGCGACCGGCGGCACCGCGCCATATGCCTTCGCGATCACGGCGGGTGCATTGCCGGCGGGTCTGACGTTGAGCACGGCGGGTTCGCTCAGCGGCACGCCGACGGTGTCGGGTCTGTTCAACTTCACGATCCGTGCGACCGATGCGCTGGGCTTCACCGGTACGCGCGTCTACGCGCTCACGGTCGTGGATCGCCCCGATCCGTCGAAGGATCCGG
>CAZGBA010000072.1:0-19197 GCA_964523435.1 uncultured Xanthomonas sp.
GACTTCGGCGCGGCGCATGCGGTCGTGCCGATGCGCGATGGCTTGCTCGATCTGAGCGCCGTGCTGCAGTTGCTAGCGGCGCGCGGCATCAACGAAGTGCAGGTCGAAGCCGGCGCGACCCTGGCGGGCGCCCTCCTGCGCGCCGAACTGGTCGATGAAGTGCTGCTGTATGTCGCGCCCGTATTGCTCGGCGCAGATGCGCGGCCGCTGTTCGACGGGCTGCGGATCGACGAGATGTCGCAGCGCCTGCGCCTGCAGACCGTGGAAACGCGCCGGCTCGGCGACGATCTGCGCCTGCTGCTGCGTCCGGAGCGCCTCGCGTGAGCGGAGCCGGTTTCTCCGATCATTTCTCCGCAGTCGCCACGCAATACGCCAGTGCGCGACCCGAATATCCGCAGGCGCTGTTCGCGTGGATCGCGGGCATCGCGCCGGCGAACGGCCGCGTCTGGGACGCCGGCTGCGGCAGTGGTCAGGCCAGCCGTGGGCTGGCTGAAGTTTTCGACGAGGTGTTCGCCACCGATCCCAGCGCATCGCAGATCGCGCAGGCCGGGCAGGTCGACAAGGTGCGCTTCGCAGTGGAGCCCGGAGAACACTGCAGCTTGCCCGACGCCAGCGTCGATGCGGTCTGCGTCGCGCAGGCGCTGCACTGGTTCGATCGGCCTGCGTTCTTCGCCGAGTGCGCGCGGGTGCTGAAACCCGGCGGCGTGCTCGTTGCGTGGGGGTATCAGGACATCGAAGTGCCGCAGCCGCTGCGCGAAGCGGTCGGCGCGTTCGCCGCGCGCATCCGCGACGCATGGCCGGCGGAACGTTTTCTCGTCGATCGCGCCTATGCCGACTTCGCGTTTCCGTTCGATGCCGTCGACACCGGAACGCTGCCGGTGCGCGAGATCGCCGTCGACTGGCCGTTGATGCGCCTGCTCGACTATTTCTCCAGCTATTCGGCGGTCAAACGCTATCGCGAAGCGCGCGGTGTCGATCCGGTTGCGGTGCATGGCTGGGCCATCGCCGAAGCGTGGGGCGATTCAAGCAAACCGCAGCGGCTGCGCTGGCCACTGTTCGTGCACGCAAGAAGGAAAGCCTGATGTTCACCGGATTGATCGAGGGCGTGGGCAGCATCGTCGCTCTGGAACCGCGCGGCGGCGATATGCGCCTGCGCATCGCGGCGGGCACGCTTGCGTTCGATGATGTTTCGCTTGGCGAAAGCATCGCCGTGAGCGGCGTATGTCTGACCGTGATCGAATTCGATGCCGGATCCTTCGCCGCCGATGCCTCCACCGAAACCCTGTCGCTGACCACGCTGGGCGGTTTGAAACCGGGACAGGCGGTGAATCTGGAACGCGCGATGCGGCCCACCGATCGCCTTGGCGGACATCTGGTCAGCGGCCATGTTGATGGGGTCGGGCGCGTGCTGTCGATCCACGACGACGCGCGCTCGCAGCGCTGGCGCTTCACTGCGCCGGAGGCGTTGTTGAAATACATCGCGACCAAGGGTTCGATCTGCGTCGATGGCGTCAGCCTCACCGTCAATGCGGTCGACGGCGAGGGCTTCGAGGTCGCGCTGATTCCGCATACCGTCGCGCACACCGCATTCTCGTCGACGGCTGTCGGCGATCCCGTGAACCTGGAAGTCGATCTGGTCGCGCGCTACGTCGAGCGGCTGCTGTCGGCGAGAGAAATGAAATGAGTTTCGCAACGATCCCGGAACTGCTCGAAGAAATCCGCGCCGGGCGGATGGTGGTGATCGTCGACGACGAGGACCGCGAGAACGAAGGCGACCTGATCATGGCCGCCGAACTGGTGCGCCCGCAGGACATCAATTTCATGGTCACGCACGCGCGCGGCCTCGTGTGCCTGTCGTTGATCCGCGAACGCTGCGGCCAGCTCGGATTGCCGCCGATGGTGCGCGACAACACCTCGCCGCACGGCACCAATTTCACGGTCAGCATCGAAGCGGCCGAGGGCGTGACCACCGGCATCAGCGCCTACGACCGCGCGCACACCGTCCGCACGGCGGTACGCCCGGACGCGAAGCCCGAGGATCTGTCGCAGCCCGGCCACATCTTCCCGCTGATGGCGCAGCCAGGCGGCGTGCTCAACCGCGCCGGACATACCGAGGCCGCGAGCGATCTCGCGCTGCTGGCGGGCTTCGAGCCGGCCGGTGTGCTGGTGGAAATCCTGAATGCCGACGGCAGCATGGCGCGCCGGCCGCAGCTGGAAGAGTTCGCGCGCGAGCACGGCCTGAAGATCGGTTCCATCGAAGACCTGATCCGTTACCGCCTGCACAACGAGCACACGATCGAACGCCTCGACGTGCGCGACATCGATACCGAGCACGGCCCGTTCCGGCTGCATACCTATCGCGACCGGATCAGCCGTTGCCTGCACTACGCGCTGCTGCGCGGCGAACCCGACCCGACCGTTCCGACGCTCGTCCGCGTGCATATGCAGAACCCGCTGGCCGACGCGCTGCACTGGCGCCGTGCGGATTTCGGCCCGGCGGTGGGCGACGTGCTGGCCAGGATCGCTGCGGAAGCACGTGGTGCGCTGGTCCTGCTGGGCGAGACGCAGACCCCGGAAAGCCTGCTCGCACGCATCCGCGAGCAGCCGGAACCCGCTGCCCGTGGCGGCGGCATGGCCGAGTGGCGCCGCAACGGCGCCGGCTCGCAGATTCTGGCCGATCTGGGCCTGGGCAAGCTGCGGGTGCTGGGCACGCCACGCAAACAGGTGGGGTTGGCGGGTTTCGGTCTGGAAGTCGTGGCTTACGAAGGGTTGTAGGGCGGGCCCCGGCCCGCCGCCTTGGCTTGGAAAGAGCCGGTGCGCCGGGGCGCACCCTATAATGCCCCGCCCAGTCCCGAGCATTCCGCATGCCTCATTTCGAAGGCGACCTGCGCGCCCCCGAAGGCGCGCGTTTCGCGATCATCGCCAGCCGCTGGAACCCGCGCATCACCGAGCAGCTGGTCGCCGGTGCCCGCGAAGCCTTCCTTGCCCACGGCGTCGCCGAGGATGCGGTGGACGTGATCCGCGTCCCCGGTGCCTGGGAACTGCCCGCGACCGCCGCGCGCCTGGCCTCCAGCGGTGGTCACGCCGCGATCGTTGCGCTGGGTTGCGTCATCCGCGGCGATACCCGCCACTACGAACAGGTCGCCGACGGTTGCTCCGACGGACTGATGCGGGTCTCGCTGGATTACGCGCTGCCGGTCGTCAATGGCGTGCTGGCGGTCGAGCAGTACGAGCATGCCGCCGAGCGTGCCGGCGGCAGTCACGGCAACAAAGGCGAAGAGGCGGCGCTGGTCGCCATCGAGATGGCCAATCTGATGGACAAACTGGCATGAACAAACAACATTACCGGCGTACCGACGGCGTAGACCCTGTGCTGCGCACCCGCGCCCGTCGCCGTGCGCTGCAGGCCGTGTACGCATGGCAGATGTCGGGCGCCGAGGCGCGCGACATCGTCAGCCAGTTCGCGCACGAGCAGGCGCGCGAAATCGCCGATCTTCCGTATTTCCAGGAACTCGTCCACGGCGTCGACGCGCACTGCAAGGAACTCGACGCAGCGCTGGCGCCGTTTCTTGACCGCACGATGGAAGAAGTCGATCCGATCGAACGCGCCGCGCTGCGCATCGCCGCCTACGAACTGCAGCACCGCATCGATGTGCCGTATCGCGTGGTGTTGAACGAAGCGGTGGAATCGGTGAAGCGCTTCGGTTCCGAACACGGCCACACCTACGTCAACGGTGTGCTCGATCACGCAGCCGTCGCGCTGCGCGCGATCGAAGTGCAGACCGCGCGCGGGAAGTAAGCGCGGCGGCACAAGGTCTGCGATGCACGATTTCCTTGTGCGCCCGTTGCGCAGGCTGATCGCTATTCCTCGCTGATCCCCGCGATCGCGCCGTTTTCGCTGCGCATCTCCGCAGCCACGGATGCCCACCACACTTTCTGCTCGGGGTCGTCCAGAAAATCCGCATAGGACAGCTCGGCGATGGTGTCGAGCGAATAATCCGACCGGCCTTCCGCGAGCATCGCCGCCATCGCGCGCAGCAGCGGCACGTCCGGCGCATCGTGTTCGACGAACAGGAACTGTCCGGCCTGGTTGACCTCCAGGAAATGCAGTTCGTCGTGATCGTCGGCGACCAGATCGATGCAGCCGAACACCAGCCCCAGCGCATCCATCAGCCGCCGCAGCGCGGTTTCCCACGCATGGGTCAGCGCGTACGGGCGCGATGTCGCGCGATCGCCGATCGAGGCGGCGCGCCAGTCGACCACGCCGTCGTCCGCTTCAGGCGTATCGACGCGCACCGCGAACATGCGCCGGCCGATGACGGTCACGCGCAGGTCGTAGCGCTTGCGGATGCAGGCCTGGTAGATACCGGGACACAGCCGCAGCGCGGCGTCGTCCTGCAGCGCATCCGCGTCGAGCGTGCGCACATAGGTGCTGTAGATCCTGCCGTCGCCGTCGCGCCAGCTGTGGGTGGCGAAGGGCTTGTAGACGATGCGCTCGTGCGCCTTGAAGAAGCGCCGGATTTCGTCGGGGTCCGACGAGATCAGCGTGGCCGGGAAGCGCAGGCCGCAGCGATGCGCGGCCTGCAGTTGCAGGCACTTGTTTTCGGTCGCCAGCGCGCGATCGGGACGGTTGACCCAGAACACGCCGCCTGCCGCGCCAGCGACGGCGTGCACGTTACTTGCATGACGCTTCCATTCATCGCGCACGAACGTCAGATCGGCGGTGGATACGTTGTCGAAGGAGTCGGGCAGTCGCGGCCGGCGGAACCAGACGCTGGAGGTCCGCGCCGGATCGATACCGCCAGCGAAACGCAGACCCTCGCGGTCGTCGGCATGCAGCGACACTGGCGCCATCGCGGCATCGGCCAGGGTCTGCGCCCACGTCGGGCGATAGCCGCTGCGCCGCAATGCCCAGCACACGGCGGCGGCATGCACATCGTGTGCGTGGCCGGAAAGGATCAGCGGCTGTTTCGTCGCCTGCGCGGCGCGCGGAAGTGGAGAAAGAGTGGGCATGTGCGCTCCGTCGCGGCGATGCAATGAAAGCGGTGGGAATGAAAACGCCGCGCTCCTTCAAGGCAGCGCGGCGTGGCGGAGCGGATACGCGCGTCACCAGGCGTGCCGGCATCCGCGAAGATCGGTCCGCTGATGGATCAGATGGAACTGCCCGGATCGCCGGGGTCGTCGCCGTTCGGACCGGTGGCGTGGGTGTGGGTCGGACGCCCACCAGCGATCTTCTCGACTTCCTGCGGCGAGAGCTCGCGCGCGACGGTGCGGGCGATCGGGCGAACGGTGGTGTCCTGGGACTTGTCCTCGAACTTCGACATTGCTTGCACTCCTTCAATCATCCTGAGGAAGAAACGGCAACCGGGAAACATTCCCGGTGCGGTACTGCGATGTCCGGCAGCGAACGCATTTCGGATCGGAGACCGGACCCGGCGCCCGCAGCGTCCGCATCGGAATGATGCGAGCGGCACAGGCACGGTTCGAGTCTATGCGGCACGATCCGGTGGGGTGTTAACTTCCCGTAAGCCGATGTCGACGCCGTCGCACTTGCGACTCATGGCGTCGAGTTCGTGCGGAACCGCGCCTGAAGCTGCGCATCGAACTGCGCCTGCGACCAGGCTTCCACGTGGCAGTCCGCGACCATCAGGATGCGGTCGGCGCTGCGGATCGTGTCCGGCCGATGCGCGATGATCAACCGGGTGATGCGCAGTGCGGAGATTTCGGCATTGATCCTGTGCTCACGCTCGACGTCGAGATGACTGGTGGCTTCGTCCAGCACCAGGATGTCCGGATTGCGGAACAGCGCGCGCGCCAGCAGCACGCGCTGTTTCTGACCGCCGGACAGCGCCGAGCCCATGTCGCCGACCAGCGTTTCGTAACCCATCGGCATCGCCGCGATTTCATCGTGGATGCCGGCGCGCCGTGCAGCGGTCATCACCGCCTCCGGCAGCGCGTCGCTGTCGAAGAAGGTGATGTTGTCGGCAACCGAACCGGCGAACAGCACATCGTCCTGCATCACCGCGCCGACCCGGGAACGATAGGCGGACAGGCCGTAGCGCGCGATGTCGATGCCGCCGATCCTCACCGTGCCTTCCTCGGGCGGCAGCAGACCCAGCAGCAGCTTCGCCAGCGTGGTCTTGCCCGCGCCGGAGGGGCCGACGATGGCGACCGATTCGCCCGCCGCGATGTTGAAACTGCAGTCGCGCACGATCCACGGCTCGTCTTCGCCGTAGCGGAAAGCCAGGCCTTCGATGTCCAGCGAAGGCTCCGGCGGCGGGCCGGCATATTCGCCGACGCCGTCGCGCTCCGGCTGCTGCTGCGCGATATCCGCGATCCGCCGAGCGTGCACGCCGAGCAGGCGCAGATCGATGAATTTGTCGATCAAGCCACCGGCGCGCGCGGCGAACATGTCGGCGTAGGCGATGCAGAGCACCAGCGTGCCTGCGGTCATCGAACCGCTCAGCGCCATGCCCGCGCCGAGCCAGATCAGCAGCACCCGCTGTACGCCGAACACCAGCTTGGACAGCGCCGAGAATGTCGCGGTCGCGCGGCGCACGGCGGCGTCCTGCCGCGCGGCGTCGTTGGCTGCGTTCGCCAGCCGCGCGCTACGCTCCGCGTGCCGGTTGGCGAGTTTGATCGCCTGCACGCCATGCACCGATTCGATCAGCAGCGACTGCTGGCGCGCAACGCTGACCAGATGGCCTTCCTTCAGCCGCCACAGGCGTCGATAGCTCCACGCGCGCAGCAGGGCATACACCGCGAAGCCTGCGACCACCCAGGCCGTGAGCGTGGGCGAATACACCAGCAGCAGGGCCAGCACCAGCACCACCGTCAGCCCGTCGAGCAGTGCTTCCACGAAGCTGGTGCTCAGCGTCTGCTGCACGCTCTGTACCGACAGGAATCGAGACAGCACCTCGCCGACGCTGCGCTTTGCGAAAAAGGTCAGTGGCAGCCGCAGCAGATGCGCGGCCAGATGCGTCGACCACTGCGCCTCGAAAGCCGCCGCGATGTCCGCCACCACCCAGCCGCGTACTGCGGCGATCGCGCTCTGGAAGAGCACGGCGGCGAGAAAGCCCAGCGCCAGCAGCGTCAACAGCTCCGTATCCGCCGACACCAGCACGCGATCGATCACCCACTGCATCGACATCGGCAGCAGCAGCGTGAACAGCTCCAGCGCCAGCGCCAGCGAAAAGATCTGCACGAGCGCCGGTCGCCAGCCGATGATTTCGCCGACCAGCGCGCGCAGACGGATCGGTTCGCGCGCATGCACCGGTTGGAAATGGTCGTTCGGGGTCAGCTCCAGCACGATGCCGGTGAAGTGACGGCCGAGTTCGGCGATCGGCATCGTCACCGCACCGCGCGCGGGGTCGTGGATCTCGGCGATGCCGCGCGCGACGCGTTTGAGCACCACGAAATGATTCATGTCCCAGTGCAGGATGCACGGCACGCGCAGATCGGGCAGATGCTCGGGTTCGGCGCGCAGTGGTCGTGCAGCGAGATCAAGCCGGTCGGCGATCGCGATCAGCCGCGACAGCGTCGCGCCCTTGATCGATACCGCGAAACGCCGACGCATGCCGGCCATGTCGACATCGTGTCCGTGGTATGCCGCGATCATCGCGAGGCAAGCCAAGCCGCATTCGGCGATCTCGTTCTGATGGATCACCGGCAGTTCGCCGGCGCGCGCGCGCCGTGCGAAGCCGCTCATGTGCCGCTCCCGCTGCGGGTGTCGACGGGGAAGAACACGTATTCGTACAGCCGGCGGCGTTCCAGCAGCAGATCCGCGTCCAGGGTCATGCTGGCGCGCAGCGGAAGGAGTCGTCCGTTGCTACGGTCGGTTTGAGGGTCCAGCGCGACTAGCACGCGATACGCGGGAGCATTCGTCTTCATGCCGCTGCGCTTCTGGATTTCCTCGGGCGAGAGCGCGGAGCGCGAGATCGAGAGCACGCGTCCGGATTGCACGCCGTAGCGGCGGAACGGGAAGGCGCGATAGCGCAGCGCGACTCGCGTGCCCGGCACAAGTTCGCCGATCGCATCGCTCGGTGCCCACAGTTCCGCACGCAGCACCGAGCCTTCCGGAATCAGCGACAGCAGGCGCTGGCCGCGGGTCACGGATTGCCCCGGTTCCACCGCCAACCCGGACACCATGCCGCGTCGCGGCGCACGTACCAGCGCGCCGCCGTCGGCAGCGTTGCGCGCGGCCACCTGCGACAGGTCCGCCAGCCTGCGCTGCAGATCGTGGCGACGCAGTTCGGATGTCGAGCGCTGGGTCGCGACGCCGGCTTCGGCATCGGCCAGCCGACGCTGGGTCTGCGACAGCGCCTGCCGCGCGTCCTCGGCAGCGGCGCGCGCTTCGGTGGCGTCGGTTTCGTACTGCGCGATCTGCACATCGCTGACGATCCGCTCGCGCTGCAAGGGGCGGATGCGTTCCAGCAGTTCGCGCGCCTGCGTCGCCTGGCGTTCGCGCAGTTGCAATGTGCGCTCTGCGGTCGCGAGCTCGCCGCGCAGTGCGGTCAGACGTTCGTGTAATGCGTCCGCATCGCGCGCGCCCGCGGTTTGCAGAACATCCATATCCGCTTCGATCAGCGCGCGTTGGCGTTCGAGCTGGCCGGCGACGGTGGCGCCGGCATCGCCGGTGGACCAGCGTGGACTTTCGACCGAAGAGGCGATTTCGATCAACGGCTGACGCGCATCGACGCGATCGCCTTCCGCGACGTTCACGGCGGTCACCACGCCGGTGTTCGGCGACACCGCAGCGAGCAGCCCCTGCGACGGCACCAGCAGACCCGGGACGCGGACCTTGCGCAAATGCTGGCCGAAGATCAGGAACGCGGCGACACAGGCGACCAGCGCCAGCGCCAGCAGCGTCATCGGCCATGCGATCCGCGGTGACGGCAGACGCGTGGTCCCGAGCCATGCGTCTTTGCGCGCCTGGCTGACCTCCGGTCTGAACAGGTTGTCCGTCATGCTTGCCCTCCGTGCCGCCTGCGCGCCGAACCCCACGCAGCGCTGTGCCACCATAGCGCAGGTCCCGCCGACGCGGGCAAGACACGCAGAAACCGCACGCAGAGACCGCATGACCGCCCACGCTTCCGAATTCGACCTCATCGCCCGCATCCGCCAGCGCGCCGCCACGCGCGACGACGTGGTCGTGGGCATCGGCGACGACGCGGCGATCCTGTCGGTGCCGCCCGGCAAGCGGCTGGTCGTGGCGATGGACACGCTGAATGCGGGCGTGCATTTTCCGGCGGAAACCACGCCCGCCGATATCGGCTGGAAATCGCTCGCGGTGAATCTGTCCGATCTCGCCGCGATGGCCGCGACGCCGACGTGGTGCACGCTGTCGCTGTCGTTGCCGCAGCCCGATGCGACATGGCTCGATGGTTTTCTCGATGGTTTTCTCGAACTTGCCGCGCGCCACGGCGTGGCCCTGGTGGGTGGCGACACCACGCGTGGGCCGCTGTCGGTCTGCGTGACCGCGCACGGTCTGGTCGATCCACGCGGCGCATTGCTGCGCAGCGCAGCGCGGGTGGACGACGATCTCTGGGTCACCGGCACGCTCGGCGATGCCGCAGCGGCGCTGCGGCAATGGCAGTCGCAGCGACCGGTTGATCCGGTGCTGCGCGCGCGTCTCGATCGGCCGATACCGCGCATCGCCGCAGGGCTGGCGCTCGCCGGCATCGCGCATGCGTGCATCGATATCTCCGACGGCCTGCTTGCCGATCTGGGTCATGTCTGTCGTGTCAGCCGCGTCGGTGCGGAACTCGACGTCGACGCGCTGCCGGCATCGGATGCGCTGATCGCCGAATTCGATCCTGCAACGCGTCGTGAACTGCAGGTCGCTGGCGGCGACGACTACGAACTGTGCTTCACCGCGCCGAAGACCGCACGACTTGCCGTACGCGACGCGATGGACGCCTGTGACGTGTCCGTGACACGGATCGGCCGTATCACCGGCGACGCCGGCAATATCCTGCTGCGGGACGCCGCAGGCGCGGCGTGGCCGCCGCCGCGCGCGGGATATGTGCATTTCGAGGGCTGAAGTACGGTATCCGCACAGCGCGGTACCGCATGCTCTGTCATCCCGAGCGCAGCGAGGGACCTGCTTTTCAAAGGCTGCGATGAAAGCAGGTCCCTCGCTGCGCTCGGGATGACAGGACAAACAACGCTCAAGCCTCTGCGAACGCCTCGCGCACCTGCTCGCGCAGCGCCGGCACAACATCATGCTCGAACCATGGGTTCGCCTTGAACCAGCCGATGTTGCGCGGACTGGGATGCGGCAGCGGCAGATATTCCGGCATGTAGTCGCGCCAGGTGCGAACGGTGTCGGTGAGCGTTGCCTTGCGGCGTTCGCCCAGAAAATAGTTCTGCGCGTACTGACCGATCAGCAGCATCAGCCGCACTTGCCCGAGCATCGGCAGCAATCGCGGATGCCAGGTCGCGCGGCATTCCGGCCGCGGCGGCGCGTCGCCGGAACCGCTTTTCCCGGGATAACAGAAGCCCATCGGCACGATCGCGATCCGCGAAGCGTCGTAGAACGTATCGACATCCATCTCAAGCCATTCGCGCAGACGTTTGCCGCTGGCGTCGTCCCAGGGAATGCCGCTCGCATGCACCTTCGTGCCCGGCGCCTGGCCGACGATCAACAAGCGCGAGGTTCCGCTCGCGCGCAGCACCGGGCGTGGACCGAGCGGCAGCTGCGCTTCGCACAGCCGGCAGGCGCGGATATCGGCGAGCAATCCCTCAAGCTGCGGGTGTTCGGGCTTCGGGCTCACGGCGGCAGCAGCTTGCCCGGATTGAGAATCCCGTCGGGATCGAATGCCGCCTTGACTGCGCGCATCATCGTCAGCGTCGGCGCATCGACCGCCTGCGGCATGAACTCGCGTTTCGCCAGACCGATGCCGTGCTCGCCGGACAGCGTGCCGCCGAGTGACAGCGTCAGCGCGAACACACGCGACATCGCTGCATGCGCGCGTTCGTTCTGCGCCGGATCGGCGGGGTCGTACATCAGATTGACGTGCAGATTGCCGTTGCCGGCGTGGCCGAAGCAGACGATCGGCAATGAGGCTTCTCGCGACAGCGTCTGCACGCCGGCGACGAGTTCGGGAATCCGCGACACAGGCACTACGACATCTTCGTTGATCTTGCCCGGCGCAAGATTGCGTAGCGCGGGCGAGAGCGCCTTGCGTGCGGCCCACAGCCGTTCGCGTGCGGCCTCGTCGGCGGCCGGCTCGACGTCGAGACATCCATCGCCGCGCGCAGCGATGCTCAGCGCATTGAGCGCATGCGGCAAAGTGTGCGCATCGCCATCGGCTTCGATCATCAGCAGCGCGCCGGCATGTTCGGGAATATCGGTTCCGCCGGTGCTCGCGCGCATCTGCGCGCGAGCCAGTCGAACGGCGTGGCCGTCCATGAATTCGAGCATCGACGGCGTCACCGGCTGCGCCATCAGCCGCGCGACAGCGGCGGCAGCGGCGTCGACATCGCGATACAGCGCACGCAGCGCGCGGCGCGCGGCCGGCAATGGCGTGAGTTTCAGTGTCGCCTCCACGATCAGCGCAAGCGTGCCTTCGCTGCCGACGAGCAAGCGTTGCAAGTCGTAGCCGGTCGCACCTTTCGTGGTGGCGCTGCCGCAGTGGATCAATTCGCCAGTGCCGGTGACGGCCGTCAGTGCGAGCACGTTGTCGCGGCTCGCGCCGTATTTCACCGCGCGCGGACCGCCGGCATTGCAGGCGAGATTGCCGCCGACGGTGGAAAAGTCAGCGCTGGTCGGATCCGGCGGCCAGAACAGTCCGTGCGGTTTCAACGCACGCTGCAGGTCGCCATTCAACACGCCCGGTTCCACCACCGCGCAGCGATCGCCGGGACGGATGTCGAGAATCCGCGTCATGCGCTCGAACGACACCACCACACCGCCCGCGCTCGGCACCGACGCGCCGGTGGTATTGGTGCCGCGTCCACGTGCGACCACCGGCATGCGATGGACGCGACATGCGCGCACCAGCGCGACGACCTGTTCTTGCGTCGACGGCAGCGCGACCGCATCGGGCATCGCCTGTCGCCGCGAGTTGTCGTAACCGTAAGTCAACCGCTCGCTGGCATCGGTGCGCCAGCCGTCGCCGAGCAGCGCGGAGAGTTCGCGATCCAACGCTGTCGACAGGGGCGAGCTCATGCGTGAAGAACGAGCACGGCGACCCGCGTCAGGCAGCCGCGTGGGGCGTGCGCGCCGACCACCATTCCAGCGCGATGACCGCAACGATCATGACCGCCCAGAACGGCAACAGTGCGATGGGAAGCAGCGTGACCGCGAGACCGACGCTGGAGTCGCCCGATTGCATGAGCTCACGGTAGGCGTAAGTCCAAAAACCGGAGGCCGCGATACCGGAGATGCCGCAGGACCATGCGGCCGCGCGTCCGCGGATCCGGGGCAATGCCAGAAACGCCAGCACGCCGATACCGGCAGCAGGCAGCAATGTCAGTAAGCCGGTCCACAGCCAGCCTTCCGCATCGTCTGGAAAACCCGATGCGGAGAGCATGACGAGTGTCGATGCGAGCGCCGCGAGCAAGGCCAGCAGATTGGCGGCGCGCAGCCAGCGATGACTGCGAGGGTGACGGTCTTTGAAACGAACGCCGGCGCTGGGCATGCTCGATCGAGTCCGGTGTGGTCGGGCGAAGTATTGCACAAGGCGTCGACATCGAAGCCGGCGGAACCCGAAGACCGTTGCGTCCACACGGCGTGCTGCCGGGGGTCAGGGTCGTTGCCGCCACCGTCTGCGTTCCTCGAAGTGCTTGCGTATGGTGGCCCACTGCAGCGCCAGCATCGCGAACGGAAACCAGACCCACTGCAGTTCCGACCACAGGACCGCCGCCCCGCGCGCGCTGAAGAATCCGGCGCCGATCGGCGACACCGCGATCGGTCGCCACGGCGCGAAGAAACGCTCGTGCGACCACGGCCACAGCAATGCCACGCCGAGGCCGCCGTTGGTCAGCGCGTCGAGCAACGGATGCGAAGCGGTGCAGAACGCCAGCCAGAGGAATGCACGCCATCGCGTGGTCCGCAGCCACGACGCGACCATCGCGCCAAGCAGTGCGACCGCCAGCGCGAAGACGAAGGAATGACTCGCGCCGCGATGCCCGAACTGATCGGCGTAGGCGATGCCGAGCTTGAATGCGAGGGTGTCGAAATCGGGCGCGATCGCCACGAACATGCCGGCGGCGATCAATCGCGGTGACACCGCATTGCGCCCGAGCGCGACACCGAGCGCGAGCGGAACGATGGCGTGGGTGAAGATGGTCGGCATCGTGTCCGAATCTAAGGGTAGAAGAACCAGGCGCTGGCGATCAGGCCATCGCGGATCTGGTAGACGGCCATCACTTCCGACGGCTGTTTGCCCAGGCCGTGGATGCGCTCGTGGTCGGTGACCTTGTCGCCCAGCGCGATGCGGTTCAGCAGTTCGGCGCGCAGGCCCGGAATCGAAAAACGATGTTCGGCATAGAACGCGCGCAACGCGGCATTGCCGACAATGTGCGGTGCTTCCGCCGGCATGCGGAACAGTTGGACATTCTCGCTGAAACAGTCGGCGAAGCGTTCCAGATCGTGTGCGTTGTAGGCGTCCAGCTGGCGTTGCACGATGTCGGTCGGAGTCATGGCAAGGCTCGTCGCTCGCTATTCAGACGTCGTCGGCGCGAAACGCGTCGCGCAGCCAGTCGAAGGAGGGTGCTTCCGGGTCGCCGCTGGCATCGATCACATCGAAGCGACACGGCATGCGCGCGTACTCGCGATGTGCGGCGAGGAATTGTTGGGCCGCGTGCACCAGCTTGCGGCATTTGTTGGCATCGACCGACGCGGCGCCACCGCCGAAGCCGGCTCCGCGTCGATAGCGCACTTCGACGAAGACCAGCGTATCGCCGTCGCGCATCACCAGATCGAGTTCACCGCCGCGGTAATTGGCGTTGGCGGCGACGGGCTCCAGCCCGTGTCGCTGCAGGAAATCGCGGGCGATGGCTTCGACGCGCGCGCCCTGCGCACGCCGATCGGTCAGCCGAGCCGGATTACGATCTTCAGTCGCCACTGCGGGCGAGGGCGACGATCTGACCGTTGCTGAAAGTCGACCACGCCGGGCTGCGCACGATATTGCCGAAGCCGTCGATGCGCAGGTCGCCGGTCGCGCCGTCGATCTTGCCGTTCGCCTGGGTGGCGAGCCGTTCGAGATAGGCGGTGAGCAGCCATGCGTCGTAGCCGAACGCGAACAGCTTGGCCGCCGGGCCGCGCGCGGTGGACAGCATGCCGCCGGTGGCGTCGGCCGAAGGCAGGCCGGCGATGCCCTGCACGCTCCAGGTTTCGGCCGGGAAGGCGATGCCGTCGAGCAACTTGTCCTGCTCCGGCTTGCCGGTGCCCGACAGCAACTGCGCGGTGGACACCCGCAGCTTCGCGGCGAGGCCGGCCGTGGTCAGCTGCGGCGCCAGCGCCCGCGCCTGTCCGCTCTTCAGCGCGAGGAACAGCGCGTCGACGCCGCCTTCCTTCTGCGCGGCCGCCTGCAGCGCGGCAGTACTGTCGACCGGTTTTTCAGCGATGGTCAGCGTTTCGATCACGATGCCACCACGGCTCGCGAGATGTTCGCGGAAGGCCGTGGCGCTGCGACGCATGCCGTCGTCACTGCCCACCAGCACCAGCACCCGGCGCGCCTTGCGCGCGAGCAGATATTCGGCTGCGGCGATGCCGTCGTCCTCGGGCGCCAGCGCGAAGCTGGCGTTGCCGCTCGGTGGTGCAATCGCGCCGCGATTCAGCGCCAGCACCGGCACGTTGAGCTGCGATTCCTTGAACAGCGCCCCCACTTCGTCGCGGCCGAGCGGGCCGACCACGTAATCGGCGCCTTCGGTACTGGCTTTCTGGTAGGCGGCCACGGCGCCGGCCGGAGTGCCGTTGGTGTCGTAGAACACGATCTCCGGCCGCTGCCGGTGTTCGCCGAAATAACCGGCGAGCAGGCCGTCGCGCACCGGCGACGATGCAGCGGCCATCGCGCCGGTCAGCGGCAGCAGCACCGCGAGTTTGCGCGGCGGCCGATAGCCGTCGCGATCCGCCGGGGGGCGGTTGCCGGCGGTGAAACGCCAGTTGCCTTCGCGGTCGAACGGGCGCGGCAGGGTCAGACCGCGGCGCAGCAGTTCGCGACCGATGAAGTTGTAGAGCGGATCGCCCTCGCGCAGCGCGCCGGCTTCGTTGCTCAGCGTGGCGTTGTCGAGCCCGGCGATGATGCGTTCGATCTCGCGGCCGTTGTCGATCTTGGCCTGACCGGTCAGGGTGTCGTGATTGCCGGCGAGGGCAGAGGCCTGTGTGACGAGCGGATTGACCCGATAGGTCGACGGCTTGGTGCCGCCGGGCTTGGTCGGCGTGCAGGCGGTCAGGCCCAAGGCAAGCAAACCGGTGCAAAGCCAAGCCAACGTCGTCGAATTCATGCGCATCGCCGCAACCCTTGAGTGAACCGTTAGGATTCTACCCGCCTGCCACACCCCGAGCGAGTCAGACCCGATGTCCACCCCCGCCGCTGCAGGCATTCTCCACGTCGTCGCGACACCGATCGGCAATCTGGGCGATCTCTCGCCGCGCGCGCTAGATACCTTGCGCACGGTCGCCGCGATCTGCGCCGAGGACACCCGTCATACCCGCCAGTTGCTGTCGCATTACGGCGTCGAGCAGACCCTGATCGCCCTGCACGAACACAACGAAGCCGGGCTGGCCGAGCGCATCGTCGCCCGCCTGCGCGCCGGGGAATCGCTGGCGCTGGTGTCCGACGCCGGCACCCCGCTGGTCAGCGATCCCGGCTTCCGGCTGGTCGCCGCCGCCCGCGCCGCCGGGATCAAGGTCAGCCCGATTCCCGGCCCCAGCGCGCTGATCGCCGCGCTCAGCGTCGCCGGTCTGCCCAGCGACCGCTTCGCCTTCGAGGGGTTTCTGCCGGCCAAGGCCGGAGCCCGCCGCGAACGCTTCGCCGAACTCGCCAGCGAGCCGCGCACGCTGCTGTTCTACGAGTCCTCGCACCGCATCGAGGACGCACTCGCCGATGCCGTGGCGGTCATCGGCGCCGACCGACCCGCCGCGATCGCCCGCGAGCTGACCAAATTGTTCGAGACCGTGCTCAGCGGCACGCTCGGCGAACTTCACGCCCGGGTCGCTGCGGACGCCGACCAGCGCAAGGGCGAATTCGTCCTGCTGATCCAGGGCGTGGGCGACGATGCCGACGCCAAGCTGGTCGAAGGCCGCCGAGTCTATGCGAAGCTCATCGAACACTTGCCGCCGTCGACCGCCGCGAAGCTGGCGGCGGAGATCACTGGCGCGCCGAGGAAGGGGCTTTACGGGGGCTGATCGGGGAAAGCAAATCGCAATGCGCCACTTCACCGCAGAGCGCACGTGACGTCGATGATCTGGACAGGCGTTGCCGCGGGCGTTCAGTCCGCTGGTGCATAGCCGTAACGTACCAGCCGGGTGATTTTCCATTCGCCATCGCGCTGACGCCAGATCGCCACGAAATGCATGCGTTGCCCGCGGCAGGGCTGCGAACCGATCGCGCAGAACGCCTGCGTACCGGTCTGGATGGCGCCGTGATCGGGCAGGGCGTAGACATGCTGATCCGATGCGGATGCTTCGCGACGGTACTTGCCGCAGAACGTGCGGCGCAGCGTGTCGGTGTAGGTGAATATCTGGCGCGTGACGCCACGATCCGCGAAATACAGTTCTGCGTTGCTCGCGAACAGTTTTTTGAGCGGATGGATCCGGCAGTGGTTGTAGGCATCGCTGATACGGGCGTCGAGCGCCAGGATTTCGCGACGGACCGCAGTAGACGATGCGGCGTCCTCCGCGACATTCGCCGGATGGACCGAAGCCGACAGTGTGGACAGGATCGATGCCGTCAGCCATGCAGCGGTCACTGATGTGCGAGGCAGTCGGGGCGGCGGGAGTCGAGTGGTGCGCATGGCAAGCTCCGGGGTTGTTGTTTTCGGGGCGCAGGCCGTCGGGCCGCACGGATGGCGGCCGAACGATGCGAACAGGGCGATGGGCAGGGCCGGCGTTTAGGCGCCGGCCGGGTGCTGCTTACCCGGCGTTGTTGGCCAGCCGGAAATAGACCAGCTGACCGGTACCGGTCAGGATCGCGAGCAGGGCGATGCTGCCCGGGGTTGGTTGGGTCCAGCCGAAAGCCTGTAGCAGTGCGAAACCCAGGCCGATCGCGATCAGGAAGATGCCCCACCGCAGCGAGGAGAGCCGCCGCTGACGGGCGTCGTTGCGGAGGAGTTCCGCCAAGGCCGTTTCCGAGATGCTTTCCTTCATCATGCGGTAACGGGTCACGGCATCCAGCAGCGCTTTGAAGGCGAAGGTGATGCAAAAGAACAGGGCAAGCGGAATGATGATCTGTTTTGTGAAGATGGGGTCCATGGCGGGGCTCTCGGCAGTTCGGGGATCATGGCGATAGAGACGTGGCCATGGCGAACGGTTGCACCCGAAGCGCATGCAACCGTCGTGCGCCCGGGCGTATCCAACGGACAGATGACCGACGAACGCCCTATTCCTGATCGCGCACTGGTGGAGGCCGTCATGGCCGGCGCGCCGGGCGCATTCGAGCGTCTGGTGCGGGAACACGAAGCACTGTGCTGGCATATCGCGCTCAAACTCGTGCGTCATCCCGAAGACGCGCGCGATCTGTGCCAGGACGTGTTTCTGCGTGTACACCGCTGTCTGCATCAATACCGGTACGACAGTTCGCTGAAGACCTGGGTTGGCCGCATCGCCTATACCTGTGCGCTGCGACACCTCGAACGCCGGCGCATGCCGCTGGAGCGCGAACTGGTTGGCGACGATGGTGCGGCGGCGATCGAAGCGATCGACAGCGGCGAAGACGTGTACGCGCGGGCTTCGCAGACGCAGATCAACGGCATCGTGCAGGCGCAGATGCGCAGATTGCCGCCGATCCAGAGTCTGCTGCTGACGCTCTATCATCTCGATGAGCTGACGATTCCCGAGATCACCGCCATGACCGGCCTGCCGTCGGGCACCGTCAAAAGTCATTTGGCGCGCGCCCGCGCCCGGCTTCGCGATGGCCTCGCCATCACCTTGGGAGAACGACCATGAACCCGCACGGATCACCGATACCCGAAGCGCAGGAGGTGATGGATGAGGAATGGCGCCATCAGGAGCGCTTGTTGTCGGCATTGCGATCCGGGGTGGACGGCCCGGCGGGCGATGCGGGCGGGGAGCGCTATCGCGATGTCTTCGCTGCGCTCGATGGGGAATCGCTACCGGCGCTGCCCGACGATTTCGCCGCGCGCGTGGCGGCCGATGCGCAGCGGCTCGTCGAGGCGCGAGCGCAGGTGTTGCGCTTCAAGACGATGATGATGGGTCTGTTGGGCCTGTTGTACCTGCCCGCGATGATTGCCGCAGCGCTGCTCTATTTGCCACGATGGCAGGGCACATCGCTCGGCGGGCACGCGCTGCCGCTGTGGCTGGTTGCGATCACCGTGCTTTGGTTGTGCGTGCTGGCCGTGGAGACACTGTCGCGGAAGATGGACGGCGAAAGCTCCGGCTGATCCGCCGATCACTCCGCTCCGCGTTCGATCAGCACTCTCGCGTAGCCCTTGTCTTCGACCAGAATGTGCTCGGAAAGCCAGCGCTTGAGGTAGTTCAGCAATTCGACGCCCACGTTCTGCTCGCCTTTGGCATGGCGCTGCTCGCAATCCTCGATCATCCGAACGAACGCAAGGTGCGCGTGGCTGTGGTCGTCGGCCTCCTCGTATCGGTAGACCTTGAACATCGCCTCTTCGTAGGCGAAATGCACGCGGGTGTAGTTGCGCAGGCGCTCGATCGTTTTCTGCAGGGTGGAACCGCTGCGGCCCTTGTCGACGGCGTCGCTCAGCTCGTTGATGTAGCCGATCAGCATGCGATGTTGCCGGTCGACCGTTTCCAGCCCGACCGACAGGTCTGGCGACCACTCGAAAAATGCCATGCGTTCCCCCTTCTTGCGGCGCGTGTCCGAGCAGTGTCAGTGGCGGGTAGGGCCGGTACTTTGACGTGGGTCAAGCCGGGCGGAACGCGGCGATCATGCGACAATGAACGAGACGGAGTCGGCCAGGCAGTCGCGTCATCGCATTCTCCGGAATGCCGATGCCGAGGAAAGTCCGGGCTCCACAGGGCACGGTGCCAGGTAACGCCTGGGC
>CAZGBA010000073.1:0-19005 GCA_964523435.1 uncultured Xanthomonas sp.
GGCGCGCAAGCGCGCGATCCTTCTCGAAGATGCCGCGATATTCCTGGAACGTGGTCGAGCCGATGCAGCGCAGTTCGCCGGAAGCCAATGCCGGCTTGATCAGATTGCTGGCGTCCATGGTGCCGCCGCTGGCGGAACCCGCACCGATGATGGTGTGGATCTCATCGATGAACAGCACCGCCTGCGGGATCTTCTTGAGCGCCGCGAGCACGGATTTCAGCCGCTTCTCGAAGTCGCCCCGATATTTGGTGCCGGCGACGAGCGCGCCCAGATCCAGCGAGAAGATATTGGCGCCGGCCAGCACCTCCGGCACCTCGTCGTCGACGATTCTGCGCGCCAGGCCTTCGGCGAGCGCGGTTTTGCCTACGCCGGCTTCGCCGACGTACAGCGGATTGTTCTTGCGTCGACGGCACAACACCTGGATCGTGCGTTCGACTTCTTCTGCACGACCGACCAGAGGGTCGATCTTGCCCTCGCGAGCCAATGCGTTGAGGTTGATGGTGAACTCGGTCAGCGGATCGTTCTTGCCCTCGCCCGCCTCGCCGTCGCTGCTGGGCTCGATCGCGTCCTGGCCGCCCGGCTCGGGACCTTCGCCTGTCTTGGCGATTCCGTGCGACAGGAAGTTAACGACGTCCAATCGGGCGACGCCCTGCTGGTTGAGGTAGTAAACGGCGTAGGAATCCTTTTCGCCGAAGATCGCGACCAGCACATTCGCGCCGGTGACCTCGCTCTTGCCGGAGGACTGCACGTGGTAGACCGCGCGCTGCAGAACGCGCTGGAAGCCCAAGGTGGCCTGGGTATCGCGGACATCGTCCTCGGTCAATGTGGCGACCGAAGTGGCGATGGCCTGCTCCAGATCGCCGCGCAGACGCGTGAAATCCGCATTGCAGGCCTTGAGCACGGTTTCGGCGGAGGGGTTGTCGAGCAGCGCCAGAAGCAGGTGCTCGACGGTCATGTACTCGTGCCGCGCCTCGCGGGCGTGCTTGTAGCACTGACCGATGGCGTATTCGAGGTCTTTACTGAACATGGTCGCACTACCCTCCGAGAAGTTCTGCCGGTCGGGACCAACTGTGCCCTGCTGGGTCACAAGAGGCCCCGGAAGTTTCAGGATGGCTTGCGCCATCCGAATGCGGAATACCGAGGAGCTGGAACACTGCGTCGTATCGAAGCGTTTGCTGCCTGCCTTCGAACGCATTGATCGTGCGATCCATGCCGTATGACGATGCGCTCAACACCCGGGTGGATGCAAGTTCCGCGCCATACGCATCAACGATACCAGCCCACAGGCCGGGAGTTGGGGATGGACTCAGGTTTTTTCCATGGTGCACAGCAAGGGATGCTGATTGAGGCGGGCGTATTCGTTCACCTGCGCCACCTTGGACTCGGCGATCTCGCGGGTGAAAACGCCGCAGACACCGCGGCCACGGGTGTGGACATGCAACATGACCTGCGTGGCTTTCTCGAGGTTCATGCTGAAGAAGCGCATCAGGACCTCCACCACGAAGTCCATCGGCGTGTAATCGTCGTTCAGTATCATGACCGAATACAGCGGCGGCCGCGCCAGCTCGGGTTTGCTGGTCTGTACGGCGACGCCGTGATCGTGTTCGTGCTGATTGGCCATCCGGTAATTATACGTGGCCGTTCAGGTGCACGGACGCACTGCGCGCGATCCCGCCCCGGCATCGCGCCGGGACGGGATCAGCGTGCTTTCAATACCACCTGCCATCGATCTTGATACAACCGGGCGTACCAACCCGGTTGCAGACATGCCGCGAACGGATTGCGATCTCGCCGTTCCAGCAGATGACCTTCAGTGCCACCACCCGCTCAGGGCCGTCCAGGAAGGTGTGGGGCGCCAGCGGATTGCCGGTCAGCAGCGCCGAACCGTCGTCGAAGTCCCACTGGTACTTCCAGATGAACGAGCCGGAACAGCTCGATGGGCTGGAAGTGGGCCGAGTGGCGTCGAAGTTGCAGACGTACTGGGTATGGGCGGTGTTCCACACGCAGACCCCCTGGAAATTCGCGGTCGCGGCGGCGCGGGCATCGGTGGACATGCCCAGCGCAAGTGCGAGTCCGCTGGTCAACAGCATGGTGCGGGCAGCGATCGTTCTCATGGCAGCGCTCCTGTTCGTGATGGGACCATCTCCCCCAGAGACGACCCGGAAATCCCCGTACCCACGCTAGAACAGGCCTGTCGCGCGTTGAAGGTCACCGGGCGGGTCGACACAATGCGTACACGCAGCCAGCGGGTCCAGCATGCGGGTGCGAGACAGCCTGGAACCGACGATCAACGCATCGATACCTCGCACCGTGGACGGGGATCGGTCTGCCGGAACACAATGCCCGGCCGAACGGTTATTCCGGCCGTTCAATCCAAGGGGAATCGCCCATGTCGTCACCCGTCCGCACCGCGCTTGTCGGCGCATTGCTTCTTGCCAGTGCTTTCGCACCCGCCGTACAGGCCGAGGACGCCTCGGTGAAAGTGCGGCTGGAGGCCCGCGGCGTCAAATATGTTGTCGATGACGATGGCGATTTCCGGGTCACCTACAACTACGCCAAGGAAAAGCGCACCCAATTGGTGTACGTCAGCGGCAACACGGGCAGCATCGGCGGGTTCAGCATCCGCAAAATCTTCTCGCCAGCCGCGCGGGTCGAAAAGGACGGCATCACCGGCGCCAAGGCGCTCGAACTGATGGACGATAGCCGGAAGAAAGCACTCGGCGGTTGGGAGCTGAGCGGCGAAGTCCTGTACTACGTGATCAAACTGCCCGACAGCATCGATGCGGTGCAGCTGGAGTCGGCGATGGATATCGCCGCCGAGACTGCGGACGATATGGAAATCGAGTTCAGCGGCGACCGGGACGACCTGTGATCGTTGCTTGGATGACGGCAAGGGGGCCGGGTGCATGAGCTATCGTGAAGGACGTTTCTGGCAGCCGGACGTGACCGTGGCTACTGTGGTGGTGGCGGACGGCCGCCTGCTGTGCGTCGAGGAACGGGTCGGCGGCAGGCTGGTCATCAATCAGCCTGCCGGTCACCTCGAACCCGACGAGAGTCTGCTGGAGGCCGCGTTGCGCGAGACCCGCGAAGAAACCGGTTGGGACGTGCGCCTGACCGCGTTTCTGGGTGCGTATCAATGGAAAGCACCCGATCTCGGGGATCGTCCCGGGCGCCATTACTTGCGCTTCGCCTTCGCCGCCGAACCGGAGCGCCACGACCCGACGCGGGCCCTCGACGAGGGCATCGTCCAGGCGCTGTGGCTCACGCCGGACGAACTCCTCGCCGCACAGGAGCGTCACCGCAGCCCGCTGGTCTGGCAGGTGGTCGCGGATCACCTCGCTGGTCACCGCACGCCGCTGACGGTGTTGCAGCATCTGGCATGAGCCCTGTGTCGTGAGCGCGGCCTGCGGCTCGCCCGGAATCCAGCCCCGGATCGTCGTCGGCATGTCCGGCGGCGTCGATTCCTCCGTGGCGGCGCTGTTGCTGCGCGACCAGGCGGTCGTCGACCCGTCGCGTTCCGTCGCAGGTCTGTTCATGCGCAACTGGGCCGACGACGGCAGTGGCGACTGTCGCGCCGAGGACGACCGCCGCGACGCGGTGGCGGTCTGCGGCCGCCTGGGGCTGCCGATCCACTTCCGCGATTTCTCCAACGAATACTGGTCGGGCGTCTTCCAGCATTTCCTGGCCGAATACGCCGCCGGGCGCACGCCGAATCCGGACGTGCTGTGCAACCGCGAGATCAAGTTCAAACACTTCCTCGATGCCGCGCGCGAACTGGGGGCGGAATTCATCGCCACCGGCCACTACGCCCGGGTGCGCGAGCATGCGGGCGAATGGCAGTTGCTGCGTGCCGTCGACCGCAGCAAGGACCAGAGCTACTTCCTGCACCAACTCGGTCAGGCGCAATTGGCGGCGACGCTCTTTCCATTGGGCGACCTGATCAAGACCGACGTACGCCGGATGGCGGCGGAAGCCGGTCTGCCGACCGCCGCGAAAAAAGACTCGACCGGCATCTGTTTCATCGGCGAACGCGATTTCCGCGAATTCCTCTCGCAGTACCTGCCCGCGAAAAAAGGGCCGATGGTGACCCCCGATGGGCGCCAAGTCGGCGAACACCCGGGCGTGTTCTATTTCACCCTGGGCCAACGCGAGGGTCTGCAGATCGGCGGCGTGCGCGGGTTCGCAGCAGCGCCGTGGTTCGTGGTCGGCAAGCGCGTGCACGACAACACCCTGATCGTCGATCAGGGCAGCGATTCGTCCTATCTCATGTCGAACCGTCTGTGGACCGAGTCCGCGCACTGGATTTCCGGTGCGCCACCTGCAGCGCGCTTCGCCTGCACGGCGCAGACCCGCTATCGTCAGCACGACGAAGCCTGCGAAGTGGAGGTGCGATCCGACGGCACGCTGGCGGTCGTGTTCGCAGGTCCCCAGCGCGCGGTCACGCCCGGGCAATCGCTGGTGCTGTACAACGAAGAGGTCTGCCTCGGTGGCGCGGTCATCGCTGCTACGGATGCGCCGCTGGAACAACGCATCGCCGATGCGACATCACCGCAGACACTACGTTTGCAGGCCATCGCGGCTGAAGCCGCTCCCACGAAAAGCTGACTGAACATGACCATGGATGTACGCTCCCGGGTTCTCGCCCTCGCCGGCATGCTGCAGGCGTTGAAGCTGGTGCGGCAGATCGCCGACACCGGTCACGCCGATGGTGAAGGCGAACGCAATGCGCTCGACAGCGTGTTCCGGATCGACGCCGCGTCCGCCGAGGCGGTCTACGGCGGCAACGCACGATCCCTGCGCGGCGGTCTGCTGCTGTTACGCGATTACTTCACCGACCGCAGCAGCGATCAGGCGTTGCCGAAACTCGGCATGTCCGTGCTGCAGATCGAACGACGCTTCGTCGCCGACGACACGGTGGCCCGGCAGGTGCTCGATGGCATCCGCAGACTCGAAGGCATCGCCGAACGCCAGGGCAGCATCCATCCGGACGTGATCTCGAAGCTCGGCCAACTCTACGCCGACACCATCAGCCATCTGCGCCCGAAGGTCATCGTCCAGGGCAATCCGCATTATCTGCAGCAGGCGGACGTTGTCGCCGAGATCCGCGCCCTGCTCCTCGCCGCGCTGCGCTCAGCGGTGCTGTGGCGGCAAATGGGCGGCACGATGTGGGATTTCGTGCTGCGCAAGCGGGCGATGATGCAAGCGATCGAAGCGGAACTGGATTGAACTGCAAGTCACGGGCCATCGTTTGAACGATATCGCCTGAACGAAGAAGCCCGGCTTTCGCCGGGCTTCGCTTTTTCACTGTCGAGCGTGCTGACCAGCGATCAGGCGCCAACCGTGTCCGCCACATCCTTGTAATCGGCGATCTTGTCGAAGTTCATGTAGCGATAGATCTCCGCGCCCTGCGCGTCGAGCACACCCATATCGGCCATGTACTCGGCCTTGGTCGGGATACGGCCGAGGCGCGAGCAGATCGCGGCGAGTTCCGCCGAGCCCAGATAGACGTTCGAGTTCTTGCCCAGACGGTTCGGGAAGTTGCGGGTGCTGGTCGAAAACACGGTCGCGCCCTCGCGGACCTGCGCCTGGTTGCCCATGCACAGCGAGCAGCCGGGCATTTCCATGCGCGCGCCGGCCGTGCCGAAGGTGCCGTAATGGCCTTCCTTCGTCAGCTCGGAGGCGTCCATCTTGGTCGGCGGGGCCACCCACAGGCGGGTCGGGATATCGCGCTTGCCTTCGAGCAGTTTGGCGGCGGCGCGGAAGTGCCCGATGTTGGTCATGCACGAACCGATGAACACTTCGTCGATCTTTGCACCCGCCACTTCCGACAGCGTCTTCACGTCGTCCGGGTCGTTCGGGCAGGCCAGGATCGGCTCATGCACATCGGCCAAGTCGATGTCGATGACGGCAGCGTATTCGGCATCCGCATCGCCCTGCAGCAGTTGCGGGTCCGCGAGCCACGCTTCCATCTTCTGAATGCGGCGGGCCAGCGAACGCGCGTCGGCGTAGCCTTCGGCGATCATCCACTTCAGCAGCGTGATGTTGCTGTTGATGTACTCGATGATCGGTTCCTTGTTGAGATGCACGGTGCAGCCGGCGGCGGAACGTTCGGCCGATGCGTCGGACAACTCGAACGCCTGTTCGACCTTGAGGTCCGGCAGACCTTCGATTTCGAGGATGCGGCCGGAGAAGATGTTCTGCTTGCCCTGCTTGGCGACGGTGAGCAGGCCGGCCTTGATGGCGTAGAGCGGGATCGCGTTGACCAGATCGCGCAGGGTCACGCCCGGCTGCATCTTGCCCTTGAAGCGGACCAGCACCGATTCGGGCATGTCCAGCGGCATGACGCCGGTCGCAGCCGCGAACGCGACCAGACCCGAGCCCGCCGGGAACGAGATGCCGACCGGAAAACGGGTGTGCGAGTCGCCGCCGGTGCCCACGGTGTCGGGCAGCAGCATGCGGTTGAGCCAGCTGTGGATGATGCCGTCGCCCGGGCGCAGCGAGATGCCGCCGCGGGTGGAGATGAACTCCGGCAGGGTGTGGTGGGTCTTCACATCCACCGGCTTCGGATACGCGGCGGTGTGGCAGAACGACTGCATCACCAGGTCGGCCGAGAAGCCCAGGCAGGCCAGGTCCTTCAGCTCGTCGCGGGTCATCGGGCCGGTGGTGTCCTGGGAACCGACCGAGGTCATCTTCGGCTCGCAGTAGGTGCCCGGGCGCATGCCCTGCCCCTCCGCAAGACCGCAGGCGCGGCCGACCATCTTCTGGGCGAGGCTGAAGCCCTTGCCGGTATCGGGCGGCACCACCGGCAGGCGGAACAGGTCGGTCGGCGCCAGGCCCAGCGACTCGCGCGCCTTGGCGGTCAGGCCACGGCCGATGATCAGCGGGATGCGGCCACCGGCGCGCACCTCGTCCAGCAGCACTTCGCTCTTGAGCTGGAAGCTGGCGATCTGCTTGCCGTCCTTCAGCGCCTTGCCTTCGTACGGACGCAGCTCGATGACGTCGCCATGCTCCATCTGCGACACGTCCAGCTCGATCGGCAGGGCGCCGGCGTCTTCCATGGTGTTGTAGAAGATCGGGGCGATCTTGCTGCCCAGGCAGACGCCGCCGAAGCGCTTGTTCGGGATGAACGGGATGTCCTCGCCGGTGAACCACAGCACGCTGTTGGTCGCCGACTTGCGCGAGGAGCCGGTGCCGACCACGTCGCCGACGTAGGCGACCAGGTGGCCTTTCTCCTTCAGCGACAGGATTTCCTGCACCGGACCGCGCTTGCCGTCTTCTTCGGGTACGAACGGCGCGTCGGGGCGCTTGTTCTTCAGCATCGCCAGCGCGTGCAGCGGGATGTCCGGGCGCGTGGTCGCGTCCGGCGCCGGCGACAGGTCGTCGGTGTTGGTCTCGCCCGGCACCTTGAACACGGTGATCGTGAGCGAAGCCGGCACTTCCGGCTTGCTGGTGAACCATTCGGCGTCGGCCCAGCTCTGCAGCACGGCCTTGGCATTGGCGTTGCCAGCCTTCGCCTTCTCTTCCACGTCGTGGAAAGCATCGAACATCAACAGCGTGTGCTTCAGCGCTTCGGCAGCGATCGTGCCGACGACCGCATCATCGAGCAGTTCCACCAGCGGATGGATGTTGTAGCCGCCGAGCATCGTGCCGAGCAGTTCGGTCGCGCGCTCGCGGCCGATCAGCGGACAGGTTTCCTTGCCGAAGGCGACGGCGGCGAGATAGGACGCCTTCACTTTCGCGGCATCGTCGACGCCGGCCGGCACGCGGTTGCTGATCAGATCGAGCAGAAAGGTTTCCTCGCCGGCCGGGGGCGATTTCAGCAGCTCGATGACCTCGGCGGTCTGCTGCGCGGTCAGCGGCAGCGGCGGGATGCCGAGCGCGGCGCGTTCGGCGGCATGTTGGCGGTAGGCGGCGAGCATGGGGAAACTCCTGGGTGGGCGTGTGTCGGTGTCGGGTGGCGGCATCAGGCTGCAGGGACGATCAGCTTGAGACCCTTGAAGTAATCGCGGAAGAATCGGTCGTCCCGGGTGATCAGTCCATTGCACTGAAGTAGGGCATGGGCGCCGATCAGGAAATCGGGGGCGGCGCGCGCGTCTCCGGCGTTCCGCTGCCGGTAGCGACGCTGCATTTCGCCGGCGCGCAGGGCCGATTTGGCTTCCAACGGGCTGAAACGGATACTCATGTCCTCCAGCACCGCCAGCGCCTCGGCGCCATCGCGCAGCGAGCCGCAGACCTCGGCCAAGGCCACGTCGCAGACCACCACCGGGCCCGCGCTCAGACACTGGCGCAGACAGGCTTCGGCGGCGTCGGCGTGCGGGCCGTCGGCAAGAAGATCGATGAGGACGGAGGAATCGATGGCGATCATGGCTGCGGTTCTGGCTCGCCGTCGTCGTCGACGGCATGACCGCGAACCGCCTGCATCGCCTCATCGGTGGAGGCGAAGCCATCCAGTTTGAACCGCCCACGGGCGCGGGAAATCGCGTCGTCCACCGACTTGCGCAGAACGATCCGGCTGCCCTCCAGCTCGACCTTCAGTACGCTGCCCTTGGTGAGCCCCAACGCATCGCGCACAGCCTTGGGCAGAGTGATCTGACCACGTTCGGCGACGGTCGCTTCCATCGGCGGCTCCGGTTCTGGTATGCGCAGATGATACATACTTTTCTGCGCATACTCTACGCCCGGGCGAGCACAGCGCACGCCATCGGACCTACGGCCGTGCAACTCGCAATCCAAGGCGCCATTCCAGTCTTCTAGTCGTGCACCGAGCGGATAATCGCCCCATCCCCCACCGTGGAGCCCTGCCATGCGCGACGCCTTCGGCACCCGCAGCCAGCTAACGATCAACGGTCGTTCCCTGACCTACTTCAGTCTGCCCCGACTCGAGCCCCGCTTCGGATCACTCGCCCGCCTGCCCTATTCGATGAAGATCCTGCTGGAGAATCTGCTCCGGCATGAGGATGGCCTGACCGTCCTGCCGGAGCATATCGAGGCGGTCGCACGCTGGGACGCCACCGAGGAGCCGGACACCGAAATCGCCTTCATGCCGGCCCGCGTCGTACTGCAGGACTTCACTGGCGTGCCGTGCGTGGTCGACCTGGCGGCCATGCGCGACGCGGTGGCCGCCCTCGGCGGCGACCCGAAGCAGATCAATCCGCTGATTCCCTCGGAACTGGTGATCGACCATTCGGTGCAGGTCGATGTCTTCGGCAAGGCCGAAGCACTGGACCTCAACGGCCAGATCGAGTTTTCGCGCAACCAGGAGCGCTACAGCTTCCTGCGCTGGGGGCAAAAGGCGTTCGACAACTTCAAGGTGGTGCCGCCGAACACCGGCATCGTCCATCAGGTGAATCTGGAACATCTCGCCCGGGTGGTGATGGAACGCGAGATCCATGGCGAGACCTATGCCTTCCCGGACACCGTCTTCGGCACCGATTCGCACACCACCATGATCAACGGCATCGGCGTGCTCGGTTGGGGCGTCGGCGGCATCGAAGCCGAAGCCGCCATGCTGGGCCAGCCATCGTCGATGCTGATTCCGCAGGTGGTCGGTTTCCGGCTGACCGGCAAACTGCCGGAAGGCGCGACCGCGACCGATCTGGTGCTCACCGTCACCCAGATGCTGCGCAAGCACGGTGTGGTCGGGAAATTCGTCGAGTTCTTCGGAGAAGGTCTGCAGCATCTGCCGTTGGCCGATCGCGCCACCATCGCCAACATGGCGCCGGAATACGGGGCGACCTGCGGCATTTTCCCGATCGACGCCGAATCGATCACCTATCTGCACCTGTCCGGCCGCACCGAAGCGCAGATCAAGCTGGTCGAGGCGTATGCGAAGGCGCAGGGCCTGTGGCACGACCCGACCACGCCCCAGGCCACCTACTCCGCCACACTCGCGCTCGATCTCGGCGACGTGAAGCCCTCGCTGGCCGGCCCGAAACGGCCACAGGATCGCGTGCTGCTGGAAGCTGTGCAGGCCGATTTCCACGCCAATCTGTCCGGCCTCACCGCGCAGCGCACAGCAAAGAATGGCCAGGTCTCGGATTTCATCGAGGAAGGCGGCGCGCAGCCGCAGGCCGATCAGTTGGCATCCAAGCCGAAGATGAAGATCCGCCTCCGCGACCAGGACTGCGAACTCACCGACGGTTCGGTGGTGATCGCCGCCATCACCTCCTGCACCAACACGTCCAACCCGGCGGTGATGCTCGGCGCCGGCCTGCTCGCACGCAATGCGGTCGCCAAGGGGCTGAAGTCCGCACCATGGGTTAAGACTTCCCTCGGCCCGGGGTCCCTGGTCGTCACCGATTATCTGCGGAAAGCCGGCGTGCTCGACGATCTCGAAGCGCTGGGTTTCTACGTGGTCGGCTATGGCTGCACCACCTGTATCGGCAACTCCGGCCCGCTCCCAGACGAAGTATCGAAAGCCATCGCCGACGGCGATCTGGTCGTCGCTTCGGTGCTGTCGGGCAACCGCAACTTCGAGGGCCGCGTCCACCCCGAAGTGAAAATGAACTACCTGGCCTCACCACCGCTGGTGGTGGCCTACGCGCTGGCCGGCACGATCGATATCGACCTGACCACGCAGCCGCTGGGCACCGGTATCGACGGTCAGCCTGTCTATCTGCACGACATCTGGCCCAGCAACAAGGAGATCGGCGACATGATCGCCGCCACGGTCGGCCCGGAGATGTTCGCGAAAAACTACGCCGACGTGTTCAAGGGCGACAGTCGCTGGAA
Organism: uncultured Xanthomonas sp.; assembly: GCA_964523435.1. Taxonomy (GTDB): domain Bacteria; phylum Pseudomonadota; class Gammaproteobacteria; order Xanthomonadales; family Xanthomonadaceae; genus Lysobacter_I. Next base: position 10,732 of record CAZGBA010000073.1, read on the forward strand.
CCGAATCGACTCCCCGGAGGGCGAGTCCTACCGCTGGGACGAAGCTTCCACCTATATCAAGCATCCGCCCTATTTCAAAGGGATGTCCATGCGGGTGGGAACCATTGACGATCTCCATGGCGCGAGAATCCTTGGCCTGTTCGGCGACTCGATCACTACCGACCACATTTCACCGGCCGGCAACATCAAGGCCAACTCGCCCGCCGGCAAGTTCCTGCAGACGCGCGGCGTGGCGCCCACCGACTTCAACAGCTACGGCTCGCGCCGCGGCAACGACGATGTGATGGTGCGCGGCACCTTCGCCAATATCCGCATCAGGAATCTGATGCTGGGCGGCGAAGAAGGCGGCAACACCCTGCACTACCCTTCGGGCGATCAGCTGGCGATCTACGATGCAGCCATGCGTTACAAGGTCGATGGCGTGCCGCTGGTGGTGATGGCCGGCAAGGAATACGGCACCGGCTCCAGCCGCGACTGGGCGGCCAAGGGTACGAACCTGCTCGGGGTGAAAGCGGTGATCGCCGAGAGCTTCGAGCGCATCCACCGCTCGAATCTGGTCGGCATGGGCGTGCTGCCGCTTCAATTCGAGGATGGCCAGAACGCGCGGACCCTGGGGCTCGACGGCTCCGAGATCATCGATATCACCGGTCTGGATGACGGTGCGGGCAAGGTCGCGGCCGTCGTGGCGCGCAGAGCCGATGGCGGCGAACGGCGCTTCGCCGCACGGGTCCTGCTGCTGACCCCGAAGGAGGTCGAATACTTCAGGCACGGCGGCATCCTGCACTACGTGCTGCGGCAACTCGCATCGAAAAAAACCGGCTGACCAGAGACAGGCCGGCCGTCGCCCATTCACCGGGCGAACGGTCGGATGGCGGCCGAAACATACGGCTGCGTCTTGCGGCCCCCTAGAGCCTATGCTCCAATCCGGGTAGATATCCAGAACCGCAATCCAGCGGTCGAACAACAGGTGGAGGGGCCGAATGAATCTTGAACGTCCGTGGCTTGCGAGTTATCCCGCAGGAGTGCCTCAACAGATCGATCCGGACGAGTATCCCTCGATCGTATCCGTGCTCCAGTCGTCGCTGGAGAAATATCGAGATCGTCCCGCGTTCTCGAACATGGGCCGATCCATCACCTATGCCGAAGTCGACGAATACAGCAGGCAATTCGCTGCTTACCTGCTCGGCGAGTTGAAGCTCAAGAAAGGCGATCGCGTCGCGATCATGATGCCGAACTGCCTGCAGTACCCGATCGCGATCTTCGGTGTGCTCCGCGCGGGTCTGACGGTGGTCAATACCAACCCGATGTACACCGCACGCGAGCTGAAACATCAGCTCGTCGACTCGGGTGCCAGCGCGATCCTCGTGTTCGACAATTTCGCCAAGACCGTGCAGGACGTGGTTCCCGAAACCTCGGTCAAGCAGGTGATCACCACAGGGCTGGGCGATCTGCTGCCCTTCCCGAAAGGCGCGATCGTCAATTTCGTTCTGAAATACGTCAAGAAGATGATCCCGGAGTACGACATTCCCGGGGCTGTCCGTTTCAAGAACACCCTGACGCTCGGGCAGATGCATACACTGCCGGCCATCGATATCACACCGCAGGACATCGCTTTCCTGCAGTACACGGGCGGCACCACCGGCGTGGCCAAAGGCGCCATGCTGACCCACCGCAATCTGGTTTCCAACATGCTGCAATCGCATGCATGGATCAGCGCCAATACGAAGGAAGGCTCGGAAATCATCATCACGGCCCTGCCGCTGTACCACATCTTCGCGCTCACGGCGAACTGTCTGGTGTTCATGAAGCTCGGCGGGCAGAACCACCTCATCACCAATCCACGCGATATGCCTGGTTTCGTGAAAGAACTCAGCGGGATTCCGTTCACCGCGATCACCGGCGTGAATACCCTGTTCAACGGCTTGTTGAACACGCCCGGCTTCGACCAGATCGACTTCTCCCATCTGCGCCTCACGCTGGGCGGCGGCATGGCGGTCCAGCGGTCCGTCGCCGAACGGTGGAAGAAAGCCACGGGCTGTACGCTTGTCGAAGCCTATGGCCTGACCGAAACATCGCCGGCCGCGTGCATGAATCCTCTGGACCTGCCCGAATACAACGGCGCCATCGGCCTGCCGATTTCCTCTACCGACGCCTGCCTCAAGGACGAGGAAAATCGGGTGCTTGCGCAGGGCGAGATCGGCGAACTCTGCATCAAGGGCCCGCAGGTCATGAAGGGTTATTGGCAGCGTCCGGAAGAGACCGCGCACAGCATCGACAGCGATGGCTGGCTGCATACCGGTGATATCGCGCGCGTAGATGAAAACGGTTTCTTCTACATCGTCGACCGAAAGAAGGACATGATTCTGGTCTCCGGTTTCAACGTCTATCCGAATGAAGTGGAAGACGTGATCGCGATGATGCCCGGCGTGCTGGAAGTCGCCGCCGTCGGCGTCCCGGACGACAAGTCCGGGGAAGCGGTCAAGGTCGTGATCGTCAAGAAGGACCCGAACCTCACTGCCGAACAGGTGAAAGCGCACGCGCGCGAAAACCTCACTGGCTACAAACAGCCGAGATTCGTGGAGTTCCGCGCCGAACTGCCCAAGACGAACGTCGGCAAGATCCTTCGTCGTGAACTGCGGGACCCGCCTCCGGCCGCATAAAGCGACGTAGTTCGCAGTTCCACTCGGACAGGTCGACCCTCGGGTCGGCCTGTTTGCTTTTGGGGCCGCGTTGGCTTGAACTTTCTAAAGTTTCGGCGCATACAGATACTATTGGGGATATATTCCGGCTCCTTGCCCTTTCGCAAACTGGACCGTTTGACCGGCACTGTATTGACGAGTGACAGCAATGAACACACCAAGTGTTCTCTACGAATCAAGCACGTCTGCCTGTCGTCGGAAGAGACTGCGCCAGTATGTCGCGCATCCACCTGAGCGCGGTGCAATACCTGCAGGGAAATTCTCAGGTCAAATGGAATCAGTGAAAGATTGCGGGGCGGACACTGCATAAGTGCTGGAATCTTGAACCGAGCTGAAGCGAGGGACAGCCACAAACGTTTGTAGCGTACCGCTGTCTGTCAATCACATGAGTGGGGCGCTCAGGGAGCGAGGCGAATATTCTCTTTCAATTCAACGCATCATTTTTCGATGTGCCGGAAACAGAACATGCGGATCATGATTCGGTAGCACAGGGAAATTTATTGTTGCGCAGGACTGCGCGCTGCAGGCACGATTTGCAGTCATGCAGGAATTCGGTTGGACTTTGTACGGCATCAAGTCATGCAGTCGGAATATGCATCAAAGCGAGTACGGGGGATTTTCGATGAAGAAATCGGCTAGAAAAGTAGCGATCACCGGACTTGGAGCGATCTCGGCGATCGGCCTCTCCGTGGATGAACTACTCAAGTCATTGGCCGATTCTCGATCCGGAATTCAGACGCTCAAGATGGATGGTCTCAACAAGACATTCCCTGCAGGCATTGTTCAACAGTCTTTTGAGAAAAGTTTCACCAGGCTCGACCTCCCATTTCTTGACCGGTGCCAGCAGTTGGCCATACTTGCCGCAAAAGAGGCTGTCTTGTGCTCCGGCATCGAAGATTTTTCGGCTTACGGCTCTCGCGCAGGGGTCTACTACGGCAATGTCAATGGCGGCGCCGCAACCGGCATCGCATGGTCCAGGCAGTTGCTGGTTGATGGAAAGCAAACCGCCCGCCCGTTTACGGCGATGGCCGTCATGGGAAACGCGGGAGCGGCACAGGTCGCCATTCGCAACAAGATTCATGGTCCTGTCATTACGAACGCATCGGCATGCGGTTCGTCCGGCATCGCCATAGGCGATGCCGCCAGAGCGATACGGGATGGCTATATTGATGTCGCAATCGCAGGCGGCTCGGAAGCGCCTCTTAGCCTGGGAATCATGAGCGTTTTCGATGGTACCCGAGCGTTGTCGAAGCCGGATCCCGCAGACATTTCCAGGAGCTGCAAACCATTTTCCACTGAGCGATCAGGACTCGTCCTGGGAGAAGGCGCCGCATTCGTCATCCTGGAGGATGCAGAAACCGCCATGAAACGGGGCGCGAAAATATACGGTCTGGTTACAGGTTATGGCGTTTCATCCGATGCAACACATATCGGAATGCCCGATAAAAAAGGGCAAATAGCCTGTCTCGAATCCGCACTTGCATCCGCATCCATGAGTCCATCCGACATCCAGTACATCAATGCGCACGCCACAGCCACGAACGGCGGCGACATCATAGAAGCCGAAGCGATAAGATCGATATTCGGATGCGAAAGCGATTCTGCCGCGGTCAGCTCGACAAAATCGGCGCACGGACATCTTCTCGGCGCTACCAGCGCTCTCGAATTCATAGTCGCTACTCTAGCGGTAGATTCATCAATCATGCCTGCAACCATGCATGCCGAAAATTCAATCGATCAACGATGCAAACTCAACCATGTAGGAGTCACCCCCCGTGATGAAAAAATTATTAATGCTTTGAGCTTCTCTTGTGGATTCGGAGGGACAAATGTCGCCCTGATCGTTTCTGCCCCTAACCACCTACTCAGAAAAAATTAAGGATCCGCTACAATGTCCGCACTCACTCTCGCCTCTGTTCGCCGCGAAAATCGCTTCCCCCAGCGCCGTGTCGCAACATCGATTCGTCAGATAACGAAGCCAACGCTTTGGGTTGAAATCAGTCCAGACCAGGATACGGGACTGAACAATATGACGCCCGCGCTCTTGCAAGAATTCCAATCGGTCTTCGAGATGCTTCAGAGCGACTGCGTCTCGTCATCACACCGCAATTCTGAAGATGACAGCATCCGTTATGCCGTTTTGAAGTCTACTGACGAGGAATATTTCAGCCTGGGTGGCGACCTGTCGTATTTCAGGCACTGCATACAGCGTGGAGATGCCCCAAACCTCCATGCTTATTCCAAGCAATGCCTTGATCTCATGTATTCCTTCCATTCGCTGCTCAATGAGCAAATAAAAACGATCGCGCTTGTTCAGGGGCGCGCGCTCGGCGGCGGCTTCGAGCTCGCATTGAGCGCGGACTGCATCATTGCCGAAGAACACAGCACATTCGCTTTCCCGGAAATCATGTTCGGTCTCTTCCCATGCACTGGCGCAATGGGCTTGCTATCGACGTACGTTTCTCCAAAGCAAGCGGAGCGGATCATGACCGAATCGAAGATATATACGGCGCAGGAACTGTATGAGATGGGTATCGTCGATGTCGTGTGCAAAAAAGGCGAAGGACAGCGCGCTGTCGAGGACTATATCGCCAATCATTCCAAGCGTTTGAATGCCAGGCTCAAGATCCAAGCCAGCAGGCATCGCATTGCGCCCTTGGATTACAACGAAGGGATGAGGATTGTGAACGACTGGGTCGAGCTCGCAATGCACCTGCCGCCGGATGCGCGAAGGACGCTCGACATGCTGATCCTCATGCAGGAATCTTCCGGAAGAGCGGGGGTCAACAAAGCCGCATAGCCATGACTATGAACGACTGTTCTTAGTGCCTACGCCAGCCAATTCATCGTTGTCGTGATCGAGACCGATCAACAGATCATCGATGGCGCTGATCGTTCCGGCGACTTCCTCTTTGAGGCTATCTTCAAGGTTCATTCGCATGCCTTGCATAGCCTCAAATGAGGAAGACATCATTTTTTCGCCGAAAGCGGCCAATCTGAGAGCGCCGATATTGAGGGAAACACCCTTGAGCGCATGACCATGACGCCTGATGCCGATGACATTGCCATCGGCAATCGCAGCGGCCATTTCACCTGCGATCTGCGAGAGATCATTTTTCGCATCTGTCAGCAATCTTTTCGCAAAGTCGCGCGATGGGTTGATTTCGCTCAAATTTTCGAGGACATCCGACGCAAGATATTCGACGGCAATCGCCATCAATTTCCCGGCTGGCTGCACGACGGATCTGCTGCGCGGGCCAACAGTCATTGGAACCACATCCCCGGGGAAGATACTGTGAAGCGTTTTTCGTATCGCCGAGAATGTGATCGGCTTGTAGATGACTCCCGCCGCGCCGAGCGTTAGCAGGCGTTCGCGAGTCGCCACCGTCGTGTCGGCGGTAATGAAAAAAGTGGGAGCAGGCTTCGTGTTGCTCATTGCATAGATACCCCACACACGCGCTCCGTCGATATCGTGCATGTTGTAGTCAAGCATGATCAGGTCAAATGTATCGTTCGCGAGACACGAGAGCGCCTCTGTACCGGAATTGGCTGCGACGACCACGTGACCGTCGCGGCACAGCATTTCACGGATCAATGCCAGATTCGTCGCGTTGTCGTCGGCCAGAAGAACGCGTTTTGTCTGGACGACTTCGATACTGCCATCTTCGCTGGGCTTCGACCCTTTGGCATGCGACTTTTCGACAGAAATATCGAACCAGAAAACACTGCCTTGTCCGACAGTGCTTTGCACTTCGATTTTTCCCCCAAGGCGCGCGACGTGCTCCTTGGATATGGCCATGCCAAGCCCGGTGCCGCCATATTTCCTGTTTGTGCCACGCTCGACCTGGTAGAACGGATCGAAAATCTTTCCGAGATGTTCCGGCGGGATCCCTATTCCGGTATCGGCGACGCGAAACCTGAGAGCGTATCGCTGCTCACTGCTCTCCAGTACAGCGACCGAGATTTCGACACAGCCGCTTTCCGTGAACTTGATGGCATTTCCGACGAGATTGATCAAAACGCTGCGTAACGACTGGGCCATCCCCTTGACCGGGATGTTGATTCCGGGGTCAATCTTGACCAGCAAAGACAAGTCTTTCGATACCGCCGCTGCCTGGACAGCATCGATTACATTCGATATCAGGCTGTCGAGTGTGAACGAAACGATTTCACCCCTGTTCGTGCCGATCTGCAGCTTGGACAAGTCAAGGAGCTGAGATATTTCGCCATCAAGGTGCCAGGCCATATCCGCGATCGAGCGCGCCTTCGCGTTGATCACCTCGCCATCGGACGTGGTTGTTTCAATCAACTGAGCCGCAGAAATAATGCCGGTCAATGGCGTCCTGAGCTCATGACTGACGTTTGCCAGAAGCCGCGACTTCGCCTCGCTTTCGTATTTCGCTGTCAGCTGTGCGTTGCGTAGCCCCCTGATCAGTGCGGACGCATAGAGCGGAACCACTACCAGAAGCACCAGATGCGAAGCCGCCACCATCTGCATCTCTTTCCAGATCGGCGAAAAAGCCACGACGAACGAGAATCCGGCGATGGCTATCGCTTGGCACGTGCGCATCGATGCGATGCCCACACGAAATCCGAACCCCAGAATGGTGAAAAGATAAAAGCCTACAAATACGATCGCTCCATTCCCTGCCCCGTACAGGAAAAGCGACAGCATCAACGGATCTCCCACGACCGTAATGCCGAGCAAGGTCTTATCCTGCCGCCCTTCGTTTCCAGCCGCTAGCGCGTATGTCACGATGGTGTACAGCACGTAGGTCAACGACAGGAAGCCCATCGCGCTGGCGCCGAACTGCTGATGTGCGGCATCGTAGAAATACACTGCTCCCACGATGAACAACAGCGCGGGCATTCCCAGCCATAGACGTAAACGCGCTTGTGCCAGTAGACTTTCGCGGAGAGGCTGATCGACGACCATGAAAACCTCTTTCGTTAGACGTCAGTTCGCGGATAATATTTCACTACCGTCACCGGTGGTCGACACATTTCCAGACAGTGGGAAGCACGATGGAAAGAACGAAAATCACTGAAATGGTCTTGGAGATGGTCAACCAGAATACTGGTGTTGACATATCCAGCCTGAACGAAGCCACATCACAAATCGACTTGGGAATCGATTCTATCCTATTGATAGACCTCATGCTTGCGCTTGAAGACCGCCTTGAATTTTCATTCTCGAGTCTTGAAATGCCAAGAAATCCGACAATCGGCAACATCGTCGACATGATCGAAAAAGAAATGAGCGCCAAATCTGCGGGATGATTCTGCAGCATGCGTCTACAGGTCGTCGCGTGCATTCGGCTTTGATCTGATCCCTCCGCGATGCGAACGTGCATCGACTGTTCCGGTTTGATCTTCCATTTCGCAGCATCCATACGCTACCGCAATCGGTTGCGGACCTCTCGACATGATCGGGTCACTCCAAGCCTGGCCGTTGCGAACTGGTGGAATAACGTTCGCAGATATCCTGCAGCCGCGGCTTGTTCTGGACCAGCGCCTGCACGCACTGCGGGTCGAACAGTTTGCCGCTCTGCTCCAGCAGGAAGTCCATGGCGTT
>CAZGBA010000074.1:0-18777 GCA_964523435.1 uncultured Xanthomonas sp.
TTTGGATCCAGGTGGGCGTGCCGGCGGCAATCTTGCCGAAGATCCAGCCGCTGTCCTTCTGCAGCAGCGTCGACTCGCCGCCGAGCGCACCGAACAGGCCGACGGTCATCACCAGCGGGATCACGATCTGCATCGTGGTGACGCCGAAGTTGCCGATGCCGGCGTTCAGGCCCAACGCGGTGCCCTGCAGCCGCTTCGGGAAGAAGGTGCTGATGTTGGACATCGAAGAAGCGAAGTTGCCGCCGCCCACGCCCGACCACAGCGCCATCAGTTGGAACACCCACAGCGGCCATCCCGGGTGCTGAAGCGCAATGCCGGTGCCGATCGCCGGGGCCAGCAGCATGGCGGTCGTCAGCGTGATCGTATTGCGCCCGCCGGCCAGACGGATCAGGAACGACGCCGGGATGCGCATCGTGGCGCCTGAGATGCCGGCGATGGCGGTGAGCGTGAACAACTCGGCCTGGGTGAACGGGAACCCCAGGTTGAGCATCTGCACAGTGACGATGCCCCACATGCCCCATACGGCGAAGCCGCACAGCAGCGCCGGCACCGACAGCCACAGGTTGCGATAGGCAATGCGCTTGCCGGTGGACTCCCAGAACGCCGGATCCTCGACATCCCACGTCTGGATCGTGCTGCTGCCCGTTTTGGCGCCCGCATCGCGCGTGGGCGTGGCGGGACTAGTGAGTGGACTCATATTGCGTTCCCGGTCGGTTGAACCGGCGTTCGCCGCCGGATGCCCGACAGTGTCGGGGCAGCGGCCGGCATCTACCTTGACTTCAATCAATTGAGCCGGGGTTGACGCTGGACCGGTCGTGCCGGCGCCGATGGCTGTCGCGCACATCGATCTGGACCCCAACCCGCAGCGGCTCAGCGCTGGCCACCGGCCACTCGAAGTCCAGCGCGTCGCGCCGCGGACGCTCGGCGGCGAAGGCCTCGAACTGCGCGCGCGAGATAGCGACGGTGAGCACACTGGCGTCCATGTGCAGTTCCGGCGCTGCGACCTCGGTCAATCGCAACCTGCGGGTCTGACAAAGGCCCGGCGCGAACCTGGTCGTATCTTCGACCATGCCCTCACGCAGCAGGTGGTCCAGTTCGGCTTCGTCGATCCGCAAGCGCAGGGTCTGCGCGGCAAGCTGATATTTCATGGCATCGCTTCCTCAATGAGCAGCATGCTCGGCGCAGGCGCAACCCTGCGCTGCGGCGGGTGTCACGGGGCTCATCGCCAAGACCACATCCGCAGCCGGCTCCGGCGTCTCTACGCACAAGGCGCAGCCCTCGCTCCACTCGCTGCTGCCGTCGAGGTAATGCTCCTGCTTCCAGATCGGCGACTCGTGCTTCACCGCTTCGATCACGTCGCGGCAGCCGCGGAACGCGGCATCGCGATGCGGGGTGGCGAAGGCCACGACGACGGCGGTATCGCCCACCTGCAACCGGCCTTTCGCATGCGCGATGTACACCTTCGCCTGCGGCCCATGCGCCGCGATCGCCGCTTCCGCGCTGCGTGCGAAGACTTTCAAGGTCAGCGGGTCGAACATGTCGTAATGAATGCCGGTCACGCTGCCACCGTGGTTCGCGCTGCGCACCCGTCCGACGAACAGGTCGATGCCGCCGAAGGCCGGGTCGCTCACGAAGGCCAGCGCTTCGGTCGGATCGAGTGCGGCTTCGGCGATGTCCACCACCTTGCAGGCGATGCGCTGCATATCGATACGTTCGATGTCGTTCATCTCAACCTCCGCTCACGGGGGGAATCACGGCAAGCCGACCGTCGGCGGGAATCGCACTGGTCGGTCGCAAGAATTCGTCTTCGGTCGCCAGCGCCGAGCTGCGCAGCAGACCCGCGTTGTAGCCGCGCCAATGGCTCAGCGCGTAGGTATCGAGCGCGCGGCGCACGTCGGCGATGGTGGCGCTGCCCGTATCGGCATCGGGCAGATCAAGATCGAGCACGTCGCGTTCCTGAAACTGACGGAACGCACCGAACAAACGGATCGAAACACGCATGGATCATTCCCTCGCGAACAAGTGATCGTCGAAATGGCAAAGCGGATGGACATCGACCAAGGCGCCTGCGGGCAGCGACTCGGCCTGGGTCGGCAGACCGGCCCAGACCCGTGCGCGCAGCAGCGGCCGGGTCTTGAACGACTCCTGGCCCTTCAGCAGCCCGACGCGGACGATGCCGTCGGCATCCAGCCGCAATTCGGCCTTCTGGAACAGATGGGAGCCCGGTTTCTTCGACACGGCCTCGGCCAACGGCAACCGCCACGGCCGTTCCGGCGCCATGCCGAGCATATGCCGCAGCGCGATCTCGACGAAGAAGCGCAGGCCGACCGCACTCGATACCGGATTGCCCGGCAACCCGAAAAACAACGCGCCGTTCGGCAGCACCGCGAACAGCAGCGGCTTGCCGGGACGCATCCGCAGCTTGTGGAACACGATCTGCGCGCCCAGCATGTCCAACGTGTCGGGAACGAAATCGTAGCGCCCCATCGACACAGCGCCGGTCGAGATCACGATGTCCACGCCTTCCGCCATCCATCCGCGCACGTACGCGAGGAACACCGCAGGATCGTCGGCGATGGTGGTCGTCGCATGCAGCACCGCACCCGCCTCGCGCAAGCGGGATTCGAGATATGCGCGATTGGTGTTGTATATCTGCCCCGGCGCGAGCGGCGCGCCTGGCGTATCGACCAGTTCGCGCCCGGTGCAGGCCAGCGCGACGAGCGGCCGACGCACGACCTCCACCGTCGCAACGCCCGCGCCGCGCAGCAGCATGAGTTCGGACGGCCCGAGGCGCACGCCTGCGGGAACCGCTTCATCGCCTGCGGCGATGTCCTCACCAGCACGACGCACATGCTGACCGCGCTGCGGTGCGCGGTCGATGCGGAGACGCAACGCGCGGCCTTCGGCGTCGCGCGCCAGCACGGTCGCATCTTCGACCGGGACGACCGTATCGAAAGCCGCGGTATCGGCGCCGTCGGGCATGCGCGCGCCGGTCATGATGGCGATTGCCGCATGGTCATCGCCCGAGTCGATTATCAGCGCACCGTCGCCCGCAGCCCGTTCGGCGATCACATCGCACTCGGCACCGGGCGTTATGCTGTCGCGCCAAGCCAAGGCATAGCCATCCATCGCCGCATTGGCGAACGGCGGCAGATTGCAGCGACTGCATAGCGCTGTGGCGCTCACCCGGCCTTCGGCCTGCGCCAGCGGCAGGCGTTCGCTCGGCAGCGGCGTGCAGCGTTGGCGAATCAACGTCTGCGCTGCGGCCACATCGAGCATATGCGCGCCGTGTCCGCTGTCGTGCGCGGCGCAGCCGCAGGCCGCAGCGGGAATCGTTGCAGTATTCAGGCGTGTGCTGCTGACGGATGCTGTGCTCATGGATGCCGTGCTCATGGATGCGGTTCTCCCTCGATCATCGACAACGCGTGCGGCAGCAGCGGCGCAAGAATTTCCATGCCCTGCGCCACTGCTTTCGGACTGCCCGGCAGACAGATCACGAGCATGCGCTCGCCAACCAGCGCCGATGCCGCACGACTCAGCCAGGACAAGGGTGTGTATGCGGCGCTGGCGCTGCGGAACAGTTCGGCCAATCCGGGCACCTCGCGGCTCGCGACCTGCGCCAGCGCTTCCGGGGTGAGATCGCGCGCGCCGAAGCCCGTGCCGCCGGTGCAGAGCACCAGTCGGGTGCCGGCGGCCGCTTCTTCGCGCAGTGCATGCATCAAGGGTTCGATCCCGTCCGGCAGCAAGCGGTAGTGCACCTCTGCACCGAGCCCACGCAGCGCCGCTTCCGCGAGCGGCCCGCTGCGATCTTCGTAGCGGCCGCTCGCGGCGCGGTCACTGAGCGTGATCACGGCCGTCTGCACGCCGTCGAGGCGCGGCGCGATACGCGGGCGATAATGCGTGCGTTCGTCCTCGCTGATACCCTCGGGATGAATCCACAGCCCCGACTTGCCGCCTTCCTTGAACAACAGGCGCACGCCGCCGATGGCGAGCGCGGGTTCGACCGGCTTGGTCAAGTCGTACAGGGTCAACAGCGCCGCCGACGCACCCGCGAGCGCCTCCATCTCGACGCCCGTGCGCGCGGTAAGCGCGGTTTCGCAATACACGCGGATCGCATGGCGCTCCGGCACCGGCACGCAACGCACTTCGACGTATTCCAGGTTCAACGGATGACACAGCGGCATCAGCGCGCTGGCTTGTTTGGCACCCTGGATGCCGGCGACTTCGGCCATCGCGATCGCATCGCCTTTCGGCAGCGTGCGGTCGATGATCGCAGCGAAACCGATCGGCCCTGCCAGCAACTCCCCTACCGCCACCGCACGCCGTTCGGTCGGGCGCTTGCGGCGGACGTCGGCCATATGGAAATGTTCCTGATCGATGAACGCCTGCATTCAGCCCCCGATCGTCGCGAGATTGGACGTGAGGCCTGTCTGACCTTCATGCAGACCATGTCCGGCCTGCTTGATGCCCAACTGCCCGTACAACCGCGCGACCAACGCAGCTCGGTCGTCGTCCGACTGCAGCAACGGGCGCAGCGGAATTCCGGTGTTGCCGAACAGACACAGCCGCAGATCGCCGCTGGCGGTGACCCGCAGACGATTGCAGCCGGCGCAGAAATCCTTCGAATACGGCGCGATCACGCCGACGCGCCCGGCATAGTCCGCGTGTGTGTATTCGCGGGCGGGACCTGAATCATGCGCGGGCGGCACAAGCCGCCATCCCGCCTGCTGAAGAGATTGCTCCAGACTGTCGGCACGGACATGGTGGCGCTCGAAATACGCACGATTGTCGCCGGTCTGCATCAATTCTATGAAACGCACCGAGACCCGGCGCTGGCGCAGATAATCGAACCACCGCGGCATCTGATCGTCATTGAGCCCGCGCAGCAACACTGCATTGAGCTTGACCGATTGGAACTCCAGACCCAGCGCGTGTTCGATTCCTTCGAGCAGATCATCCAGACGGTCGTGCCCGGTGATCTCAGCGAAACGTTCGCGCTCCAGTGCGTCGACGCTAACATTAAGATGCGTCAATCCGGCAGCGCGCCAATCGTCCACACGGCGACGCAGCAGGATGCCATTGGTGGTCAAACCGATTTTTTGGATATCGGGAATGGCCGCAGCGGTCGCGATGATCTGGTTGAGATCCTTGCGCAGGCTCGGTTCTCCGCCGGTAAGGCGCAGCTTGCGCATGCCCACGGCCGCGAACGCATGCAAGAGGCGCGCGATCTCGTCCGTTTCCAGCGCCTTCGGTCTGCCCGGCACGGCCTGATAGCCGTCCGGCAGACAATAGCTGCAATGGAAATTGCAGGCTTCGATGACCGACAGCCGCAAATAGGGAAACGTCCGGCCGAACCGGTCCGCCAATACCGCCATCGTTGTAAGCTCCTGTCCAAGCCGGGCGGCGCGGCCGTTTCCAGACGCACCGGGTGGCCCGCGAATGACTCGGACCACGGACGCCGCCCATGCCGGAGGGCGAAGGCGCGGCGACTTCGGAGTGCCGCCCCGGATTGCGGGCGACGGACACAGCGTAGATGCGCAACCTCATGCCGACATTGACTAGGATCAAGTCCGCAGGCATGCGCCTGCGCTGGCCTGCTTCGGTAAGCCTGCTTGGGCAGACCTGCTACACAACGATCTCAGCTCCGGTCGAGCATCACCAGACTGCCGCTGCGATCGACTGCAAGCAGTTGGGACACCCGCCCGCCCTTGATCTGTTCGACCATCATCCGCAAAGGTTGCACCGCTTCGTCGCTGTTCGGTACGTGCCCACCGCGGCCATCCATCGTGGCCACGAACAGGATGTCCCAGTGCTCGATCGCCTGCGTTGATTCCTCCAGCAGGCTACCGAAACTGCCCACCTCCTCTGGCAAACGATCAACGCAGACCGCAGGCGACAGTACGCCGCCCTCACCGCGCTCGAAGGCCGCACGTTCGGCCGGTGTCGCGTCCGCCTCAATCCCGGCTTTTGCGAACACCAACAACAGCCGCTGCGGCTCCGGCTGCTGCCGAGCCACTGCAAGGAATTCATCGAAAGTCTGCATTGATATCTTTTCCAAGAAATTGCGAAGGTTTGGAGAATACGACGACACGATCAATATCGACCGGGCCCTGACCGACGGACGGGGCCGCGGCCAACTGGAGAATGACTGGCGTTAATTGCGCGATCGACGTCTGCGCGACCAGCCGACTCAGAAACTCGAAGTAACCCGCGAGATAATTGCTGTCGTTGCAATGGTCGAGCAAAAAACGGGTTCATCAGCGTATGTTGCAGAATCTCAGTGCGGTCGGCTTCTTCATTCCTCTCGATAAGCACAGCGTCCGTAATCACTTTGTTCGGATTGCATGGCAGCGTCAACGTCTGCGTCGTCAATCCGGAACTCAACAGATCACTGACCATGTGACCGATATAGCGCGGACGATGGAACGGCACGCTGCATTACAGCGAGGCCGACAACTGGTGCAACTTCCGACGCAAACGGGACTCGAATGCGATGTAGTCGGGACGGAGGTTGGCGCCGGTCGGAATCACCGGCTTATCTTCAGGGTGCAGATTGCGTCGCCAGTAGACGTGATCGCGTAGGAAATCGACGACCAGCGATTCGAGTAGTTCATCGTTTTCGGCGTACGGCCCGAGAAAGCACGGATATAGTGCCGGGTCGTTCATCATTTCGTCCTCAACCCGGTTTGCCATCGACACGCGGCATCGTATAAATCCACACAGAGCGCAACACCCAGGGCAGGAAGACCAGCAACCATGCCAATGCGCTCGCCTGCCACCACACCAACGGGTTCGGCATCAGATCGGCCCCGACCCGCATCAGCGCGACCAGGTGCATGCCAGCGAACGCGAACGCCGCCACCGGGCCCAGCATCAGGGGGCGGCCAGAGTGGCCGGCGGTCACTCGGGTGACCATCGCAACCAACAGGCTGCCAAAAAATCCTACGACCAGCGCATGCAACGGTGCGCGGCCGAAACTGCTCACACCCTCGATCATCAGCGACGCGCTGTCGACGGCGTACAGCAGCATCGCGACAGGCAGCCAGATAAAGCCGGCGAACAGTACGATCAACAGCGGCGGCGCCTTCGCACGAGGCCACCAGCGCCACAACAGCCAGCCGAACAGGCTAGCGAGGACGAGATCGGCCGGCCAGCGCCACGCACTCGCGTCCGCCAATTCGCAGACGAGATGCAGCAGCACACCGCACCACATGACGATCAGCGCCCAGGGTGGGCGATACATTGCATAACCTGCAACGGCATTCCCGGCAAAGAACGGAAACATCCTGTGCGCGACCGTGGCATAGATCGGCAGCAGCAGACCGGCCGCCCCAATCCGGATCGACGCTTGCGCATAGGCAAGTGCGCCGCTGTGCAGCCACAGCCCAAATAGCACCAGACCGGCCAGACCCACCGCCAGCGCGAGAAAGGTCGACCACACATGGATGTCGCGCGTGCGCGCGTGGCGTATCCAACCGCTGAGCACCATCATCGCCGCGACCCATCCGGCCAGCGTGTTCAACCAGCCCAGATGCAACGCAAGCGACGATCCATGCCACGCCGCCACCAGCGTCAGGGCTTGGCCGGACAGCAACGCCAGCCCTACCGGAAGATAATGCCAACGCGTGGCCTCCTTCTGCCCCATCCAGCGCGGATACACAGTCAACAGGAAGCCGAACATAAAGGCCGGCAGCACTTGGTACTGCATCAGGAAACCATGCATCCATGCCTGAGGAAGGCCTGGCACCACTCTGGACACATAGCCCGAGAGGCTCATCCACCACCAGAGCATCGCCGCCAGCACGTTCGTTGCGCCGACGAAGAACAGTAGCCGATGCGGCGCCGCAGTCAGCGACGGCCAGCGAAAGATCGGGGAAGGCGGCAAGTTGACAGGATTTGGCATCTCAGGGGTGAAGTAGGCTCAGTGCCGCCATCCTGAGGGATGGGGCGGGCCTGTATCCATGATCTGGATCAGATTCGGCCGCATCATCACCGGACGGGGGGCGGACCGGATGCAGGCCATCAACTGGCCAACCTCGCCGGGCCTTGGAGTGTGGTGCGGCGGTCTCGCAGGCGTGATGCCTGTGAACGACGACGCACGCATCGCCAACGGCACGTTTTTACTCATAGGTTCGTGACTTAGAGAACACTCTCGGGGAAAACCGCATGAAAACGTGCGCTTTCCGCGCATACTTCTTCCCAAAATTACTGACTTATGAGCAGATCCGATCATTGCCACGCATGCCGTGCTCCGCAGTGCGGCCAACGCCACGTTCTCCGGTCGCATTGAGCGTGTGAGCCTGCGCCGGTCGGCGTAATCCGCGCGCGAAGTCAACGCTGTTTTGAAGCCTGTACGACATCTGTCTGTTTGTCGCAGCGCGACATCGTTCGGCGCTCGGCTCTGATCGCACACAGCGCGTTCATGCGGATGTCGGATTGACGATGCGCACACAGAAAAAACATGCCCACCATGACCCTTGCCATCGAACGCACGCCATGAACTGTATGGCTTTGCGACAGAGCTATCGACGTCGAAGAGCTGAGCGTCCGCCTGCCCTTCGCGCGCAAGCCTGAAAACCTGCGCGAGATGTGCGCCAGCGGCCACGAGCGCATCTACGTCGCCGAAACGGTCGAAACAACGACAGCGGCCAAAGCCAGGACCAACAGATGACACAATTTCACGGAAACCTCCGAGGGATTGATGGACGACAGTTATCGGGCCGCGGCAGGGCGGCCGGAGCGTCAGACGATCGGAGGTCGGAAGGGGCTCGAAGGGACTTCGTGCGGGACGCCGATGGCGTCGGGAATCGGCAGATCGGGCATTCGCACGTAGACCATCGGTACTGACATACTGAGAACCAGACCTGTCAGCGTGGTGGACCCGCCGCTTTGGTGCATGAGGCCGTGCGCACCGATGGTGTGGCCACCCAAGATCAGGATCACCCCCTCATCCGAGTCGCCGGCAAAGCCATGGCCGTGCCCATGAGCATCCGCCGTCACCGCCATCGCGTGTTCGGCGGCATGAAGTTCGCTGAGCTGGGCCAAGACCGGCTTGATCATCAGCCCGAGCACCAGCAGCGCCAAAACGCTGGTGCGGAGGAGTCGGGACAGCCGGGATAGGTGGGGGCGCATTCCAATCAGGGAACGCGGCAGCCGTTGGTAAGCTCAAGAGCTTCGGAGAGACGGAAGGCTTTGCCTTGGCCCGATCAATGAAAATGCCACCTGAGACTGAACGTGCCCCTCGGCACCTACTACGCACATGAAATGACTGCGGCCATGATCCCGCTGGCCGTCGCCCTCGGTCCGACCTTGGACGAGGCGCTGGTGTGACACTGAGAAAGGCTCTGTACTTCTCTGGGTTCGCGCCATTACGCTAAGCTGCGATTCGGCGCGAGAGAGCGTTTGGATTTCACGTACTCTGGCTGCGCCAATTCGACTAAGACAACCGCTCTCTGCGGTACCCACGACCCCTGCATTTCGCAGGGGTTTCGCGTTTTGGCCTTGGACTTGGCCCACGCGGCTTGAGGCCCCACGTGGCGAAATTTTCGCCACTTTTCCCTCTCTCCTCTCCGCCCCCTTGGACTTCTCGCTTGTCAAGTGCAAGCGATGGTTTTGCAATTGCCTGGGATATCAACGAGTTACGCTTGGTCACGGGAGAGCGGTTTTATGGGGTCAATGCCTGGCCAAAAGAATACGAACAGTGGCGGAGAGACAATCGGACACATCATCGTCGTCGGCCGCAATGCAGAATTCGGTTGAAATTGGCTGAAGTCGACAGACTTTGATGAAGACACCGGCACAGCTCAGCTTCACTCCTTGCTCAGAGGAGCTATCTGCTTTGATAAAGTTGTCCTGAGACTAATCTGTCGGCCAATGCATGCTCGCACTGTGGCGTCAGCTCGACCACGAGTGGCTCACTAGAAGCCGGTGGCGTTGCGATGGCTGCACCGGTTTCTACCACCAGCGCTTGGCTGGAGATGCGCGGCGACAACTGCCCTTCGTCTTCCGCATGTTCGAGGCATTTCTGCCACTATGCATCTTGCTGTCGATTCATCGGCCTCGGTTAACAGCGAAGCACATTCATTCGACAAGGCCGTTCCCCTTCGCCGAAGCGCTCTCTCTATTTTTCGCAGAACCACCTTCACATTCGACAATCAACTTGGCTCGATTACACTAGCCATAGTGCGCCGCAAAGATTCGTGAAGGATAGCGAACCGCAGTCATATTGAAAGTACGGCACGGACGAGACTGGGCGTGGGCCTAGCAGGGAAGTTTGAGGCTTGAGCCGGGCAGCACTAGGAGCGATTGGATGGGGAGGTCGTATCGTGATGAGTTGACCGAATTGGCCGCGACTCAGGCCGGTGTGCCCGCTGATGTCCCGATCTGGATCGCGGCGCAGGCTGCCAAGGCAAGTGAAGCCGGTTTGATGGTTGTCGCCTCCGGTGGTGCAAAGGTCGTTGCGGACTGGGCCAGTCGATTGCAGCGCATGACCTTCGGGTGTGCGGCGGTTGCAATGACGCCTCTGGAATACGCTGCTCTGCCGATACCCGTTAGCGCGACGACGTGGCTTATCTCCGCAGGTGGGCGGCATCCCGACATCCTGGAGGCGGCACGCGCGGCCACCTCACGAGGCGACGCTTGCGTCGTCGGCCTGATCGGACTGCCAGAGTCACCGCTGCAGGAGCTACTTGAGAGAGAGCTGCGAAGCGAGGTAATGAGCTTCGGACTGGCGCCCGGGCAGGACGGCTTTCTAGCTACCAACAGCGTCTGGGCGATGGCATGCGCGCTGGCGAAAGCCTATTCACGGTGGCTGCCAGGGGAGGTACCCTTGGACGATGCCCGCTGCGAATGCCTGTTGGCCTGGGGTGCCAAGGCGGCAGAGTCCGTCGCGACCTCTGGTCGAGACGGGCGTGAGCTGGTGGTATTGCACGACGCTTGGACGGGCTTGGGGGCACAGGACCTCGAGGCCCGCTTGACCGAAACAGCCTTGGCAAACCTGTGGATTTCGGATTTCCGCAATTTCGGCCACGGGCGGCACTACTGGATTGCCGATCGCGCTGACCGGACCTTGCTCGTTTCGCTGAGCTCACCGGCGTCGGAGTGCGTTGCCGCACCCACACTTGAGCTACTTCCCGCCGCCATGCCCAGGTTGCAGCTTCGCATGCCCGACGATGGTATCGCCTGCGCGCTGGCCAGTCTGGCGTGGTCAATGCACGCCACTGCCCGATGGGCATCGGTTACCGGACGCGACCCCGGCCGGCCCGGTGTGCCCCGCTTTGGCGAGAAGCTTTACGAAGGCGGTTTTCCGTATCCGACCACGGTCAAGGTCGACCTCGACCACTACGTGCTGCTGCGCAAGTCCCCACCCGCGTCGGTCACCGGTGATGTCGGCGGTTGGCGCAAGGCGCTGGGGGATGCGCGCAAGATTCTGCGCGACACGCCGATACCCGCCATGGTCATGGACTACGACGGCACAATGGTCGACAGTCCCAAGCGCTATCAGCCCTTGGACGAGTGCCTGGCCATCGAGTTGCGTCGACTGCTCGACCTGGGCGTAATAATTGGCGTGGCGACCGGCCGCGGTGATTCGATCCAGAAGGAGTTGCGCGCCGCGCTACCCGACACGCACCACTGGTCGCAGGTGATCGTCGGCTACCACAACGGCGCCAAGGTGATGCGACTGGACGAACCGGCGCCTGACTTGGACGGGGCGACAACGCACCCGCAGCTGCGCACCGCTTCCGACGCGCTAATGCGTGAGGTTGAGGCGCAAAGCCTAGGCAAATTGCGCTGTCGCAAACACCAGCTCACCATCACCGCAGTGGCTGGTCAGTCGCTCACGCACGCTTGGCGTGCAACTCGCGAATGTTTAGACCGGCATGGGCTAGAGGGCGTGCGCGTTTGGTTGAGCTCGCACTCGGTCGACGTCTTATCTCCCGACTGTTCCAAGCTCCACGTGGTGTCCCGTGTCGCGCAGATCGCCGACTGCTCGCCTTCAGCGGTACTGCGCATTGGCGATCGCGGTGCATGGCCCGGCAACGACTGGGAGCTGCTCGCCGCGCCGCTGGGTGTGTCCGTGGATCAATGCTCCAGCGACCCGGCCGCGAGCTGGAGTCTGCTGCCACCAACCTTGAAAGGAGTGAAGGCCACGACGCACCTGCTGCGGTGCCTGCGGGCAGACAGCCTGGGCAAGGTGCGTTTCACCGATGAGGCGGACCGCACATGAAGACCAGTACCGCCTTGCGCCTCTTGGCCGGTGTTATGGACTGGACGGACGAAGAGGCGTTGGAAGAATTCCGGTGGATGGACCTCATGGCACGCTTGAAGTACGACGACTACCGGGAGTTCCTTGCGGGAATGCGCTTCTTGGAAAGCTTGGTGGCGTGGCTGCAGCAATTCGAGCAGGCCGACCGGGTTGCGGCCTACGCCTTCGTGCGCAAGCGGCTGGTGTTCGTGAGCCCTGCCGAACGCCAGCGGCTAGTCGAATTGCTCTACTCGACGGTGATCTGGCCTGTGCTGGTGAAGTCCGCTATGCAAGCGACGGGCGCCAAGTCTTGGGAAGTGCTGGTCAACGACGACGCCAAGCAGCACATGAAGCACGACCTGCGCTCGACCTTGTTCTTGGCGCTTAGCGACGGCGCTAGGCTGGACGCCTTTCGCCATGCCAACGCCGGTCGAATCTCCAACGAGCAGGTGGTCGTCACAGTCGAGCCCTCTGACGACAAATGCGGGGATCTGCTTAAGGAATTGCGCAAGGAGCTGAAAGACCCTGCCGCGACGTTCCGCCGGATCGTCCTAGTGGATGATTTCACGGCGTCGGGGACCTCTCTGCTGCGCGACGAATCCGGCGAGTGGAAAGGCAAGTTGCCGAAGTTTCTGCGTGCCATCAGTGACGTCACGTTGGCAGGTGATCCGTTCGAGTTGCTGGTGCACCACCTCATCGGCACCCCGAAGGCGCGCGACCACCTAACCGCAGCGATCACCGGCTTTCGCGCGTCCCAACCTGAGCTGTGGGCCAAGGTCAGCAACGCGGTTGTCCCGTCTTTTGGCTTGCTGTATCCGGACAGCCTTCCACTAGACGCGAACACCGATCCGGGCTTTATAGCGCTCACACAGGCCTATTACGACGCTAGCATCGAGACCAGCCACACGCTTAAGGGCGGCGTAAAGCACCTCGGGCTGGGGTATGCCGGCTGCGCCTTGCCGCTTGTGCTGGACCACAATACGCCCAACAACAGCGTCGCCTTGTTGTGGGCGGAGACGGAGGAGGGCAAATGCGCTGGCCCGCGGGAGATTCGTCCGCTATTCCGTCGCCGACAGCGGCACTCCTAGGAGCAAGATGGCCAGTCCGTTCGATAAACGTGCAATTGAGAAAGTCCGCTACGACCAGGCATTGTTGCCATATGTGGCGCCGGCCCCGTTCGACATGCACCTACGCCCACATGCCGAGAGCGACGCCCTGTTTGATCGCCTCGTGATCATCAGCGGTACGCCTGGCAGCGGCAAGACCACGTTGGCGCACCTGTTCCGGCTGCCGACATTACGCACGCTCCAGCACATGGCGGAAACGTCGCCGCAACTGGGCGACCTGCGTGACGTGCTGGCCAATTGCAAGGCTTATGAAGGCAAGTTCCCGCGTATCGGCGGGTGCCGTCTGTCGATGGAGGAGGCGTACCGCGACTGTTGGGAATGTCCGTACGAACCGCAGATCCGGCATCGGCTGCTGCGGGCGCTGATCAATGCCCGCGCGATGCTCAGCTGGCTGCAGGGCTTTACGGACGCCAAGATTCCGCTGGAAGACGTTCAGCTGGTCGGTCGCCGGGGCACGCCTGGCGAACTCGACAGCATCGGCGGTGAAACTGCGCAGGCGGCACAGGAGCGTGCCATCGCGGTCGAGCGCGCAGTCATCCGGGTGTGCGGCGCGCTGCTGCCGCCGCCAATGGAGCAGTTCCCACCCGAGCTCAACGATGCCTACGCGCCAATCGACCTCCTTGACCGCTTCACCGCGCCCATGGAGGATCTGACGTGCGAGATCCTGCCGCTGTTGGTGCTTGATGACTTGCAGCATCTGCACGTGGACCAGCAGAAGTACCTGATTCGTTGGCTGGCCGGACGCGAAGTGCGAATCGCGCGATGGATGCTCACGCGATTCGATTCGTTCGGTCCCGAGCAGATCCTGTACGGCAAGCCCATGACCCAAGGCTTGTCGGACACAGCAGAACCGGGCGTCCAGTTCCGACGCGATGTGCTGGAAATCAGGCTCCAGAGTGAGCGCAGCAAGTCGCGAACGGAGTTCCGAAAGGTCGCCCAGCAGTTGTGCAAACGCTATCTGGCGCAAATCCCGGTCATGCAGACGCGCGGCGCGACAGACATCCGACAAATGCTTGAAGGGCGCTTGGAAAATATCACCAAGGCGCAGTTGAAGGCTGCAGACGCATCGATGGAGCAGGTGATCAAGAGCACGCACTTGCCGGTGGTTTGGGTCAAGGATATTAAGCAGCAAGTCGAAGCGTTCCTAGAGGACAGGGCTGTGCGTGGTGTCGAGGCGGACACGGTAGGGCGGGCGATGACAGCCATTCTGGTCAGTAGGCAAGGGAGGAAGGTTCGTCAGAGTTCCATCTTCGATAGCGAGGTCGACCCGAACGTCGAGGACCACGTCGTCCGCCCCAACCCGGGCGTCGAACACGGGGCCCGCATCCACCTGTGGCACAAGGCTGAGATTCCCTACCTATACGGCTTCGAGGATCTTGCGGACCTAGCGAACGAGAACACTGAGCGCTTCCTAGATTTCGCAGGACAACTTGTCAACCTCCTGCTCACGCGCGTCATCCGATCGGCTGAAGCCCGGTTGGCACCGCTGCAACAATTCAATGTTTTGCGCACGCATGCCAAGGCAATGGTCGAGGGGTGGAACTTCCCCGAGTCTGATCTTGTCCGTCAGCTGGCCCACGGCATTGCTGAAGAATGCGTGCAAAAGTCGCTTGAGCTTAACGCCAGTCTGGGCGGCGGCGCGAGCGCCATCGGGATACCAATGGCGGAGTTCAACAGCATCACACAAGAGCAGCCCGACTTGGCGCGCGTGCTGCAATTTGGCGTCGCCTACAATGTATTTACGTTAGTGCCGGAGCATCGGGCGAAGAACAAGGACTGGTGCCTGATCGAATTGTCCGGACCCGTCCTGCTCTCACATGGGCTCACCCTGCAGCGCGGTGGCTTCCTCGAGCGTCGGGTGGCGGACGTGGAGAGGATCTTGCAGAGCGAAGAGGGCCGCTCATGAGCCCGCGCTGGGATCCTTGCATCTCGCACCGCGACGACACCGCGCGGCAGTTCATTGCCGACTATTTCAGCCATACGGATCGGGAGGCATTACTCGTGTGCGGTGCGGGCTTCGACCCTCGAGCGACGGCGACGGCCACGCTGCTCGGCGCGGCTGCCGGGGCTCGTCTGCAGGCGCACCTGATCCGCGAACATCGCCCGCGGCCGGATCCGACACTGCTGCAAAGTGCGGATGCCAACCAGGAGGCACTCCAGGCGCTCGTGTCGCGCAACGAGGTCCACACGGTCAATATCTTCTCCGAAGACGAGAAGACGGTTGTGGCGGGCAAGCGCGTGGTCGCGATGTTTCGGAAACTGCCACTGGCAGGCGTAACCGACATCGTCGTGGATGTGAGCGCGCTTTCGACCGGCATCAGTTTTCCGCTGATTCGGTTCCTGGTGAGCCAAGCCGATACGATACCCGGGTTTCCCAATGTCCATGTCTTGGTGCTCACCAGCCCGACGACGGACGATGCGGTGCGGACGGAGCTCATGGACCAGCATCAGATGGTGCCGGGCTTTGGCGAAGAGTTGATGACCACCGCGGGCGCGCACAAGCCCAAGTTATGGCTGCCCCAGTTGGGCAAGCGCGCGACCTCCGCCTTGGACGTGATCCAAAATCGCATGCGGTTCGATGAGATCTGCCCGATCCTCCCGTTTCCGGCTCGCAGCCCACGCGCCGTGGAGGAATTGGTCGAGGCCTACCATGTCCAGATTTCCGAGACGTGGTTGGTCGACGATCGGGACCTGCTCTACGCGGCTGAGGACGATCCACTCGACCTGTATCGCACGATCCTGAGAATAGACACGCTGCGTAGGGCGGCGTTCCAGATCGAGGGTGGCTCGATGACCGTTCTGTCGCCCTTGGGGACTAAGGCTATGGCCTTGGGGGCTCTGTTGGCGGCGCTGGAACGCGACCTGCCTATCGTTTACGTCGAGGCCCAGCGGTATAAGATGGCCCATCCTCCCGAGACTCAGGCGTATGGCCTGATTCACCTCTGGCTCACAGGCCAAGCCTACCCTACTCTTTAGCATTCGCTCGTAAGATGGATTCACGACATGCCTCGCCTCATCGGAACAGGCCTACTTGCGCTTGACTTGATCGTACAACACGGTCCCGATGGCCAGCAGCTGTCGGCCAGCGGTGGCGGTACCTGTGGCAACGTGCTGGCCATCCTCGCGCGCTTGGGCTGGCAGGCGAGCTGGTTAGGCTCGATGGAGCCGTCGGCGCCCGGTCGCATGGTGCTCGATGAGATGCACCGTGGCGGCGTGGATACGCACACGAGCCACGACGACGCGCCAGCGCCGATCTTTGCGCACCATATCCACATCGATGCAGATGGAAACGCGCGGCACTGGTTTTCCGACGCCTGCCCAGTTTGTTCGCGACGCCTGCCGCGCTACGCGCGCCCATCCGACGCTTGGCTGCGCCGACAGACGCGGCATGTGCGCGACGCGGATGTGTTTTTCGCGGATCGGTTATCGGCTGGCGCACTAGAATTGGCCCAACTGGCGCATGAGCGCGGCGCATTGGTGGTTTACGAGCCCTCAAGCGCCTCCGATGCGCCGTGGATGGCTGACATGATTGCGATCGCGGATATAGTGAAATTCTCGAGTGACCGCGCCAGTGCGCTGCGAGACAGTGCGCCACCCAACGAGCGCACTTTGTGGGTGGAGACCCGCGGCCGGGACGGATTGCGCTGGTCGCTCGGACGCGTCGGCGCGCATCACGCCGTCATACCAGCAGTCCACAATCCTGCCGCCATCGACACATGTGGGGCGGGCGACTGGTTCACCAGCGCGCTGCTCTTTGGCTTGGCACAGATGCAGAAGAAGCCCGCGCCCGCGGACCTGACCTACTCGCAATTGGCAGCCTTGATGCAACGCGCCACCAGCGTGGCCGCGTGGAGCTGTGGGTTCCTGGGCGCGCGCGGCGGGCTATACGACGCGCCCGTGCATGTGCTCTTCGATCAACTGCACTTCACACCGCCTTCGTCCGGTGCGGCGGGGACGTTGTCCCAGCCGATTCCCCGCATCGACATCATGAACCACTGCGTTTCCGCCTGAGGCGCTAGCCCTCTGCCCCTTCCAAATCGAGCAGATCGGCCACGGCCCGCAGCACTGCGGCTGTGGCGCGGGCGGACCCGGCACTCCGCAGGACGCGTAACTGATGCTCAAGCGCGTTTGGACCGTCGTGAGCGGTCAGTCGTTGTGAATTAACGAAAATATCGAGCTTTTTCAGCGTGGGGGTCCACGCCGGCGGATCGGCGTGGAGCGCGCGCAGCACTGCGCTGGCACTGACATCGAGCTGGCCCGCCAGCGCGCTCGCCGACATGTTCGTTTCCTGCAAAAACGACTTCACTCCGGCGACCGCTGCGACCGCGTTTTCGTCGCTGTTGGAACGAGTCCGACCCCGCGGCATGCGCTGATACCCACTTGACTAATTTGCAAATTAATGGAATTAATAGCATAAATGTCGAAAAAAACGCAACCCATGGCAAACGAGATCCGGTTCTACCGGGCCAATGAGCGCCCTTACGGGGCTTTCAGCAACCTCTACCGCCGCGAATTCGAGTTTGAGGACGAGGTCTTTCCGACTGCCGAACACGCCTATCAGGCCGGGAAGGCGCGAAAGCCCGAGGTTCGGGCTTGGCTGATGTCGGCGCCCTCACCGGCGCTCCTAGCAATGGCCGCCCACGGTCTCTACTACTGGGACATTTCTCCTGGGTGGTCGACGATGAAGTTCGATCGGATGAAGCGGGTGTTGCAGGCCAAGTTCTCGCAGCACGAGGATCTGAAGCGCTTACTTCTGGACACTGGCGAGGCGCGGCTGGTCGAATCGGCGACGGTGGACTCTGCGGTCAACCGGCTCTGGGGTGAGGTCAATGGCGTGGGTCAGAACAAGCTCGGCCAATTGCTGATGGAAGTGCGTACCGGACTTCGCGGATCGCATGGCCGCCCGAAGACGCGCACGCGTGAACGACAGCCGATTCTGGCGAACGCCTAAGGCGGTTCCCGCTACAGTCCAAGAAGGCTCGCGTCGTCCACGAATCTCAATCGCGATGCGCCATCACTTCGCATACGAGCAAAGTTATTGGTCACGCCCTGCGCGCTTTGGGACGGGCTGATCGAACAGGTCGACCATCTTCCTGAGCCGATCCTTGTCGGACTTGCCCATGCTGACGTACTTGCGGAAGAACCGCAGGTCTTCGGGGGATGCTTTCACTGGTGGCGGTTCGCCGAGCAAGTCCTGCGTAGTAACACCGAGGGCTTTGGCCAGGTCGACCAGGACCTTTGCCGACAGGTGCGGCACTTCGCGGTTCTCCAGTTCCCAGACGTAACTCTTGCTGATGCCGGCCGCTTGGGCCAATCCCTCCATCGTCAAGCCGGCACTTTTGCGTAGTCGCCGCAATCGCATGCTCAAAGAGGTCGCCATTCGTCTTCTCCCTCGGTCGGAGGCGC
>CAZGBA010000075.1:0-18755 GCA_964523435.1 uncultured Xanthomonas sp.
GCCATATTCGACAAAGGCCGCTTCCAGCGAAGGCTCGAGCCGGGTGATGCGGCCTTTGTAGATGTTGGATTTTTTCTGTTCTTTGGACGGTTGTTCGATGTCGATGTCGTACAGGGTCTGGCCATCGACGATGGCGACGCGCAGTTCTTCTGCCTGCGTCGCGTTGATCAGCATGCGTTTCATGGTCTTGCGTTCCTCACGCGCATCAACCCCGCTCGAGAGCGGGCGCGCGGAACGCCATGGGCGTTTTCGCCTCTGGAGACTGCCGGCGGCACCGTCGCGCGCTTGTCCCGCCTGGAAGCGGGCCTGCCGATCGGCAGGCGCGCGGCATGCGCCGCTTCAAGTATTCCAGCGCTGCAACACCACGGCGAACCGCGGGAGCGCTTGTTGTTCTCAACGTGTTACAGGCCGGCTGCCTGCGTCGGCTGCGCTTGGGGCGCGACGATGCGGCGGCACGGGACGTGTTCAGCACGAGTGTCTGACGCACCCGGCGATAACCGGCTTTGCCGACAAGCCGCTAACATGGCCGCCCCGAGGGCGGTGGTCGCGTACTGCATCGGATATCGCGGGGGAGGCGGGCTTTCGGCCCATTCGAGCGACGCGACGCCAAAGCGTCTTTGTCGCTAACTCCCTGCGAAATCAACCCCTTATATCGCGCGGCGAGTGTAACAGATCACCACCCCGGATCACGACCCCATGACTGAACCAGTGTCTTCCCCACCACCTGCGGGCAAGGTCCGCCTTGTCCGTATCGACGAGGACCGGGCCGATCAGCGGCTGGACAATTTCCTGTTCGGCCAGCTCAAAGGCGCGCCCAGGTCATTGATTTACAAGATCATCCGCAGCGGCCAGGTGCGCGTGAACGGCGGTCGGGCCAAGGCCGAAACCCGGTTGGAGGATGGCGACGAGGTGCGGATTCCACCGGTGCGGCTGGTCGAGCCGGGCGAAAAGGGCACCCCGGCGCGTGGCCTGCTGGATGCCATGGCCGCCAGTATCGTGTTCGAGGACGCCCGGCTGCTGGCGATCAACAAGCCGACCGGCGTCGCCAGCCACGGCGGCAGCGGGATCAGTTTCGGCGTGATCGAGACCCTTCGCGCCCTGCGTCCGAAGGAAACGCTGGAGCTGGTCCACCGGCTGGATCGCGATACGTCCGGTCTGATGATCATCGCCAAGAAGCGTTCGGCCCTGCTTGAGCTGCAGGCGCTGATGCGCGAAAGCGACGCCGACGACGGACGCGGGATCGCCAAACGCTATCTGACCCTGCTGGTCGGGCGGATGCCCGACGGCACCATGAGCGTCGACGCGCCGCTGCATATCGGTCTGCGTCAGGGTGGCGAGCGCCATGTCCAGGTCCATGCCGGTGGAAAGGCATCTCTCAGCCATTTCCGTGTACTGGAGCGTCGCGGTGGGCACTCTTATTGCGAAGTGCGCATCGAAACCGGGCGCACGCACCAGATCCGCGTGCATGCGCAGCACATCGGCCATCCGGTCGCAGGCGACGACAAATACGGCGACCCTGACGTCAACAAGCGCCTGCGCGAACAGCTCGGTCTGAAGCGGCTGTTCCTGCATGCCGCATCGCTGGAATTCGCATTGGATGGCGGCCGCGTGCCGTATGCGCTGGATGCGCCGCTGGCGGCGGAGCTGGTGGATGCGTTGGACAGGCTGGGGTGAGAACCCGGTCGGCCGTTTTTTGTTGCTGGTTCAAGCAGCGGAAAATCTTGACGAGCGGTTCAAGTCATCTGACAGCGTGCTGAAAAACGCCCATGGCCGCGCCAACGGGCTGTTTTTCAACAGCCTACTAATACCCAAGTGTTGCCGGAGCAGGCTTGCCGGCAATGGTGTCGGGCGCGGCCGCCGGACGCTGCAACTCCGCACCGATCATCGTCAGCAGTTCGGCATCGTGCGTGACATGGAAAAGATGCCCGGCTTCGATCGGTTGCAGGCGGACATCGGCACTGGTTTTCGTCCGCCAACCTTCCATGTCCGCAGGGTCGACCATCCCGTCGTCGGTACCGTAGTAGACGAGGATGGGGCAATCCAGCGGTGCCCGCTCACGGTAAGCGTAGGTTTCGACCAGCGAAAAATCCGCACGCAGCATCGGCAGCAGCATGATCATCAATTCCGGGGAATCGACGAGCGATTGCGACATGTTGCCGTAGCGGCCGAGCCCCTTCACCAGATCGGCATCGGCGAGTGCGTGGAGTTGCGGATGCGGTGATTTGCGATCCGGCGAGCGGGTGGCGCCGATCAACAGCCGTTCCGGCTGACGCAGCCCCATTTTGCGCAGGCGGTGCGTCAACTCGAATGCGATCAGGCCGCCTAGGCTGTGGCCGTAGAACGCGAACGGGCGGTCCAGTCGAGTGGCGATCTGTTCGGCAAGCGTATCGATCAATGCATCCATCGCCGGATATGCCGGCTCTGTAATCCGCGATTCGCGGCCCGGCAGCCGTGTCGCCAGCACGTGTGCGCCCGGCAAGGCTTTGTTCCATTTGCTGAAGACACCGGCGCCTCCACCGGCATGGGCGAAAGTGAACAAGCGTATCGGTGCATCGGAACCTTGTCCGAAGTCGGTGAACCAGATGGGGGCGATCGATGACATGAGCGATGGGCTTCCGTTGCGGATGTGATTTTTCCTGCTGGACACTGCAAGGGCGAGAAATCTAGCGGCGGGCTTCACGATGCGCAAGCTTCCGTGCGTACAGTGCCAAAGCCAGTCCTGCGAAGCCGGCCAACAGCCAGCCCCATGGCGTCTCGCCCTCTTCGCCGTCGACGCGCACGTGCTGTGGGTCGCCTTCGACAAAACGCACGGGGATGCGTTCGCCCTCGGCCAACCGGCGGGCTTCGTCGCCCGAGACATGCTTCGCCGGTACTGCGATTTCGGCGGTGGCGGTGACGTACTTCACGTTGACGGTTCGTGCCTGGTAATTGCCGTCGCGGGCGATCAGCCATTTCGGTGGATCGGTCGCGACCATCAGCGCGTCATGACCCTTGAACCGGAACATCGCGTTCTCGTAAAGCGCCATTCCACCCATCATGAAGCCGGTTCCGGAGAGAACGAACAGCATCGCGATGAACGTGTACCTGCCCATGGGACCGTGCATGCTTGTTCGCTCAATCGAAGAGGGTTTCGGTTTTCGCCGCGCAGATGAAGTCGTTTTCGCTGAGCCCGCCGACATCGTGGGTCGAGAAACGTACCTCGCAGCGATCGAAGTGCACGCCGAGGTCGGGGTGGTGGTCCTCGCGATGGGCGATATGCACCAGCGCATTGACGAAGGACATCGTGCGGTAGTAGTCCGGGAAGGTGTAGGTCTTCACCAGCGCATGTCCGTTCTCGGCCAGTGCCCAGCCGGGCAGTTGCGGCATCAGCTCGGCGATCTGCGCAGGCGGCAGGCGATGCTCATGGCCGCGACGCGGGATGCAGTGGGCCTGGGCCAACGGAATGAGGTCGGACACGTCAATACTCCTGGGATGGATCTCGTGAAGCTGAACGCTCTTCCGCCAGCGCAACGAAAAGCCGACGAGCACGAGCGGATCGGCCCGCTAGAATAGCCCGATGATCCAGATTTCCGAATCCGCCCAGTCGCATTTCCGCCGTTTGATCGAACGCGAGGCCCTGCCGGGTCTGGGCGTACGCTTGAGCGCCATGCACCCCGGCACGCCGCGCGCGGACGTCAGGCTCGAGTTCGCCGAACCTCACGATCTGCAGGGCGACGAATGGGCCGTGGACTGCGAGGGCTTCACGCTCTGGTTGGATGCCGGCAGTGCGCAGTATCTGGATGGCGCCGAGATCGACTACACCACGCAGGCCACCGGTGGACAGTTGCAGATCCGTGCGCCGAAGATCAAGGGCGAGGCGCCCGCCGAATCGGCATCGCTGGTGGAGCGCGTGCTTTGGCTGGTGGAACACGAGATCAACCCGCAGCTTGCCCAGCACAAGGGGCATGTGTCGGTGAAGGAAATCACTGCCGAAGGCGTGGTGCTGCTCAATTTCGGCGGTGGCTGCCACGGCTGCGGGATGGCTGATGTCACTTTGAAGCAGGGCATCGAGAAGACCCTGATGGAGAAGGTTCCGGGCGTAACCGCGGTACGCGACGCGACCGACCACGCCAGCGGAACGGCACCCTATATCGCACGTTCGCCGACCTGACCGGCCACGTCCCGCGTGTTTTCCGCTGCAGAACTGATCGAGATCCTGCACGCTCGCGACCGGCGACGCTTGCCTCTGCATTCGGATCGCCCCTTCAGCACGTTTCCACCGACCTGGCGGGCCTGGTTCCTGGCGATGAACGAGCACAAGGGCGCCGTCAGCGGTGCGCCGGTGGCCGATTATCTCGCGGCCTGTCTCTCCAGAGCTCCGAGCAGTCCGCCGGGTGCGAGCGCCGAACTGGGTCGGTGGAAGGCGTTCGCGAGCTTGGCCCGGCAACAATGGGAGCCGGCGCCTTACGACCAGCGCGGTGTTCGTCGTATCGCAGCCGCATCCTCGGGTCTGTTACATCTATTTTTCGCGCTGATGCTGCTGTGGATAGGTTATGTGGCGATCGGCGACGCTCCGCCGGAGGCGCGTGAAGCCGGCGAATCGGTGCAGATCGAATATATCGGTACCGGTACACCCACCGAGACCGGGGGCGCACCGGCACCTGGTGCGGCCGACGCACCTGCTGCCGCAACTGCGGGAGCACCGGCACAAACGGCGGCTGCCGCGCCGGCGCCGGCAGCAGCATCCGCACCCGCCAGGCAGGAAAGCAGTGACGACCAGCCGCCGCAGCCTGCGCAGCCAGTCAGCGCCCAATCCCTGGTGGTGACCGAAACCGCCCAGCCGGATATCGATTTCACCTTGCCTGCACCTGTGCCGCGCGATCTGTCGCTGCCGCAGTTGCAGGTTGCGACTCCGGTGCTGACGACCGAGATCGCCAAGGTCGACACCTTCGACCCGCGTCCCTCGGTAGCTGTGCTCGATCGTTCAAAGCCGCCGTCGCCCACGCCGACCGTGCCCACGCTGCGTACCGAAATCTCGGAGATCGAAGTGCGGCAGCCGCTGCCGCAAGTCCAGGTGCGCGCATTGCCGCAGACAGCGGTGCGTACACCGCAACTGCGCGAGCCCACGCTGCGCGCCACGCCAGGCGAGATCCAGGTGCGGGCTCGTCCCGCGCCGACGGCTGCACCGCCGACCGCTTCCTCGCCTACGCCTGCGCCTACCGCACCTGCGAATGCCGCTGGTACAGGACGCGCACCATCCACCGCCGCGACGAGCGTCCCGGCAGCGGGTGGCAGACCGCAGGCGCAGGGGACCGGTCGTCCCACCAGCGCCGCGCCGTCCGGCGCGGGGCCGACACCGTCGCCGCGTCCGGGTGCGGCAGCCAGCGCAACACGCAGCGACGATTGGGGCGATTCCAATCGGAATGTGCCCGGAAACAGCACCGCCGGCCGCAATCCGGGGCTGTTCAACAGCGATGGCACTGTCCGCCTGCCCGGCGATGACGGCCGTGCCGGGGGAGGCTTGCCGCCCGGGACGATCATTGAGGACTTCGAAAAGATCGACCGCATGGGTACTTGGCTGAAGCGCCCGCCGTTCGATTACACGCCGACCCGCTTCGACCGTTTCTGGGTGCCCAACCGCTCGCTGCTGGAAGAGTGGGTCAGCCGCGGGATCAAGAAAGTGGCGATCCGGATCCCGGGTACCACCAAGCGGATCGAGTGCACGGTGTCTCTGCTGCAGGCGGGAGGAGGATGCGGGATCTTCGACCCCAACATGCAGGATCAGGAAGCCACTGCGCGCCCACCTCCTGACGTGCCGTTCAAACCCGAGCTGCAGGAAGACAAGGGCAGCCTGAAAAAATGATCCGCGCAAACGAAAAGGGAGCCGACCGGCTCCCTTTTCCTGATGCGAAGCAACAACGCGATCAGCGGTTGTGCAGATCGCCCAGCGGGCCCGACTGGGCCGCGAAATACGCGGAGAGGTCAGCGATCCCCTGATCGTCGAGCTTGCCGGACTCGGCCGCGCCCTTGATCTGTGCGGTCATCAGCGCATGCTCGCGACCACCGTCGCGGTACTGCTGGATCGTATGGAAGAGGTAGTCCTGATACTGGCCGGCGAGGACGGGATAGGTCACATCGATCGGCTTGGCGCCGCCGGGACCATGACAGTCCGTGCAGGCCTGGCCAGTGGTGCCCAGCTTCTTGTCGACTGCGATCAGCGCGCCGCGCGCGGCATCGCCATCGTAGGCGCTGATATGTTCGTGTCCGGCCTCGTGGGCCTCGCCCCCCGCAGCCGGTGCTTCGCTTTTCGAGCAGGCGGCGAGGGCGAATCCAAGGGCGATGGTCGAAGCGATGGCGATGGGGCGTTTTGTCATACGGGAGGCGCTCACTTCTTCAGACTCGAAAGGTAGGCGGCGATGTCGGCGATATCCTGCTCGGAAAAGCTCTGACCCTGCGCCTGCATGGTCGGGTGCTTGCGCGTCCCCTGCTTGTACGCGGTCAGCGAATTGACCAGATATTCGGACGTCTGACCGGTGATTTTCGGAACCCGGTAGTTCGGGTAGGCGTTCTTGTAACCGGTGACACCATGGCAGCCCTGACAGGTATACGTCAGTTGCTTGCCTTTCTCGGCGGAGCCGGTGACAGGAGTCTGCGCATGCGCGGCAAGCGTTGCGAAGAGTGCGAAGCCGCTGGCGAGCAGCGTAAAACGATTCGGCGATCGGATCATGTCTGGCATCATGTCAGGGCAGTGGTGTCGTGCGTGAGTTCGGATTCGGACACAGGCTTCGCACCGCTTGGCGTGTCGTTTGAGGTCCACACCGAGCACCGTCGCGAGCGTGCAATCGGAACAGTATAGCGTGAGCCCAAAGCGTGTCATGTCCTTTGTCGTTGTCCCGGTCCCGCCCGCGATGGGCGCCTGATCGGGAACCGGACCGGGACAAGCCGCGACCTCGGCGCGCGTCACCATGACCTCTGGCGGATGCTGACCATCCAAGGGTGATATACCTTGATACAACACCTCACAACCATACAGACGATGTCCACCATGCCTGTTGATCCCACCTTGCGCTCGCCGGTCACCGGGATCGCCTTGCCCCGCGTTCTCGGTATTGCGGTACTGGCCAGCTTCCTGGCCCTGACTTCCTGCAAATCCGGCGCCGATGACGATGCCGACAAGGCCAAGACCGAGGAAGAAGCGAAGGCGAAGGCCGACGCCGCCGTTCCTGTGGAAGTGGCGCGGGTCTCGCGCCGGGCGATCGCCGCCAGTTACACCGGCACCGCGCCTCTTGAAGCCCGCGGCGAGTCGCAGGTGGTCGCCAAGACTTCCGGCGTCGCGTTGCAGGTGCTGGTCGAAGTGGGCCAACAGGTGCGGGCAGGGCAGGTGCTGATCAGGCTCGATTCCGATCGCGCCGCGCTGCAGGCGGCACAGAGCGCGGCGCAGATGCGCAAGCTTGAGGCCAACTACAACCGCTCGCTGCAGTTGTCCAGGCAGCAACTGGTCAGCGCCAACGATCTCGACCAGCTCAAGTTCGATCTGGAAAACGCGCGGGCGGTGAACCGGCTGGCCAATCTCGAAATGTCCTACGCCAACGTGACCGCGCCGATCGCCGGTGTGATCGCCGAGCGTTCGATCAAGACCGGCAACTTCGTCCAGATCAACACGCCGATCTTCCGCATCGTCGACACCTCGCGACTGGAAGCCACGCTCAATGTCCCCGAGCGCGAATTGGCCACGCTCAAAGCCGGTCTGCCGGTACAACTCCAGGTCGATGCCTTGCCCGGGCGCCCGTTCGCGGGTCGTGTCGATCGCGTCGCTCCGGTGATCGATTCGGGCAGCGGCACGTTCCGCGTGATCTGCGCGTTTGAAAGCGGCGGATTGCTGCAGCCGGGCATGTTCGGCCGGATCAAGATCGACTACGACCAGCGCGCGGATGCACTGGTCGTGCCGCGCGTCGCGCTGCTCGACGACGAGGGCGACCCGGCCGTGTTCGCGGTGAAGAGCGGCAAATCCGCGCGCGTGCCGGTGAAACTGGGCTACATCGACGGGCAATGGGCGGAGATCCGCTCCGGCTTGGCCGAAGGCGCGCAGGTCGTGGTCGCCGGGAAGACCGCGCTTCGCGATGGCACAGAGGTGCAGGTGATCGGTGCGCCCGGCGCGAAGCCGGCGGTCGCGGCGACACCCGCGGCGAAGAAGAACTGAGCCCGGGGGCGATGTGAGCAGGGAGAATACAGTGCACGGCTCGACGGGCTCGTTCAATCTCGTCGAGTTCTCGACGCGGCGCCGCGTCACCATCGCGATGATGACCATCACGCTGGTGCTCTTCGGCGTGATCTCGCTGGGCGATCTCAAGGTCAATCTGCTGCCCGACTTGAGCTACCCGACGCTCACGGTGCGCACCGAATACACCGGTGCGGCGCCCTCCGAAATCGAAACCCTGATCAGCGAGCCCGTCGAAGAGGCGGTTGGCGTGGTCAAGGGCCTGCGCAAGCTCAAATCGGTCTCGCGCACCGGCCAGAGCGATGTCGTGCTCGAGTTCGCATGGGGCACCAACATGGATCAGGCCAGTCTGGAGGTGCGCGACAAGATGGAAGTCGTGCAACTGCCGCTGGAAGCCAAAAAGCCGGTTTTGCTGCGTTTCAATCCCTCGACCGAGCCGATCCTGCGTCTCGCACTGTCGCCGAAGGTCGCCGGAGACGAAGCCGATGCGATCCGCAGGCTTACCGATCTGCGTCGTTATGCCGACGATGATCTGAAGAAGAAGCTCGAACCGGTTGACGGCGTGGCTGCGGTCAAGGTCGGCGGCGGTCTGGAGGACGAGATCCAGGTCGATATCGACCAGCAGAAACTCGCGCAGCTCAACCTGCCGATCGCAACGGTCGTGAGCCGTTTGCAGCAGGAGAACATCAATATTTCGGGCGGCCGCCTCGAGGAAGGCTCGCAGCGCTATCTCGTGCGCACGGTGAATCAGTTCGCCAGCGTTGCCGAAATGCGCGAGATGCTGGTCACGACGCAGTCCGGCGGCAGCAGCGCCGGCGACAGTGCGGCGCAGCAGATGGCCCGTGTCGCGGCCGCGAGCGGCGACGCGGCATCAATGGCAGCGGCGGCCTCGCTGCAGAATTCGAGTTCCGGAGCATCCTCGGCGGTGGCCGGCGGCAAGCCGGTGCGGTTGAAGGATGTCGCCGATGTGCGTCAGGGTTACAAGGAACGCGAGGCGATCATCCGACTGGCCGGCAAGGAAGCGGTCGAGCTGGCGATCTACAAGGAAGGCGATGCCAATACCGTCGCCACCGCTGATGCGATCGCCGCGCAGCTGAAAAAAATCGAGGAGCAGATTCCCGCCGATGTCGAGCTGACGACCATCGACGACCAGTCGCAATTCATCCGCAATGCGATCAGCGATGTCAAGAAGGATGCGGTGATCGGCGGCCTGCTCGCGATCCTGATCATTTTCCTGTTCCTCCGCGACGGCTGGAGCACATTCGTGATCTCGCTGTCGCTGCCGGTGTCGATCGTCGCGACCTTTTTCTTCATGGGCCAGTTCGATCTCAGCCTCAATGTGATGTCTCTGGGTGGGTTGGCGCTGGCGACCGGTCTGGTGGTCGACGACTCGATCGTGGTGCTCGAAAGCATCGCCAAGGCGCGGGAACGCGGTCTCGGCATTCTCGAAGCCGCGATCCAGGGCACTCGCGAAGTCAGCATGGCGGTCGTCGCCTCGACACTGACCACGATCGCGGTGTTCCTGCCGCTGGTGTTCGTGCAGGGCATCGCCGGCCAATTGTTCCGCGACCAGGCGCTGACCGTCGCGATCGCGATCGCGATTTCGCTGGTGGTATCGATGACGCTGATCCCGATGCTCAGCGCGCTGAAAGGGCGCCCGGCATTGGGCTATGCCGATGAGCCGCCGCATCCCGCGTGGCAGCCGGAGTCGCGTGTGCTCAAGCCGCTTGCAGCGGCCGAGCGCGGCGTCGGTGCCGGCGTTCGAGGTTCCTTCTTCGGGCTCTCCTGGCTGGTGGTCAAGCTCTGGCGTGGTCTCAGCGCCGTGGTTGGGCCGGTCATGCGCAAACTCAGCGACCTTGCGATGTCGCCGTATTCGCGGGCCGAGCGGAGCTATCTGCGCCTGCTGCCTGCAGCGTTGACCAGGCCGGCGCTGGTGCTGTCCGCAGCGGCCATCGCCTTCGCGGGGACGCTGGCGCTGGTGCCGATGCTGGGCGCGGACCTCATTCCGCAGTTGGCCCAGGACAGATTTGAAATGACGGTCAAGCTGCCGCCCGGCACGCCGCTGCGCACAACCGATGCATTGGTGCGCGATCTGCAGCTCGAGCACAGCAAAGACGACGGCATCCGCACGATATTCGGCGTCAGCGGCAGCGGTACGCGATTGGACGCCAATCCGACCGAGAGCGGCGAGAACATCGGCAAGCTCACCGTGGTCATGGCCGATGGCGGCAGCAAGGACATCGAAGCGGCGCAGACCGAGCGCTTGCGTCGCACGATGGAGGCGACTCCGGAAGCGCAGGTCGATTTCGCACGCCCCGAGTTGTTCAGTTTTTCGACGCCGCTCGAGATCGAGCTGCGCGGCCAGGATCTGGCATCGATCGAACGCGCCGGCCAGCAGATGGCGGCGATGTTGCGCGCCAGTCCCCACTATGCCGACGTCAAATCGACGGTCGAGCAGGGCTTCCCCGAGATCCAGATCCGGTTCGATCAGGATCGCGCCGGTGCGCTCGGCCTGAGCACCCGACAGATCGCCGATGCGGTGGTGCAGAAGGTGCGCGGCGAAGTCGCCACCCGCTACAGCTTCCGAGATCGCAAGATCGATGTGCTGGTGCGCGCCCGGGAAACGGATCGGTCGTCGCTGGAAGACATCAAGCGTCTGATCGTCAACCCGGGCAGCAATCGTCCGGTGACCCTCGACGCCGTGGCGGATGTGGTCGCGACCACCGGCCCCAGCGAAATCCATCGCGCCGACCAGGTCCGCGTGGCGATCGTGTCGTCGAATCTGCGCGATATCGATCTGGGCGCTGCGGTCCGTGAGGTCGATGCGATGGTCGCGGCGAAGCCGCTGGCTGCGGATGTCCGCATGCACATCGGCGGCCAGGGCGAAGAGCTGCAGGAGTCGATCAATTCGCTGCTGTTCGCCTTCGCGCTGGCCGTATTCCTCGTCTATCTCGTGATGGCTTCGCAGTTCGAATCGCTGCTGCACCCGTTCGTCATCCTGTTCACGATTCCGCTGGCGATGGTCGGTGCGGTGCTGGCCCTGCTGTTGACGGGCTCGACAGTGTCGGTCGTGGTGTTCATCGGCCTGATCCTGCTGGTCGGACTTGTGACCAAGAACGCGATCATCCTGATCGACAAGGTCAACCAGCTGCGTGAGGAAGGTGTCGCCAAACGCGATGCGCTGGTCGAGGGCGCCCGCTCGCGTCTGCGTCCGATCATCATGACGACTATGTGCACGCTGTTCGGCTTCCTGCCGCTGGCGCTTGCCTTCGGTGAAGGCGCCGAGGTGCGCTCGCCGATGGCGATCACCGTGATCGGCGGTCTTCTGGTATCGACGCTGCTGACGCTGCTGGTGATTCCGGTGGTCTACGATCTGCTCGACCGCCGCGCCGATGGTTACTACCTGGAACGTGGCCGCCGCGCGCGTCGCGAGGCGCTCGAAGCCGCCGATGCCATCGGCCATGAGGTCGATGCGATCCCGGGCGAGGGCAAGGCATGAGCATCGCGGAGCTCAGCATCCGTCGACCAGTCACTGCAGTGATGCTGTTCGTCTCGCTGTTCGTGATCGGGCTGATCGCCGCGCTGCGATTGCCTCTGGAGGCGTTTCCGGAAATCTCGCCGCCTTTCATTTTCGTGCAGATGCCCTATTCCGGGTCCACGCCGGAGGAAGTCGAGCGCACGGTGCTGCGTCCGGTCGAAGAAGCGATCGCGACGATGCCCGGCATCAAGCGCATGGATTCCTCGGCGCGCGCCGACGGCGCCAATGTGTTCCTGCAGTTCTCGGACTGGGACCGCGACGTCGCGATCGCAGCCTCGGAGGCGCGCGAGCGGATCGACGCGATCCGCGACGACCTGCCGGACGATCTGCAACGCTATTTCGTGATGAAGTTTTCGACCACCGATCAGCCGGTGGTGCAGGTGCGTCTGGCTGCGCAGAGCGATCTGACCGGCGCATACGACATGATCGAGCGCGAGTTCAAGCGCAGGATCGAGCGCATCCCGGGCGTCGCCCGCGTCGAGATTTCCGGCGCGCCGCCGAACGAAGTGGAGATCGCGGTCGATCCGGACCGGCTGACCGCCCACGGCGTCGGCATCAACGACCTGAACATGCGTCTGCAAGCGGTCAATTTCTCGGTTTCCGCCGGGCAGATCAGCGATGGCGGCCAGCGTATGCGCGTGCAGCCGATCGGAGAACTCAGCGATCTCGATCAACTGCGCGAGCTGGTGGTCGACGGCAAGGGCACACGCCTGCGTGATATCGCCGACGTCCGCTTCAAGCCGTCGCGGATGAATTACGGTCGCCGTCTCGATGGTCGGCCAGCGGTCGGCATCGATGTGTTCAAGGAACGCAACGCGAATCTCGTCGAAGTGTCGCGCAATACGCTCAACGAAGTGGAGAACATCCGCAAGGAGCCCGCGCTGCGGGATGTGCAGATCAAGATCATCGACAATCAGGGCGACAACGTCACTTCGTCGTTGATCGAGTTGGCCGAAGCCGGCCTGATCGGCCTGCTGTTGTCGATCGCGGTGCTGTACTTCTTCCTGCGCCACTGGGCATCGACCCTGATGGTCACGCTGGCGATTCCGATCTGCTTCGTGATCACCCTCGGTTTCATGTATTTCACCGGAGTCACGCTCAATATCCTCTCGATGATGGGGCTGCTGCTGGCGATCGGCATGCTGGTCGACAATGCGGTCGTCGTCGTCGAAAGCATCTATCAGGAGCGTGAGAAGAATCCCGGAAATCCGCGTCTGGCGTCGATTCTCGGCACCCGGCACGTCGCCATCGCGCTTTCGGCCGGAACGCTCTGCCATTGCATCGTCTTCTTGCCGAACCTGTTCGGTGAGAGCAATTTCATCAGCATCTACATGTCGCAGATCGCGATCACGATCTCGGTTTCGCTTCTGGCCTCGTGGCTGGTCGCGGTGAGTCTGATCCCGATGGCGTCGGCGCGCATGAAGACGCCGCCGGTCGTGCGCAGCAGCACCGGCATCATCCCGCGCCTGCAGCGTCGCTATGCGCTGTTCCTGCGCTGGACGCTGGAACACCGGGGCAAGAGCATTCTCGGCATCGTGCTGATCATCCTCGTCAGCGCGATTCCGATGAAGCTGACCAAGATCAACATGTTCGGCGGCGATGAGGGCGACGAGATCAGCGTCTTTTATCAGTTCAAGGGCAGCTTCACCAAGGAACAGATGTCGGACGAAGTGCTCAAGGTCGAGAACTTTCTCAACGCCAACCGCAAACGTTTCCATATCGTGCAGTTGTACTCGTGGTACAGCGAAGATGGCGGCGCATCGACCCGGGTCACGTTCGACGTCGAAAAAGCCGAACGGCTCAAGCCGTTGATCGATACCTTGAGCAAGGAACTGCCGAAGTCGGCGCGGGCGACGATCGGGATCGGCAACAACGACGGTCCGGGCGGTGGTGGTGGCGGCCCCAACGCCGAAAGTCTGCAAGTGCGCCTGGTCGGCGACTCGACCCAGACCCTGCGCGAGCTTGCCGACGACGTGATTCCGGTGCTCGCAAGAGTGCCGGGGCTGCGCGACGTGCGCATCGATGCCGGCGACCAGAACAGCGAGTTGTCGATGCGCGTCGATCGCGAGCGGGCTGCCGCTTTCGGTTTCAGCGCGGAGGATGTTTCGCGCTTCGTCGGCCTGGCATTGCGCGGCGCTCCGCTGCGCGAATTCAAGCGCGGCGAGAACGAAGTGCCCGTGTGGGTGCGCTTCGCCGGTGCCGAGAAATACGGCGTTGCCGATATTGCGTCTTTCACCGTGCGTTCCCCGGATGGCCGGATGGTGCCGCTGTTGGCGATGGTCGACGTGTCGGTAAAACCCGCCGCGACCGAGATCACGCGCGCCAACCGGCAGACGGCATTGACCATCCAGGCCAATCTGGCCGACAAGGTGACGCCCGAGGACGCGCGCAAGGCGATCGAGGCGAAGCTGAAGACGATCTCGTTCCCTGCGGGTTACAACTTCACCTTCGACCAGAGCAACGGTTTCGACGACGGCGAAGCGTTGCAGCAGATGAATTTCAATCTTCTGATCGCGCTGGTGATGATCTATGTGGTGATGGCGGCGGTGTTCGAGTCGCTGATGTTCCCGGCTGCGATCATGTCCGGGGTGTTGTTCTCGGTATTCGGTGTCTTCTGGCTGTTCTGGCTGACCGGTACCGAGTTCAACATCATGGCCTTCATCGGCATCCTGGTGCTCATGGGCGTCGTGGTCAACAACGGGATCGTGATGATCGAACACATCAACAACCTGCGACGACGCGGCATGTCGCGTACCGATGCGTTGGTCGAAGGCAGTCGCGAGCGTTTGCGTCCGATCCTGATGACGATGGGTACGGCGATCCTTGCGATGGTGCCGATCGCGATGGGCAAAACGCAGATGGGCGGCGATGGCCCGTCGTACTTCCCGATGGCTCGCGCCATCGCCGGCGGCCTGGCCTTCTCGACGATCGTCAGTCTGCTGTTCCTGCCGACGATCTACGCGATTCTCGACGACATGCGCGCCGCGACCGCGCGCACGATCCTGCGCGCGCGAGGCAAGCGTGGCGTGCCGGCCACGGCGGTCGCTGCGATCAACGCGGAATGATCGCGCGCGAGGCGGTGCCTCGCGCGCGGATTCACGACATCAGTTTTCCGAGAATCCTTGCGCCGCCGATCCAGATACCGGCCATGCTTCCGAAGTTGGTGAGCAGGAAGTTCAGCAGCGTGCGCGAGACCCGGTTGCGATACCAGCCGCGAAGGGTCTGCACATCGTCGCGCAACTCAAGGAAATCGGCGTAGGTCGGTTTGCGGATGCGGGCTTCGACCAGTGCGCTGAAAGTGCCGGTGGGCACGCCCATGCGAAAGGGTTTCAGCGGCGCAAACAGGGCGGCGGTCAGGATGCTGAGCGGGTGCCCGCCTGCGATCAGACAGCCCAGCGCCGCGAGCGAGGACGTGAACATCACCCACTGCTTCAGCAGGTCGGCGCCCATCGCGAAACCGCCGCGCCAGAAGCCGAAACCGATGCCGCCCACGATCAGGCACGTCAACGCGATCTTGAACCACGGAATATTGCTTTTCTTCTGTACGAATTCGAGCGCTGTCCGGATCGATTCCGGCGACTCCGTATCTTCGCGCAGATGCCTGGCCAGCCCCTGCAGATGGCCCGCGCCGACCACCGCCAGCACTTCCCGGCGCTTGCCGTTCACGGGCATCCCGCGCAGACGTGCGGCCATGTAGGCGTCGCGCTCGGCGATCACGGTGTCGTAGAGCGCCGGACTATCGGCGGCGAATTCGCTGAAGCTCGCTTCCAGCATGTCGCCTTCCTTCAGACCTTCGATCTGTTCGTCCGACACCTCTTCGTTGCCGAACAGCGAGGCCATGAGGCCGACGGAGACTTTCGCGCGTCCCCACCAGCCCAGACGCTGCATCGCACGCTTGAAGGTCAGCCCGACATCGCGGTCGATCAATTCGAGCGACAGTTCGCGTTCGCGGGCGTCGAGGACAGCGGCCTTGAGTTCCGCGCCGGGTTCGATGCCCAGCTGTTCCGCAAGCCGGCGCTGGTATGCGGCAAGCGCGAGATTCGCGGCGAAGACTGCGGTCTTGCCTTCGCGCAGCACTTTCACCAGGTCGAGTTTGGCGAGCGCGTCCGGATCGGTCAGCGCCTGCGCGCGCTGCGCATCCAGTTCGACCGCGATGGTGTCGTAGTCGCCGGTCGCGATCGCCGCCCGCACCACGTCGACGCTGGTTTTCGAGACATGCGCAGTGCCCAGCAGCGTGTAGCGGACGCCGTCGCGTTCGACGATCGCGTGAGGCTGGCCATGCAGCGCGCCACCGCCGTCGACATCCTTTGCGGCGGTGGAAATATCGGTGGTGTGGTCGCTCATCGTGGTCCGGATGTGGAGAGGGAAGGCCCGGCGCTTCCGGCGCCGGGTGTGCGCTGCGTGTCGACCAACGGCATCGGTCAGTCGCGATACCGCTTGAGCAGGTCGCCGTAGGCATCGATGCGCCGGTCGCGCAGGAACGGCCAGATCCGGCGCACATGTTCGCTGCGCGCCATGTCGACCTCGGCCATCAGGATCGTGGCCCCGGTACCGGCTTCGGCGAGGAATTCGCCCTGCGGACCAAGGATATGGCTGTTGCCCCAGAATTCGATACCGCTGGCGCCGACGCTCTTGTCGGAGGCCATCGGCGAAGGTTCGTGACCGGTGCGATTGCACGACAGGACCGGCAGGCCATTGGCGACCGCATGGCCGCGATGGCTGAGGATCCACGCATTGCGCTGGCGATCCCTTTCCGCCTGTCCGTCACTCGGATCCCAGCCGATCGCAGTCGGGTACAGCAACAGTTCCGCGCCTGCGAGCGCCATGAGCCGCGCCGCTTCCGGATACCACTGGTCCCAGCACACGAGCACGCCGAGGCGACCGACCGACGTGTCGATCGGCGTGAAACCGAGATCGCCGGGCGTGAAATAGAACTTCTCGTAGAAGCCCGGATCGTCCGGGATGTGCATCTTGCGGTACTTGCCGGCGGTACTGCCGTCGGCGTCGAACACCACCGCAGTGTTGTGGTACAGCCCGGCCGCACGGCGTTCGAACAGCGAACTCACCAGCACCACGCCATGACACTTCGCCAGTGCGGCAAGGCGCTCGGTGCTGGGGCCGGGAATCGTTTCGGCGAGATCGAATTCGTCGACGGATTCGTGCTGGCAGAAATAAGCGCCGTTGTGCAGTTCCTGCAGCAGCACGAGTTTCGCGCCGCTTTTAGCCGCCTCGCCGACGCGGGTCTCGATCACCGACAGATTCGCCTCTGCGTTCGCGTTGCCCTGATCGATGACGGCCCGTTCCTGGATCAAGGCGACGGGAAGATGGCTGCGCTTGCTCATGCGATGAGCCCTTCGGGTAATTGCATGGTGAGGCAGTGCAGACTGCCGTTCTGCCAGATCAGCGGGCGGCAGGGCACGGGTACGATCGCGCGACCGGGGAAGGCTTCGGCCATCACTTCCTGCGCGCGCGCATCTGCGATATCGCCGTAGGACGGAATGAGCACGGCGCCGTTGATGACCAGGAAATTGGCGTAACTCGCGGCAAGTCGCCGTCCATCATCGAAGACGGGTTTGGGCCACGGCAGCGCGAACAGCCGATAAGGCACGTCATCGCGCGTACGCAGCGCCGCCAATTCGGCGGCCATCGCCTGCAGTTCCGGATAGTGGGTGTCGGCCACATCGTCGCAGGCCTGATAGACGATGGCGTCTTCAGCCGCGAAACGGGCGAGCGTATCGATATGCGCATCGGTGTCGTCGCCTTCCAGATAACCATGGTCGAGCCACAACACGCGGTCCTGGGCGAGCCAGCCGGACAACTTCGTCGACAACAGTTCGCGCGGCGCTTCGGGGTGACGCTC
The DNA here is from genome assembly GCA_964523435.1 of uncultured Xanthomonas sp. Classification (GTDB taxonomy): domain Bacteria; phylum Pseudomonadota; class Gammaproteobacteria; order Xanthomonadales; family Xanthomonadaceae; genus Lysobacter_I. The sequence continues at coordinate 17,596 of CAZGBA010000075.1, forward strand.
GTGCAGGCAGCGCCAGGTGGTGAGCAGAGTGCCGGCGCCATCGGTTTCGATCGCGCCGCCCTCCAGCGCGAAGTCGATTTCGTGGCGTTGCGCATCGGAGAAAACGTTTTGTGCAGTCAGCGCTTCAATCAGGCGATCGTCCCGGCTGGCCACGAATTTTCCGCCCCAACCGGTGAAGCGGAAATCGAGCAGGCGGAAGGCGGGGGATCCGCCCGAACGCAATGTCACCGGGCCCGAATCGCGCAGCCAGGTGTCGTCGTATTCGACCGTGACGAAACGCACGCGATTCATCTCGACCCTTGCGGAACGCAGCCGGGCTTCGACGTAAATCTGCAGGTCGTCGTCGGCAATGCAGATCACCGCCGTTTGGAACGCGGTGATCGCTGCGACGAGCGCGATATAGGTTTCCTCGACATCGACCAGACGTTGGGCCCAGTCGGTGCCGTCGTGCGGCCAAGCGATCAATACTGCGGATTGGGGTTCCCATTCCGCAGGGAAACGGTACGTTCCGGTCATCGTCAGCGGATCGGCGGTTTCGGCCCGACTTCGTTGGCGCCGGCACGGATGGCGACGGCGTCGATCACGCGATCCTTCTCGAAATACACGACGAAGTTCGGATAGGTCCAGCGGTTGATCGTCGGCCACTTGCGGCTCTGGCCGCCGCGTGGGGCGAGGCGCTGTGCGGGTGCGCCGAATTTGCGCTCGACATCGGCCATGCGCATGCCGCGGGCCGGGAGCGTCATGCCGGCTTCACTGCTCACGCGTTCGATCAGCAGTGTTTCGGAGAAGGCCTGCGGGGCGGCCGCGAGCAGCACGGCAGCGAGTATGGCGGCGGAGAGTTGGCGCATGGGGGAATCTCCTCAAGCGTGGTGCGGATGGCGTGCGAAGGGCGGGCGCCCATACGGTCCGGCCGATTGTAAGCCCATCGCGACGGCGCGCGCGATCATCGTCCTTGCCCGAATCCTGGCCTGTGTCACAGGACCCAGACACGACAAAGGCCGCGTTGAGCGGCCTTTGTGTGGGTTGCGGGCGCGGCTTATACGGAGCAGCGCCGGATCGAAACCGGTTGGATCAGCGCTGACGCGCCTTGAAGCGCGGATTCGATTTGCAGATCACGAAGACCTTGCCACGGCGGCGGACGACTTTGCAGTCGCGGTGAC
>CAZGBA010000076.1:0-18545 GCA_964523435.1 uncultured Xanthomonas sp.
CGGCGATGGCCACATCGAAATAACGATCCGGATATTCCTTGCTGAAACGCACCAGTCCAGAGCCTTCGCGCATCGCCGGAGTGATAGCGAGCAGCGAGTCGTCCGCAGCGGCCATGTCGCACAGCCAATCGCCGAAGATGTCGGTGTAGGTCGGTTTCTTCGCGCCGGTTTTTGCGATCAGACCCTTTTCCGGATCGAACGGCGAAACTGCGTGGTAACCGATCTGATCGCCTTCAGCGAGGTCGTAGCCCTTGCCCTTGGTGGTCATCACATGCAGCAACTGCGGACCTTTCATGGTCTTCAGGGTCTTCAGCGCCGCGACCAGCGATCTGATGTCGTGGCCATCGATCGGCCCGGTGTAGTGGAAGCCCATTTCCTCGAACAGCGTGGACGGCACGAACATGCCTTTCCAATGTTCTTCCCAGCGGCGCACGAAGCGCGCAGTGCTGCTGGTCCGTTTGTCGCCGAGCAGCTTCTTGCCGCCTTCGCGGAGTGCGTTGAGCGTGCGGTTTCCGGTCATGCGCCCGAGCATCTTCGTGAGGCCGCCGACGTTCTCGCTGATCGACATCTGATTGTCGTTGAGGATCACCAGCAGGCTCGGTTCGGAATCCATGCCCCCGGCGTGATTCAAGGCCTCATAGGCCATGCCGGCGGTCATCGCGCCGTCGCCGATCACCGCGATCATCCGCCGGTCGCTGCCGGTGCGCGCGGCGGCGATCGCCATGCCCAGCGCGGCGGAGATCGATGTGGACGAATGGCCGACGCCGAAAGTGTCGTATTCGCTTTCCTCGCGCTTGGGAAACGGCGCCACGCCATCCTTCTGCTTGACCGTGTGGATGGTGTCGCGGCGGCCGGTGAGGATCTTGTGCGGATAGGTCTGATGGCCGACGTCCCAGACGATGCGGTCGTTCGGCGTGTCGTAGAGATAATGCAGGGCGACGGTGAGTTCGATCACGCCCAGGCCGGCGCCGAAATGACCGCCGCTCTTGCCGACAGATTCGATCAGATAGGCGCGCAGCTCGTCGGCGATGGCGGGCAGTTCGTCTTCGTCGAACTGGCGCAGATCGGCCGGGTACTGGATACGGGAGAGGCGCGGATACCGCGCGCCGTCGATGGGAGAAGGGGATGCGGATACGACCATCCCGATATTGTCCTCCGTTCCGCGGCAGTGCGGCAAGAAAACCGTGCGGTGTGATTCAGCGCCCGCGCAGCCGGTCCAGCAGACCGCCGGATTTTCCGGATTCCGCAGGTGCCGTGCCGTCGCCCACTTGTTCGGCGAAGCCGGTGGCGAGGTTGGCGTTGATGAAGTCGACCACATCAGCAGCCGGAACCTGGCTGGACGTTGCGATCTCGGCCACGGTCGAGGGCCCTTTCATCATCGCGGTGGCGATGCGGAAATGACGCGGATACTCGCGCTCGGTCTCCGGCCATTTGCTGAGCACGAAACGCCCTTCCGGGTTGTAGCCGGGCAGGAATCGGCCTTCACCGGCGAGCAGGCCGCCGAGCCACTGCAGGCGCGACAACGGCAGCGGCGCGCCGAGCTTGGCGATGGCGGTCTGCCAGGCGCGATCGTCGAGCTGCTCGAAATCGCGCAGACCCACGTTGGCGACGAAGTATTCGGCCAGCGGCTTGAGCGTGGATGGCCCGTAATAGTGTCGCTGGCTGAAGTCGATGAACACTTCGGGGCCATTGCCGCCCTGATAGCGGGCACGACCGGTCAATGCGCCGGGGCGCAGCCAATGCGCGAATGCGGTGTTGCGCAGCGTCTGGGCAGCGGGCTCTTCGGGGAGCGAAGGCGGTTCGGCGACGACTGCCGCAGGGGCTGGCACCGTCGTCGGTGCGGATGCGACCGACGGCTGTTGAGCGACAGGCGGGAGCATTGGAGTGGGGGCGGGCGCTTCGGCAACCGGGGGCGGTACAGCAGGCATGGCGACCGGAGCCGGCAGCGGTGGTTCGGGAGCCGGTGTCGGCACGGGGGACAGTGCAGGTACCGGTGGGCTGATGGCAGCCGGTGGTGGCGCCGGGCTCGGGATCATCGGTGCGGCAGGCGCCGCTGCGGGCGTACCGTCGATCACGCCGAGCACGGTGGTCAGCTCCCGGACATCGAACGGGCGCTGCAGCAGAAAGTCGGCCTGGGTGCGCGGTGCCGAGGTCAGACCGATCACGCGTTTGCCGGCGGCATGCAGCCGCAGCCAGCTCATCGGGCCGTACATGCTGTCCATGTCGACGATCACGTAGTCGGCATCGCTCTCGCCCACCATCTTCCAGTGGCCGAAGCGTTCGTTGACTTCGCTGAAAGCTGCTTTCAAGGCAGTTTCAGTGGCTTGGTCCATCCCTGTCAGGCCTAGTGTGAGCGACATGTTTTCAGACCGTTACCGTGAATCATGCAGTGTCACCAAGAGGTTTTTCCCCGTCAACGCGCGTGATGCGGCGGTTTCTTACCTTTCGCGTCAGTTTGCGGCGGCGAAGGAGATGGAAGTCCGCACGGAATGGGACGTCCGCCGCGAAATCACGCAATCGACGAATTGCGTGGATTCTTCGGTAGATGCGTCTTCAGGAATGCCATCTGATCCGCGAGGATGTTGCGATTGCTCAGAATCAGATGTTCGATCCAGCTCGGCCGATACGGCACCGCCAGCAGCGGCATCGACGCCTGCTGCGGTGTTCGACCGCCTTTGCGCGAATTGCAGTGGAAACAGGCGGACACCACGTTTTCCCATGTATCCCGGCCGCCGCGCGAGAGCGGCATGACATGGTCGCGGGTCAACAACTGGCGGCTGAAATGCTTGCCGCAATAGAGGCACAAGTGCTGATCGCGGGCGAACAACGCCGGGTTGCTTAGCGCAGGAGTGGGGGCGAGCGCATGCGCGCGCGCATGGCCGCGTGCGGCGACGATGGGATGCAGTTCGAGGACGCTGCGCTCGCCGCTGGCGCGGCTGATACCGCCATGTACGCTGAGACACGGATCGCCGAGCGTCCAGGCGACCGCGCCACGGGCGTAAAGACAGGCGGCGTCCTGCCAACTGATCCAGTTCAGGACGCGACCATGCGCATCCAGCGAAAGCAGGCGAATCGCGTCGAGTCGAGCAGGCGCCGCACCGGAAGCGCGTCCGGAGTCGTGGGATCCGATGGGTGTTCCGTCGGCGACGGCGAGAGCCGGGTCGCGATCGGCAACCCGGTGGGGGATCCTGTTCGGAGATGACCCCTCGAGGATCAGGCGCAACGCTGGTGTGTCGGCCTCCATATGGACACCGAGCATACCTGCTTTCGGCGACATTTGCCGCCGCCGGACATGCCGGCGGCGGCGTGTGGTATCAGTCGCCGAAGCCTTCGGCTGACAGGCCCATCAGCGAGCCCGCTCCGCTGGCGATCGACTCGACGTGGGTGCGCGTGCGCGGCAGCAGGCGGGCGAAATAGAAACGTGCGGTTTCGCGCTTCGCATCCTTGAACGCCTGCGGGTGAGAAGACGCATCCGCTGCGGCCACGCTGCGCGCCCACCAGTAGGCCAGCGTCACGTATCCCGAATAAAACAGATAGTCCCACGCGGCGGCGCCGATTTCGTCCGGGTTGCCGGCGGCGCGACGGCCGATCATCTGCGTGACTTCCTGCCATTCCTGCGCGCGCGCGCGCAGCGGCGCGACGAACTCGTCGAGCGCCTCGTTGCCGGCCTGCTCCGCGCAGAACGCTTCGATCATGCCGAAAAACACTTTCAGACCTTCGCCTTTGAGCTGCATCACTTTGCGGCCCATCAGATCCAGCGCCTGGATGCCGGTGGTGCCTTCGTACATCGTGGTGATGCGCGCATCGCGCGCAAGCTGCTCCATGCCCCATTCCTGGATGTAGCCGTGGCCGCCGAAGCACTGCTGTGCGTGATAGGTGCATTCGATCGCCCATTCGGTCAGACAGGCTTTGACGATCGGGGTGAGGAAACCCAACAGCGCATCGGCCTGTGCGCATTCAGCCTCGTCCTTGCCGTGATCGACGACATCCAGCAACAAACCGGCCTGAAAGCCGAGCAGACGGCCGCCTTCGATCAGCGCCTTCTGGGTCAGCAGCATGCGCCGCACGTCGGGGTGGACGATGATCGGATCGGCGGGTTTTTCCGGAAACTTCGCGCCGGACAGCGCGCGCATCTGCAGACGCTCGCGGGCGTAGCGCAATGCATTCTGGTAGGCGCGTTCCGACAGGCCCAGGCCCTGCAGACCGACCGACAGGCGCGCACCATTCATCATGGTGAACATCGCCATCAGGCCTTTGTGCGGCTGACCGATCAAAGTGCCCGCAGCACCGTCGAAATTCATCACGCAGGTGGCGGAGCCGTGGATGCCCATCTTGTGTTCGATCGCGCCGCAGCGCACGGCGTTGGGTTCGCCCAGCGAGCCGTCCGGGTTCACCTTGAACTTGGGGACGATGAACATCGAGATGCCCTTGCTGCCGGCGGGCGCATCCGGCAGGCGCGCCAGCACCAGATGCACGATGTTTTCGGTCAGGTCGTGATCGCCGGCGGTGATGAAGATCTTGGTGCCGGTGATGGTGTAGTAGCCGTCCGGATGCGGTTCGGCACGGGTCTTGAGCAGGCCGAGATCGCTGCCGCAGTGCGGTTCGGTCAGGCACATGGTGCCGGTCCAGCGGCCTTCCACCATCGGCGCAAGAAACGCCTGCTTCTGCCAGTCCTCGCCGTGCTGCAACAGGGCCTCGGTGGCGCCGTGCGACAGCAGCGGGAAATTGCCCCAGGCCAGGTTCGCGGCGTGGATCATTTCCTTCATCGCGGTGCCGAGGGTGTGTGGCATGCCCTGGCCGCCGAACTCGACCGGCGATTCCAGACCGGTCCAGCCGCCTTCGGCGAACTGCGCATACGCTTCCTTGAAGCCGGGCGGGGTGGTGACCTTGCCGGTCGCCTTGTCGTATGTCGCACCATGGGTATCGCCGATGCGGTTCAGCGGTGCGATCACGGTTTCGGCGAACCGCGCGCTTTCTTCAAGCACTGCATCGATCAGTTCGCGATTGGCGTCTGCGAAGTCAAGACTCGAAAAGGTGCGTTCGCTGTCGAGCACGTCGAACAGCGCGAAACGGATATCGGCGAGAGGGGCTTTGTAGGTGCTCATGGGATTCTGGTGGGAATTGGAAGAGGGAGATGGGAAATGCAGGCCGAAATCGCTACGGATGCCGACGCGTTGTCGGCGGCTCCGGCGTCGGCGTTGGGTGCGCTCAGCGCATCACGCCGGGAAGTCCCGGGACCGGGCTCAGCGCACTGTTGCGTTTGATTTTGTAGTCGCGCGCCTTGTGGTCTTCTGCGGCGGCGCTGATCTTGCCTTCGAGGCTGTAGTCCAGACTGCGGCGATCGGCGAGGGCGTCGGCGATGACGATGCGCGCCGCTGCGCTGGGCGTGAACGTGACGTTGGCGACATCCGCCGATTCGGAGCCTACCGTCAACGCGGGCTCGGCCTGCAATTCGCCGGCGACTTCGGTGCCCGCGCGGAGGGTCATTGCGATACGGTCGAACCGCATCGGCACGTTGCTGAAATTCTGCAGCCGCAGCGCAACGGTCCAACGACCATCGGTGCCGACGGTCAGTTGCTGGATGCTGGCGGTGGGCTCGGACACGCGCCGTACCGGGCCGGTGGCGCAGCCGGACATTGCCAGGAGGCATGCGGCTGCCATGATCGCCGCACTCAATCGCATGGCCCAACGTTGCCGCATCGCGCGCTCCAGAGACATTCGGGACAGCAATACTAGCGCGCCTCCATGCGCAGCCGTACGTCCGGGCGGATCGCAGCCGGCCGATGGGTCATCGGGCGTTCCGGCGATCCGGTCAGCGCAATGGTGCGCTGACGATCAGGGGGGCGAGTTCGTAACCCATGGCCGTCGCCCGGGCCTTCAGTTCATCGAACTGCGCCCTGGACATGTCGGGGCTGCGCGACAGGATCCAGAGGTACTCGCGCCCCGGCTCACCGACGACGGCCCACTGGTAGTCGGGATCGAGCGCGATGACCCAGTAGTCCGCCCAGGTCAACGGCAGCCAGGACAGCCAGTCGGGCGCGAACCGCACCTCCAGCCGGCCGGGATGGTCGGGGTCGCGCCGGGCGACGCCTTCGACCTCGTCGATGTCGCCGTCCTTGTTGCGACAGCGATTCTTGACCCCGACCAGATCGTCGTCGCGCAGGGTGTACTGGGCGGTCGTCTCCGAAGCGCATTTGCGCTGGAAGAACATCGGCAGCCGGGCGATTTCGTGCCACTGGCCGGCGTAACGGGTGATGTCGAGTTCGCTCACCGAGGTCACCTCGGCGGCACGGGCGGGCACTGTCAGCGCGGTGGACAGCAGCAGCGCGCAAAGCGCCGACGCGGCCAGAATCCGCGCTGATGGAAGCCATCCGGTTGAAACCAAGGAAAACAGACGCATGCGACCCCCTGCGATACGCAACCCGACTCGGGCGGGCCGATCTTAGCGCGGCCTGCGTAAAACGTTCGTTGCCGCGGGAGACGCCTCGCCTGGCATCTGCGGCGCTGGCGGCAGTCGTGCGAGTTGTTCCCTGAGTTCGCGCAACTTCGGATGCTCCGGGTCGCCGTGAATGGTCATGCCGAATGCGATCGCTTCGATGAGCAGTTCGCGCGCGTCAGTCGAGGCGTTCTGGCGTTCGTGGATGCCCGCCCGCATGTACATTGCGCCGAAGCGGGCGAGCTTGATCGTCTTCGAATCGCCGGGCTTCGCGGCGGTGATGCGCAGGATGTCTTCCAGCGGCGTGATCGCCTCGCCGTCCGCGCCGGAGTCGATGGCCATTTTCGCCAACAAAAGTTCGTTGAAGATGAGATAGGGGTGGTCCGCGCCGAGATATCGTCTGATCTCGGCATTCGCACGGTGAATGATCGCTTTGGCGCGAGTCGTTCTGCCTGCGTCGCTGAGGGCGCGTGCGTAGATCGAAAGAACATGGGGAATCGGCAGTTTCCGTCGTTCGGTTTCCCGGGCGATGTCCTCGTAGAGCGCGAGCGATTCGTCCAGCAATGTCCTGTCGTCGAGGTCGATGCTGAACTCCGAGAGGATATTGGCCAGTGTGATCTTGGCCGAGATCGTCTGCTCCATCGTCGCGCCACGGGATGACGCCAGCAACGCCACGCTTCGCCTCGCCTGCGCAATGATGTCTTCCGGCCGTCCATCGCTGAGCAGAGCGCGTGCGGAAGCGATGTATTTCAACGATTCCGTGTAATAGGGGTGTTGTTGTCCGAGGCTCTGTCCAAGGATTTCCATCGCCCGCTTCGCGTAATCGAGCGCTCGGCGGACCTGTCCTTCCTCAATGGCGACCGCATGCATCGTCGCTTCACTGCAGGCCAGCAGCGCCCGACCGGTTTCCGGGTGCTGCATGCCGTAGATTTTCTCGAACGTCGCCAGCGTCTCGATGGCGAGCGCTTTGGCCTCCGGCTGCTTGTTCATGCGCAACAAGGTCCTGACCAGCGTCAGCCGCGCGTTGTTGGCGACCTGGGGATGCCGCTGTGCGCTCAAGCGGATAGCCTCGTCCAGCTCCGCTTTCGCTGTAGCGGTGTCGTAGATATCGGTATGCCACTGCGCGCGAAGCGTCAGCAGTTCCGGCAGCAGGCGGGTAGCGTCGCCGCGCAAGCGACGCGACGCTTCGAGCGCCTCGTCGAGCAAGGCCAGCGCTTCATCGTGCCGCCCCTGATGCCAGAGCGCGCGCGACAATTCCGCAGTCAGCGCGATTCGCGTCGGGCGGTCTTCGAACGCGCGGTGGAACAGTCCTGTATTTTCCCGCAGGGCGTGTCTGCAGATCGTTTCCGCTTCGATATGGCGCGCCTGCTGGTTCAGCGCGACCGCGCGCGTAGCGTCGGCGCGGGCCTGGATCGTCGGATTGTTTTCGCCGAGCGCTCTCGCTTCCTCGCCGAGCTCCAGCGCATGCGCATAATCGCCGATGGTGATGTAATTGCGCGAAAGCGTGAGCAGCCCGTAGGCCATGGTGTTGTCGTTCTGATCGTCGCGTAGCTCCCGGAGTTTCGATTCCGTGCGGCCCAGCAATACGCGCGGGTTCAGTCCGGTCTCGCCCAGTCCCGACATTGCGGCGGATCCCAGCGATTCTTCGAAGACCAGACTGAGAGCGGCCATGTCGCGCTCGTTCTGCCGGTGTTTCAGCCATTGCACTCCCAGTGTGGCGGCCAATCCCAGCGAGAGACAAACGATGGCCGTGGCGGCGAAGCGATGGCGGCGTACCAATTTGCCCAGTCGATAGCCGGGGTGGCCCGCGACGGCCGAGACCGGCCGCGCCTGCAACCAGCCTTTGAGATCGGCGGCCAGATCCGCAGCGGTCGCATAGCGATGCTCCGGCGCGGGCTGCATGCATTTGCGCAGGATCGCATCGAGATCCGAATGAACCAGGCGGGCAAGCGATTTCCTGGTCGTCAATTTTCGAGCCTGCAGGACTGCGGGCGTCGCGCTGCCGATCAGCGCTTCGGTATCGAACGCAGTCTCCGGCAGCAGATTGCACAGGAACGGGATCGGACTTGTCGCCGAAGGCATGCCGAACACGAGTTTGCACAGCACCGCGCCGAGCGAATAGATGTCGCTGGCGAAGCCGGGCGATTCCTGTGCGATCCGTTCCGGTGCAGCATAGGCCTCGGTCATGCCCAGCAGCGCTGTCCCGCCGCCATCGATGTCGCTCATCAACGAGGCGACGCCGAAATCCAGCAGCTTCACGAAGCCATCGTCGTCCACCAGCAGATTCGCGGGCTTGATATCGCCGTGCAGTACGCCGTGTTTGTGCGCGTACTGCACGGCATCGCAGACTTGCAGAAACTGTGCGACACGCTCGGGTATCGTGCGACGGCGGCGATCGCACCAGCGATCGATCGGGGCGCCGTCGATCAGCTCCATCGCCAGCCACGGCCGGTCGTCGGCGTCCAGTCCGCCGTCGATCAGTCGACAGATGCCCGGATGCGATAGCTTCGCCAGGATTTCGCGTTCGCGCAGGAATGCGTCGGTCTGCGGACGCGTTGTCGTTTCCATGCGGATACGTTTGATCGCAACGCTCTGGCGATAGGCGCCATCGTCGCGATGCGCCAGATGGACGCAGCCCATGCCGCCCTGCCCAAGCAGCGAAACAATGCGCCAAGGGCCCAGCCGATCGCCCGGCGCGAGGTCGGTTTCGATATGCGAAGGGGTGCTCGTACGCGACAGCGAGGATTGCGGCGTGCGGTCGAGCAGCGAGCCGTCTTTTCGGTGTCCGGCCTGCAACAACCGTGCGATGCGGTCCGCCATCGCGGGATTTCGCCAGCGCAGCCACTGCAGATGCGGTGCGCGCAGCGGGCCCGGCAGCGCCAAATGACGTTGCAGGCAGTGCAGAGCGCTTGCGGTGTCGTCAGCCGGCATCGCTGATGGGTGTCGCGTACTCGTCGTCCATGTGTTGAAGTAGAAAGAGTTTCGCGGCTTGCCAATCGCGCCGAACGGTGCGGACATGCACGTCGAGCACCGAGGAGATTTCGTTCTCGGACAATCCGCCGAAATAGCGCCATTCGACGACCTGGGCCAAACGCGGTGCGTGCTTGTGGAGCTCGTCCAATGCGGCATCTAGCGCGAACATCTCGTCGGATTCGCCGCGCTCCGCAGCGATCGACGCGGCATCCAACGGCACGGCATCCAGCGAAACGGACGCTGCGCCGGCGCCACGCTTTTCGGCGCGGCGTCGACGGACCTCGTCGAGGATCGCCATCCGCATCGCGCTTACCACCAGGCCGACGAGTTCTCTCCGGTTTTCCGCGCGGACATTGTCCTTGCGTACCAGCCGCAGCCAGGTTTCGTTGATGAGCGAGGTCGGCGTCAACGTGTGTCCCGATGTACGCCACAGTTGCGCGCGTGCGAGTCGGTAGAGATCGCGGTACAGCAGCGAGTAGATCTCGTTCCAGACGAGCGGCTGTCCATCTCTGGCGCGATCGATCAGCGCTGTGATCGATCCGGTGATCTGGGAAACGGGTGTGGTTTGCGGTTCAGACTGCATCGTGGCGAGCACTATGAGTGATTTTTTTCGCCATAGGCAAAGCCTTTGAAATCAGTGAAACATATTGATTGCAAAGAAAATTGTGAGCCGAATTCCGCAACTACAGACACCAATTCACATGTGACGTTCGTCGCATAAATGAAAAATAGTTTCTGCGGATAGCAGTCCGAATGTCCTGTTCTGGGCGTACTTCGCGGCCTTGGTAGACAGCGTTGTCATTACAAATCGACAGGGTGAAGCCGGTGCCGGCGGCATACCCGCCAGCGGCTTTGTTGTCCTGTCTGCCATCGCAGAGCCTGTCTCCTGTCAACGATCCCCGAGAACCGCACATGAAACGAATGGATTCCCCACAAGAAAGCAGGCCGCAGGAAAGCACGGTGTTGTCGCGCATATCGGCCATCGCAGCGCTCTCGATCTGCGCGTTTGGTCTGCTGGCAGGCGACGCGAACGCAGCGTTGCCGGTGCCCGTATCCAATCCGCTGTTCGTGCCCGTGCCGGATGGCGGCGCCATCGCCGACCCCGAGGTCATCAAATTCAGGGGAACGTATTACCTCTACGGCACGAGCGGCCCGTCCGGTATCCGGGTCTGGTCGTCGCGGAACCTGGTGAACTGGCAGGATCGCGGAATCGCCGCGACCGCCGCGAATGCCTGGTACGGCTGGGCGCCGGATGTGCTGTATCACAACGGCCAGTTCTACATGGTCACCAGCGGCGACACCGGTACGTACAGCGACCATGTCGTCATGCGCAGCGACAGTCCGCTCGGGCCGTTCGTCCGCATCGCGGATACGTTGCCCAACAGCATCGACGGCAATATCTTCCAGGACGACGACGGCAAGCTGTATTTCTTCTGGGCCGCCGGCGGAGGCGTGCGCTCCCGGCCGATGACGGCGCCGAACACGCTCGACACTGCGCAGCCGGAGCGTCAGCTCACCGCCTGCGTCGTCAATATCATCAACAACTGGACCGAAGCGCCGATGGTCTGGAAGCGCAACGGCACCTATTACCTGTCCTACACGGGTAACGATTGGACCCGCGACGATTATCAGGTACATGTCTGCAAGGGCGCCACGCTCTCCGGGATGGCGCCGCAAGCCAGCAAGCTGCTCACCCTCGATACGGTCGGGACGTGGCGCGGGGCAGGGCACAGCACGATGGTCGTCGGGCCGGATCTGACGACGCTTTACAACGTCTATCACGAGCGCCAGTACGGCGGAACTCACCGCAACCTCGGACTCAGCGAAGCGTGGATCGCTTCGGATGGCCAGTTGCGTGCAGATATGCCGGAGAGTGGTGTCAACATTCCGGTACAGCCATTATTCCGAGACGATTTCGAGCGCGACGCCATCGGTTCCGGATGGCAGCAATTCGGTAACGCGCCCTGGGGCACGTGGAATCGCGAGTTGCTGTGGCACGACAGTCGCGGCTACAGCGGCTGGAACCTGCAGGTGACCAGCAGCCAGGTTTCGCCCCCGGATTACGTTTACGAAGGCAGCGCCAAACAATGGGAGTGGGGGCCGCTCACGGCTTCGCTGTATCCCAAATATGGTCTTGTCTCCAGCGTGGTCAAGGATGCGGCCGGCAATGTGACCAGCGCGTTCTTCTACGGCGTCGATGCGCGCAACAATCTGCTGGTGTCCTGGGCGATGATCAACGGTGTCGATCAGGGATGGCAGAACACCGCGATGCCGGCGGGCTGGAACCACAATGCATGGCATGCGCTGCGGATCGAGAAGCGCGGCAATACATTCAAGCTGTTTTACGACGACATGCTCAAGCAGACCCGGAGCGTCGCGCTGAGCGGCGGCGGCTTCGGTGCCGGTGCGGACAACACCCACGTCGATTTTTCGTCGTTGGCGATGAATCACAACATCAACGGCTGGTACCGAATCACGCCACGCAACGCGCCGGACAAGGCGGTGGAAGTCGGCGGCTGGAGCACGGTCGACGGCGGCAACGTCATCCAGTGGTCGTTCGGCGGCAATCAGGCCAACCAGTTGTGGTGGGCGCAACCGCGAGGTGGCACCGGCGGCGTGTCGTTCGCGAACAAGCACAGCGGCAAGATGCTCGATGTCGCAGGGTATTCACCGTACAGCGGCGCGAATGTGCACCAATGGAACGATGTGCGCGGCACCAACCAGACCTGGTTGCCCGGCGCTGCGGGCGGCGCGTGGTGGAATTTCCGCCCCAATCACGCGCAGGACCAATGCCTGGACGTCAGCAGCGGCAGCTCCAGCAACGGGGCCAATGTCCAGCAGTGGCAGTGCAACGGCGGTACGCCGCAGCACTTTTCGTTGACGCCGTATTGATTTCGGAATGGTATTCATCCCGCCGGTGGATTCAGCAACGATCTGATCGGAAACTCTTTTGTATTAACTGTTCCGCCGCCTTGAAATGGCATGCGTTCTAATCTTTTAAATCGAGGAAATGAAATGTTTATACATCTTTTCAAGAAAAACAAAATCAGAATCGGGACCAAAAATCTTTTGTTTCCGATGATTTTTTGCCTTTTGTTTTATTGCAACCTGGCGTTCGCCCAGGTCATAGGCGCATCGCAATACGTTGCGTCTGCGAAAAATGACGTGAACTATAGGGCATATACGCTTGCGGAATTGCCGGATACGTATTACGCAGGAAGAGCTGGTTGTCTGCAATATGCGCAATCCGGGACGTTGAACAATCAGCCGTATGTCGTCGTATTCATCGGAAATCACGGTAACTTTCGCGACGATTCGGGTGTGGTAAGTCAGACGGAACGAAATGCCTATTACGAAGGCGTAATGACTCGCATGGCTGGTGTGCTTACGGGGCCCAATCGTTGCGTTCGCGTGCTGGTCGTTGAAACCAATAGTCTGGGTTATTTCGGGTATCAGAACTACAATTTCTTCGGCGCGAACATGTCGGGTACTTCGTACGCCTATATGCCGATGTCCAAGGGCGCTTCTGCCGAATTCGCGATAACGCTCAGCGTTCAGCAAAACCTGAAATACAAACCCGCGGTTCGCTGGTATCTTCACGGTCAGAGCGCCGGGGCAATGAATGCGGCAAGACTTGTCGACATGCTGAATTCTGGCGCGGCCGCTGCGTATTCGTACAAGGTTCCGGAGGCGGTCGTGCTTGAGTCTCTGCCCATGTCAGGCGATATGGCGGCAACCTGCGCGAATACCGAGCCGGGGAGTCTGGTTGCCGGCAGGATTGCCAAGTTTTATGCTGATGCTGATGCTTGCAAAAATTTGAAATTGAACGCGAACCCAAGAGTCTTAAGCGCCAATATCGTGAATTGGTATCTATACGCGCAGAACAAGAAAATCTACATCATGATGGGTGCTGACGACCCGGTATGGAAAAACAACTCCATAACTTCAGGGTGGACGGCGTTGGGAGTCTACAAGAACTTCCTGGCGACGATCGGCGTTCCTGTCTCTGCATGCGCGAGCTCTGCCTATGCGTTCGATGCTTCCCATGAGCGCTATATCTACAACAGAGATATGTGGGCATCCTGTCTGGGCGGAAAAATAGAGATCAGACAATTCTATTATGGGAACCATGGCCCGATCGCGAATTCTGCGATCACTTTCCCGTACCCGAACAACTATCATCAATATGGCAGTGCGGAAGATCATGTCAGGACATGGTTGTATTGATGCTCAAGTTCCGATGCGCCGCTTCGGCGGTGCATCGGAAGTGGTCCGACGTAATTTTTTTCGCAATCGATGCGCTTCAATGAATTTGAATTTTCATTCGCGTTGCATAAATTAAAAGGCGTTCGTGAACGGGCTCAATCGCATGCGCTGCAAGGGGGATTCAATGGGCATGCTGTTGTTGGCATTTTTTCGCCTTGAGCGGAATTGCAACCGACGCCTTGACTGTCGCCGGGTTTGTGCGGGTGGGAAACACAACCAGAACAACAGGCGCTTCGCCTAACCATCTGATCGGAATTCGGGCGTCTTCTCGGTTCCCGCGCCGCGTTTAGTTCGCGCGGTGTGGGAACTGCGATGGGTTCGCGAGGAGGCACGTACGCCGTGATGCGAACCGCAACCAGGGAGGCTCGCCGAGCAGCGTTCACTTGTCGGTTCCGGACGTTTGGCCAGTCCGGAACCGATCGGTATCTTCGACGGGATCCCCTCCGTAGTGGTCCACGGCAGCGGACATCGAACCAAAGGCAACAAAAAACCCGCATCGCTGCGGGTTTTTCTTCGCTCGTTCAACGATGTCGTGGTGGCCGGGGAGGGAATCGAACCCCCGACACGGGGATTTTCAATCCCCTGCTCTACCAACTGAGCTACCCGGCCACGGGCGAGCGCGGAATGATACGGGGACGGCGGGCGAAGGGCAAGCCGGCCGTGCGCTGAATGCCCGGGTGGCGGGGCTTGCGCCTGCCGGCTGTAGGCGGATCATCCTGCTCATCCGTTCTTCATGACCATCGACCGCCGAGGCTCCCATGAAACGTTCGACTCTGTTCCTTTCGGCCCTGCTGGTGGCGTCCGCAGCGAGTGGCTGCGCAAGCAGCGGCGGGTTGCGCGACGCCGAACGTCTGTCGCTGTATCGCACCCATGCGGGAGAACCCGTCGACAGCATCCAGTACACCGGCCACTACAACGGCTGGACGCCGCTCGGCGATGGCGTGTTCGCGCTGTGGACGCGTCCCACCCAGGCTTGGCTGGTGGAGCTGTATTCGCCCTGCAACGAGATCGACTATGCCGACACCATCGGTTTTCGCGACACCAATGGCCGGTTGAGCGCACGCTTCGATCATGTCTATGTGGGTAGCCACGGTCTCATCCCGATCTCGTGCACGATCAAGGAAATCCGTCCGCTGGATGTGAAAGCGATCCGTGTCGCCGAGAAGGATGCGCGAGCCAGGCGTCAGGTCGAAGACTCTCCTGTCACTCCTGTTCCGGAAGCGCCTGCTTCGGGAACGTAGCCCGCCGGTTTCTCCGCCCCACTGGAGAACAGGAATTTCTCCATTTCGCCCTGCAGCATCTTCCGGTGTTCGGGATTCATCGGCGACAGCCGGTTTTCGTTGATCAGCATGGTCTGGTGCGCCAGCCATTTGGCCCAGGCGCCCTTGCCGATCCGCGCGAGCACGCGTTGACCGAGTTCGCCGGGCCACGGCGCGAAATCCAGGCCGTCGGTCTCGCGTTGTTCGTATTCGCAGAACACAGTGCGGGGCATGGTCGAGGTCCGGGTGTGAGTGAAGGGGTCAGGTCGATGCGGCGTGCAGCAGGGTGCGGATCGGAGCGGGGATGCCGAGCGTTGCCAACACATCGCGGGCGACCCAGCGCAGCGTCTCATTGTCGTGGATGCGGGCGTGCAGTGCGAGATTCCGCCACACCAGCGGGTGAATCAGCAATCGATAGTGGGTGAAACCGTGGTGGATCTCGTCGAGCGCCGATCCATCATCGTAATCGCCATCGATGTGATGCTCGAACCAGATGCGCGCGCTGTCGTGATCGGCAGCCTCGGGCAGCGACCACAGCGATGCCCAGATGCCGGCGGGTGGTCGTCGCTGCAACAGCACGCGGCCTTCGTCGTCGCGGATCAGCAGCATGACTGCCTTGCGTTCCGGCAGTGGCTTTCCGGGCTTCGGCGTCGGCAGTTCAGCGACGCGACCGTCGCGCAGCGCGATGCAAGCGTGCTGCAGCGGGCAAAGGATGCAGGCGGGGTCGTGACGGGTGCAGAGGGTCGCACCGAAATCCATCTGCGCCTGGGTGTAGTCGGCGAGACGTTCGGCCGGCAGCAGCGATACCGCGATCGCCCACAGCGTTTTTTCGTTCGCCGGCGTGCCCGGCCAGCCTTCGATGCCGAACACCCGCGCCAGCACGCGTTTGACGTTGCCATCGAGGATCGCGTGCGGATCGCCCCAGGCCTGCGACAGGATCGCGCCGGCCGTGCTGCGGCCGATGCCGGGCAGCGCGATCAGCGCATCGATATCGCGCGGCAGCTCGCCGTCATGCAGCTCGACGCAGCGCTTCGCGGCGGCGTGCAGGTTGCGGGCGCGGGCGTAGTAGCCCAGTCCCGACCACAGCGCCATCACCTCGTCTTCGGATGCCGAAGCCAGCGCGCGCAGATCGGGCAGGGCGGTGACGAACCGTTCGAAGTACGGAATCACCACCCGCACCTGGGTCTGCTGCAGCATGATTTCCGACAGCCAGACCCGGTACGGCGTGCGCGGATGCTGCCACGGCAGATCGTGACGGCCGGAGACATCGAACCACGACAGCAAATGCTCGGCGTAGCTACTGGTCGGGCTCATCGCTTCTTGTCGCGGCCAGCATCGGCCGATGCGAGCGATCGTGCATGAGGGAGCGGCGGGAGCCGCGACAGGCTGCCAGTAGTGTGATCCTTCGCGGCTTCCGCCGCTCCCACAAGGATCATCGAACCATATCGATGGCCTTTCATGGCTTGCTGCCTTGAGAAAACACATCTTCGTCGTCGAGGACGATATCCACGCCTTCTAGCGTTGCGCCCGAGATTTCCAACTGCGGTGAGCGCAAGCGACTATCGAGCGGCGGCAGCGGAGAGCCGCCGGACTGATCGATCCAGCCGAGTACGTCGTACAGGCGGAAGCGGCCGTCGAACGCGGTGGCGTCGCGTTTCAGCTGCAAACCGGCGACGCCCGAGAGATCCGGCTGGCCGGTGTAGCGCAGCGCGAACGGCAGCGGTGAGGTCGAGTCCGACACCGGCGCGGGCAACGCTGGCCAGGCGTCCGGCCATTGTGGCAATGCGCCATCGAGTTCGATCACCAGACGCCGGCCCAGCGCGAGTGCGCCGTGGGCATCGAAACTCGGTATCGGCGATTCGCCGCGCAGCGCCACGCCGACCGGCGCCAGCACCCACGTGGCTTCGTCGAAGCGCAGCGGACCGTGCAGTCCGAGCGAGAACGGCAGGCGGGTATCGCCGGATTCGTAGCGCGCGGAGACGCCGAGTTTCGCAGGCGTCACCGTCAGTTCGTCTTCGCCCAGATGCAGCGGGCCGGAGAGTTGGATCGTCGCCGGCAGCCGCCAGTCGTCGCGTTCGATGGTCAGCGGGCCGAACACGGCGATGCCCGCGTCGTTCGCGGGTCTGGTCAGCGCGACCGCGAGATCGAAAGGAATCGCGGTCGGCGCATCGACATAACGTCCCCGGATTCGCGCTTCGACCGGTTTCTGCGGATGCAGCGATGGCAGCGTCACCGCGACGCCTTCGATCCGCCAGTCGTCGTTGTCGATTCGGCCATCGACGATGCGCAGACCGTCGGTCAGCGTCGGAATCTTTGTCTCTTCGCCGGAGGGACGTTTCGCCAGCCAGGCCTGCAGTGCGGGCACGTCCAGCACCGGCGCATCCAGTTCGATCCGCTTGATCACCGCGTCCTTACCGCCGTTGCGCAACGTCGACCACGGCAATGCCAGCAACACACGTTCGGCATGCAGGATCGCGGTCTTAGCACCGGGTTCGCGCGCAACGAGCCTGCGCACGATCAGCTGCGGTTCGCCGCGCAGCCGCGCTTCGGCGTTGCCGTCGGCGGTGATTTCAAGTCCGAGACTCTTGCCGGCGCGATCGAGGATCAGAGGTACCAGTTGCTTCGGCTGCAACAGCCAGGTCGCCAACAGCGACAGCAACAGCAGGACGATGCCGAGCGCGATCAGTCTTCGCAGCCAACGGCGCCTGCGCCGCGTCGGCTTGGCGTCGTTGTCGGTGCTCGCCCGGGACATGTCTCGTGTGTCGATGCTTACGCGCCGAGCGCTTCCGGCAACAGTGCGTCGACGAAGGCTTCGGCGTCGAACACGCGCAGATCCTCGGAGCGTTCGCCGATGCCGGCGAAGCGGATCGGGATGCCGAACTCGCGCGCCAGCGCGAACACCACGCCGCCCTTGGCGGTACCGTCGAGTTTGGTCACGACCAGACCGGTGACGCCCGCCGATGCATGGAACTGGCGCAACTGCGACAGCGCGTTCTGGCCGGTGGTGCCATCGATGATCATCAGCACTTCGTGGGGTGCGGACGCATCGATCTTGCCGAGCACGCGTTTGATCTTGCCCAGTTCGGCCATCAAACCCTGCTGCGTGTGCAGGCGACCGGCGGTGTCGGCGATCAGGACTTCGGTGCCGCGTGCCTTGGCGGCCTGCAGCGCGTCGAACGCAACCGACGCGGCATCGGCGTTCTGGCCTTGTGCGATCACGGTGACGCCGTTGCGTTCGCCCCAGGACTGTAACTGTGCGACGGCAGCGGCGCGGAAGGTGTCGCCAGCGGCCAGCATCAGCGTGCGGCCTTCGGCCTTGAAGCGGTGCGCGAGTTTGCCGATGGTGGTGGTCTTGCCGACGCCGTTGACGCCGACGGTGAGGATCACGAAGGGCTTGGCGTTGCGGTCGATCGCCAGCGGCTTCGCGACCGGCGTGAGCATCGCGATCAGATCCGACCGCAGCGCGGCGAGCAGTGCCTGCGCGTCGGCGAATTCGCGCGACTTCATCCGCTTGCGCAGCGATTCGATCAGTTGGGTGGTGGCGGCGACGCCGACATCGGCGGTGAGCAGGGCGGTCTCGATTTCGTCGAGCAGGTCGTCGTCGAGCTTGG
>CAZGBA010000077.1:0-17986 GCA_964523435.1 uncultured Xanthomonas sp.
AGGGGATGGTGCCGACAGTCCGATTTGAACGGACGACCTACCGCTTACAAGGCGGTTGCTCTACCAACTGAGCTATGCCGGCGAGATGTGCGGGCCGCGAGGCGATCCCGACAGAGGTGGGGATACTAGCAGCACCCTCCTGCAGGCTCCATCCGGCAGATGTCGTTCGGGAGTTCCGGCACAGGATTTCAGCGCACCCCGGCGCAGTCGACCGCACGCGATTGCGCGGTGCCGCTGGCGCGTCGGGCGGCGGCGAGGTCGGCATCGGCCTTGATTGCGACATCGATCCAGCGCGTGGTGCGGGCTTCGCCCAAGGGCTCGGCCTTGGCCTCGAAACCGGCGGCGCGCAGGGCTGCGGCGTGCTGCTGCGCCCGGGCCTCGGCGCTGAACCGTCCGAGCGCGATACTGTTGGCTTCGGCGCCATCGCCGACGACCAGCAGATCGGTGAAGCCGGCGGCCTTGAGCTTGTCGGCGCTGGCATTCGCGGCGGCGCGGTCTGCAGCCGCCGGCAGGTAGACCCGCCAGCCGCGCTCGCCGCCCGCCTGCGTCTCGCGGGTGCGCAGGCGCAGTGCGAAGGGACGCAGGGCCGTTTGCGCGGCGGCCAGCGCGGCGGCATCGGCGAACGGTCCAAGGCGGACGCAGCGCTCGGGCGCGGTAGGTGGCGGCGCCGCCTGCTCGGTCGCCGTGACTGCGGGCGGCGGCGCGGCCGTTTCGGCGGCAGGCGCAGGCCGGATGCCGGGGCGTTCGCTGACCAGCTGCAGGCGGGCGATCCCCGACGGTGCGTCTTCGATAACGACAGGCGCAGCGTCCGACCGCGACAGCCACCATGCGGTGATGCCGAGGTTGAGTACCACCAGGAAGACGATCAGTGCGCGCAGGCTCATGCCCGCATTCTCGCCCAAGCCGCCAACCCTTCCAACACGAGCGCGGGCGCGCGCAATGCGTTGCCGTCCAGACCGGACAAAGCGTCGATGCCGCCGCCGTGCAACAGCACCCGCGGTGGGGCGCCGAGCAGCGTCGTGCCGGCATCCAGCGCGTCGCGGATCAGCGCCAGCGCCGCGCCGTCGCAGCCCGAGCGCAGCGCATCGAGCGTGTTGTCGGCGAAGGCGACGAGTTCGCCGCCTTGCGCCGGCAGTTGCGTCGCGCGCGCATGCAGCGCCTCGCGCATCAGCGCGGGCGAGGGCGCGATGCGCCCGCCGCGATGCCGGCCATCGGTGTCGAGCAGATCGAGGGTGATCGCGGTCCCGATGCCGACGACCAGCCACGGCGTTGCGTCGCCTGCAAGCCTGCCGCGCGCGCGCGCGCCGAGCATCGCCAGAAAACGATCCGCGCCCAGCATCTCGGGCTGCGGATAGGCGATTCGCAGATCGCCGAAGCGCGACACGGTCCGTGCGATCGAGATCCGCCCGCAGCGCGCGGTCAGCGCGTCGAGCAGATGCGTGCGCAGGGTCGTCGAACCCACGGTGGTCAGCGCCGCCGCGTCGAAGCGTGCGGGCAACCCCGCATCCCAACCGGCAGGCAGGCTTTCGCCATCGTGGGCCACGGCCACGACGTCGCCGATCCCGCCGTCGTCGCGCAGCGTCGCGTATTTCAGCCGGGTGTTGCCCAGGTCGAACAGGAACGTCGTCATCGCCGACATCATGCCTGCGTCGGCGCGCGTTTGCGCACGCCGACTTCGCCTGCCCGCAACAGGATTTCGCCGTCCCCGATGCGCAGCCGCAGCGCGCCGTCGTCGGCGAGTCCGGCAACAACGCCCGCATGCGCAACGCTGCCGATGGTGGCGGTCACATCGGCGTCGCGCAGCGCATCGAGCGCGTCGAAGCGCGACAGGAATGGCGCAAGGCCTTCGGCATCGAAACGGTCGATCGCATCGACCAGCGCCGCCAGCACGGTTGCGGCGACGGTGGTTCGCGAGGGCAATGCATCGCCGAGCAGGGCGCGCAGATCGGTCCACGGTTGATCGATCGTATCGGCGGCGTCTTCGGGCATCCGCACATTCAAGCCGAGTCCGATCACTGCGCGCGGTTGTCCGCCCTGCATCCCGCCTTCGATCAGCACGCCACCGATCTTGCGGAGCGGATCGCCATCGTCGACGACCAGATCGTTTGGCCATTTGATCCGCACGGAATGGGCGCCGAGAGTGTGCAACGCATCGGCAGCCGCGATGCCCGCGACCAGACTGAGCCCGCCGAGTCGCGCGAGCTCGCCATCGAAGCGCCGCGCGAGCGACAGATACAGATTGCTGCCGGGCGGCGATGCCCACACGCGGCCGTGACGACCGCGTCCGCCGGTCTGCTGTCCCGCGAACAGCACGTCGATACCGTGTGCGGATGTCTGTCGACGCAAGAGTTCGCTGTTGGTCGAATCGATGCGTTCGAGCACGTCGAGCGTCGCGACCCGCGCCTGCGTTTTCGCCGGCAGCAGCGTCCGCAGCGACGCGGTTTTCAGCGCGTCGTCGAAGTGAGGCGCGTCGTCGAAGTGCTCTTGGCTCATGCGCGTCGCGCCAGCCGATGCAGCAGTCGCGCTTTCTCGAATCGGGATTCGGTGCCCGCGCGCAGCCGCGCGAGATTGACGCGATGGGTGAACAGCAGCAGCACCGCGACCGCGACCGCGAACACGAGCCGGACCGCATCCGCATGCGTCACCAGCGCGACTACGACGATCGAGAGGCCTGCGAGGATCGTGCTCAGGCCGACATAACCGGTCAGGATCAATCCGCACAGCCAGACCGCGAGCAATGCCGGCACCGCAGCCGGCCACAGGACCGCGACGCCTCCGACGATCGTCGCCGCGCCCTTGCCGCCGCGGAAACCGTGCCAGGCCGGCCAGACGTGACCGATGCTCGCAGCGAATGCGGTGGCGTAGGGCAACCATGCCGCATGCGCTCCTTGCGCGAAACGCAGCCCGAGCCACGCCGCGAGCGCGCCCTTGCCGATATCGATGACGATCACGCCGAGCGCGAATTTCGCGCCCTGTGTGCGGAACGCATTGGTGCCGCCGGCATTGCCGCTGCCCTGGGTGCGGATATCGACGCCACGCAGTTTTCCCAGCAACAGGCTCCCCGACAGCGAACCTAGCAGGTAGGCAGCGAGAATGAGGCCGAACGGGAAGACGGTGACATTCACGGTTCAATCTTCACACATTTGCCGAAAATCGAATTTTGTCCGATCCATCCGTTGATGTAACCGCGATTGTTGCCGATTTGGAACCGTGTCTCCTGGATCGCCTTGATGAGATGGAGATACTCGGCGCCTTTGACTTTGCACAGCACGATATCGTCGACCTGCAGTGTCGATGGATCAATGAGGGGTTCGACCGTGCACAGCTGGCCCGATTCGATGCGGCCGGTCATCGAACCGCCGCGTGGACGGAACGAGACGGTTTGTCCCGACCGTAGCTCTTCGATATGCCTCGTCGCCCAGCCCATGAGTTTCCCGTACGTCGTCGGTGTCGAAGTGATGATCGGCGGAGATGATCGCCTGAGTTATCCGGCATGCGCCAGCGCTTGACGTTTTCGGATCGCCCGCACGATGCCACCGACAATTCCGGCGAGCGCCGGAAACACCAGCAGGACCAGCGACGAGAACAGCAGCAACAGGATCCACGCCCGCGTTTCGCTGCTGCCGAACAGATAAGCGTATGCGTTCATGCCGATCCATGCGCCGATCAGACAGAGCAGCGCGCGCAGCATACCGACACGCAGTCCGATGATCAGTGTCGGGATCGCCAGCACCGTCTGGCAGAGGTAGAAGCCAATCGAGTTGTCGAATGGCTCGAATTTCCCGGAGATCAGCTGCGACGCGACCCAACTCAGTGGTCCAAGCAGCAGCCCGATCGCGAAAACAAGGAGGCTACGCATGCGTCGGCTACTCCGGCGCCGGCTGGAACGATGCCACCAATGTCCGGCGTCCGGCATGCGCGCCGATCGCGGGCCCGGTTTCGACCAGATGCGCTTCGATCAGATCCAGTCGCTCCCGCAATGCGGCGAGCAGACGTTCGCCATCGGCGCAGGCATCGCAGTGGCCAACGATCCCGCGCAGTCGTGTTCCGGCGCCGAGCGCTTTGCGCACGCGCCTGGCGACATAGCCCGCGAAGGCTTCCGGCGCTTTCGCTTTCGCGATCAGGCCGCCGGAGATGCCCAGCTTGCCGTCGGCTTTCATCTTCGCGACCGGCGTGAGCCCGGTGATGTTCACCGCCGGTTCGGCCCATGGCGGAATACGCCCGCCGCGCACCGCGTGGCGGATGTCGCGCGCCATCGCCCAGGTGAGGGTGAGCGGGCGCAGGCGTTCGAGTTCGCGCAGGATGGTATCGGCATCCGCGCCGGCATCCGCCATCTCCGCCGCGCGCCAGGCCAACAGGCCTTGTCCGCCGGCAACGTTGACGCTGTCGAAGATGCGGATCTTCGCGTGCGCGTTGACGCCTTCGCTCCGTGTCGCCGCGTGTTCGGCCGATTGCAATGTGCCCGACAAGGCGCGCGACAGCCCGACGTAGATCACGTCCGGGTGGTGCGCGCTCAGGAACTCGAAGTGCCGCCGGAAGTCGCCCGGCGGCGGCTGGCTGGTGCGCGGCAACTGTTGTGACGCGGCCATCCGCCGGTAGAACTCGCCGGTGGCGAGGCCGATCTTGTCGAGATAATCGCGGTCGTCCAGATTCACCCGTACCGGTACCACGTGCACGGCGTAGCGTTCGGCGATGGCCTCGGGCAGGTCGACGGCGCTGTCGGTGAGAATGGCCACGCGGTCCTCGCGTGCGGTGCTGCGCGACTGCAGCAGCATGTCGTCGGCCTTCATGCCCTCGACCGTTGCGAACGCCGCGCAGACATCGAACAACTGCTGCGGCGCGCCGACGTGCGCATGCACGCGCATCCGCGTGCCGCCGCCGGCCAGCACCATCGAATCGGCGCCGATCGTCTCCAGCGCCGCGCGTAGCGCGCCGCGTTCAATCGGCACGCCGCGTTCGCTGTCGACGAGCAGCAGGCATTCCGTACACCACCGGCGATCGGGATCCACGGCATCGTGTGCCGGATGCGCATGCTCATCATGACCGTGTTCGTCTTCGACGCCTTCATTCGCCGCGCGCAGACCCGCGCGCAGGCGCATCGCGCGCGGACCGCCTTCGACGAATTCGCCGATTCCTTCGAGCAGATCGACGAAGCCCTGCGCGCCGGCATCGACCACGCCCGCTTTCTGCAGCAGCGCCATCTGCTGCGGCGTACGCGCCAGCGCGCGCCGCGCCTGCGCCAGGGCCTGGTTGAAACCGCCGCGCGGGTCGTTCCGCAGTTGTGCTGCGGATTCCTCCATGGCATCGGCGAAGCTGTCGATCACGCTCAGAATCGTGCCTTCCACCGGGTGCGCCAGTGCGCTGCGGGCGCTTTCGGCGCCGTGGCGGACCGCAGCGGCCAGCGTCTGCGCGTCCAGCGACGGCTGCGCACGCGCATGCTCGGCCACGCCGTGCAGAAACTGGGCGAGGATCGCGCCGGAATTGCCGCGCGCGCCATCGATGGCGTCGTCGCCGATCCGTTTCAGCAACTCGCCGATATGGCGGCTGCGTCGGCTCAGGGCACCGTTGAGGACGCTGCCGAGGGTGAAGGCGAGGTTGTTGCCGGTGTCGCCGTCCGCGACCGGGAAGACGTTGATCCTGTTCAGCCCGTCGCGGGCGGCGATGACCCTGCGGGTGCCGGCGATCAGCGCACGGCGCAGGGCCGGAGCGGTCAGATTGGCTGCGGCGTCGGCGTCGCCGGAATGAGCGCCGGTGTCTGGTTGCGGGCCTGGGGAGACAGTGTTCACGGCACGAGTCTGCCGCAACCCGGGCCATTGTGGATGTTGCGCCGCAGCAGGCGTTGCCGACTCCGGTCCGTGGTGGAATTGCGTCGGCAAAGCGGTCACATCCGCGCTATAGTCGACGTCTTGTCTGGGCCTCCGCCACGATGGATACCGTCATGCGCCGTTCCCGCTTCCTTCCGTTCACGCTGCTGCTGCTCGCGCTGGTCAGTCTCCCGGTTGCCGCGCGCACTTCGCCGCTCTCGAACGCCGGCGAAGATGTCGCCAGTTGCCCCGATACCGGCGCTGCCGACGAGGATCAGGCCGATCCGGCCAACAAGTCCACTGCGACCAAGCGCACCGCAGCGCCTGCCGCGACCAAGGTGCGTCCCGCAGTGCGCGGCAACGACACCGTGCCGGGACGCACGCCGCGCTGGCACCGCTTCCTGCCCGGCATGTACCGCTGAGTCTTTTCAGCGAGCCCCGCATTTGCGCTGGCTCCGCAGGCTGTTCGCCCGACCCGATCCGATCGATGCCGCCCAGTGGCGGCGCGTCCGTGCGGCGGTGCCATGGGCCGGGAACCTTGATCCGGATCGCGACGACCGTCTCTGCGGGCTGACAGCCAGGTTTCTGCACGACAAGGCCATCACACCGGTGGATGGCCTGGTCCTCGACCCGGACCAGTGCTGCACGCTCGCCACGCTGTGCTGTCTGCCTCTGCTCGAATTCGGCGCGGAAGGACTGCATGGCTGGTCGCAGCTGATCGTGTATCCGGACGCCTTCCGCGTGCAGCGCGACCATGTCGATGCCGCCGGGGTGCTGCATATCGAGGATGACGAATTGAGCGGCGAGGCCTGGGATGCCGGCCCGTTGATCCTGTCCTGGGCGGACGTGTGCGCGGACATCGACGATCCCGAATCCGGCTGCTGCGTCGCCGTGCATGAAATGGCACACAAGCTCGACATGCTCGATGGTGCGATCGACGGCACACCGCCGCTGCCGCGCGACTGGCAGCGCGCGTGGGCGCGGGATTTCCAGAGCGCCTACGACGCCTTCGTGACGCTCGTGGATGCAGGCCGCGAGACCGCGATCGATCCTTACGCCGCCGAGGCGACCGACGAATTCTTCGCGGTGTGCAGCGAGTATCACTTCAGTGCGCCGCATCTCCTGCGCAAGGAGATGCCAGCGATCGCCGCGCATCTACAGCGGTTCTACGGCGAGAGCCCATTCGATCGTGCGGTGACGTAGGTCGGGTTTCAACCCGACATTACGGGTGCGCCAGATTGCGACTAACGATGATCGGAACGGTTTCGATCGTTCGAGCGACGTAATCACGATATGTCTTGATGTCGCGCCATGGCGCGACCTACAGCCCAGGCGGCAACGTGACCTCGAAGCGCGCGCCACCGAGTTCTTCCGAAGAACCGACCTCCAACTCGCCGCGATAACTGCGCACGATGTCCTGCACGATCGCAAGGCCGATGCCGTGACCCTGCACGCGTTCGTCGCCGCGCACGCCGCGCTGCAGCACCAACGCGATCTTTTCCTCCGGGATGCCGGGGCCGTCGTCCTCCACCACCAGCAGCAGACCGGGCCGGCGATTGGGTGCGGTGCCGCCGGCTTTCGCGGTGAGCAATACCCGCGTGCGCGCCCATTTGAACGCGTTTTCCAGCAAATTGCCGAGCAGTTCCTGCAGGTCGCCTTTTTCGCCGTAGAAGCGCGCTTCCGCATCGATCTCGAATTCGCAGAACACGCCTTTCGCCGCATAGACTTTTTCCAGTCCGCGCACGATTTCCTCGGCGTTGCTTTCGATCGCCAGCGGCGCCGCGAACAGCTTGTGGCCACCGGATGCGGCGCGGCTGAGCTGATAACCGACCAGGTCGTTCATGCGTTTGAGCTGATCGTCGAGCTCGGCGCGCAGCTCGGGACCGTCGGTGCCGCTGTCCATCCGGCTGCGCAGCACCGCCAGCGGTGTTTTCAGGCTGTGCGCGAGGTCGGCGAGGATGTTGCGCTGGCGCTCCAGGTTCTCGCGCTCGCTCTCGATGAAGGCATTGATGCTTTCGGTCAGCGGTTCCAGCTCGCGTGGATGGCGTTCGCCCATCCGATGGGTGATGCCACGCTGCACGCGTTTGAGTTCATCGATCACCTGGCGCAGCGGCAGCAGGCTCCAGCGCAGCACCAGCACCTGCAGCAACAGCAAGAACACGCCGACACCGCCGAGATAACCCCACAGCGCGCGCCGGAACACCGTCAGCTGGCTCTGCAGTCGCGCGGTGTCTTCCAGGATGTAGATGGTGTGCGGAACTTCGTCGGACAGATCGTCGCCCGGCCAGACCAGACCGTAACCGAACCGGTACGCCTGACTGGTTTCGCCGTTCGACTTCAGGTATTCCAGCGGGCCCTCGAACCGTTCCTGTCCGGCCTTGAGCATGCGCACCGGCGGCAACTGCGGTCCGCGCGCCGAATCGGAGTCCCACAGCACGAACGGCAACACAATCTGCGCGTACAGGCCGCTGCCCGGACGCTTCAGGCGGGGATCGGGCAGTTTGTCGTCGTACGGCGGCACCAGATCGCCGCCACGGCTGAATTCGGTTTCGCGGGCGAAGTCGAGCGCATAGTCGCGCAGTCGACCACGCAGGATGTTCTCGGCGGTATTGAGAAATGCGCGGTCCAGGGCGTAGCCGGCCAGCGCGAGAAACGCGATCAGGCCGAGGCTGGCCGCCAACAGCTGTCGCGTCTGCAGCGAGCGCGGGCGCCAGTGGTAGAGACGTTCACGCGTGGCCATGGCGGTCGTCGGGCAGCGCATGCGCGACGAGGCCGCGCGTGGAAGCGCGGCCTCGGGGGCATAACAGTGCGGCCGGGTTCAAGCGTCGCCGGTACGTGCGATCGCGAAGCGGTAGCCGCGGCCGCGCACGGTTTCGATCGGCTTGAGCGCGCCGTCGGGGTCGAGTTTCTTGCGCAGACGGCCGATGAAGACTTCCAGCACGTTGGAATCGCGATCGAAATCCTGCTGGTAGATGTGTTCGGTGAGATCGGCCTTCGACACCAGCTCGCCCGCATGCATCATCAGATATTCCAGCACTTTGTATTCGTAGCTGGTCAGATCGACATTGCTGCCGTTGACGCTGACGGTCTGCGCGGCGAGGTCGAGGGTGACCGGGCCGCATTCGAGCGCCGGCTTGCTCCAGCCTGCGGCGCGGCGCACCAGAGCGTTGATGCGGGCCAGCAGCTCTTCGACGTGGAAGGGTTTGACCAGGTAGTCGTCCGCGCCCTGTTTGAGGCCTTCGACCTTGTCCTGCCAACTGGAGCGTGCGGTGAGGATCAGCACCGGGAACTGTTTGCCTTCGGCGCGCAGGGCCTGGATCAGTTCCATGCCCGACATCTTCGGCAGGCCGAGGTCGATGATGCCGATGTCGAACGGCACCTCGCGCCCCATGTACAGGCCTTCTTCACCGTCCTGGGCGGTATCGACCGCGTAGCCCTCGCGCTTCAGCCGGGCGGCCAGGGTCTCGCGGAGGGGGGCTTCGTCTTCGACCAGAAGGATTCGCATCGATCGCTCCAAGGCTGGCGGAGATGCCAGCGTCTCATTCAGGAACGGAGCATAGCCGCGTGAGGCGACGACCGAGCGCCGGGTGCTCGACTTGTTCAGATTTCACTTAAGCGCCCCCGCCAGTACGGGGGCGTCGGGTCAGTCGTCTTTGTTGTGGCGCGGCGGACGGTCGTCATTGCGTGGCGGATCCCGGCGCGGATCGGAGTTCGGCTGGGCGTCGTCCATGTAGATCCGCACGCGACCCGCGTCATCGACCACTTTGATGCGGGTGACGTCGCGACCGTCGTACTGCATGCGCTCGGCGCTCAGCACCTGGCCGCGGTTGGAGCGTTCGATCCGGCGGACGGCATCGGACACGCTGTCGTCGTGATGCGAGCGGGTCGGCTCCGGTGGCGGTGGGCGCTCGCCGCGCGGGCCGCGGCCTTGCTGGGCGGCCGCCGGCATGGCGGCGCTGGCCAGAGCGACGGCCAGAACGGTCAGCGGCGGGATGCGGCGGGACAGCGACATGGGCGAAGGCTCTGGAAGGGAAGGCGACGGTGGAACACATCATCGCGCTTGGGATGGGCATTCTTGAAAGGTAGCGGTGAATCCGTCCTTAACTTTTTCTTAAGCCTGTCCGACCCGGGGGGCGGGGTTCAGCGACCGAAGCATTGCAGAGACAGGCTTCAGTACAGTTCCCCGACGCAGCAGCGCAACGAACCGCCGGCCGCTTCGATGGCATCCAGAGCCACGCTGCGCACCGCGAATCCCGCCGAGTCCAGCGCCGCGCGCGTCGCTGGCGACAGCGCCTGCGCGGCGGTGGCGCTCATCCAGACCGTCTCCGGACCCAGTGCGATCGCATTGCCGGAGAAGGCATCGCGCTCGGCGGGCGTCAGACGGATCGCGTGAGGTGCGTAGCCGGCGGCGATGGTCTCGACGACCTCTGGATCCGCGAACCCATCCGCGCAGATCATCGCCGCCCGTCCTGCCAGCACCGCCAGCACCACGTTGGTGTGGTATTCGCCCGGGGCGAGATCGAACATCAGCGTCGCGCGCAGGCCGAAGGCGTCGTGCATCAGCCGGGCGCCGGCTTCGTCGCATCGCTCCGACAGACCGCAGTAGCCCAGACCACGGGCACGGTCGATCACCAGTGCGCCGGTCAGTTCGCACACGTGCGATTGCGTGGACAGATCGATTTCGTCGTAGCCGAGGGTGTCGGAGAAGAACCGGCGGATGTCGCTGCGCGCGGCTTCGCGCTGGCGCACCGGATGGCGCATGCGGCCGATGATCGAGCGCCCCGGCGCGGTCGCGAACACGTTATTGGGAAACACCGCATCGGGCGTCGTCGGGTCGCCAGCGAAGCATATCACCGGCAGTTCGGCCGAGAGCACGCGCTGCAGTTCGCGATGCTGCGCGGACGCGCGCGCGGCGTCGAATGCGGCAGCTTCGGCCATGTAGCGGTTGTCGCTTGCCGATTCCGCCGCCAGTCCGAAACCGTCCGGAGCGACCAGAAACGCAGCCTTGGCCGTGGGCGGACCGAAGTCGGGTGGGCAGGTGCATGCGCAGGCGAGAAACGCGGCGGTGTCGCGGGTCAGCATCGGATCATGCCGCCCGGTCGTGCGGCGCGGCGGTGACCGCCAGCGCCTGTTCGATCAACGCCCACTGTGCGCCGGGACGATGCGCGCCTTCGCTGAGGATCTGCCGGAATGCGCGGCCGCCGCGTTCGCCGTGGAACAGACCAAGGATGTGACGGGTCATGTGCTTCAGAGCGATACCGCGCGAAAGCTGGTCTTCGACATACGGACGCCAGGCACGCAGCAGATCGCTGCGGGTCTGCGTCGCGCCATCGAACCATGCGGCGTCCAGCCGATGCAGCAGATACGGATCGTGATACGCGGCGCGACCGAGCATCGCGCCGTCGGCGTGATCCAGATGCGCGCCGGCTTCGGCGAAGTCGGCGATGCCGCCGTTGACGATCACCTGCAGTTGCGGGCGTTCGCGCTTGAGTCGATAGGCCCATTCGTAGCGCAGCGGCGGCACTTCGCGGTTCTCTTTCGGCGACAGTCCTTTCAGCCAGGCGTTGCGCGCATGGACCACGAACATGCCGCAGCCTGCAGAAGCAATGGTGTCGATGAAGGCGAGGAAATGCGCCCACTCGTGATCGTCGTCCACGCCGAGCCGGCATTTCACCGTGATCGGCGTGCCGGGTGCGGCGCCGATCATGGCGGCCACGCAGTCCGCGACCAGCGCCGGTTCGCGCATCAGGCAGGCGCCGAAACGTCCCGCCTGCACGCGGTCCGACGGACAGCCGCAGTTGAGGTTGATTTCGTCGAAGCCGTGCTCCGCACCGATCCGCGCGGCCTGCGCCAAGAGCGCCGGCTCGCTCCCGCCGAGCTGCAGCGCGACCGGATGCTGGTTGTCGTCTTTCGCCAGCAACTTCGACCGGTCGCCGTGGATCACCGCGTTCGCATGCACCATTTCGGTGTAGAGCCGCGCATGCGGCGCCAGCAGGCGGTGGAAATTCCGGCAGTGTGTGTCGGTCCAATCCATCATCGGCGCGACGGACAGACGGAGCCGCTCTGCGGTGATGGTGGCGGAATGGACAGGCATCGCGGCATTCTAGAGAGCCCGACCGGCGATGCACAGCCGACAGGGCGGCGGCATTGCGGTCGCCGCCGATACCACGAACAGCCCAAGAGCAGATATGGTCAACCCCGATTATCGAAATATCACCCGATGGCTCGTCGAACAGATCGGTGCCGGCCAGCCCGCGCACGCGCTGCTGCAGTCGATGACGGAGCGGGGTTGGCGGCGCGATATCGCGATGGGATTGATCGCGCAGGCGATGGGCGAGCGTTCGGGTGCCGCCGATGCATCGCCGGCAGCGGTTGCGCCACCGGTGCAGCCCGCTGCAGGCGGCGCAACGATGATGCCGGCGCCTGCACTTGATGGTTCACCGATCTCGCTGGACGTTGGCGACCGCAGGGTGTCGGTGCTCATGAGCTTGCCGGAACCGAAGGTGGTGCTGTTCGGCGATTTCCTCAGCAAGAACGAATGCGACCGTCTGGTGGAGGTGGCGCGCCCGCGCATGCAGCGTTCGCTCACCACGGATCTGGCGACCGGCGACAGTAAACTGGATGTCGTGCGCACCAGTCGCGGCATGTTCTTCAATCGCAGCGAGAGTCCGCTGATCGCCGCGATCGAGACGCGCATCGCTCGCCTGCTGGCGTGGCCGGTCGAAAAAGGCGAGCACCTGCAGGTGCTGCACTACCGTCCCGGCGATCGTTACGAGCCGCACTACGATTATTTCGACCCCGCAGGCGACGCCGCGCCGGCGCTGCTCGCGCGCGGCGGGCAGCGCGTCGCGACCCTGCTGATGTATCTGCGCGAACCCGAAGCCGGCGGAGAAACGATCTTCCCGGAGACCGGGCTGCGCTTCTCGCCCAAGCGCGGCTGTGCGTTGTTCTTCAGCTACGACCGCCCGCATCCCTCGACCAGAACCCTGCACGGCGGCGCGCCGGTGATCGCCGGCGAGAAATGGGTCGCGACCAAATGGCTGCGTGAGGGTGTGTTCGAGTAGGCGCTGTGACCAAGCAGATTCTCAACGTTTGAGCCCGCGCAGCGCATCCGCCATCGCGGTGTTGGCTGGAGGCGATGCATTGCCGGGACGCGCCTTCTGCGCGCCGTTGCCGGCATTGCGCGCATCGTTGCGTCCGTTCTTGCGGGCGGTGTCGCCGCCGGCCGCCTGCTCGCGCTTGCCGCCGCGCGCTTCGCCCGGTACATCGTCGAGACGGCAGGTCAGGGCGATACGTTTGCGCGGGACGTCCACTTCCATCACTTTCACTTTCACGACATCGCCGACCTTGACCACGCTGCGCGGGTCCTTGACGAACTTGTCGGACAGCGACGAGATGTGGACGAGGCCGTCCTGATGCACGCCGATATCGACGAAGGCGCCGAACGCGGCGACGTTGGTGACCACGCCCTCCAGCACCATGCCCGGCTGCAGATCCGACAGCTTTTCGATTCCCTCTGCGAAGCGCGCGGCCTTGAACGCGGGCCGCGGGTCGCGGCCGGGTTTTTCCAGTTCACCGACGATGTCGCGCACCGTGGGCAAACCGAAGCGGTCGTCGGTGAATAGCTCCAATTTCAAGTTGCGCAGCGTTGCGGTATCGCCGATCAATTGCGCGATGGGGCGTCCGCAGGCGTTCACGATGCGTTCGACCACCGGATACGCTTCCGGATGTACGGCCGAGGCGTCCAGCGGCTGATCGCCGTCGGCGATGCGCAGGAAGCCCGCGCATTGCTCGAAGGTCTTCTCGCCGAGGCGCGGCACTTTCAACAGCTCGCGACGCGATGCGAACGCACCGTGCTGGTCGCGGTAGACGACGATGTTCTCGGCCACGGCCGCGCTGAGTCCCGCAACCCGCGCCAGCAGCGCTGATGAGGCGGTGTTGACGTACACACCGACCGCGTTAACGCAGTCCTCGACCTTCGCATCGAGCGAACGCGCCAGCGCGTACGGATTCACGTCGTGCTGGTACTGGCCGACGCCGATCGCCTTCGGTTCGATCTTCACCAGTTCCGCGAGCGGATCCTGCAGTCGACGCGCAATGGACACCGCGCCGCGCAGGCTGACATCGAGATCCGGGAATTCGCGCGCTGCACGCTCCGAGGCCGAATACACCGATGCGCCGGCTTCGCTGACCACGACCTTCGTGAGTTTGAGCGCTGGATACTTCGTCATCAGTTCACCGGCAAGCTTGTCGGTCTCGCGCGAGGCGGTGCCGTTGCCGATCGCGATCAACTCGACCTTGTGTTCTTCGCAGATCCGCTTCAGCACCGCGATCGAACCGTCCCACTGCCGTTTCGGTTCGTGCGGATAGATCGTATCGGTGGCGACCAGTTTGCCGGTGGCATCGACCACCGCGACCTTCACGCCTGTGCGCAGACCGGGATCGAGGCCCAATACGGCGCGCGGGCCGGCCGGTGCGGCGAGCAGCAGATCCTTGAGGTTGTCGCCGAACACCGCGATCGCTTCGTTTTCGGCCTTTTCGCGCGCGCTGCCGATCAGGTCGAGGGAAAGATTCATCAGCAGCCGCGCCCGCCACGCCAGCCGGCAGGTATCGAGCAGCCATTTGTCGGCGGGGCGGCCCTGCGCGGCGATGCCGGCGGCCAGCGCGACGCGGCCTTCCGCATACGCATGGCCCTGTTCGACGTCGGTCGTCGGTTCCAGATCCACCGACAGCATGTCCTCGCGCCGGCCGCGCAGCAGCGCCAGCATGCGGTGCGAGGGAATGCTGGCGAGCGATTCGCTGTGATCGAAATAGTCGCGGTACTTCGCGCCTTCGTTCTCTTTACCGGTGACGACTTTAGCGCGCAGCACGCCCTTGGCCTGCAGCCAGCTGCGCAGCTCGCCGACCAGCGCGGCGTCTTCGCCGAAGCGTTCGATCAGGATCGCGCGCGCACCGTCCAGCGCAGCGGCGACATCGGCCACGCCCTTGTCGGCATCGATGAACGCTTTTGCGCGTTCTTCCGGCGCGATCGACGGGTCGGCGAGAATCGCATCCGCCAGCGGCTCCAGCCCCGCTTCACGCGCGATCTGCGCGCGTGTCCGGCGCTTGGGCTTGTACGGCAGATACAGATCTTCCAGCCGCGATTTGCTGTCGGCGGCGAGCAGATCGTCCAGCAGCGGCTTCGTCAGTTTTCCCTGCTCCGCGATCGACGCGAGGATCGCGTCGCGGCGGTCTTCCATCTCGCGCAGATAGGACAGTCGTGATTCGAGATCGCGCAGTTGGGTGTCGTCCAAGCCTTCGGTGACTTCCTTGCGATAGCGGGCGATGAACGGCACGGTCGCGCCGCCGTCCAGCAGTTCGATCGCTGCGCGCACCTGCGCGGGTTTGGCGGCGATCTCATCGGCGATGGTGTTCGCGATGACGGCCGCGATGCTGGCGGCGGAGCGGGAGGGCGCGGGAAGGGCGTTGTCGGCTGGCAATGGCGTGGTCGGGGTCATCAAGTCGTTCTGCAGAGGAAGAGCTCAGTCCGATTGTCGCCTCCAAAGCAGGTTGCGACCAGACTGGCCAGTCGATTCAAGATATGACAGCGATGGCGGGATTGACTGCATGGCACTGCCGAGCGGGGTAGCCCGACGGAATCTGTAGCGTCCCAACCGGGAGGAGTGATCGGCCCGCATTTCAAGCGCCAGACTTTGATTGGGAGCACCTGCCGAAGAGGCAGCTGTTGCTTGCGCTATTTGAATTTTTTTCAGCCACTGCATCCGTTGTCCGCGTTGGCGCGTATCAATTTCCACTTGCCATTTCAATCACGTTTCACACATGTGATCGGCTAGCACGAGTTCATCGACATCGCGATCGCCCTCGATGGCAAAGGTGCGGTGGCCGGGATCGAGATACTGACCTTGCAGTCAGGTCATCCGATCGCATCGAGGGAAGCAGAGCTGTCATGCCACTAGTCCGCATGCGTCTGCCGATGCTGCTGCGACGCTTGATCTATGCGGTGCTTGCCGGCAGTTGGCTGACGGGCGCAACCTTCTTCGTACTCAGCCCTTTCGTCGAGATCGAAGGCGAGTTTGGCCCGGAGAAGCACCCCTGGCAGTCGCCGATACTGGCAGCACATGGCGCGTTCGCGTTCCTGATGCTACTGGCGATCGGCGCGCTCTGGTCGAACCATGTGCCGATTGGCTTGCGTGGCAAGCGTTCACGACGGCTCGGTATCACGTTGATCTTCGCCACCGCGCTGATGGCCATGTCTGGCTGGTAGCACGCAATCGTGTGCTGTCTATTTGTAAGGACAACAGATCGAATTGATGTGGCATGAGCAGGAGGTTTGCGCGCCAATACGCCGCGTTGCATGGTCACAGGGCTGCCCTTTCGCCGGCAAGGCCAGGGGGCGTCGGCAGTCACGACGGTCCCCTGCTGTCGCTGGAGACTGCTGCAGGGCGCGCGACTCCGGGACCTGCAGTAACAGGAACGTTCCGTGACAAGGCATATTCCGCGCGATCTATTCAGGCGGATCCGATTCGCGGCGCAGGATGTCTGAACAGCAAACGAACGATTCCGATACTCGATCTCCTGACGCCAACCATGCAGCATTGCATCCGCTGCCGTCGCATTCATCGTGACCGTGTTCCACCTAAATAACGTCCCTCCACACCGATGCCGAAGCGCTTGAAACCGGCGAGCGCGCATTGCTTGACACCCAATGGTTCGATGTGCAGAAAATGCAAGTCCGACGGTCTTCGCAGACTCTTGTGCCGCAGCCGTGCCTTTGATGGATTGAATCTGTTTTTTTGCAAGGAGAAGAATTATGAATATTGCCGCTCGCCTTGGGTGGTTCGCGCGCCCAGGCCGTTTCGCCGTCTCCAGCGTCACGTTGCGTGGGTTGTTGGTCGCGCTGGTGTTGCTGTCTACAGTTCTGCCGGTGCATACCGCGCTGGCCCAATCGTGGTTGCTGACCCAGGCGGAACGCAAGGCCTACCTGCAACACTACGCGCCGGTGATCATGCAGCGCGCCGAAGAAAGCAGCAGCAAGAAGGGCCGCGACTGGATATCGAACTACGATTTCGACCGTGACGGCAATTTCGCCAATAACCGCTACAGTTGGCCGAACCTGCTGCCGCAGTATCTCGCCGCGTCCACCGCTGGATCCGGCGCTTACCAGAACTGGCGTATCCGCCCGACGCTGTACGCTTCTGCGATCGAATTCATGAACGGCAACAGCAAGGCGTTGGTGCTGCTGTACCACGTCTACCATCCGGTCGATAAAAAGGCGACCGAGATCCACGACTGGGAGCGCATCGAAATCGTGGTGCGTGGGGTGACCAGCGTTCCCGGTGCGGCGGGCGAGTATGTGGGCCATGTCACGATCACCAGCCACAAGGATCACGTGATGCGCAGCTACGGCAGCCCCGATCTCAATTTCATGCAGGTCGCCAGCGGCAAGCACGTGATGATCTGGCAGGCCGACGAAGACAACACCGAACTGGGCACGCACGGCCATGAACTGCATTTCGTGCAGGATCCGTACAGCACGATCAGCGCGCGCGTGGCGGCCTCGAACTCGGCAGAGGTCGAGGTCACCAACGATGACGACAAGTCGGTGCATTACGTCTGGGTGCCGGAAACCTCGGCCGCTGCCGTGTCTGCGTGGAACGCGCAATCGATCAGCTATGCCAACGCCGCCAGCCTGGCGGCCGGGCGCGATGACACGGTGTCGTGGTCGCTGGTCAAGCGCATCACCTACGAACTGCAGGATCTGGCCGATGTATTCGGCGGCCAGTGGTCGGGCGCGAACTGGTCGCTCAACTGGACGTCCGGCCAGTACGCCGACATTCTGCTCGACAGCCCGATCGTGAACGAGGCTGGCCAGATTGAAGTGCCGGCGGGCCTGCAGCGGTTCTACGTGCTCTCGCGGGACACTTCCAGCGCCAGCCAGACGGATGGCCGCGATGGCGTTCTCGGGAAGGACTGGTTCTGGGGTGGTTATTCGGCCGAAACCAATGCCGACACCATCTCCGGTTCCGACAAGCTCAACGGCTACGGCGGCGCCGGTCGCGACAGCTACAACCGCAATCGTGCCGACGCCAGCGGCGATTACGCGTCGCTCGGCAACTACTGGCGCCAGCACGATTTCCTGGTCCATTCCGGCGGTATCGACACGCGCGATTACTACGAGGCCG
>CAZGBA010000078.1:0-5126 GCA_964523435.1 uncultured Xanthomonas sp.
GCGAATTCGATCAACTGCGCGAACTGGGTGTCGCGCTTCTTGCCGAAGCCGACGTTGCCGGGATTGATGCGGTATTTCGCCAGCGCTTCGGCGCAGGCCGGCTCGGCGGTCAGCAACTGGTGCCCGTTGTAATGGAAGTCGCCGATGATCGGCACCGTGATGCCCATCATCGCCAGCTTCTCGACGATGCGCGGCACCGCGGCGG
Source organism: uncultured Xanthomonas sp. (assembly GCA_964523435.1). Taxonomy (GTDB): domain Bacteria; phylum Pseudomonadota; class Gammaproteobacteria; order Xanthomonadales; family Xanthomonadaceae; genus Lysobacter_I. The sequence continues at coordinate 206 of CAZGBA010000078.1, forward strand.
CGGATTCGGCGTTGTTCACCGTCACCCGCACCAGTTCCGAACCCGCACGCCAGAGTTCGGCGACTTGTTTCGTCGTCCCGGCGACATCGGCGGTGTCGGTATTGGTCATCGACTGCACCACCACAGGCGCATCCCCGCCGACGGCGATGCCGCCGACGTGGACCTGGCGGGTGGTGCGACGCGGCGCGGGGCCGAAGAGCGGCGTGGCGGCTTCGGATTGGCAGGGCAGAGGTTGTGCTGACATGGCGGCATTCTACGGGAGACTCTCTGCTGTCATCCCGAGCGAACGCGAGGGACCTGCTTTTTTATTGGCCAAGACACCACAACAGCAGGTCCCTCACCCGATGGAGCCGGGGTTCGGGATGACAAATTTTTGACGCCGTCCCCCATCCCGTATCCTGTAGCGATGTCCACCTCCCCCCCCAGCGACGACCGCAAGGCACTGACCCCGAGTCAGCTCAACGCCCTCGCCCGCAATCTGCTCGAAGACGCCTTCCCCTTGATCTGGGTCGAAGGCGAGCTGGGCAACCTGTCGCGCCCATCGTCCGGGCATCTGTATTTCACGCTGAAGGACGAACGCGCCCAGGTGCGCTGCGCGCTGTTCAAGCCGAAAAGCCAATGGCTGAAATTCACCCCGCGCGAAGGTCTGCGCGTGCTCGCGCGCGGCCGCTTGACGCTGTACGAAGCGCGCGGCGACTACCAGCTGATCCTCGACACGATGGAGGACGCTGGCGAAGGCGCGCTGCGGCGGGCTTACGAACAGTTGAAGGCGAAGCTGCAGGCGGAAGGCCTGTTCGATCAGGCCCGCAAACGCGAACTGCCCGCGCATGTGCGCCGGCTCGGCATCCTCACCTCGCCCAGCGGCGCAGCGGTGCGCGATGTGCTCAGTGTGCTGCGGCGGAGATTCCCGCTGGTCGATGTCGAGATCCTGCCGGTCCCGGTGCAGGGCGACACGGCAGCGGCGCAGATCGTGCGCATGCTGCAGGCCGCTGGCCGCAGCGGCCGCTACGACGCGCTGCTGATCACCCGCGGCGGTGGTTCGCTGGAAGATCTCTGGGCCTTCAACGACGAAGCGCTGGCGCGCGCGATCGCCGCTTCACCGGTGCCGGTGGTGTCGGCGGTGGGGCATGAAGTCGACATCAGCCTCGCCGATTTCGCCGCCGATCTGCGCGCGCCCACACCCTCGGTCGCGGCCGAACTGCTGGTACCGGATCGCGCAGACCTCGCCGTGCACTTGCGCGCGCAGATGCGACGCCTGCATGCGACCCACGAGCGTCTGCTGCGCAGTGCCGCACAGCGCACCGACCGTGCGGCCTTGCGTCTGCAGGCACTACGCCCGCAGGCAAGACTCGACGCGCTGCATCATCGTCAGGAAGAAGCGCTCCGCCGCCTGCATGCGTCATGGGCACAGGCTGATCAACGCCGTCGCGCGCAACTCCGGCACGCCGCAGCGGTACTGCACGCATCGCGCCCGCAGCGCCGGCTCTCGCTGCTGCGCGATCGCCTGCAATCGCTGGCGCCACGCCCACAGGCCGCAACCGTGCGCGCATTGCAACGGCATGCGCTGCATCTGCATGGCCTGGCACGCTCGCTGGAAGCGGTCAGCCCATTGGCCACGGTCGCGCGCGGCTACGCGATCTTGCAACGCGACGACGGGCGCATCGTTCGCAGCGTGCACGACGCGCAAGCAGGTGATCGCCTCGACGCGCGGCTGCGTGATGGTGTGCTGCGAGTGAAGGTGGAAGACAGCGCAGACAGTCGATGAGACCCACAATCAATGAGAGCAAGGAGATCACGATGAAATGGAAAGACGCCCTCGAACGCTGGGGCATGACGTCTCTGAAGTTGAGCGTTGGGTTTCTTGAAACGGAGTGGCAGCCATCCGATCCGGACCGGGACGCCGCGTGGGATCTCTATGTCGAACTGCTGACCCGCATCACCACACAGCCGCTGCCCGATCAGGTCGGTGTCGAGAAAACTGCGCTGGACAGCATCCACTCCCTGTTCGCAACGACACGCGGGATTCTGCGAGCCCGTGGCCGGCAGTGCGTGGAATTCACGAAGCTGGCCGTGATCGTGCTCAATCAGATCGTCCGCCCGTTCACCGACAAATGGCACTCGCTCTCCGAGCAGGGCGCATTCTCGAACGATGAGAACCGCAATGCGTTCCGTCGGGAACTGCGCGATGTCAAACAACAGCTGGTCGCGTACGCCAGAGCACTGGCCGATATCGCCGGAGTGGAGGATCTGACCGAGCTTGGTCGCAAGACCTGACCGCTCATCGCGCGGCGTATCGCGCAAGGTCAAAAACTGGTATCAACCATCCAGTCGCAGTGCCGGCTGCAAACGGCAACGCGCGGTTATCAAGGACGACCAGGGGGCGCCGTGTCTCGCATCTTCATCAGTCATGCCACGGCGGACAACGCCAAGACCCGCGCGATCATCGAGTGGATCGTGTCGCAGGGTTGGCCGCGCGAAGAAATTTTCGTTGATTTCGACGACATCGGCGGCGGGCAACGCTGGCGCGAGGCACTGACCAAGGCCGCGTCGCGCTGCGAAGCGGTGGTCTTCCTGATTTCACCGGAATGGGTGCGGCGGCCATGGTGTACAGGCGAAGCCGGCGCCGCGCAAATGCTGGGCAAGCAGATCATCCCGGCGCTGATCGAACCAACTCCGCCGGAAGCCTACCGCGACCTGCTCACCGTCGAATACCAGCTAATCGATCTCACCGTACCCGGCCCACGTTGCGTGATCGACGTGTTGATGCCGGACACCGGCCAGACGCTGCCGGTTGAGTTGGCCGAATCGGGGCTGCAGAGGCTGGTCGTTGGCCTCAAACGCGCAGGCTTCGATCCCTCCACGTTCCCACTCACCCCCGGCCGCAAGATCTATCCCGGCTTGGCGCCGCTGGACACCGACGATGCCGCAGTGTTTTTCGGCCGAGATGCCGACATCGCGCGCGGCATCGAAACCGTGCGGCAAATGCGCGAACGCGGCCAACCGCTGCTTGCAATTCTGGCCGCCTCCGGCGCCGGCAAATCCTCGTTCCTGCGCGCCGGTCTGTGGCCGCGGCTGCAGCGCGCCGACCGCGAATTCCTGATCCTGCAGGTACTGCGGCCGGGCATCGATGCGTTGAACGGCGAGCAAGGCCTCGTTGCTGGCCTGCACCGCGCGGGGGAAACGCTTGGGCTCAAGCGCAACCTCGCCGACTGGCGGGCGCAGATCGAAAGCGGCGACCTCGCTGGCGCGCTCACCGTGCTGCATACCGCAGCGCGCGCACGCATGCTCGCGGTGGACGCCGCGCAACCAGCATCAGCATCGCAAGCGCCGCCATCGCAGCAACTCACCTCGCTGCCGCCCATCCTGGTGCTGCCGATCGATCAGGCAGAAGAACTGTTCGGCGCGCAGGGCGGCGAACACGCGCGGCGCTTGCTCGATCTGCTGGGCACAGCGCTGCGCGAAGGCCGCTTGATCGCCGTGTTCGCGATACGCTCCGACCGCTACGGCGATCTGCAAACCGCACAGGCGCTGGTGGGTCTGGAGCAGCGGCCGTTCTCGCTGCCACCCATCGCCGACGGCGTATTGAAGGACGTGATCGAAGGCCCCGCGCAGCGCGACCGTGTGGAGCATGGTGCGAACGGCCTCAACATCGACCCGCAGCTGACCGACCGCCTGCTCCGCGACTGGGCCGACGCCGACAGCCTGCCCCTGCTCGCCTTCACCCTGCGCCGGCTGCTGGACGACTACGGCAGCGATGGCAGGCTGACTCTGGAAGACTACGAACGCTCGGGCAAACTGCAGGGCGCGCTGGACGCCGCCATCGCCCGCGCGATGCAGGACGCGACCGCCGCCAGCACGTTGCCCGAAGACGCGCAGGAACGTGAGGCGCTGATCCGCAGCACCTTCGTGCCGTGGCTGGTGTCCATCGACCCGCAGAGCCAGCAGGCGCAGCGCCGCATCGCCAAACGCAACACACTGCCCGCAGCCAGCCAGGACCTGATCGGCAGATTGATCGACGCACGCTTATTGACCTGCGACCGCCCGCAGGACAGCGACGCCAGCGTTGAAGTCGCGCACGAAGCCATCTTGCGCCACTGGCCACTGCTGGACCGCATCATCGGCCAGGAGCGCGAAGCCCTGATCGTGCTCAACGAGGTCAAACGCGATGCCGAGGGTTGGCACGCATCCAAAAAAAGCGGCGGCGCCTTGGAAAGCGATGACGTCCTGCTCCATCGCGGCGACCGCCTGCGGCATGCCAAACAGCATCTGGCCCGCGAAGATTTTCAGCGTGCACTGGGCGATGAAGGTAGGCGCTATCTTGCTGCCTGCCGCGCGCGCGAAGCTCAGGAAATCGAAGACAGGCGGCTTCAGCAGGCGCGTGAAGCTGAGCAGATAGCCAGGACGCGGAAGTTTCAGCGGCGGGCGATGGTGTTTCTTGCTGCAGTGGTGGTGGTGGTGGTGATTGCCGGCTTCTTTCTCGTGCGGATGCAGCAAAGCACCAGTCAAGCCAGCGCGGATGTACTCGCGAGCTTGGCGTCGCAGGCATTCGATCGCCACGAGTACGATCGTGCGGTGAGGTTTGCACTGGCGGGTGTGAGGAAGCGCGATGCGACGCTGCGGACAATCGACATTTCGGCAGCGGAGAATCAACTTCAGCGTGCGGGCTATCAATCCCGCCTGCGCGCGATCCTTGCACACGAAGAGAAAGTTGATGCAGTCAACGTCAGCCCAGATGGGCGTCGTATCCTGACCGTCTCAGGCAGCACCGCGCGCCTCTGGGATGCCGCCTCCGGCCAGATGCTCGCCGCGCTGCAGTATGCAGGATCAGTCAACAGCGCCGCCTTCAGCCCTGACGGCCGACGCATCGTCACTGCCTCTTGGGACAAGACCGCGCGCCTCTGGGATGCCGCCTCCGGCCAGA
>CAZGBA010000078.1:5226-17850 GCA_964523435.1 uncultured Xanthomonas sp.
GTCACTGCCTCTTGGGACAAGACCGCGCGCCTCTGGGATGCCGCCTCCGGCCAGACGCTCGCCACGCTGCAGCATGCCGGATCAGTCAACAGCGCCGCCTTCAGCCCTGACGGCCGACGCATCGTCACCGCCTCTCGCGACACCACTGCGCGCTTCTGGGACGCCGCCTCCGGCCAGATGCTCGCTGTGCTGCCGCATGCCGGATCAGTCAACAGCGCCGCCTACAGCCCTGACGGTCGCCACATCGTCACCGCCTCTTGGGGGGACACCGCGTGCCTCAGGGATGCCGCCTCCGGCCGGACGCTCGTCACGCTGCAGCATGCCGACTCAGTCAACAGCGCCACCTTCAGCCCTGACGGTCGCCGCATCGTCACCGCCTCTCACGACAACACCGCGCGCCTCTGGGAGGCCGCCTCTGGCAGGACGCTCGCCACGCTGCAGCATGATGGACCAGTCAGCAGCGCCGTCTTCAGCCCTGACGGCCGTAACATCGCCACCTCCTCTTGGGACAAGACCGCGCGCCTCTGGGAGGCCACCTCCGGCCAGACGCTCGCCACGCTGCAACATGACGGACCAGTCAGCAGCGCCTCCTTCAGCCCCGATGGCCGCAGTATCGTCACCTCTAATGACAAGACCGCGCTCCTCTGGGATATAGGATTTTTCCTTCTAAACGGCCAGAAACTGATCGATACAATCTGCCGTGACATCCTCAACGTCGACATCAACGCCCCGCCACTAGACAACGGTCTCAGTCGCCTGACGAATGAAGAACTGCAGATGGCTCCAGCGATCGACCCGAACACCGAGCGCGACGTATGCCGACCACCCACGCGGTGGCAGCGTCTGCTCGGGATGTTCGGCATCGGCGATTGATGCGATCACACCTGCGGGCCAACCCCACGCTGCATCCATCCGCAAACAATCGCGCGTGCAATCACCCCCACACCGGCAACGACTCCCACGTCACCTCACCGCCCAACGCCTCGAACGCTTCCGCATCCAGGTAATGCACGCGCGGCAGTTGATCGCCGAGCAGGCCGTCATGGTGGTTGCGGCTGATCGCGTTCGGGTCGAAGTCCTGTTCCCAATAGTCGCCTTTTTGCGGCCGAGGTGTTGCGGTGTGGGCGCGTTGGCATCGGTCCACTCGGGCCGACGGTGAGCCAGCGCAGAGTCCATGAGACGTGGGCGCAGAGCCCCCATGATGCCGTTCACGGCAGTCGCATTGCGCTTGCGGTCGGCGGGCCGCGACAGCTCGTGAGCTAACGACCGCGAGCGCACCGAATACAGTTCGGCTTGGAGGTGTCGGCAGCGGGTTGAAACCCGCTCTACTTCTCCGCTCTACCCTCTGGATTTGCGCACGTACTCCACTTCTACCGCCCGCGTCTCTTCGCCCTCCGGCGAAATATTGGTCATCGTGATCACGAGGCGGTCGTCGTCGGGCTGTTCGATCTCGGTGCGCCAGCCCCATCGCGGGCCGGGCGGGGTCTGGCCGTCACCGTAGCTGCCCAGCACCGCGAAATGCGCGGGGTCGGCATCTCCGGAGGTGTGGGAGAACACGATCGAGCTGCCGCTGTGGAAGCTGTCGACCCAGGCGCATTCCCAGCGTTTCTCGTCGATGTGATAGCCGTACAGCGCGATACCCGCGTAGCTGCGGTTGTCGAATTCCCACGTGTATTCGTGCAGCAGGAACCGCCCACCGAGCACCGTCCGTACGGTGCCGCGCTGACCGGATTCCGCCGCGAGCATGTCGCGTTCGAACCACAGCCGGTAAACGCCCTCCCAGTCCCCTGCCATCCGCGCGAGCCGCTGGTGCGGGCTGCCCTGGACCGTCGACGGATCGGTCGAAGACGATTCGCAATCGGTGGTTCCCATGAAGAGCCCCTTCTGCCGGAAAGCGTTCAGCCTACGCTTGCGGGCACGTATCACAAGCGTCGACATCGGCAAAATCACGATCTGTGTCAGAGCGACGGGTCGATACGCTAAAAAAATGTTATGAATGCGGCCGAATCGCCATGCCTTCACCGGCCTGGCCGGCGCTGAGGGGAGCGCCGTCACAGGAGTTCCACCCACTACCCGAAGGATCAGGAGGTCCCATGTCTTACTCGATATCCACCCGCCACCGCCATGTCGCGCCCGCAATCACCGCACTCGCGCTGGCCCTGAGCGTCGCCCTACCCGCCTTCGCCCAGGATGCGCCGGCCGGGGAACAGACCGCACAGCAGGCCGGCGATCTCGACACCATCCAAGTCCTCGGCAGCCGCGCCAGGAACCGCACCGCCGCCGAAACCGCCGCGCCGGTCGACATCATCGACAGCCAGCAGTTGGAACGCACCGGCGCCCGCGAGCTCGGCCAGCTGCTGCAGATGCTGGAACCGAGCTTCAACTTCTCGCGCACCACTATTTCCGACGGCACCGACATCCTCCGCCCGGCCACGCTGCGCGCGCTCGGTCCGGATCAGGTGCTGGTGCTGGTCAACGGCAAGCGCCGCCATCAGCAGGCGCTTGTGAATGTGCAGCAGACCATCGCCCGCGGCTCCGCGGGTACCGACATCAACGCCATCCCGGTCACCGCGATCGATCGTGTCGAAGTGCTGCGCGACGGCGCGGCGGCGCAGTACGGCTCCGACGCCATCGCCGGTGTCATCAACGTCGTGCTGAAAAAGCAAACGAAAGAAACCCAGTTGTTCTTCGAAGCCGGCCAGACCCGCGAGGGCGATGGTGAAGTGCTGCACGGCGGCCTGAACACGGGTTTCGAACTCGGCGAGAACGGCTTCATCAACCTCAGCGTGGAATATCGCGATCGCGGCGAAACCAACCGCGCCGGCCCCGACACCCTGCGGGTCAGCCCGCCGCGCGTCACCCAGCGCATCGGCGACGCCGACTCCACCGATGCCTATCTGTGGCTCAACGGCGGCATCGGCCTGGGTGCCGGCGAGCTGTACTGGTTCGGCGGGCTGTCGCGACGCGAAGGCGATTCCTCCGGCTTCTTCCGCAGCGCAGGCGATGGCCGCACCGTGCCGGCGTTGTACCCGAACGGCTTCCTGCCGAACATCATCACCACCGTCGATGACGGCTCGCTGGCGGTCGGCTATCGCGCCCCGCTGAACGACACCTGGGACTGGGATATCTCCATCAATCACGGCCGCAGCCAATTCGGTTTCCACGAACGCAATTCGGTCAACGTGAGTTGGTGGTACGAACCGCTCGGCGCCGGCATCTACGGCGCATCGCCCACCTCCGCAGACACCGGCACGCTGAAATTCGACCAGACCACGGTCAATCTCGACGTGCGAGGCAGTCTGGATTTCGGCGGTAGCGAACCGCTGAACCTCGCCGTCGGCGGTGAATACCGTCGCGACAACTACGCGATCGAAGCGGGCGACCCGGTGTCCTACACGTACGGCCGCACCAACAATCCTGCGATCGCGATCCTGGACCAGAACGGCGGCTTCGCCGCGCCCGGCATGCAGGGATTCCCCGGCTTCTCGCCGAACGAAGAAGTCGACGACGGCCGCCACAACTACGCGCTCTACGCCGACGCGGAAACCCGCTTCGGCGGCAAGTTCCTGATCGGTGGCGCGGTGCGTTTCGAGGATTACTCGGACTTCGGCAACACCACCACCGGCAAGCTGTCGCTGCGCTACGACTTCACCGACACCTTCGCCCTGCGCGGCACGATCTCCACCGGCTTCCGTGCGCCCGGCGTGCAGCAGTTGTTCTACAGCCAGCGCTCGACCAACATCGATCCTGCGACCGGTCTGCTTGCGGACACGCTCACCGCCCGCCAGAACAGCGCCGTCACCCGCGCCTTCGGCATCGATCCATTGAAGGAAGAAGAATCGAAGAGCGGCAGCATCGGCTTCACCTGGCGGCCGAGCGAGCACTTCAGTCTGACCGCCGACGTGTTCCGCATCGACATCGACGACCGCATCATCTTCTCCAGCAACATCGCGCCGGAAACCGTCGGCACCAACGGCCTGCCGTGCACACCGACGAACACCAACTGTCCGATCCGCGCGATCCTGGCGCCGTTCGGCGTCGCCCAGGCGCAGTTCTTCACCAACGCGATCGACACCGAAACCACTGGTCTCGACATCGTCGGCGAGTTCAGCACCGAAGCCGCTGGCGGTACGCTTGATCTCACCGCGTTGCTGCACTGGAACAAGACCGAAGTCACCGCGCGCCGCTCGCAGTCGGCGATCCTCACGCCGCAGCAGTTGTTCGACGACAGCCAGGTCACGCTGATCGAAGAAGGCCAGCCGGGCGCGCATCACGTCCTGCAGGGCGTGTGGACGCGCGGCGACTGGGACTGGACGCTGCGCGCCAACTACTACGGCGAAGTCGCGGGCGAAGGCTTCACACCGGGCTTCAAGCAGACCTGGGACGGCGCCACGCTGTTCGATGCGGCGATCGGTTGGGACGTCAGCGACAAGCTGCGGATCAGCATCGGCGGCAACAACATCTTCGACACTTATCCCGACAAGTGGGATGCGGTCAACGCCTTCCCGTTCCCGCAGCTCGGCTTCACCTACGGCTGGGAAACCCTGCCCTTCGGCATCAACGGCACGTATTTCTACGGCAAGGTGGATTACCGGTTCTGAATCATTGATCCGATGCCGGAAAAAGACGGGCCGCTCACGCGGCCCGTTTCCGTCAAGTCCGCATGGCAAGCATGCACATCATCGATTGCAGACTGACACCTGCGCGGTGCGCAGGCGGTCGCGCTCGCGCATGATGCACAGGGAATCTTCGATCATCGGCTTGTTGCCAAGCACGGCATACACGGTGTGCTGCACGGCATTCTGACTGGTGATGGTCGCCGGCTTGATCGAGACCTGGATCAAGGTCGCCTCGTCGTAATCGCCGGAACCCGGGTGTTGCCTCGAAGCATAGTAATAAAGCGGCTCGCTGGCGGGACTTCCGGATCCGGTCTGGAAATCCGTCGGACTGAAATACAGCGCCATGCAGTAGCCGGTACCGTTGCAGGCTGCCACCGGATGCGCGGATGCCTGCTCCACATAGGGCGACAGACGCTTGCTGACAGGATTGTAGTTGTAGAGCTGGGTGAATTCCCTGCGCAGATACGCCACCAAGAAACCGTCGAACAAGCGCGACGCATCGGTCGTGCTGAGTCGCGCGCTGACTGAAAACACGTTGAGACGGTCGCCGAAATAAGGCCCAGGCGCCATCTGCAGCGTATTTTCGAGCCAGTAATCCGACAACCCGAAATTCAATTCGGCTGATCCGCTCGGATACGAAGCGACGCACTTGTAACCGGGTGGCGCGGGCAGCGGCGAGTCGAATTCACTCCTCTCGCCGTTTTTCAGCCACATGGCCATTCGAGAGGTCGTCACTGATCGCGACATGGTCGCGGCCGGCCGTGACAGCACCGCTGAGGTGCTCGGGCCGTGATACTGATAGATGGCCCTGCCCGTGCCGTCGCTGCGAGTACCTGCCTGGGTCGGATTATTGCATTCGTTCAGATAAGGACTGTTGGGCGCGTCATGATGGAACGCCCACTGGAAAGCGGCGCCGTGGCCGCCGCTGGCGATGTATTCGTAACCGGCCACTTTCACCGAAGCAATCGCGCCGGCCAAGGTCATCGCCGAAGTGACGCTGATCGGCGTGCCCCATGCATTCGATGTCAGCACATGATCGCTGCCGGTTGTTCCCCACACATCGCGATACACGCTGCAACGCGCATCATAAACATGCACGCTCTGGTAGTCGGTGCGCTTCGGGCAACTCTGCTGCTGCGCGAATGCAGGCGCCCGCACCAGCAGCAAAAGTACGATCGGCACTGCAAGCCATCGCAATCGTGATGCTGAAAAAATGGAGGATGGAAAAACGTGACGGGGCTTCATGCCCGTCATTGGTTTGGGCAACGCCATGCGATCGAACATCGTCAACTCCATGTGCATTCGCGTCCGAACTGGATGGGCCGCGCGTATGAACACCCCCTCCCTTACCTGCTGAAAGCTGCAATCCAGCTCGACAGGGGCTTCGACAGTCAGTCTAACCCCACTCCCTGGCATCACGCGTTTGCATCTCTGCCAACGCCACCCAAACCTGCCCAGGAGCCCCTGTCATGCAACGCAAAGCCCTTTCCTCCGCCCTGTTGTGTGCGCTCGCACTCACCGCCTGTCAACGCACCACGACGCTCGACGACGGCCGCGCCGACGCCCAGGTCGGTACGCAACGCGATCAATCGACCCCCGCCGCCGATCGAGACGCGCTGGAGTCGGTCGTGATCACCAGCAGCGAAGCACAGCGCGTACGTCAGAGAGCGGTCAAACCCGCTTCCCAGGCAGATGCCAGAGCGAAATCCGTCGGCGCCGTCGAGGAAGTCGACAAGATCGCGGTCACCGGTTCGCGCGTGGCGCGTCTGCAGGAGCGCAAAGCCTCCAATGGCATCGCCGCCGACGGCTATGCCGCCGCACCGCCTCCGCCCTCACCCGCGATGATCATCGCACCGGCCGAGCCGATGCCCGAGCTCGCCAACACCGAAAACTACGACAATCACGACGACAATCCGGTGCGCCGCGCCAGCGATGAGCCGGTGTCCACCTTTTCCATCGACGTCGATACCGGCAGCTACGCCAACGTCCGCAGCATGTTGCGTCAGGGCATGCGCCCGCCGGCCGATTCGGTGCGCGCTGAAGAGATGATCAATTACTTCGACTACGGCCATCCCGCACCGACCGCGCTCGGCACGCCGTTCCGCGTCACCACCGAGCTCGCGGCAGCGCCGTGGAACGGCAAGCGCCAGTTGCTGATGATCGGCATCAAGGGCTACGACGTGCCCAAGGCGCAGTTGCCGCCCGCGAATCTGGTGTTCCTGATCGACACCTCCGGCTCGATGAGCGACGAGAACAAACTGCCGCTGCTGAAGAAATCCTTCGCCCAACTCGTCGAACAACTGCGCCCGCAGGATCGTGTGTCGATGGTGGTCTACGCCGGTTCCGCCGGCCTGGTGCTGGAACCCACGGCCGGCGATCAGAAAGAAAAAATACTCGCAGCGCTGGACAAGCTCGGCGCCGGCGGCAGCACCAACGGCGGCGCCGGCATCCAGTTGGCATATGCAATGGCGAAGCAGGCCTACATGAAGCACGGGGTGAATCGCGTGATCCTCGCCACCGACGGCGATTTCAACGTCGGCACCACCGATCAGAAAGCGCTGGAAACGCTGGTCGGCGACCAGCGCAAGCACGGCATCGCGCTGACCACGCTGGGCTTCGGTCGCGGCAACTACAACGATGCGATGGCCGAGCGTCTGGCCGATGTCGGCGACGGCAATCACGCCTATATCGATACGCTGCAGGAAGCGCGCAAAGTCCTGGTGCAGGAAATGCAGTCGACCCTGCTGACCATCGCCAAGGACGTGAAGATCCAGATCGAATTCAACCCGGCGCGTGTCGCGGAATACCGTCTGATCGGTTACGAGAACCGTGCGCTGCGCAATGAGGACTTCGCCAACGACAAGGTCGATGCCGGCGATATCGGTGCCGGCCACGAAGTGACCGCACTGTACGAACTGACCCTGGTCGGCTCGGGCGCCGAGCGTCTGCCCGCGCTGCGCTACGGCGACAAGAAACAGGCCACGGAAGGCACGGTCGCAGGCGAACTCGCGCACCTGCGTCTGCGCTACAAGCGCCCGGGCGAAGACTCGAGCCGACTGATCGAAACGCCGATACTGCCGGTGCACGAACCGCGCCGTTACGCGCCCAGCGCATCGATGCGCTTCGCCTCGGCCGTGGCGGCTTATGCCGACGCCCTGCGCGGCGGTACGCATCTTGAGCAGTGGAAGTGGGAGGACATCGCCAAAGCCGCGCGTCAGGCTACCGGCAGCGACCCGTGGCGCGAGCGCGCCGAGTTCATCGAACTGGTCGACAGTGCTCGCCGGATCACGGCAGGCGACCAGCCGCAGATCGGGATGATCGCCGAGTAATTCCGCACCCGACGACGGCCGCAAGGCCGTCGTCGCCCGGACACGGCCCACACCGCCATGCCTGCCTTCGCCGCCACTGCCGCCGCCGTCGCTCGTCGCTCGCGTACCCCGCGATATGCGACGGGCTTCACGCAGCGGGCCGCAACCCGTAACCTTCACGCCATGAACGATGTGGCAGAGGTCAGCGACGAAAGCCTCATGCTCGCCTACGCGGCGGGCGATGCGGCTGCGTTCGAGCGCCTCTACCAGCGCCACCGCAGCAAGCTCTACCGGTTTCTGGCGCGGCAACTGCACGGCAACGGCGCACTGGCCGACGAATTCTTCCAGGATGTGTGGCAGCGCGTGATCACCGCGCGCCAGACCTGGAAGCCCGACGCCGCGTTCTCGACCTGGTTGTACCGGATCGCGCACAACCGCCTCGCCGACCACTGGCGGGCATTGCAGCACCGGCCACCGGCGCCAGACGACGCCGACGAACGCACCGAGCGGATGCCGGACCACGACACCCCCGAACGGCAGTTGTCGGAATTCGAGGAACGTCGGAGATTGCAATTGGCGCTGGACGAATTGCCGGAGGAGCAGCGCGAGGTGGTCCTGCTGCGCCTGGAACAGGAACTGAGTCTGGAGGAAATCGGCGAAATGACCGGCGTCGGCCGGGAAACCGTGAAGTCGCGTCTGCGCTATGCGATGGACAAACTACGCCAGAGATTGAACCCATGAACCGCCCGAGCGAACCATTCACCGCAGAAGAACGCGACCTCGCCCAGCGCCTCGCGCGTCTGGGCGGCGCGCGCGAGCCTGCGCCTGCGCTCGATGCGATCATCCTGGCGGCGGCCCGCGCTGCGGTGTCCGAACCCGCCGCGCCCGCCGTCGCAACACCAGCGGAAGCGCCTGCCGATCCCAAAGTCACGCCGCTGCGCCCACGCAAGCCTGCACCGCGTTGGCCCCTCGGCATGGGTCTGGCCGCTTCGCTGGTCCTGGCTGCCGGGATCGGCTGGCGCCTGCAGGGCGATGGCGACGGCAGCTCGAAGGATTTCGGCGCTTCCTCCGCGCCCGCAGCCGTCTTCAACGAAGAAGCGACCGAAGCGGTGATTCTGGAACCGCCGCTGCAGCGCACGCCGCCGCCACCGCCGCCACCACTGGGCGGCACTGCAGATGCTGTCGCACGTCGTGCCGATGTCGCACAGGCGCCCATGGCGAAAGCCGCGCCTGCACCGTCCGAGCAGGATTTCGTCGCGGATGCGGCGATGGCGGAATCGGTCGCGCCGGCGGAAGCCCCAGCCGCTTCGCCACCACCCGCAGGCGCCAGCGCCAACGCGGTCGCGGCCGATGACGCACTCGACAAAGTCAACGTGACCGGTTCCCGCGTTGCCGCCGAGCGCGGCGTCGGCGCCGCCGAGTACACGCGCACGCCGCTCAGCGACCGCCGCGAACAGGCGCTTTCGGAGTCGGAGAGCAAGTCGACGGCCAACCGTGCCGCCGCTGCGGCACGGCCTGCCGCCGTCGCCTCTCCACCGCCGCCAGCGCCGACCCGGCAAAGCGAACGGGCGCGTGGCCTGATCGGCAGCACCGAAGGCGATGCGGAGGCGCGGAAAGTCCGCGACAGCGACGGCTACGATGCCAGCCCGCCGGTCTCGGCAGATTCGCCGGAATTCCGTCAAGCCTGGCTGCAGCGGATCCGTGGTCACATCGCAAAGGGCGAACAGGACGCCGCGCGCAGCAGTCTGCAGGAATTCCGTCGGCGCTATCCCGATATCGAACTGCCAGAAGATCTGCGGAAACTGGCGGCAACGCTGCCCGCGCCCTGAAATGACGCTGTGCACCCTGGCCGTACCGGCCTCGCATCTGCTCGAAGTCAAACACAGCCGCTTTCTCGCCCAGGCGGTCGCGATCGATTCCGCCGACGCCGCGCAGGCCGCATTGGCGCCCCTGTGCGATCCCGCCGCGACCCACAACTGCTGGGCGTGGCGGGTCGGCGCGCAATACCGCTCCAGCGACGATGGCGAACCAGCGGGCACGGCCGGGCGGCCGATCCTCGCCGCCATCGACGGCCAAAGCTGCGACCTGGTCCTGGTGGTGGTCACCCGCTGGTTCGGCGGGATCAAGCTCGGCGCCGGCGGACTGGTGCGCGCCTATGGCGGTGCGGCGGCGGAATGCCTGCGCCGCGCCGAAAAACGCCCGCTGATCGTGTTCGCCGAGCTCGAATTCGCCTGCCCGTTCGGGAATCTCGGCGACGCCCACGCCGCGCTCAACGCCACCGGGGCATCCAAAATCGACGAGCGATTCGATGCCGATGGCATCAATTTGCGTGTCCGTCTGCCCGCAGATCGTGTCGACGACTTGAAAACACGCCTTCGCGACGCCACCCGTGACCGGGTGCGGTTCACAACGCCGGGTTGAACGCGGGGTCCTCATCGACGCGCAGACGATCGCGCGGTAACCCATCCCCCTTCTCTCGACGAACAGAGCCATGAGCCACAAGGATCCGACTCCCCCCAAAGCCCCCATGGGCAGCCTGCGCGCGCTCTGGCCGTTCATGCATCGGCACTACGTGCTTTTCGTCGCATGGCTGCTTGCGCTGATCGTGTCTTCGGCCACATCGCTGAGTTTTCCGTTCGCGATCAAGACCATGATCGACGAAGGCTTCCGCAGCGGCAGCGGCAGCGATATCGACAATGCCTTCCTGCTGCTGTTCGTGGTCGCGCTGGTCCTGGCGCTGAGCACTGCGACACGCTTCTTCTTCATCTCGCTGCTGGGCGAGCGCGTGGTCGCCGATATGCGCGAACGGCTGTACGCGCATCTGATCGGACTCGACGCCGGCTTCCACGAGCGCAACCGCAGCGGCGAACTGGTGTCGCGATTGACCGCCGACGTCGAACTGATCCGCGGTGTGGTCGGCAGCAGCATGTCGGTGGCGCTACGCAGCAGCATCACCGTGGTCGGCTCGCTGGTCATGTTGTTCATCACCAGCCCCCGGCTGGCATCGTGGGCCTTGATCGGCATTCCCCTGGCGGTGTTGCCGATGGTGCTCGGCGGGCGCTGGATGCAGCACGTCTCGCGCGACAGTCAGGATCGCATCGCCGACGCCAATGCCCTGGCTACCGAAACGCTTGGCGCGGTCAGCACGGTGCAGGCGCACGCACGCGAAGTCTACGAACGCGGACGCTTCGATTCCGCCGTGCAGGTCGCCGTGCGCACGGCGACGAAACGGATCAGCGTGCAAGCCGTGATGACCGCCACCGTGATCATGCTGTTCTTCGGGGCGATCACCCTGGTGCTGTGGTCCGGTGCGCACGACGTGATCGCGAACCGCATGACCGCCGGCACCCTGATCCAGTTCGTACTGTACGCGCTGTTCGCGGGCGGATCGGTTACGGCATTGGCCGAGGTCTGGAACGAGTTGCAGCGCGCGGCCGGCGGGATGGGGCGCATCGGCGAACTCGTACAGGAAACTTCCGGGATCGTCGCCCCTGCGAACCCCAAACCGTTGCCGAAGCCGCTTCGCGGCGAGGTGCGGCTGGATCATGTGGCATTCCACTATCCGATGCGCCCGGAGCTGCCCGCACTCGAAGATTTCAACCTGTCCGTGAAACCCGGCGAGACCGTGGCACTGGTCGGACCTTCCGGCGCCGGCAAGAGCACCGTGTTCTCGCTGCTCTTGCGCTTCCACGACCCGCAGAGCGGAAGCATCTCGATCGATGGCATCGATGTGCGCGAATGCGATCCTGTCGTTCTGCGCGAGCATATTGCGCTGGTGTCGCAACAGCCGACGCTGTTCGCGACCACCGCGCGCGACAACATCCGTTACGGCCGCCTGGAAGCGAGCGATGCCGAAGTCGAAACTGCAGCGCGTTCAGCCGAAGCCCACGAATTCCTGAGCGCGCTGCCGAAAGGTTACGACGAAGAGCTTGGCGAACGCGGCCTGCGCCTGTCGGGCGGGCAACAGCAGCGCATCGCGATCGCGCGCGCTTTGCTGAAGGATGCGCCGATCCTGCTGCTGGACGAAGCGACCTCCGCACTCGATGCGCAGAGCGAACGCGCTGTGCAGCACGCTCTGGAAAATCTGATGCGCGGACGCACGACGCTGGTGATCGCGCACCGCCTCGCCACCATCCTCAAAGCCGACCGCATCGTGGTGATGGACAAGGGCCGGATCGTCGCGGAAGGCACGCACGATCAACTCTTGGCGCAGGGCGGGCTCTACGCGGATCTTGCGAAGCTGCAGTTCCTCGATTGAAAACACGGTCGCGGCGCGTAGGATGACACTGGCCGCCTGCCTTCCCGGGCAGCGCGGCCGATCGCCGCAAGGCACAGATGGGAACAGCCATGGAAACCGAAGACTCTCGCGTCTATAACGTCGTCGTCAATCATGAAGAGCAATATTCGATCTGGCCGGCGGATCGCGAATTGCCCCTGGGATGGTCCGCCGCTGGATTCAGCGGCGAGAAGGCGGCCTGTCTCGCATACATCGAAGAAGTCTGGACGGATATGCGTCCGCTGTCGCTGCGCAAGCGGATGGAAGAAAAACCGCCCTGAAAAGCTGCAGCCGTCCTCGCGAAAGCGCTGCGGGCAATACGTGCAGGCAAAAAAAAGCCGACAACGCGTGTCGGCTTCTTCGGTGTATGGCGCGCCCGGAAGGATTCGAACCTCCGACCCCCAAGTTCGTAGCCTGGTGC
>CAZGBA010000079.1:0-17723 GCA_964523435.1 uncultured Xanthomonas sp.
GCGCCTGCTTCAGGCCCTGGGTCTTCATCACATCGGTGTGCACGGTGGCGCCGTGCGTGATCGGGCCGATGCCCTGCGCCACGCCATCGGGATTGGTGTACACGCGCAGCGCGATGCCAGTTTCGGCGGCGCGGCGGTCGCGGAACGCGATCATCTCGCGGAACTTCCAGCCGGTATCGACATGCAGCAGCGGAATCGGCGATCGCGCGGGCGCGAAGGCTTTCTGCAGCAGATGCAGCAGCACCGAACTGTCCTTGCCGATCGAATACAGCATGACCGGGTTGCGGAATTCGGCCGCGACTTCGCGCAGGATGTGGATGCTCTCGGCTTCGAGGCGATCAAGGTGACTCAACGCTGGATACGACATGGCTTCCGGAATAGGTTGGCCGGGCTGGGATACGCCTGCATGCATGCGGGCGGACGATGAACCATCAGGTTCCCATCAGCCGGCGAAGGTATGGTAAAGGGTACGGACGCTGAGGCCGATCACCAGCACTCCAACGACCGGCATCAGCAGACGCGGCTGCACGAAGCGCAGCAGCCAGGCCCCGAACGGCGCCGCGACCACGCCGCCCAACGCCAGCCCGAGCACGATGCCGAGATGGCCGGTGCCCATCGTCAACAGGAACACGAGGGATGCGGTCAGGGTGACGAAGAACTCCACCGCGTTGACGCTGCCGACGGTCAGGCGCAGTTCGTGCCCGCGCGCGATCAGGTTGCTGGCGACGATCGGTCCCCAGCCGCCACCGCCGATCGCGTCCACCAGCGCGCCGAAGAATCCCAGGCTCGACACGTGCGAAGTCACTTCTTTCGGGACCAGCTCGCGGAACGACTTGAACAGGATCATCGCGCCCATCAGCAGCAGGTAGCCGGCGATCCATGGCTTGAGCATGTCGCCATCGATGGTGGTGAGCAGGTAGGCGCCGACGCCCGCGCCGAGCATCCCCGGCAGCAGCAGCCGCCGGAACAGCTTGCGGTCGATGTTGCCGAAGGCATGGTGCGAGATCGCCGAGGTGCCGGTGGTGAAGCACTCGGCGGCATGGACCGTCGCACTGCTGACCGCCGGCGGCACGCCGAAACCGAGCAGCAGGCTGGACGCAGTGACCCCGTAGGCCATGCCCAGCGCGCCGTCGACCAGCTGTGCGGCGAAGCCGATCACGATGTAGAGGATCAAATCCGGGGGCAGATCCATTCGGGGGAGATCCTCTAGACAGGTTTCCAGTATCTGCGACCGCCCCGGAAGCGGAAAGAGCGGCAGTGCATAAGCGCATAACAAGCGCTCCTTTCCGCAGACAAATACGCGGGCCTAGGCTGAATCGTCGCTCGGACCCCCTCCGGCACGGACCGCAGGCCGCCATCCATGTCCCCCGCCAATCCCGCCGCAACGCTGTCGACGCTCCAGCAAACGCCGCTGTCGGCAGAGCCCTACCGCCAGATCGCCCATCTGGTCGAAGGTCTGGACAGTGCCGGCCTGTGGTGGCTGTCGGGCTATACCGCCGGCCTGGCGCGGGCACAGGGGGCTGCGGCGCCGCTCGCATCCGTCGGTGCGAATGCCGACCACCTGTCCGAGCGCTCGCGTCTGACCGTGATCTATGGCAGTCAGACCGGCAACGCCCGCCGCGTGGCCGAAGCGCTGGCCGCCAAGCTCGAAGCCGATGGCCTGCCGGTGCGCCTGCTGCGCGCCGACGCCTACCAGACCCGCGAGCTCAAGGACGAACGCTTTCTCGCCATCGTCATCAGCACCCAGGGCGACGGCGACCCGCCGGACGACGCCCGCGCCCTGGTCGAATTCATCGAAGGCAAGCGCGCGCCGTCGCTGCCGCAGCTGCGTTTCGCCGTGCTCGGTCTGGGCGATTCCAGCTATCCGCAGTTCTGTGCCATCGGCCAGCGGCTCGACGCGCGCCTCGAAGCCCTGGGCGCGCAGCGCTGGATCGACCGCGCCGATGCCGATCTCGACATCGACAGCGTGGCGGCGCCGTGGTCATCGCACCTGTTCACCGAAGCGAAGGAAGCGCTGAAAGCCCGCCCGCAGCTCGCCAGCGTCACGCCGCTGCGTCCGCACGCGGCCCCGCTCGCCTGGACGCGCGAGCGCCCGGTCGCGGCGGAACTGCTGGCGAACCAGCGCATCACCGGTCGCGGCTCGGATCGCGACATCCGCCACCTCGAACTCTCGCTCGAAGGCGCGGGCCTCGACTACGAACCCGGCGATGCGCTGGGCGTGTGGATCGAGAATCCGCCCTCGCTGGTGCAGGCCATCGCTGAAGCGCTCGATCTCGATGCCGATGCCGCCGTCGAACACGGCGGCGACACTCGCACACTGCGCGAGTGGTTGGGCAGCAAGCGCGAAATCACCCGTCTGAGCCGTCCATTCGTCGCGACGCATGCCGCGCACGCCGGCAGCGATGTGTTGAATCGCCTGCTCGCACCGGACCAACGCGAAGGTCTGACCGCATTGATGGCGCAGTCGCAGATCATTGATCTGCTCCAGGAACATCCGGGCGCATGGACCGCCGAAGCGCTGGTCGAAGCGCTGCGTCCGCTGCAGCCACGCCTGTATTCCATCGCCTCCAGCCGCAAGGCCGTCGGCGACGAAGCGCATCTCACGGTCGCGCACGTCGAATACCGCCACGGCGACGCGCTGCGCTGGGGTGCTGCCTCGCACTATCTCGCCAGTCGCGAGGAAGGCGCGTCGCTGCCGGTGTTCATCGAGCGCAACGAGCGCTTCCGCCTGCCGACCGACGCTTCGCGCGACGTGATCATGATCGGCCCCGGCACCGGCGTCGCGCCGTTCCGCGGATTCGTGCAGGAGCGCGCCGTCATCGGAGCGACCGGCCGTCAATGGCTGCTGTTCGGCAACCCGCACGCGCGCAGCGATTTCCTCTACCAGCTCGAATGGCAGGACGCGCTGAAGCGCGGCGAACTGGATCGCCTCGACCTCGCGTTCTCGCGCGATCAGGCGCACAAGATCTATGTGCAGGACAAGCTGCGCGAACACGGCCGCGAACTGTTCTCGTGGCTGGAAAACGGCGCGCACCTGTACGTCTGCGGCGACGCCACGCGCATGGCCAAGGACGTGCATGCGACGCTGCTTGCGGTGATCGCCGAGCACGGCGCCAAGTCGGCGGAAGACGCGGCCGAATATCTGAACGGGCTGCAATCGCAGGGCCGCTACGCGCGGGACGTGTACTGATGGACGGAGCTGTCAAATGAGCGCGCACTCCGTCGAAGACATCAAGCAGCAGAGCGGCCGCCTGCGCGGCACGCTGCAGCAGTCGCTCGCGAACCAGATCACCGGCGCGCTGGCCGACGACGACCAGACGCTCATCAAGTATCACGGCAGCTATCAGCAGGACGACCGCGACGTCCGCGACGAACGTCGCCGGCAGAAGCTTGAGCCCGATGTCTCGTTCATGATCCGCACCCGCACGCCAGGCGGCGTGGTCACACCGGCGCAGTGGCTGAAGCTCGATGCCATCGCGACCACCTACGCCGAACGCGGCCTGCGCGTCACCACCCGTCAGGCGTTCCAGTTCCACGGCGTGATCAAGGGCAGACTCAAGGCGACGATGCAGGCGATCAACGCTGCGCTCATCGACACCCTTGCCGCCTGCGGCGACGTCAACCGCAATATCGCGGTCGCCTCCAATCCGTATCTGTCGCAAGTGCACACTGCGGTGCAGACGCAGGCCGAAGCGCTGTCGAAATATCTGTTGCCGAACAGTCGCGCGTACTACGAAATCTGGCTCGACGAGGAAAAAGTCGCCGGCAGCGGCGAGGAAGAAGAACCGATCTACGGCGCGACCTATCTGCCGCGCAAATTCAAGATCGGCTTCGCGGTGCCGCCGAGCAACGATGTCGATGTGTTCGCGCAGGATCTCGGTTTCATCGCTATTGTCGATGGCGACGGCGCGCTGCTCGGCTACAACGTCAGCATCGGCGGCGGCATGGGCGCCACCCACGGCGATGCCGAAACCTATCCGCGCATCGCCGATGTGATCGGTTTCATCGCACCGGCGCATGTCATCGCGGTCGCCGAAGCGGTGATCACGACCCAACGCGACTGGGGCAACCGCGCGGTGCGCAAACGCGCACGCCTGAAATACACCATCGACGACCACGGTCTGGAAACATTCAAGGCTGAAGTGGAACGCCGCTCGGGCGTGGCTTTCGCCGCCGCGCGCGCGTTCGAATTCGCGCACAACGCCGACGAATTCGGCTGGCATCAGGGCGACGACGGCCGCTGGCACCTCACCCTGCGCATCATCGCCGGCCGGATCTGGGACCGTGATGGCACGCGGCACCTCAGCGGCCTGCGCGCCATCGCGAGCCTGCTCGATGCCGCTGGCGGCACATCGGAATTCCGCCTGACCGCAAACCAGAATCTGCTGATCGCGAATCTCGACGACGCCCAGCGCGAAGCGGTCGATGCGCTGGTCGGCGAATACGCGCTCGACACCCATCGCACCGCATCGCCCTTGCGCAAAGCCGCGCTGGCCTGCGTCGCGTTGCCGACCTGCGGCCTGGCGATGGCCGAAGCCGAACGCTATCTGCCGGCCTTCGTCGACCGCCTCGAAGCCAGACTCGCGACGCATGGCCTTGATGGCGCCGATCTGCATCTGCGCATCAGCGGCTGTCCGAACGGCTGCTCACGGCCGTATCTCGCCGAAATCGCGCTGGTCGGCAAAGCACCAGGTCGTTACAACCTGATGCTCGGCGCCGACCATCGCGGCCAGCGTCTGAATACGCTGTACCGCGAAAACATCGACGAAACCACCCTCCTCGACAGCCTCGACCCGCTGTTCCGGCAATACGCCGCACAGCGCGACGCGGGCGAACGCTTCGGCGATTTCCTCGTCCGCAGCGGTGTCGTGACTCTCGAAAGCACGGGCAGCAGGACGTTGCCACTGGAGTTGATCGCATGAGCCTTCCCGATCCGATCACCGCGGCCGAATCGCCGCAGGCGCTCGCCGAACTGAACCGCTGGCTGGCCACGAAAACGGCGCCGGAGCGCGTGCAGTGGGCGGTCGAACATCTCGCCGGCCATCATGCGCTCTCGTCGAGTTTCGGCGCACAGGCCGCCGTCGCACTGCACATGACCACACAGGCGAAACCGGATATTCCGGTGATCCTGGTCGACACCGGCTATCTGTTCCCGGAAACCTACCGGTTCATCGACGAGCTGACCGAACGCCTGTCGCTGAATCTCAAGGTCTATCGCCCGCAGGTCGGCATCGCGTGGATGGAAGCGCGCCACGGCCGGCTCTGGGAAAACGGGATCGAGGGCATCCAGCGCTACAACCAGTTGCGCAAGGTCGAGCCGATGCAGCGCGCGCTGCGCGAGTTGGGTGTGCGCACCTGGATCGCCGGTCTGCGTCGCAGCCAGACCAGTACGCGCGCCGGCATCGATTTCCTCGAATTGCGCGACGGCCGCTGGAAACTGCATCCCATCGCAGACTGGAACGACCAGGACGTCTGGAAATATCTCGAAGCCAACAGCCTGTCCTACCACCCGCTGTGGGATCAGGGCTACGTCTCGATCGGCGACATCCACACCACCCGCCGTCTTGAAGACGGCATGAGCGAAGAAGACACGCGCTTCTTCGGCCTCAAGCGCGAATGCGGCCTGCATGAGGACTGGGCGGAGTTGGCGAAAAGCGCCTGAGTGCCTGCGAATTTGGTGCCGCCTGTGCCGCCTGTGGCGCACCGGAAGCATCACTGCGGGATTGCGGTGCACGACATGCGCACCCTGTTCCCTCAGCGCTTTCGATATCGATGGATGCCGTAGCCGATCAGTATCAACGCAGCGGCAGGAGCCAGCATCAAAAGCGCCCCCGCACGCAGATGCGCGCCTCCATGCGGATCGGCTTCGGGCACGGGCAGAAGAAGTATCAACAGCGCGATACCGCACAGCGCGCCGCCCAAGGCGACGAGGAATTTCGGAATTCCAGTCACTGAACTCAGCTCGTGATTACCTGACTCAATTCCGCCCACGTCGGCGGCGCCGGCCACTGCGCAACCTGATTGCCGGCAAGAATCCGCCGCAGATCGTGTCGATCGAGCTGCGGCGCCAGCGCGACCAGCAATTCGACGGTGTAGTCGCGCAGCACGCGCTCGCGTGGCAGGACCGCCCATGCGATGCATTCGGGAATCGAGTCCGGCGCCGGCAGCGCGACGAGATCGGCGTCCTGGATCGCGCTCACCGCCATTTCCGCGAGCAGTCCGACACCGATACCGGCGCGCACATAAGTCTTGATCAGATCCGCGTCGCGGGCGGTCATCGCCAGCTGCGGCTCCAGCCCGCGTTCGGCGAACGCACGGCGCAGCGAGGACTCGGGGCGGATCGAGGATTCATAGCTCACCAGCGGAAAGCCGGCGAGATCCGCCAAGGTCAGCCGCGCACCGGTTCTGGCCAGTGGATGCGCGCGCGGCAACAGCACCACGCGCCGCCAGCGGAACATCGGGATCGCGATACCGTCGGCGGGGGCGTCGCCAGCGGTACTGATCAGCGCGAGATCGGCTTCACCTCGCGCGAGTTGGGTCAGCACATCGCCGTCGGCGCTGGGCTGCAGATGGATGCTCAGCTGCGGGTACGCCTGATGCACCTGCGAAATCACCGGCGGCAGTACGAAGCGCGCCTGGGTGTGGGTGGTGGCGATCAGCAGCTGGCCCTGGCCGTCGCGACGCTGGTTGGCGGCGAAGGCGCGGATGTTCGCGGCTTCGCCCAGCAGCTTGCGCGAATGCGCGAGCACCTGGGTGCCGGCGGTCGTGAGCCCTTCCAGGCTGCGACCCTTGCGCACGAACAGCAGGAAGCCGAGTTCGTCCTCCAGCTGTTTCAGCTGTTTCGACAGGCCCGGCTGGGTCGCATGCACGTGTTCGGCGGCCAACGTGATGTTGAAGCCGGCATCGGCGATCGCGACGAAATAGCGCAGTTGGACCAGAGTCATAACGATCGTTCCGGAAAATCAGGTGTAGAGCGATGCGGCAGTAGACGGGCCGGACAGACAGCGGGGGCAGACAGCCGGGACAGGGCATGCCGGAATCGGGCAGGCGGCCTGACATCTCTTTATACGAATCAAGCGATAGGAATAACAGATCGGCTTTCGGAATACCCGCCCGCCCTTATGCCCAAAGAGCATATAGCCAAGCATTGCCGTCATTTCCAGCACCCCGGCCCCGGAACTACGGTGACCTGTCCCTCTTGCGTCCGCCGCAGGCCATGTCCGACCCGGTCCCCACCCTGTTCCCCGCTTTCCTCGACCTCCGCGACCGGCCCGTGCTGGTGGTCGGCGGCGGCAGCGTGGCACGGCGGAAGATCGCCGCCCTGCTCCCGACCGGGGCGCAGGTTCGTGTCGGCGCGCCGGAACTGGACCCTGAAATCGCCGCGCTGGTCGCCGAAGGCCGGATCGAACATCTGAACGGCCGCTTCGACCCGGCCTGGCTCGACGGCGTCTGGCTGGCGATCGCCGCCACCGACGAGCCCGACACCAACCGCCGCGTGGCCGAAGCCGCCCAGGCGCGCCGGATCTGGGCGAACGTGGTCGACGACGCGCCGCTGTGCAGCTTCCAGGTGCCCGCGCGAATCGAGCGCGGCCCGCTGCAGATCGCGATCTCCAGCGGTGGCGGCGCCCCGATGCTCGCGCGGCATCTGCGCGAACGTCTGGAAACCGAACTCGACGCGTCGCTGGGAACGCTCGGCCATCTGCTGGTCGAACATCGCCGGCGGATCCGCGCACGTATTCCCGATACCAGCGCACGCCGCCGCTTCTTCGACGCGGTCATGCGCAGCGATATCCAGAGCATGCTCCGTCGCGGCGACAGCGCTTCCGCAGAACACGCACTGCTGGCATTGATCGATGCCTCGACGAACGCGGTCGCAAAGGGCCGCGTCGCGCTGGTCGGCGCGGGGCCCGGCGACGCCGGCCTGCTCACCCTGCGCGGGCTGCGTCTGCTCAACGAGGCCGATGTGATCCTGCACGACCGCTTGGTCAGCGCCGAGGTGCTCGATCTCGCCCGCCGCGATGCCGAGCGCATCGAAGTCGGCAAGGAAGCCGGGCATCACCATGTCCCGCAGGAACAGATCCACGCGCTGATGCTCGAACACGCGCGCGCCGGAAAACGCGTGGTGCGATTGAAGGGCGGCGACGGTTTCATCTTCGGCCGCGGCGGCGAAGAACTCGAATTCCTGCGTGCGCACGGCATCGGCTACGAAGTCGTGCCCGGCATCACCGCAGCGCTGGCCTGCGCCGCATACGCCGGCATTCCGCTCACCCATCGCGACCACGCGCAATCGGTGCGTTTCGTCACCGCGCATGCGAAAGCGGAAGACGACGGTCTCGACTGGGCCGGTTTCGCCCGCGAGCAGCAAACGCTCGCGTTCTACATGGGCGTCTCCGGGCTGGAGCGCGTGCGTGCGCGCCTGATCACGCACGGCCGCGCGCCTTCCACGCCATGCGCGCTGGTCGAAAACGGCTCACGCGCCGAACAGCGCGTGATCGTCGGCACGCTCGACGATCTGCCCGCGCTCGCGCGCCGCCACGACGTACGCTCGCCCGCGCTGCTGTTCGTCGGCGAAGTCGCGGCGCTCGCCGCGCAACTGCACTGGTTCGGCGCTGCGCCACTCGGCGTACCGGCAAGCATCGCGATCGACACTGCAGCGCTCGCGGAGGCGGCATGAGAACGTGCATATCCATTCATTTTCGATGTCGATGACCGACACCGTCATCGCAGCACGTTGATTTTTCAGATACCGATCCTTTCCAGAACCCGATTCGATCCAGGAATTCCCCATGGCTCTCTACGACAATATTCTCGACACCATCGGCCGCACGCCCATCGTCAAACTGCACCGCGTCGCGCCGAAGCACGTCACCCTTTACGCCAAAGTCGAATCGTTCAATCCCGGCGGCTCGGTCAAGGATCGCTTGGCGCTGGCGATCGTGCTCGACGCCGAGCGTCGCGGCACGCTGAAGCCGGGACAGACCATCGTCGAAGCGACTTCTGGCAACACCGGCGTCGCGCTGGCGATGGTCGCGGCCGCGCGCGGCTATCCGTTCGTCGCGATCATGACCGAAACCTTCTCGATCGAACGCCGCAAACTGATGCGCGCCTACGGTGCGAAAGTCATCCTCACGCCCGCCGCCGAGCGCGGCAGCGGCATGGTCCGCAAAGCGAAGGAGCTGGCCGAAAAACACGGCTGGTTCCTCGCCCGCCAGTTCGAGAATGAAGCCAACCCGGCCTATCACCGCAGCACCACCGGCCCGGAAATCCTCCAGGATTTCGCCGGCAAGCGCCTCGATTATTTCGTCAGCGGCTGGGGCACAGGCGGCACCATCACCGGCGCCGGCGAAGTGCTGAAACTCGCGCGCCCGGACATCAGGATCATCAGCAGCGAACCCGCAGGCGCGGCGCTGCTTTCCGGCGACGAATGGAAGCCGCACAAGATCCAAGGCTGGACCCCGGACTTCCTGCCGGCGGTGCTCAGCCGCACGATCGCCGACGAGATCATTCCGATCGACGACGTGCTCGCCCGCGACACCTCGCGTCGCCTCGCCGCCGAAGAAGGCATCTTCGTCGGCATTTCCGCAGGCGCGACCGCCGCCGCCGCGATCAAGGCCGCCGAATCCGCACCCGAAGGCTCGGTGCTGTTGACGATGCTGCCGGACACCGGCGAGCGCTATCTCTCGACCTTCCTGTTCGAGGGCGTGAACGAAGGTTCGGACGACGAGTGGTTGGCTTCGTTGGGTTGAACCCACGAAGTAGTTCGTAACCCGGATCGCGTTGCGATCCGGGGATGAGAGACGTTTCTTGTGGGAGGGGCTTCAGCCCCGACGCCTGCGAATGCGGTCGGGGCTGAAGCCCCTCCCACACTTCATCTCACCGCATCGGCTCGCCGCGATACCAGCGATGCTCGGCGATTTCCAGCAGCGCAAAATCTTCCGGCGTATCGCCATAGGCATATACCGCATCGAAACTTTCGATCGCATACCGCTCGCGAACACGTCGCGGCTTTTCTTCGCGCACGCACTGCGCGCCGTCGTACCTGCCGGTGAGCACACCATCCAGCACTTCAAGCCTCGAACAGATCAGTTCGAGATCATGCGTGCGGCACCAATGCGAGAGATAGACGTCGAACGCGCCGGAGACGATCACCACCGTATCGCCGCGCGCCTTGTGCCAGGCCACGCGCGCCATGGCTTCGGGCCGCAGCACCGGCGCAAATGCTTCCAGAGCGAAACGTTCCCCGGCGGCGAGATAGTCGATTTCCGGCATACCGCGAAATCCGACCAGCGCGATCTTTTTCCGGATCGAAATACCCGATACCCAGCCGATTTTGTAACCCGCAACCCACGGCGCGAGCAACAGCTTTCCAACCCGCAGCCGCATCGGCGGCACAGCGGAATAGACGAATGTAGGCAGCATCTCGCGCGTGGTGAGCGTGCCATCGAAGTCGAACAGCGCTAGATTCATGAGTTCCCGATGTATCGTGCCAAGTCTTATGCTGCACGGCATTTCATGAAACGCACGAAAGTCGATAATCACTCACGCGCATGGATGATGCCGAAAAAGTCGAAAAATGTGGCCGACTCGCTCGAATCGAGAGGAATTTTCAACGAGACGCCATCATTCCGGCTCAACAATGACCCGGATGCGGGAAGTGCCAGAATTCCCTGGCCGGATACGCAAGCCTTTGATCCATTCCATGATGGCCTGCCTGACGGTGATACTGCTGGTCGGCCCCAGAATATGCACGTCTGTCACGTTGCCGCCGGCGTCGTAACTGATATCCGCTTCGAAATCGATCTTGTCGAGAAAGCTGTTTGAAAGCGCACGACCGATTCCGCCAACGCTCGGCTGATCGATAATGTCGAGACTCCGTGGCGCCACAACCCGCACCTCCATTGCACGAGCCTCTCCCATAAGGTTCACGTTCAATCGCATTGGAAGTTGGACAACGCCCGGCGTACCGGTCGAGTAGCGGTTTCGCATCGCCCACTTGTGGATTGCTGCATCGAGCGGCTTATCGCGCGTCGTCGGTACGACGAGGACTTCCGTTGCCTTTCCTCGATCATCGACAGTAACCAATGCACTGGTTTGCAAACGCAGGAGGTGCGATTCGCGGAGCGCCCCCTCGATCGCCCATGTCGATGCTGCCTTGACGACACTGGGAATCGTGAACGGGACATTCCCGGTATCCAAACGCATGTTGAGAATACCCTCACCCGCAATGTCCGCCTTGACACGAGCCTGAAGCGCCCATGCTGACAGCGCCTCGTCGACATCGTTGTCTCCGGATGAAACTTGGATCTCGGCGCGGGTCACGACACCGCCAGCATCGTAGGCAAGGCGGATCGTAACGGGCACTTCACCAACGAGCAGCGCGTCATCCAGCTTCAGCTGTACCGCATCAAGCGGAGGAGTCACTGCAAGCCTGAGTCGGGGCAGTTTCACCCCTGCGGATATTTCGGGCTGAGAGACAGGCTCGTCTGCATGGACAGCAGGCGAAATGAACATTGCAACCGAAAGCAGGAGCACGAATTCAAAAAGCAACACTGCCATCAAATGATTTTCCTGCCGTATCAACATCATGGCACCGCCACTCGCAATCTGGCCACGGCCACATATCCCCATTGTCGCCATCGAAAGAATCTGCTGCTTATTGCGCAAGAAGCAAGTCGCTTCAACTCGTTCGCTACGCTCTCACCCCCGCCCATACACATCCTCATAACGCACGATATCGTCCTCGCCGAGATAATCGCCCGACTGCACTTCGATCAATTCCAGAATTTCGGCACCGGGATTTTCAAGCCGATGCTTGGCGCCGATCGGAATATACGTGGACTGATTCGCGAACAACTCGAATACATCGTTGTTGCGAGTCACGCGAGCCGTACCACGCACGACGATCCAGTGTTCGGCGCGGCGATTGTGCGACTGCAGTGACAGCGCTGCGCCGGGCTTGACCTTGATGCGTTTGACCTGGAAGCCGGCGCCGGCGTCGACGGAGTCGTAGCTGCCCCACGGGCGATGCACTTCGCGATGCAGCGCGGCCTGGCTGCGCTGTTCGGCTTTCAGCCGTGCGACCACCTGCTTCACTTCCTGCACTTTGTCTTTCGCGGCGACCAGCACCGCGTCATCGGTTTCGACCACGATCAGATCGTCGACGCCGACCAGCGCTACCAGCCGCTGCGCGTAGGCGTAGCTGTTGCGGCTGTCGATGGCGATCACATCGCCGTGGTGCGCGTTGCCGTCCGCGTCCTGTTCGCTCACGTCCCACAGCGCCGACCACGAGCCGACGTCGTTCCAGCCGATATCGACCGGCAGCACCATTGCCGCATCGGTCTTCTCCATCACCGCGTAGTCGATGGATTCCGACGGCGATGCGGCGAAGGCGTCGCGATCGAGGCGCAGGAACTCGCCATCGGGATCGAGGTGCTCGCACGCGGCGCGCGCGGCGGCGAGGATGTCGGGACGATACTTCCCGAGTTCTTCGAGGAACCGCGACGCGCGGAACAGGAACATGCCGCTGTTCCAGTAATAGCCGCCTTCGTCGAGATAATGCTGCGCGGTGGCGGCGTCGGGCTTTTCGACGAAGCGCAGCACTTTGCGCACGCCTTCGCCAGTATCCGCGTGGATATAACCGAATCCGGTTTCCGGCGCCTGCGGCACGATGCCGAACGTCACCAGCGCACCGGCTTCGGCAGCGGGCGTTGCGGCGATCACGGCCGCACGAAACGCCGCGTCGTCGCGCACCACATGGTCCGAAGGCAGCACCAGCAGCAGCGGGTCGCCACCCTCGTGCTGCGGATCGGCCCGTGCGATCAGCGCCGCAGCGGCGATGGCCGGCGCGGTGTTGCGGCCGACCGGCTCCAGCACGATCCGCGGCGTCGGCGCGCCGATCACCCGCAGTTGCTCGGCGACCAGAAAACGATGGTCTTCGTTGGCGACCACGATCGGCGCCAGGGATGACAGCGCCGCGACCCGGCGCCACGTGGCCTGCAGCATGGTGTCGTCGCCGACCAGCGGCAGGAACTGCTTCGGATAGGCCTCGCGCGAGAGCGGCCAGAGCCGGGTTCCGGATCCGCCCGACAACAACACCGCCTGCACTTCGACCATGACCTGCTCCCGAAAACGATGCCCGGCAGTTTACCCTGTCGTCTTTGCCGCCCTCGCCCGTCCCGCATGACCACAGACATCGAATCGGACCCCCGCGCCGCCGCCCGCACCGCATGGGCGCGCAACGCCACAGGCGAGCCTGCGCTCGACCTGGAACGCGCCTCGATGGACGCGGGCTTCCGCAGCTACTGGCGCGGACGGGCAGCAGAAGGCGCACTCGCTTCCAGCAGCGTCATCGTCATGGATTCGCCGCCGGACAAGGAAGACGTGCGGCCGTGGCTGCACATCCGCGCGCTGCTCGAAACCGGCGGCGTGCGCGTGCCCCGGGTGCTGTCCAAGGATGCCGAACACGGCTTCCTGCTACTGGAAGACCTGGGTCAGAACACCTATCTGCACGTCATTGATGCCGGCAACGCCGATGCGCTGTTCGACGACGCGGTCACCCAGTTGCTGACTCTTCAGGCGATCGCGCCGCCGGCCGACCTGCCGGCCTACGACGAGGCGATGCTGGGCCGCGAGCTGAGCCTCTTCGACGAATGGTTTCTGGGCCGTCATCTCGGCGTGACCCTCGACTGCGGCGATCTGGAAAGCCTCGAACGGGTCTACCGCCAGCTGATCGACGCCGCACTGGCGCAGCCGCAGGTGCTGGTGCATCGCGACTTCATGCCGCGCAACCTGATGCCGGCCGACGATGGCCCGGCCGTGCTCGATTTCCAGGACGCCGTGCGCGGGCCGATCGCCTACGACGCGCTAAGCCTGTTCAAGGACGCCTTCCTGAGCTGGCCGCAGGACCGCGTCGATGGCTGGCTGGACCGCTACCACGCCCGCGCCATCGCCGCTGGCCTTCCGGTGCCGACCCTGGCGCGTTTCCGCCGCGATGCGGACTGGATCGGCGTACAGCGTCACCTGAAAGTGATGGGCATCTTCGCGCGGCTGAATTACCGCGACGCCAAACCGAAGTACCTCGAAGACGCGCCGCGCTTCCTCGCCTATCTCGATGGTGTGGTGCCGAAATATCCGGAACTGGCGCCACTGGGCGAGCTGTTGGACCGGTACGTGCGACCGGCGTACCGCTGATCCATCATGCGCCTCGTATCGGGCGGCATCATTCTTGCTTGCACACTCATCGCACAGTGCCCGGAACGCCCTTGGGGGGAGACAGCGCCATGAAAGCCTTGATTTTCGCCGCCGGGCTGGGCGAACGGATGCGGCCGCTGACCGACACCACGCCGAAGCCGCTGCTGACGGTCGGCGGCAAACCCCTGATCGTGTGGCATCTGCAGAAACTCGCGGCGATCGGCATCCACGATGTCGTGATCAACACCAGCTGGCTGGCGAAACGCTTTCCGGAAATACTCGGCGACGGCAGCCAGTTCGGCATGCATCTGGAATATACCTACGAAGGTCCGACCCCGCTGGAAACCGGCGGTGGCATGTGGCACGCGCTGCCATTGCTCGGCCGCGAACGCATCAGCGAGGAACCCTTCATCGCCATCAACGGCGACATCTGGACCGACTACGACTTCGCGAAACTGCCGCGCGATCCCATCGGCGATGCGCATCTGGTGATGGTCGACAATCCCGAGCACAACCCGCGCGGCGATTTCACCCTGCTGCGCGACGGACAGCTGCTGAGCGCAACGCCCGACCCCGAGGAGGTTGCCGAAACCGGCGACCCCGGCACGCGCCTGACCTTCGCCGGCATCGGCGTATATCGCCCGAGCCTGTTCGACGACTGGCGCCGCATCATCGGCGATGCGCCAGGTGCGCGCGACAAACAACCGCGCTTCAAACTCGCGCCACTGCTGCGGGCGGCGATGAACTGCAACGCCGTGACCGGAGAGAGACATCCGTCACAGTGGACGGATGTGGGCACGCCGGAACGCCTCGAAATACTCAATCGGTCTGTACTCTTGAGCGGATAGTCGACAACCCGTTTGCAGCTTCCCGATAGCATCCGGACCAGCGTCGAACAGAAGCCGAGACGTGCTGTGCGGCCCCGCAACGATGTCAGGAGAAGCAGAGATGGGCGGAAACGACGACAGGCAACCGCGTCCGGCAACCGAACAGCAGATGGAAGCTTACGACCGGGCGATCACGCAGTTGGCGACGACTCAGGTGCCGGTGCTGCACGCCGACCCGCGCGATCGGGTCTTCTACGCATTGTTCGACGGCACCTCCAACGATGCCGACAACAAACCCGAAAAAATGACCAACGTCGGCAAGCTGCGCGAACAGTTCAACGAACTGGAGCGCGCTGGCGACGGCAGGATCATGGACGGCACGGTGAAACACGGCTACCTCGCCGGACCGGGCACGCAGCAGGGCCAACCGCTCTACAAGCTCTACGACAACGCGACCGGCGCGAGCTACGGCGACCGTCTGGAGACGATGTACGGAAAATTGGCCGAACAGACCAAACAGTGGAAAAGCGAATACACCTTCGGCGACGGTACGCCGGAAACCGACATGCGCGTGCGCGTGGTGTCGGTCGGTTTCAGCCGAGGCGCAGAACAGGCCGCCGGTTTTTCGCGGCTGGTCGATGAAAAAGGCATCCAGGACAAAGACGGCACGCAGCTCGTCGCGCCCGGCAAGACCGCGCAGGCGGTGGGTCTGTTCGATCCGGTCGGCACCGGCGAACCGAACAACAACGACCGCCGCATGCCGCACTCGGTACTGTCGGGCTTCCAGATCACCGCCGAAAGCGAGCTTCGCGGCAAATTTCCGGTGTCGAACATCATCGCCACCGGCATTTCCGGGGACGAGAGCTTGTCCGGCGTGCGCGTACCGGGCGCGCACGGCGATGTCGGCGGCGGGCCGCGCGAGAACGGTCTGTCGAACCGCTCCGGCAACCTGATGATCGACTATCTCAACACCATGCACCGCGAGCCGCTGCTGGAAAAAATGCCGGAATCGCTGCGGCCGGAATTGAACATGATCCACCGGCCGGACAACGCCAAACTCTGGCGGGTCGATGAATTCATCAATGGCCCCGGTCCGCGCGATACGGCGAAAGGCAATCAGCTCGACGTCGCGCCTTCCACGTTCCACGCGCCGAGCGGTCGCGTCGGCGATGGCGCGAGCGAGGACCAGAAACACCGTGCCCTGCTCGACGATCGCGCGGAAACACGGCGATTGCCGCAAAGCGCGGACACCATGCTGGCCGACAGCGTCGACCGCTGGCAGTTCGTGAAGGTCGCGCTGCAGCCGACGCATCCGGATCACCCCGATCACAAGCGCTACATGGAAAGCAGCAATGCCGTGGACATGGCGTACCGCAATGTACCGGAAAAGGATCGGCCGTCCGCCGAGAAGCTCGACCAGATCGCCGCCAACGTGATGCTGGTCGCCAAGGCCAATCACATGGACAAGATCGATATCGGCGTATTGGCGTCGGACAAGAGCGCGGTGTATGCGGTTCATGGCAACAACCACGATGTCTACGACCCGACCAATCACAATCTGCGCGTCGGCGTGAGCGACCAGGAACTGAAACCGACAATGCAGGCCTTCCGTCAGGCCGAGCAGATCGCGCAACCTCAACAGCAGCAGGCGGTCGCACCGCAACAACCGCAGATCGCGCAATCGGACCCGCAGCCGAGCCACGCTGCGCCGGTGCTCAATCGCTACGGCTGAAGACCAAACGTCAAGACGAACCCGATGTCGCTGATCGGGTTCGCTTGCTCAGCCCAATACGCTGCGCAGGAACGGCACCGT
This sequence comes from uncultured Xanthomonas sp., assembly GCA_964523435.1. Lineage (GTDB taxonomy): Bacteria > Pseudomonadota > Gammaproteobacteria > Xanthomonadales > Xanthomonadaceae > Lysobacter_I. The sequence continues at coordinate 16,831 of CAZGBA010000079.1, forward strand.
CAACCGCCGCTGCGCCGCCAGCGATTCGCGATCGAGACGATCGAGAAGTGCCGTCAAACTGACCAGGTCGCGATCCACGCGCTTGAGCAGCCAGTCGATGGCGGCATCTTCGAGTTGAAGGCCGCGTCGCTGCGCACGCACGCGCAAAACATCGGCGCGGCCATCGTCGTCGAGCGGTTCCAGCGCGATCCGCGCGCATTGCGACAGCCGCGAACGCAGATCCGGCAGCACAAGATCGAGCGCATCGGGCATCGCCCGCGCCGCGTACAGCAGACTCCGGCCGGCATCGCGGGCGCGATTGTGCGCATCGAACAGCGCGACCTCGTCCTCACGATCGCCTGCGGCCGCTTCCAGCCCGTCGAGCGCGACCAGATCGGCATGTTCGAACGCATCGAGCGCATCGCGCAAACGGCCCGCAGCCGCAACCATCGGCAGATAGACCGCACGACGACCGGCAGCTTCGGCCTCGGCACAGGTCGCGAGCAGGAGATGGCTTTTCCCGGTAGCAGCCGCGCCGGCGATGTAGACGCTGCTGGCGATGCCGTGCCCCTGCGCCAGCGCGTGCAGCTGCGCCAGCATGCCTTCGGGCGCAGCGATATAGGTCTCGAAACGCTGATCGGGCGGAAACCGCAGCGCCAGCGGCAGTTGCGCCGCCAGCGCGGAAAACGGACGTTCGTTCACGCGGGGTCCGTCGGCTCCGCCGCATCGGCATCGCGGACGTGCTGCGAGGCAGCAGTTTTGTTTGCGGACGCATCGTTTGCGGACGCGTGTATTTCTGGCGGAACCACCACATCGCCGACATAGAAATGACTGGTGGTATAGCCCGCATGCAGATGCCGGATCAGCACATTCGCGACCGCCGCCACCGGCAGCGCCAGCAGCATGCCGAGGAA
>CAZGBA010000080.1:0-17096 GCA_964523435.1 uncultured Xanthomonas sp.
TTGTCGTTCCACAGCACGATGTCCACGCGCTCGCCGTTGAGCTCGTTGCTCACGGCCTGCACGCGCGAACCGCGCATGCCGATGCAGGCGCCGATCGGATCGGTGCGGTTGTCGTGCGCGAGCACCGCGATCTTGGCGCGGTCGCCGGGGTCGCGCGCGCATGCCATGATCGAGACCAGGCCCTGGCCGACTTCCGGCACTTCGAGCTTGAACAGCTCCATCATGAATTCTGGCGCGGCGCGGCTGATGAACAGCTGCGGGCCACGCGGTTCGCTGCGCACGTCGAACAGATAACCGCGAACGCGGTCGCCGGCACGCACGACGTCGCGCGGAATCGCCTTGTCCTTGGGAATGAAGGCTTCGGCATTGCCGCCAAGGTCGACATACACGTTGCCGCGTTCGACACGCTTGACGATACCCGTCACCAGCTCGCCGACGCGGTCTTTCCATCCATCGACAACCTGATTGCGCTCTGCTTCGCGTACGCGCTGCACGATCACCTGCTTCGCGGCCTGCGCGGCGATGCGGCCGAATTCGGGGTTCTCGATCTGTTCTTCGATGTAGTCGCCGACTTCCACGCCTTCGACTTCGTCGACGGCATCCATCAATCGGGTCTGACGATCGGGCGACTCCATCACCACGTCGTCGGCGACCACTTCCCAGCGGCGGAAGGTCTCGTAGCTGCCGTCCTTCGGATTGATGGACACGCGGGTCAGGACATCTTGTTCGTGATACCGCTTCTTGGCCGCCGTCGCCAGCGCCGCCTCGAGGGCCTCGATGATGACCGACTCCGGTACGCCCTTTTCATTGGCGACCGCGTCGACGACAAGCAGGAGTTCCTTACTCATTCTGTTACGCCTCTAAAACTTGAATGTCGTGTCTTGGTTGAAGCGAAGGGCGTGACGCCACGTCTCCGCCGGATGCGCTTCGCAAGCGAAACGCCGGAATCTGGTTCAACTGCCGGCAGGCCGCTTGGCCTTCGGCTTGCCTTTCGGTTTGCCGGCCGGTTTTCTGCCGGGTCTTGCCGGTGGTTCCTGTTTCGGCGGACCGAAACCCAATGCCGCCCAATCGGGAACCAGGCGCGCCTTTTCAATATTCTCGAAAACAACCGAAACGCGCTGCGGCTCGGGTTTGGCGTCGAGTTCGACGTCGATCCGTTCGCCCTCGACCGCAACGATCTTGCCCTGCAGTTTGCGGCGCCCGTCCTGCGGCAGTTTCAGACCGATCTTGGCCTGTTCACCGAGGAAGCGCGCGAACTGCGCCGGAGTGAACAAGGGACGATCCACACCCGGCGATGAAACTTCCAACGTGTAATGACTGCTGATCGGATCCTCGACATCGAGCTGTGCCGACACTTCCCGACTGACCGACTCGCAATCTTCGATGCCGACCATGCGTGGACTCTCCGCATCGCCCACCGCATCCTGCGGAATATCGATATAAAGCCGCAACAACGCACCACCCGGCGCAGGCAGATATTCGACACCGAGCAGCTCCAGACCCAAGGCCTGCACCGTCGGCGACAGCAGATTCGAGATATCGGTGGCCTTGTCCGCCATAAAAATTCCGCAAAGAAAAAGGGGCCTTGCGGGCCCCTTGTCCAATACCGCTGGATTTCGGCGTCGAAGCGCAGCTCATGCTTCGACCAAGCCCGACTTCCCTGCTCGTCGATCACCTTGAAACATGGCGATTTCCGAACTCGAAAGCTGGTAGCGGGGGCAGGATTTGAACCTGCGACCTTCGGGTTATGAGCCCGACGAGCTGCCAGACTGCTCCACCCCGCATCAGGAGCGGAATTATGGTGATAGAGTCGTGAAAATGCAAGCAATTGTTATGCGGCACAGACGGTTGCAAGCGACCGCCGCAGACGCGGAAGCAGCCGATTCAGTTCAGGCGAAGGCCTTCTGGCACCAGTCCATGATCGGGTTCCAGGCGAGGCCCAGGACCAACAGCGACAGCGCATTGACCGCGAACACCACCCGCAGCGACAAGTCTTCGCGCTGGGTCATCGGCTCGCCCTCGGGTTCGTCGAAATACATCGCACGGATCACCCGGAGGTAATAGAACGCGCCGATCACCGCGAACACGATACCCACGATCACCAGCCAGATCTGGCCGCCTTCCCACGCTGCGCGCAGCACCGCCAGCTTCGCCCAGAAGCCGAGGAACGGCGGCACGCCAGCCAGCGATGCCATCACACACAGGACCAGACCCGCCATCCATGGACTGCGGGCATTCAGGCCCTTGAAGTCCTCAATGCGGTCGGCTTCGAAGCCCTGACGGGACAGCACCACGATCGTGCCGAACGCCGCCGCTGCCATCACCGCGTAGCTGATGGCGTAGAACATGCCGGCCGCATAGCCGACCGCGCCGCCGCCGGCAAACCCCATCAGCAGAAAGCCGACGTGCGATACCGTCGAATAGGCCAGCATGCGCTTGAGATTGCTCTGCGCCAGCGCGATGAGATTGCCCACCACCAGCGACAAGGCCGCGATTCCGGAGATCAGCACGCGCCACTGTTCATCGAGCGGGCCGACGCCGGCTTCGAGCAGGCGATAGGCCATCGCAAACGCCGCCAGCTTCGGTGCTGCGCCGATGAACAGGGTGATCGGCGTGGGCGCGCCCTGGTAAACGTCGGGCAACCACATGTGGAACGGCGCCGCACCGAACTTGAACGCGATGCCCGCGACCAGGAACACCATGCCGGTCAATAGGAGCGGCGTGGATGTCGTGACCGCATGGATGGAGGCGAGATCGAGACTGCCGGTCGCCCCGTAGATCAGCGACATGCCGTAGAGCAGCATGCCCGATGCCAACGAGCCGAGCACGAAATATTTCATCGCCGCTTCCGACGCCAGCGGACTGTCGCGGTCGATCGCGACGAGCGCGTACGAACACAGCGCGAGCATTTCGAGGCCGAGATAGACCATCACCAGGTTGCCGGCCGAGATCAGCAGCATCATGCCCGCGACCGAGAACAACATCAGCACCGCGATCTCGCCCTTGTACAACCCACGCTCGCGCAGGAACGACCACGTGTAGACCATCGCCAGCGCGCTGATCACGCAGACCACCCACTTCAGCACGTCCGCCATGGTGTCGCGGATGAACATCCCGTTGAGCACCGTGCCCTGCCCGCCCACGTGCAGCGCGAGCATGCCCGCCACCGCGATCAGCGTGGCGATGGCCAGGACATGGACGATGCCGCGCTGACGCTCGCTGACGAACAGATCGAGCAGCAGCAGCGCGAACGCAGCGCCCACAAGCACCAGCTCGGGCAGCAACGGCATCAGATCGGCGGGAGTGACGCTGTTCTCAATCATGATGGTCTCAGAGCTTGCTGATCGCCAGCTGGCTGGCGAGTTGGGCGATGGCGGGTTCCATCAGGTCGGTCAACGGCTTCGGATACAGGCCGATCAGCAGCACGCCGATGGCGAACACAGACATCACGATCCACTCGCGTGGATTGATGTCTTCGAGCTCTGCGACGTGCGCGTTGCCGATCTCGCCGAAGATCACGCGCTTGACCAGCCACAGCGTATAGGCGGCGCCGATGACCAAGGTCATCGCGGCGGTGAAAGCAAGCATCGGATGCGCCTGGAAGCTGGCCAGGATGACCATGAATTCGCCGACGAAACCCGATGTGCCCGGCAGACCCGCATTGGCCATGCTGAAGAACACCATGAACGCGGCGAACCACGGCATCACGTTGGCGACGCCGCCGTAATCCTTGATCATGCGGCTGTGCATGCGGTCGTAGAGCACGCCGACGCAGGAGAACATCGCGCCGGAGATGAAACCGTGCGACACCATCTGCACCATCGCGCCCTGCATACCGAGGCGTGCGGCTTCCGGGTTGCCGGCATCGCGCACCAGCATCATCGCGATGAAGATGCCGAGCGTGACGAAGCCCATATGCGAGATCGACGAATAGGCGATCAGTTTCTTCATGTCTTCCTGCACCAGCGCGACCAGCCCGATGTAGACCACGGCGATCAGGCTCAGCGCGATCACCAGCCAGGCGAATTCGTGGCTTGCATCGGGGACGATCGGCAGATTGAAGCGCAGGAAACCGTAACCGCCGATCTTCAGCATGATCGCAGCAAGGATCACCGAGCCGCCGGTCGGCGCTTCGACATGGGCGTCGGGCAGCCAGGTGTGGACCGGGAACATCGGCACCTTGACCGCAAACGCGATCAGGAACGCGAAGAACAGCCACATCTGCTCATGCGCGGCCAACGGCAGTGCGTACAGATCGGGCAACTGCCAGCTGCCGGCTTTCAGGTACAGGTAGATCAACCCGACCAGCATGAACACCGAGCCGAGGAAGGTGTACAGGAAGAACTTCACCGACGCATACACGCGTCGCGGTCCGCCCCAGACACCGATGATGATGAACATCGGAATCAGCATGCCCTCGAAAAACACATAAAAGAGCATCGCATCGACGGCGGCGAAGACGCCGATCATCAGGCCTTCGAGGAACAGGAACGCGGCCACGTACTGGTTCACACGCTTGTCGATCGAACCCCACGCGCCGATCAGCACAAGCGCGGTGACCAGCGTGGTCAGCACGATCAGTGCGACCGAAAGGCCGTCGGCGCCGAGGTGGTACTGGATGCCGTAGGCCGGGATCCACTCGCGCTGCTCGACGAACTGCAGGGCCGAGGTGAAATGATCGAACCCGGTCAGCAGCGGAATGCTCAGGGCGAACGCCGCCAACGCGACCGTCAGCGCCAGCCAACGCGCGGTCTGCGCCCGCTGATTGCCGAGCGACAGCGCGACTGCGCCGCCGACGATGGGCAGCCATATCAGGATGCTGAGAAGAGGCCAATTTTGCATCGCGATTCGGTATCCGTCAGTTCGTTTCGATCGACATCGAGGATCAGCGCCAGAACTTGATCAACACGGCCAGCAAAGCGATCAGGCCGAGAATCATCGCGAAGGCGTAATGGTAGAGATAGCCGGACTGGGTCTTGCGCAGCAGACCGGAGACCAGGTCGACGATCCGCGCGCTGCCGTTGACGAAGAAGCCATCGATGACCTTCTCGTCGTTCCTGCGCGCAAGCTTGCCGGCGAGAATGCCGCCGCCGGCGAAGCCACTGATCCACAGGTCGTCCATTCCGTACTTGTTTTCGAGGATCCGGCGCGCCAGTGCGAACGGCGGGAACGCCGCGAACTTTGCCGGCAGTTCCGGCTTGATCAGGTACATGAGCGTCGCAAGCGCGAAACCGCCGAAGGCGAGCCAGAACGCCGGAGCCATGAAACCGTGCAATGCGAACGCGACCGGGCCGTGGAATTCCTCCTTCAGCTTGCCGATCACGTCGTTGGCCTCGTTCACGTCGATGGCGCCGAGGAAGAACTGCAACTGCTGGTGATGGCCGCTCCAATCCGTGCCGAACAGCATCGGCCCGACGGTCAGGAAACCGATCGCGATCGACGGGATCGCCAGCAGGACCAGCGGGACGGTCACCACCCATGGCGATTCATGTGGTTCGTGCGCGCCGTGATGGCCGTGGTCATCATGACCATGATCATCGTGATCGTGGCCGTCATGAGCATGCTCGTCATGAGCGTGGCCGTCCTGCGCATGCCCGGCATGCGCATCATGCTGCACGTGATCATCGTGAGCATGCGCGTCGTGCGCGCGACGGAAGCGCTCTTCGCCGAAATACGTCATGTACAGCAGGCGGAAGCTGTAGAACGAGGTCACGAAGGCGCCGAGCAGCACGGCCAGGTAAGCGTAGTTCGCGACCCAGGTCGACGATTCGTGCGCGTGGTGCGCCGCAGCCTCGATGATCGTGTCTTTCGAGTAGAACCCGCTGAAGAACGGCGTGCCGACCAGCGCCAGCGTACCGATGACGCTGGTCCAGAAAGTGATCGGCATGTATTTGCGCAGGCCGCCCATCTTGCGCATGTCCTGCTCGTGGTGCATGCCGATGATCACCGAGCCGGCCGCGAGGAACAGCAGCGCCTTGAAGAAAGCGTGGGTCATCAGGTGGTAGACCGCCGCCGAATACGCCGACACGCCGAGCGCGACGGTCATGTAACCGAGCTGCGACAGCGTCGAATACGCGACCACGCGCTTGATGTCGTTCTGGACGATACCGATCAGACCGGTGAAGAACGCGGTGGTCGCACCGATGAACAGCACGAAGTTCAGCGCGGTTTCCGACAGCTCGAACAGCGGCGACATGCGCGCGACCATGAAGATGCCGGCGGTCACCATCGTCGCGGCATGGATCAGCGCGGAGATCGGGGTCGGGCCTTCCATCGAATCCGGCAACCACACGTGTAGCGGCACCTGCGCCGACTTGCCCATGGCGCCGATGAACAGACAGATGCAGATGACGGTCGCCACCGACCACTCGTGGCCGCTGAAGATCGCAACGGTCTGGCCGCTGCCGATGGTGCTGGACGCGTTCGCGAAGACGGTCGCGTAGTCGAGCGTTTCGAACCAGAACAGCACGCCGGCGATGCCCAGCAGGAAGCCGAAGTCGCCGACGCGGTTGACGAGGAAGGCCTTCATGTTCGCGAAGATCGCGCTCGGCCGCTTGAACCAGAAGCCGATCAGCAGATAGGACACCAGACCCACCGCTTCCCAGCCGAAGAACAGCTGCAGGAAGTTGTTGCTCATCACCAGCATCAGCATGCTGAAGGTGAACAGCGAGATGTAGCTGAAGAAGCGCTGGTAGCCGTCGTCCTCGGCCATGTAGCCGATGGTGTAGACGTGCACCAGCAGCGAGACGAAGGTGACGACCACCATCATCATCGCGGTCAGCTTGTCGACCATGAAGCCGACGTGCGCGTCGTAACCGGCGACATCGAAGAACGTGTAGAGATTCTCGTTGAAAGGCATGGCGCCCTGCGCGACCAGTTGCCACAGCACGTAGCAGGACAGTGCGCAGCTCATGCCGACGCCGAGGATGGTCGCGCTGTGCGCGCCGACCCGGCCGATGCGACGACCGAACAGGCCGGCGAGGATCGCGCCGATCAGCGGCGCGAGGACGACCGCGACCAGGATGGGCTTGGAAATCACATGTTCCACAACAGCAGGTTCCATACCGGGTCCCGTCAGCCTTTCAAGGTATCGATTTCGGCGACATTGATCGTGCGCCGATTGCGGAACAGCGTGACCAGGATCGCCAGACCGATCGCGGCCTCAGCAGCGGCCACGGTCAGGATGAAGAACACGAAGATCTGGCCGGACGCGTCGCCGAGATGGCGGGAGAACGCGACGAAGTTGATGTTGACGCTCAACAGCATCAGTTCGATCGACATCAGCAGGATGATGACGTTCTTCCGGTTGAGGAAGATGCCGGCCAGACTGATGCAGAACAGCGCCGCGCCGAACGCCAGATAGTGCCCGAGGGCCAACGGTCCCATCATGATTTCACCTCATCGGCGGCGACGGCTTCGCCGACCGGCGCCGGGCGTACCGCTTCCATCTTGACCAGTCGGACCCGGTCCTGCGCACGGACGCGCGACTGTTCACCCGGGTTCTGATGTTTCGCGCCGACGCGTCGACGCAGGGTCAGCATCACCGCAGCGACGACGGCGACGGTCAGAATCACCGCAGCGACCTCGAACGGCAGCATGTAGTCGGTGAACAGCGCTCTGGCGAGCCAGGCCGTATTGGACAGGCCCGCAGCAGCGGCCGGATCCTCGCCGAACGTGGAAGCGAAACCCGCCTTCACGCCGATCAGCGTCAGCATTTCGACCAGCATCACCACCGCGACCAGCAGTCCGAGCGGCAGATAGCGCACGAAGCCTTCGCGCATCGGCGCGGTATCGACGTCGAGCATCATCACCACGAACAGGAACAGCACCATCACCGCGCCGACATAGACCAGGATCAGCGCAACGCCGAGGAACTCGGCGCCGGCCAGGATCCACGTGCAGGCCACGGTGAAGAAGGTCAGCACCAGGAACAGCGCGGCGTGCACCGGGTTCCTGACGCTGATCACCGCGCCGGCGGACGCGACGGTCACGGCGGCGAAGGCAAGGAAGGCGAGCAGTACGAAATCCATGGTCGGTCGCTTACCTGTAGGCGGCGTCGGCGGCGCGGCGCTCGGCGATCTCGGCTTCCAGCAGGTCGCCGATCGCCAGCAGCTTGGGCTTGGTGAGGATGTTCTCGCCGCGGTGCTCGAAGTGGTACTCGTGGATGTGGGTCTCGACGATCGAGTCCACCGGGCACGACTCCTCGCAGAAGCCGCAGAAGATGCACTTGAACAGGTCGATGTCGTAGCGCGTGGTGCGGCGGGTGCCGTCGGCGCGCTGCTCGGAATCGATGGTGATCGCCAGCGCCGGGCACACCGCCTCGCACAGCTTGCAGGCGATGCAGCGCTCCTCGCCGTTGGGGTAGCGGCGCAGCGCATGCAGGCCGCGGAAGCGCGGCGACTGCGGGAACTTCTCCATCGGGTACATCAGCGTGTACTTGGGACGGAACAGGTAGCGGAACGTCAGGCCGAGCCCCTGGATCAGCTCCAGCAGCATCAGGCTCTTGAAGTAGTGGACGACTTTGTTCATCGGTCAGGCGCCCTTCTCGAACACGCCATAGAACACCAGCAGCGCGGTGACCGCGATCCAGGCGATCGTGATCGGGATGAAGACCTTCCAGCCCAGCCGCATGATCTGGTCGTAGCGGTAGCGCGGGAACGAGGCGCGGAACCAGATGAAGCAGCTGGCGAAGAAGAACACCTTGGCCAGCAACCACCACCAGCCATCGCCGAGCACGGTCGACAGCACCGGCACGTCGGGGATCAGCGCGTCCGGGATCGGCGACAGCCAGCCGCCGACGAAGAAGGTCGCGGTCAGGAAGCTGACCAGGATCATGTTGGCGTATTCGGCCAGGAAGAACAGCGAGAACTGCGAGCCCGAATACTCGACCATGTGGCCTGCGACGATTTCCGACTCGCCTTCCACCACGTCGAACGGCGCGCGGTTGGTTTCGGCCACGCCGGATACGAAATAGACGACGAACAGCGGCAGCAGCGGCAGCCAGAACCACTCGAACAGGCCGGCGTTGCCGGACTGCGCGACCACGATGTCGGTGATGTTCAGGCTGCCCGACGCCATCAGCACGCCGACCAGCGCGAAGCCCATCGCGATTTCGTAGGACACGACCTGCGAGGCCGCGCGCATCGCGCCGAGGAACGCGTACTTCGAGTTCGAGGCCCAGCCGGCGAGGATGATGCCGTACACGCCCAGCGAGGTCATCGCCAGCAGATAGAGCAGGCCTGCATTCGCATTCGACAGCACCAGCTTCGCGTCGAACGGCACCACCGCCCAGGCGGCCAACGCCGGGACAAGCGCGATCATCGGCGCGAGGATGAACAGTGGCTTGTTCGCGCTGCTCGGCTGGATCACTTCCTTGAACAGCAGCTTGAACACGTCGGCGAACGCCTGGAGGATGCCCCAGCCGACATACATCGGCCCGTGACGGACATGCATCCAGCCGATCAGCTTGCGTTCCCAGACCACGTAGAACGCAACAGCGATGATCACCGGCATCGCGACCGCGAGAATCTTCAGCACGATCCACAGGATCGCGCCGGTGGTGCCCATGGCCAGGATCCAATCGCGCAGCGCATCGAACAGCATGTTCATGCTTCGGCTCCCGTCGATGCGACAGCCGCGACGCGAACGCGCCCCGCACCGAGCGCTGCGGTCGGGCCGTAACCGGACTCGATCCAGGCGGCACCCTTGGCGACGCGATCGTCGACGACGACCTGCAGTGTTGCAGTGCCGACACCGTTCTCGACCTTGGCCATCGCACCAGCCGCAAGCGACGCCGCAGCGGCATCCTGCGGATGCAGCACGATGCGCGGGCCGGCATTGAGCGGATGCGCTTGCAGCGCGGCGGCGCGGCGGGTCGTGCCATCGACGCGATAGATGGCCTGCGACACTGCGAGCTCGAAACCATCGCCCGTCGCAGTCGGCGCTTTCGATGCGTTGATCGCGACATCGCGCGCCGTGATACCTGCACGCAGGCCGGCAAGATCGGTGAATTCAAAGCCGGCGGCCGCGAGTTCGCCACCGAGCGCACGCAGCACGCGCCAACCCGGACGCGCATCGCCCGGCAGTTTGCCGCCGGCGATCGCGCGCTGGTCGCGACCGTCGAGATTGGTCAGCGTGGCGTCGATTTCCGGCAGCGCGCCGATCGGCAGAATCACATCGGCGACCGCACGCGTCGAACGGCAGGCGAACTGGCTGAACGCCACGACCTTGGCTGCACCCAGCGCCTTGAGCGCGCGCGCCTGGTCGGCGAAGTCGAGACCGGGTTCGATGCCGTACAGCACGTAGGCAGCACGTGGATCGGTGAGCATCGCCTGCGCATCGAGCGCAGTCGGCAACACGCCATGACGCGACAGACCCAGCGCGTTGGCGCCCTGCGGAATGCGGCACAGCGCAGCGTTGTTCGCGGACGAGAACGCAGCGGCGGCGCTGCGGATCGCGGCGGCATGGATGGAGTTTTCGGCGACCGCACCGACGATCACCGCCGTTTTCGCGGCATTGTCGAGCTTCAAGCTGACCAGCGTCGACGCCAACTGCGACGGCGCGACGATCGACTTCGATGCCGCCTTGAAGGTGAAATCGAAATCGACCGGGTTGATGACATGGATCTTCGCGCCACGCTTCGCCGCCTTGTGCAGGCGCTGGTGCAGCAACGGCACTTCATGGCGCAGATTCGAGCCGACGATGACGATCGCATCGGCGGTTTCGAGATCGGCGACCGGCATGCCGAACTGCGCGGCGGTCGCGCCATCGGACAGGTCGTGCTGGGCGATGCGGTGATCGAGATTGCCGGTGCCGAGCGCTTCGGCGAGACGGGCGAGCAGCGCGCCCTCTTCGTTCGAGGTCGCCGGATGCACGAGCACGCCGAGCGCGTCGCCACGGTTGGCCCGCAGGATCTCGGTGGCTTTGGCCAGCGCTTCTTCCCACGTCGCTTCGCGGAAGGCGTCGCCTTCCTTGATCAGCGGCTTGGCTGCGCGATCTTCGGCAGTCAGGCCCTGATGCGAATAGCGGTCGCGATCCGACAGCCAGCATTCGTTGACCGCTTCGTTGTCGCGCGGCACCGCGCGCATCACGTCGCCGCGGCGCGCATGCAGGAACAGATTGCTGCCGAGCGCATCGTGATAGCCGAGCGATTCCTTGGCGATCAGTTCCCACGGACGCGCGCGGAAGCGGAACACCTTGTTGGTGAGCGCGCCGACCGGGCACACGTCGATGACGTTGCCGGACAGTTCGGTGGTCAACGGCTTGCCGTCGAAGGTGCCGATCTGCAGATTCTCGCCGCGCTGCATGCCGCCGAGTTCGTAGGTGCCGGCGATGTCCGCAGTGAAGCGCACGCAGCGCGTGCACTGGATGCAGCGGGTCATCTCGGTGGCGACCAGCGGGCCCATGTCCTCATCGGCCACGGTGCGCTTGCGCTCCGAGAACCGGCTGACCGAACGACCGTAGCCCAACGACATGTCCTGCAGTTCGCACTCGCCGCCCTGATCGCAGATCGGGCAGTCGAGCGGATGGTTGATCAGCAGGAATTCCATCACGTTGCGCTGCGCTTTCAGCGCTTTCTCGTTGCGCGTGAAGATCTTCATGCCGTCGGCGACCGGCGTGGCGCAGGCCGGCTGCGGCTTGGGCATCGGGCGGCCGCCCATTTCGGCGTCGACCAGACACATGCGGCAGTTCGCGGCGATCGGCAGCTTCTCGTGATAGCAGAAGCGCGGAATCGGAATGCCGGCCTTGTCGGCGGCATGGATGATCATCGAGCCTTTCGGCGCGAACAGCGGCTGGCCGTCGATCTCGATCGCGACATGGCCATCGGGAACGATCGGCGCGACGGGCGCGTTGGCGGTTTCGGTACTCATGCCGTCACCTTCTCAGCCGTTGCCTGTTCGATCACAGTGCCGGCGCGCTGGTCATCGACCAGGAAACGCCGGTTGACGATCGCGTATTCGAATTCGTGCCAGAAATGGCGCAGGAAGCCCTGCACCGGCCACGCGGCGGCTTCGCCGAACGCGCAGATGGTGTGGCCTTCGATCTGGCCGGCGGCTGCTTTCAACATGTGCAGATCGTCCATCGTCGCCTGCTTCTCGACGATGCGGGTGAGCATGCGGTACATCCAGCCGGTGCCTTCGCGGCACGGCGTGCACTGGCCGCAGCTTTCCTTGAAGTAGAAACGCGAGATGCGCTGGCAGGCGCGCACCATGCATGCGGTTTCGTCCATCACGATCACCGCGCCCGAGCCGAGACCGGAGCCGGCCTTCTGGATCGCGTCGTAATCCATGGTCAGACCCATCATGGTCTCCGCCGGCAGCACCGGCATCGACGAACCGCCGGGTATCACCGCTTTCAGCTTGTGGCCGTTGCGCACGCCGCCGGCCATTTCCAGCAAGTCGGCGAACGAAGTGCCGAGACGGATCTCGTAGTTGCCCGGCTTCGCGACATGACCGGACACTGAGAAGATCTTCGGACCGCCGTTGTTCGGCTTGCCGAGATTGAGGAACCATTCGGCGCCGTTGCGGATGATCGCCGGCACCGAGGCGTAGGTCTCGGTGTTGTTGATCGTGGTCGGCTTGCCGTACAGGCCGAAGTTGGCCGGGAACGGCGGCTTGTAGCGCGGCTGGCCCTTCTTGCCTTCCAGCGATTCCATCAGCGCGGTTTCTTCGCCGCAGATGTAAGCGCCGGCGCCGAGCGCGTTGTGGATATCGATGTCGAGACCGCTGCCGAGCACGTTCTTGCCCAGCCAGCCGTGCTTGTAGGCCTCGGCGGTGGCTTCTTCCAGATGCTCGAACGGTTCGTGATGGAACTCGCCGCGCAGATAGTTGTAGGCGACGGCCGAACCGGTCGCGTAGCACGCGATGGCCATGCCTTCGATCACAGCATGCGGGTTGAAACGCAGGATGTCGCGGTCCTTGCAGGTGCCCGGCTCGGATTCGTCCGAATTGCAGAGAATGTACTTCTGCATGCCGGTACCCTTCGGCATGAAACTCCACTTCAGGCCGGTCGGAAAACCCGCGCCGCCGCGACCGCGCAGCCCGGATCCCTTGACCATTTCGATCACCTGTTCCGGCGGGATCTTCTCTTCGATGATCCTGCGCAGCGCGCTGTAGCCGCCGGTCTTCAGATAGTTCTCGTACGACCACGGCTTGTCGAAATGCAGCGTGGTGTAGACGACCTGGTGTTCCTTCGGCGCGGGACCGACTGGACCGGTGGCGTGCGAATTGGAGCCGTGATGAGCCATCTCGTCGCCCTGCCTCACTTCAGACCGTCGAGCAGCTCGTCGACTTTCGCGACGTCGAGCTTCTCGTGGTAGTGACCGTTGATGACCATCATCGGCGCGCCGCAGCACGCGGCCAGGCATTCTTCCTCGCGCTTGAGAAAGATCCGGCCGTCTTCGGTGGATTCGCCGGTCTTGCAGCCCAGCTTCTTCTCGGCATGCGCGACCAGATCCTCGGCGCCGTTGAGCCAGCAGCTGATATTGGTGCAGAACGCAACGTTGTGGCGACCGACCTTTTCGGTCTCGAACATCGAATAGAAGGTCGCAACTTCGTACGCCCACACCGGCGGCAGGTCGAGATACTTCGCGACCGCAGCGATCAGCTCGTCGCTCAGCCAGCCGTCGTTCTGCTCCTGCGCCGCGTGCAGACCCTGCAGCACCGCCGAACGCTTGCGATCCGGCGGAAACTTGGTCAGCCAGTGATCGATATGCGCCCGCGTCTTATCGGACAACGCGACCATCGGATCGACGTTGCGGCAGGCTTCGAAATTTCCAGTCGCTTTCATTCTTCTCTGCGCCTCAGCGATCGATTTCGCCGAACACGATGTCGTAGGTGCCGATCATCGCGACCACGTCGGCCAGCATGTGGCCTTTCACGATCGTGTCCATCGACGACAGATGGGCGAAGCCCGGCGCGCGCAGATGCGCGCGGAACGGTTTGTTCGCACCATCGGATACCAGATAACAACCGAACTCGCCCTTCGGCGCTTCGACCGCGCAATACGTCTCTCCGGCCGGCACGCAGTAGCCTTCCGTGAACAGCTTGAAATGGTGGATCAGGGCTTCCATGTCGTCCTTCATGGACTCGCGGCTCGGCGGAGCGACCTTGTAGTTGTCGATCATCACCGGCCCGGGATTCGCCTTCAGCCACTTCACGCACTGCTGGATGATGCGGTTGGACTCGCGCATTTCCGCGATCCGGACCAGATAGCGGTCGTAACAGTCGCCCTTCACGCCGACCGGGATATCGAAATCCACTTCGGCGTATTTCGCGTACGGCTGCTTCTTGCGCAGATCCCAGGCAATACCGGAACCACGGATCATCGGGCCAGTCATGCCCCAGGCCAGCGCCTGTTCCGGCGGAATCACGCCGATACCGACGGTGCGCTGTTTCCAGATGCGATTGTCGGTGAGCAGGGTCTCGTATTCGTCGATGCGCGCCGGGAAGTCGCGTGTGAACGCTTCCAGGTAATCGAGCATCGAGCCTTCGCGCCACTCGTTGAAGCGCTTGAGCTTGCCGCCCTTGCGCCACGGCGATTCGCGATACTGCGGCATCTTTTCCGGCAGATCGCGATACACGCCGCCGGGACGGTAATAGGCCGCGTGCATGCGCGCGCCGGACACGGCTTCGTACACGTCCATCAGCTCTTCGCGTTCGCGGAAGGCGTACAGGAACACCGCCATCGCGCCAAGGTCGAGACCGTTCGAGCCGACCCACATCAAGTGGTTCAGGATGCGGGTGATCTCGTCGAACATCGTACGGATCCACTGCGCACGCTCCGGCGCCTCGATCCCCATCAGGGTTTCGATCGCGCGGACGTAGGCGTGTTCGTTGCACATCATCGACACGTAATCCAGACGATCCATGTAGCCGATCGACTGGTTGAACGGTTTGGATTCGGCAAGCTTCTCGGTGCCGCGATGCAGCAGCCCGACGTGCGGGTCGGCGCGCTGAACGATTTCACCGTCCATTTCGAGAATCAGGCGCAGCACACCGTGCGCGGCCGGATGCTGCGGGCCGAAATTCAGCGTGTAGTTGCGGATTTCCTGTTTCGATTCCGCAGCATTGCTTGCGAAAGCTTCATTGACCGGATGCGTCGCAGTCATTTCGATGCCTCCGCCTTGCGCGCAGCCGACTCGCCCGAAGCGGTGGCATAGCGTGCGTCGTCGCGGATCACGCGCGGTACGCCGACGCGGGGTTCGACAGAGGTGACGGGTTCGTAAATCACGCGCTTCTTCTCTTCGTCGTAGCGGACTTCGACGTTGCCGATCAGCGGGAAATCCTTGCGGAACGGGTGACCGACGAAACCGTAGTCGGTGAGGATGCGGCGCAGATCCGGATGCCCCTCGAAGATGATGCCGAACAGATCGAACGCCTCGCGCTCGAACCAGTTGGACACCGGCCAGATACCGGTCAGCGAAGCGACGATCGGCAGATCGTCGTTCTGCGCGAAGGCTTTCACCCGCAGGCGGCAGTTGTGCTGTACCGACAGCAGCTGCGCGACTGCGGCATAGCGGCGGTGCGGCACGGATTCGATGGTCTGGCCTTCGAGTCCCGGAGTCTGCTGCGTGGTGGTTTCGCCGTATTTGAAACGGCCGACGCCACGGCCTTCGACGCCGCGACTGAACCCTTCCGAAGACACGTCGGTGTCCCACTCATCGCTGCCGAAGCCGAGGTAGTCGACACCGCACAGATCGACCAGCGACTCGAAGCCGAACTCGTCGCGCAACGCTGCGCAGCCGGCATGCCAATCGCCATTCGGGAATTCGATGCCGACTTCACCACGCGGCATGGCGACGGCGACGGTGGCGTCCGGGAAGCGCGCGCGGAGGCGCTCGGCGAAGGTGGTCTCTGCCATGTCAGCGGACACCCTGGATGTTGTCGCCGAAATTGGTGCCACGACGGATCTTCTTCTGCAGTTGCAGGATGCCGTAGACCAGCGCTTCGGCGGTCGGCGGGCAGCCCGGGACGTAGACATCGACCGGAACGATGCGGTCGCAGCCGCGCACCACTGAATAGGAATAGTGATAGTAGCCGCCGCCGTTGGCGCAGCTGCCCATCGAGATCACCCATTTCGGGTTGGGCATCTGGTCGTAGACCTTGCGCAGCGCCGGGGCCATCTTGTTGACGAGGGTGCCGGCCACGATCATCACATCGGACTGACGCGGCGACGGACGGAACACCACGCCGTAGCGGTCGAGATCCAGACGCGCGGCGCCTGCATGCATCATTTCGACGGCACAGCAGGCCAAGCCGAAGGTCATCGGCCACATCGAGCCGGTACGCGCCCAGTTCCAGAGCACGTCGAAGCTGGTGGTGACAAAACCATGCTCAAGCAGCGGATTGCCGTCCGCCGACAGCAGGCTTTCGGGACGCAGGATGTCGTCGACCCGCCCTTCCGGGATCGGGTTGTTCGCGAAATCCGCGACCTTCTGGACGGTTTGGATCACTCCCATTCCAGCGCACCCTTTTTCCAGACGTAGATGAAACCGATCAGCAACAGCCCCAGGAACACACCCATCTCGATCAGGCCGAACACGCCCAGCTCGCGGAAGACCAGCGCCCAGGGGTAGACGAAAGCGATTTCGAGATCGAAGACGATGAACAGGATCGCGATCAGGTAATAGCGCACGTCGAAGCGCATCCGTGCGTCCTCGAATGCGTTGAAACCGCACTCGTAGGGCGACAGCTTTTCGGGATCGAAGCGCTTGGGGCCAAGGAAGTTGCCAACGACGATCAGGGCGATGCCTATACCGGTGGCTACGATCAGAAACAGCAGGGTCGGCAGATATTCGGCCAGCACTCGTGTGTTCTCTCGGCGTTGAGTTGTGTCGACGGATCGTGGAAAGCGAGCCGCGTCTCCGCAGCTGTCGCCAGAGACGGCCACGAATGCGCCGTTCCTGGCCCCCGGACCGATGCAGAACCGCGCGACAGGTGCGGATCGCACTGGAGCCTTGGTTGGACGCCATCGCTGACGCCCGCCATCCCTGACTGACAAACCCATGCTTCCATGCACGAGCTTCGTATTGGTGCCCAAAGGGGGACTCGAACCCCCACGACTTACGTCGCTACCACCTCAAGGTAGTGCGTCTA
>CAZGBA010000081.1:0-16767 GCA_964523435.1 uncultured Xanthomonas sp.
CGATCAAGGGCCACACCGCGTATCCGTACAGCGGCGGCACCACCAACACCTGGACGATCCTGGAAATTGCCGACGAAGATCCGTTGAATCCCGCCAAGGTGCTGGACGTCTACCGCAACCACAGCTACACGAAGGTCACCAGCCGCGCCGGCACCGGCACGGGTCTGACCTACAACCGTGAGCACACGTGGCCGAAGTCGCTGGGCTTCAGTGCGGAAACCGGCAACCTCGGTCTGCCGAACTCGCCGCACACCGACACCCACATGCTGTATGCGTCGGACACCAACTACAACTCGGATCGCGGCAACAAGCCGTACGGCAACTGCAGCGGCTGCACCGAACGCGCCACCGAAGCCTACAACGGCGGCGGCGGCGGCACGGGCGTGTACCCGGGCAACTCCAACTGGTTCAACGCCAGCTACTTCCAGACCTGGAGCAAGCGCAAGGGCGACGTGGCGCGTGCGGTGATGTACATGGCCGTCCGTTACGAAGGCGGCACCCATCCGACCACCGGCCAGAACGAACCGGATCTGGAGCTGACCGACAATCCGAGCCTGATCGTGGGCACGTCCAGCTCGCCGGCCTACATGGGTCTGATGTCGACCCTGCTTGCATGGCACCAGGCCGACCCGCCGGATGCCCGCGAACTGGCGCGCAACGAAGTGATCTACAGCTTCCAGGGCAACCGCAACCCGTTCATCGATCACCCGGAATGGGCGACCTCGGGTCTGTTCACCTCGGCCAAGCCGCCGACCTGCCAGCTGAACTGATCGACGCGACATTGCTGTGATGTACGAAAACGCCGGCGAGAGATCGCCGGCGTTTTTTGTTACGTCGGTGACGTGCGCCATCCCGCGTCTTGCGTACCGGCACGTGGTATTCGTTCGCCGTACAACCCAGGATGTTGCAGCGGATGATCGACCCTTCTGAAAAGCGCAATGCCAAACGTTGCCGATCGTGCTGGAAGACTTGGATGTCGAAAGCGCGACGTCTCCACTTGCGATGCCGTGATGGCTTGCCTCGCCTGGCATTCATCGGCCTGTTTTGTGCACTGCAGACCGGGTGCTCTCCCGGTGCGACAGTAGATGCCAATGCGCGACAAGGCGTCACCCTTGTCCTTAAAAATGCGACGCTGATCGATGCCGACGGCGGACCGGCGCGCAAAGGCATGTCCGTTGTCATCAGCGACGGCAGAATCGTGAACATCGAGAAGTCGGAACGGCTCCGATTGCAGCCAGGATGGCAAGTCGAATCACTGGAAGGACAGTTTCTGCTGCCTGGACTGATCGACACGCATGCGCATGCCACCTTTCTGCGCGATCCAGAACATTTCGCCGGTTACGACCGTGCAACGACAGAACGCATCCTCAAGATCCTGTTGGCGCATGGCATTACCACCATTCGCAACCCGGCAGCACCGGAAGCCGAAGCGGTCGCGCTGCGTGAAGACATCCGCGCGGGTCGGGTGATTGGCCCACGGATGTTGACCGCCGGACGACCGATCGACTGGGGCAACGAACACACTCCGGAAGAAGCGCGTGCCGAGGTCGATCGACAGGCGGCTTTCGACGTGGACTACATCAAGGTCTATGCGAAGACCACCCCGAGACTGCTGCGGGCTGTCACCGATGCGGCGCACGCGCGCGGCCTGCCCGTGGTCGGACACCTGCAGACGACCACGCCCGAAGAAGCGGTCGATGCCGGGATCGACGCGATCACGCACGGCGCGTCCTGGACGACGGCACTGCTTCCCGTTTCTCGTCGCGACGCGTATCGCGCACGAAGCCGCGAACTGGGCGGCCTACGCGCCAGGATCGACTGGTTGGCATGGGTTGATCTCGACGGGCCCGAGATCGATCGCTCTGTCCGCGCGGTTGCCGCAGCGCGGACACCCTTCGATCCGACGTTGATCGCTTACATCACGAAATTCCGCGGACGGGATCCCCGATACAGGAACAGTCCTTATCTGGATGTCACCCCCAAAGAGGTGTTGCAGACCTGGGACGGCTGGCTGGACGACTGGTCCGCTGGCGATATCGAACGCGGGACGGCCGTATGGCCGCGCATGCTCGCACTGGTGAAACGGTACTACGACGCCGGCGCGCTGCTCACCACCGGCTCCGATTTCCCGAATCCATACGTGATTCCAGGCGCGGGTCTGCACGATGAAATGGCGCTGCTGGTTGAGGCGGGCATTCCACCTGCCAACGTGCTCCGGATCGCGACCCGCAATGGCGCCGAGTCGCTGGGTCTGCTCGACGAAGTCGGCACGATTGCTGTCGGCAAACGCGCGGATCTGATCGTGCTCCGCGCGGATCCGACCTTGGATATCGCCAATATCCGCCGCATCAGCAAGGTGTATCTTGACGGCAAAATGCTTCTTCCTTCCCGACTGCTTCACGAAGCGGGAGTCGGCAACCCTTACAGCGAACCGGTGGCGCCTCGCTGATACGGATTTCGACATCGTTGCGCTTGCGGAAGCCATATCGACATGGCCGCATTGGCTTGGTTTGCAGGATGGGTTGAGCGCAGCGATACCCATCACTGAAAGAGCCATGGTGCTCAAAAAAACTATTAACGACAATTGAAAATATGGTTGCCGTTGCCGAACCTAAAAGCGATGGGTATCGCTGCGCTCAACCCATCCTACTCGCTGATGGACAACACCTTTTGGTTTGGTGTTCATGCACTGAATGCGTACGAGAAGTCCATTCGATTGCAATCCAAAAAGCGATTCGCTTTACAGACAGGTCGCTGGTCATCGCCTTCGGCAATTCTGACATTGGCCAATTGGATATATAGGCAATACACTCCAACCCTCCGGCAGGCCGCAACCGTGATCAAAACCATTCTCGCCGGGCTCACTTATTTCGCCATTGTGCTCGGGGCAGGGTTCGTTCTCGGCGTCTTCCGTGTTCCTTTCCTCGTGCCTCTAATCGGCGAGCGCTGGGCGGAACTCGCGGAGATGCCGATCATGGCGGTCGTCATCTTTCTCGCTGCTGGCTACATCCTGCATCGCTTTCCAGACATCCGTTCTCCCGGCCGTTCACTGGTTGTCGGGTTTCTTGCGCTTGCGCTGACAGTCTGCGCGGAATTGGGTCTTGCGGTGGCGTTGCAGGATCGAACGCTGTCCGAATTCGTCGATAGCAGAGACAAGGTTTCGGGTTCGGTCTACCTGGTGCTGCTGCTGGTCTTCGCAGTCATGCCGCGAATTCGTCTCGGCCAACATGCACAAGCCATAGCCGAGAGCAGTGAGGCCTAGCGGCTATCCCGCTCCGTGATCGCATCGCCGGACGCGGCGTCGAGCTCATCGATGTTTCGCGGATACGGACACATCTTCCGGGAGCACCATTTTTGTAGGATGGGTTGAGCGCAGCGATACCCATCACTGAAGAAGCCACGTCGTCCACGAAATTGTGAGCGGCAATAGAAAATGCGATTGCCGTTACCGAATTGAAAGGCGATGGGTATCGCTGCGCTCAACCCATCCTACTCACTGCGTCCACGTAAACCCGCCACGTGATGGCGGATGTGGCTGCCGACAACGATAGCGGATGAAAAAAGATATGTTTCTGTGCGCACCCGGGGCAAATAGTCACCTCACCCCCAAGCCCCCAACCAAGCCCTTAACGACGCCGGCTTCACCGGCTTGGTCAGCACCGCGCATCCGTATTCGCGCGCAGCGTGCTTCAGCGTGTCGCTGCCATCGCCGGTCAACAAGGCGGCGGGCAGATCGCGTTTCGCGCGTCGACGCAGTTCGGCGATCACGCCGAGACCATCGAGCCGATCGTGCAGGTGATAGTCGACGAGTGCGACATCCGGTAGCGATTCCGGATCGCTGCTGTCGATATGCGCCAGCGCTTCGTCGACGGTTGCGGCGGTGAGTGCGATCGCTTTCCAGCGGCCGAGCAGGGCGCGCATGCCGTCGAGGATTTCCGGGTCGTTGTCGACGCAGAGCACGCGCAGGCCGGCGAGCGCGTCGGATGCGGGCGCCACCTCGCGCAGCACCGGTTGCCGGGTGACGACGCCGACCGGTACGCGGATCGAGAACACGCTGCCGCTGCCCACGCGAGAGTTCACGCGCAGTGGATGATCGAGCGTGCGCGCGATGCGCTGGCAGATGGAAAGCCCCAGTCCCAAGCCGCGTTCGCCGCCGACGCCGGGCTGATCGAAGCGGCGGAATTCCTCGAAGATCTGGGTGAGGTGATGTTCCGGAATACCCGGGCCGGTGTCCCAGACCTGGCATTCGATCTGTTGCCCGCGCCGACGCAGGCCGAGCAGCACGCCGCCTTCGCGCGTGTAGCGCAAGGCGTTCGCGAGGAAGTTCTGCAGTGCGCGGCGCAGAAGTCGGCGGTCGCTGCGCACGAACACGTCCTTGCCCGCATACACGCGCAGCGCGAGACCGCGACCGGCAGCGCTGGGCGCGTATTGCGCAGCGAGTTCCTGCAGCATTTCGGCAGCATCGAAATGGCTGAGCTCCGGCTGCAATGCGCCGGCGTCGAGCCGCGACACGTCGAGCAGGCCATCGAGCAGATCCTCGGCCGCGCGCAGTGCGGTATCGACGCGTTCGGCGAGATGCGTGCGTTCGTCGTTGTCGGTGGTTTCGCGCAACGCCGATGCGAACAGGCGCGCGGCGTTCAGCGGCTGCAGCACGTCGTGACTCACCGCCGCGAGGAAACGCGTCTTCGACTGCTGCGCGGCTTCGGCCTCGCGGGTGCGCAGTTCGACGCGGTGTTCCAGGGTTTCGTTGATGTCGCGCAAGGCCTGCTCGGCGCGCTTGTAATCGGTGATGTCGCTGAAGCTGGTGACGTAACCGCCGCCGGGCAGCGGCTGTCCGCGCATTTCGATCACCTGCCCGTTGCCGCGCACGCGCTGATACACATACGTTTGCCCGACGCGCAGATGCTGGAGCCGGCGCCGCACCTGTTCGTCGATGTCGTCGATGATGGCGGGGTCGGCGACGCTCAACTCCGCGCGTTCGGCATTCCAGCGGATCAGTTCGGCGATCGGCCGGCCGACATACAGCATGCCGTCGGGATAGCCGAGCATCTCCTGATAGCGGCGGTTCCATGCGATGAGGTGCATCTCAGCATCGACCACGCTCACGCCCTGGCTGATGTTCTCCAGAGTGGTCGACAGCACCTGACGGTTGAAGCGCAGTTCCTGGCTGGCTTCGTCGAGCAGCGACACCACTTCACCCAGTTCCATGCCTGAACCGCGCAACGCGCTGGTCAGCGTGAGACGCGCCGACGCCGCGCCGATCGCGGAAGCGAGCATGCGTTCGGTGAACTGCATCAGCGCGCGATCGGCCAGTTGTTCCGGTTGCCAGAGTTGGCCCTGGCTCTGCGCGTATTCCTCGAAGGCGCGACGCGCGGGGCGCTCACCGAGAATGCGTTCGGCCAGCGCCAGCAGTTCGCCGCTGCGCACGCTGCCCGCCCAACCGCCGGGCCCCAGCGGCGAACGCTGCGCATAGGGGTCGAGATAGGTCGTGGCGAGCAATTGTTCCTGCAGACGCGGCCGGCGTCGCGCCGACACCAGGAACAGCGCGCCGACGTTGAACAGCAGCGACCAGAACACGCCATGGGTGAGCGGATCCCAGCCGCTGAGTCCGAACAGCTGTCGCGGGCGCAGCCAGCCGATGCCGAGCGGGCCGTGTTCGATCCATTCCCCGCCGATCCCGCCGCTTTGCGCCAGCGCCGGCAACAGCAGGGTGTAGGCCCAGGTCAGCGCGCCGAACAGCAATCCGGCGAACGCACCGGCACGACTGGCGCCGCGCCAGTACAGACCGCCGATCAATGCCGGCGCGAACTGCGCCACCGCCACGAACGCCAGCAGACCGTGCTGCGCGAGGCTGTCGCCCGCCGCCGCGCCGCGGTGATACCCGTAGGCCATCAGCGCCAGCGCGAGAATGGTCACGCGCCGCACCCACAGCACTTGTCGATCGATGGCGACGCGCTCGGTCAGCAGGCCGTTGCGCAACAGCAGCGGCATGATCAGATCGTTGCTGACCATGGTCGAGAGCGCGACGCTGGAGACGATGACCATGCCGGTCGCGGCGGAAAATCCACCGATGTACGCCAGCAGCGCCAGCGCTTCGCGATCCAGCGCCAACGGCAGGGCGAGCACGTAAGTGTCGGGCGACGCGCCGCTGCCGGCCAGCAGCGACTGCCCCGCCAGGGTGATCGGCACCACGAACAGACTGAAGATCACCAGATAACCGCCGAACAGCCAGCGCGCCGGACGGATGTCGGCCGAATCCTGGCATTCCACCACCGCCACGTGGAACTGGCGCGGCAGGCAGATGATCGCGGCGAAGGCGATCAAGGTCTGCGCGATGAACCCGGTCGGCAAT
This sequence comes from uncultured Xanthomonas sp., assembly GCA_964523435.1. Lineage (GTDB taxonomy): Bacteria > Pseudomonadota > Gammaproteobacteria > Xanthomonadales > Xanthomonadaceae > Lysobacter_I. Next base: position 6,353 of record CAZGBA010000081.1, read on the forward strand.
CCCGGTGCGGTCACCACGCGCGCGGCTTCGGCGACGCGCACGCTCAGCGATCCATCGCCCGGCAGATGCATCAGCGCGAAGATGCCGATCGCGACGAATGCGAGCAGTTTCACCAGCGATTCCAGCGCCACCGCCAGCACCATGCCGCGATGGTGTTCGGTGGCGTCGATCTGGCGCGTGCCGAACAGGATCGCGAACGCCGCAAGCAGCAGCGCGACGTACAGCGCGGGGTCGGCGAACAGCGCGTCGTCGCTGCCCGGGGCCAGCACTTCGACGCTCATCGCCACCGCCTTGAACTGCAGCGCGACGTACGGCACCGCTGCGATCAACGCCACCGCCGCGACCAGCGCCGCGAGCCCCGGTGCTCGGCCATAGCGCGACGACAGGAAGTCGGCGATCGACACGATGCGGTGCTCGCCGGAAATCAGCACGAGGCGTTCGAGAATGCGCCAGCCGAACAGCAGCATCAGCAGCGGGCCGAGGTAGATCGGCAGGAAGCCCAGCCCGGTGCGCGCGGCGGTCCCGACCGCGCCGTAGAAGGTCCACGACGAGCAGTACACCGCCAGCGCCAGCGAATAGATCAATGGCCGCGCCCAGCGCCAACGGGGCATGGAGCCGCGCAGATCGCCCAGATACGCGACCGCGAACAGCACGCCCACATAGCCCAGCGACACCAGCAGCAGCACCCAGCCTGGAATCATGCGCACCTCATCGAAACAGCAGTTCGGCGAGTGTACGGCTCAGGCCCAGTCGGGCGGGCGGCCTCGACGAAAGTCGCGGCGCTCATCTGCAGCAACGGACGACATCGTCCGCAAGTTCGCGCAATCGCAGCCGCAGCGCGTCCGGCGCCAGCACCACGACTTCCGGGCCAATGCCGAGCAGGGTCAGCGCAGCGTGATCGATGGTTTCGATCGGCAACGACAGACACAACCAGCCCTCGTCGCCGGCAGGCTCCGCTGCCTTCACCGCGCGCTGCGCATACGCGCCGAGCTGCGACAGGCGCTTGAGACCCGTCGCGGTGGCCCGCAACTGCGCCGTGCCGGTGCGCAGCCCGGCTTCGAAGCGCGCGGTTTCGACCGACCACCACGCGGCGAGATCGAAGTCCGGCGGACGCTCGAAGTGGGTGTCCCGAACTTCGTACTGCAGGATATTCGCGACCTTGTAGATCCGCGCGACGCCGTCGCTTCGCGCGACCAGATACCAGGCGCCGGCTTTCAGCACCAGGCCGAGCGGCTCCACCACGCGATCGCGAACGCCACGCCAGCTGTCGTATGTCATCGCCAGCGCGGTCTGGTCCAGCACCGCGCGCGCAATCGCAGGCAGTTGCTGCAGAGGCTCGTCGTCGCGATACCACTCGACCGGATCCAGATGGAAACGCGCGCCCATCCGCCCGGCCACGTCGCCGGAGGATCGCGGCAGTGCGGCCAGCATCTTGCGGCCCGCATTCGACGCTGCCGGACCCATGCCCAATGCCGCCGCCGGTCCGGGCAGGCCGATCATGAACATCGCTTCGACCTCGTCCGCCGCCAGCCCGGTCAACCGGGTGCGATAACCATCGACCAGCCGGAAGCCGCCACCCGGGCCGCGATCGGCATACACCGGCACCCCGGCCTCGGCGAGCCTGTCGATGTCGCGATAGATCGTGCGCACCGAGACCTCGAACTCCGCCGCCAATACCTCGGCGGTCAGCCGATCGCGCAGTTGCAGCAGCATCAGGATCGACAGCAGACGGCTCGCGCGCATGGCAACTCGTTCCGGATCATGGTGTCCAGATTGCGAGTGTATTCCTGACGACAGTTGTCAGGTATCGGCGGCTAAGGTCGTGTCACCTCTTCCGATCGGAACACCGCCATGAGCCACACACCCGCCGACGATTCCCGCCGCGCCCTGCTGAAAACCGCCGCCGCCGGGCTGGCGGTCTGCGTCACCGGGACGGGCGCCGCCCTCGCCGCGACGGCGGACGCCACTGCCGCTGCCGAGGCGCCCTACGGCAAGCCCGGCGATTTCAACTTCCTGGCCGGCGAATGGAAGATCCAGCACCGCCGTCTGAAGACGATGGGCACCGAGGACTGGGATGTGTTCGAAGGCGAAGCGACCTGCTGGACCATCCTCGGAGGCGTCGGCAGCGTCGAAGAGCTGCGCATCCCCGCACGCAACTTCAGCGGCATGGGCCTGCGTCTGCTCGATGTCGAAAAGCGTCTGTGGTCGGACTTCTGGGTCAACGCGAAGTCCGGCGTGCTGACCACGCCCGGCACCACCGGCGTGTTCGTCGATGGTGCCGGGACTTTCATCGCAGACGACATGGATGGCGAGAAACCGATCAAGGTTCGCGGCGTGTGGGACCGGATCACGCCAATGTCCTGCCGCTGGCACCAGGCGCTGTCCTACGACGACGGCAAGACCTGGCAGGGACAGTGGTTCATGGACTGGACGCGCGCGTCATGACCGATCGGCGCACGTCCAGTGCGGACGATTTCGATTTCATCATTGGCGATTGGCGTGTCCTCCATCGCCGTCTGAAGCAACGACTTGTGGGCTGCACTGACTGGATGGAATTCGAGGGCACATCAACCACCCGGAAGATCCTGGGTGGCTTGGGTAATCTCGAAGACAATGTGTTGGAACTGCCCGATGGCGCGTACCGGGCAGTTGCCATGCGCTCATTCGATCCCGCGACAGCGCTGTGGGCGATCTGGTGGCTCGATGGGCGAAGTCCGCATCAGCTCGACACGCCTGTCGTGGGGCGATTCGAGCATGGAACAGGCTTGTTTTACGCAGACGACACGCTCGACGGTATGCCGATCAAAGTCCGTTTCACGTGGACGCTTCTCGACGCGGAAGCTGCGCGATGGGAGCAGGCCTTTTCAGCCGATGGCGGGAATAGCTGGGAAACCAACTGGACGATGGATTTCGCACGCATATCGGCGTGAATCCGCGCGGCAGCGACAGGTATCGGAAACAGGGCGGTGCGATATCCCGGAAACGACGAAGCCCGCCATGCGGCGGGCTTCGTGGAAGTCAAACAAATCAGAAGTCGAACAAGTCGCGGAGACTTATTTGATCTTGCCTTCCTTGTACATCACGTGCTTGCGGACGACGGGATCGTACTTCTTGATCTCCATCTTGGCAGGCGTGTTCTTCTTGTTCTTGTCGGTCGTGTAGAAATGACCGGTACCGGCCGAAGAGATCAGACGGATTTTGTCGCGTTTGGAAGCCATGGTTCAGTCCTCCTCAGATCTTTTCGCCGCGTGCGCGGAGGTCGGCGAGCACGGCATCGATGCCGTTCTTGTCGATGGTGCGCAGGGCATTGGCGGAGACGCGGAGCTTCACCCAGCGGTTCTCGGAAGCCACCCAGAAGCGGCGTTCGTGGAGATTGGGCATGAAGCGGCGGCGGGTCTTGTTGTTGGCGTGCGAGACGTTGTTGCCGCTCTGCACGCGCTTGCCGGTCACTTGGCATTCGCGGGACATACGTACCTCTATCGATAAGAACGCGCGACGGATCGTGCGATCTGCGGTGGCCTCCCATAGCCCGGGAGACGGCGGCCCCGGTGTCGGCACGGATCGACGGATCGATCCGGACAGCCACCTTGCGAGACGGGATGTGTTTTGGTGTCGCTGCGCTGGCGAGCGGCATCGCGGACCGGCTCTCCGGCCGTATGGAAGCGGGCCGGGCGTAACGAGCCGCGCATTATGCCCGGGAAAGCGTTCGCCGGCAAACACTTAGCGGCAAACACTGCGGCGAAAGCGCCCTTTCCGGTCCCTTGCCCGTCCAGGACGACATCGGCGCCCCGGTAGGTGAAAATGGGCTTCTGCCGCCATGACCCGGTCCCGGAGCGAGGCGTCACGCCACCCGCCAGCCCGCATTCGACGCCCAACCCACGGAGCGACCGTCATGAGCGACAAGGATTTCATCACCATCACCCCGGAGGCGTTGCCCCGCGAGACCTGCGCCCAGATAGTCGGCTACATCCGCGAGAGCGGCGGGCTGCGCCCCGGACAGGTCGGCGGCGGCGTCTATCCCGAACTCAAGCACAGCCGCGACATCACCATCACCGGCAACCCGGAATGGCAGCAGGTCGAAGAAGCCCTGAACATGGCGATGCTCGGCAGCCTGATCCGCTACCTGCGCGAATATCCCCAGACCCTGATCTCGCCATTGATGCTTCAGCAGCCCGGTCCGGACGGCAAACTGCGGAGGCTGTCGGCTGAAGACATGGTCGCGAAGGACGACGCCGGCATCGTCGAACTGGTCCGCACCTGTCTGCGCCCGGCCAGCATCAACCTGCAGTGGTACCGCGCCGACGAAGGCGGCTACCCGTACTGGCACTGCGAGCAGTACCCGCGCGACGCGAGCTGCGAAACCCTGCACCGGCATCTGCTGTGGACGCTGTACCTCAACGACGAGTTCGAGGAAGGCGAAACCGAATTCATGTACCAGGACCGCAAGGTCAAACCACAAACCGGCTCGCTGCTGATCGCCCCCGCCGGCTTCACCCACACGCATCGCGGCAATCGTCCGAAGGGCGGCGACAAGTTCATCGCGACGAGTTGGATTTTGTTTCAGCGGGCGGAAGTGTTGTACGGGCAGAAGCCGTAACTCTGCAATTCAATGCTTTTGTAGGGTGGGCCTTGGCCCACCGTTGAGGCCTCTCCGTCACCACTATAGTGAACGGAGAAAACGTAGGCCGGATCATTGACCGATCTTTTTTCGACAGCTGGGTCGATGAACCAGCCTAAACGCTTAAAACAACTTCCCCTGCGGCGAATCCGGCTTCTCCGCCACCGGCACCAGAAACCTCGAACAATCCAACGCCGGCAACCGCCCGAATCCGATCCGCTTGTAAGCTTTGGCGAAGCGCATCGCGATGAGATCCGCGAACGGACCTTCGCCGCGCATGCGGGTGCCGTAGGCGCTGTCGTAGTCCTTGCCGCCGCGCATCTGCTGCACGAGACTCATCACGTGCGCGGCACGTTCCGGATAATGCAGCGCCAGCCATTCGCGCCAGACTTCCTTCAATTCGTGCGGCAGCCGCAGCAATACGTAACCGGCGGCGCGCGCACCATGCGCGTACGCGGCTTCGAGGATGTGTTCGATCTCGCGGTCGGTGATCATCGGAATGATCGGCGCCACCATCGTACCCACGGGAATGCCGGCTTCATGAAGCGCCTGCACAGTCTTCAGGCGCGTATGCGGCGCGGCGGCGCGCGGTTCGAGCTTCGACGAGAGCTGGTTGTCGAGCGACGTGATCGACACGTAGACCGTCACCAGGCCCTGCTTTGCCATCGGTGCGAGCAGGTCGATGTCGCGCTGGATCAGCGCGCTCTTGGTGATCAGACTCACCGGATGCCGGCATTCGGCGAATACTTCCAGCAGTTGCCGGGTGATGCGGTAGCGGCGTTCGATCGGCTGGTAGGCATCTGTGTTGATGCCGAGCGAAATCGGCGAGCAGCGATAGGCTTTTCGCGCGAATTCCCTGCGCAGCAGTTCGGCGGCGTTGGTTTTCGCGTACAGCTTCGTTTCGAAATCGAGGCCCGGCGACAGATCGAGATACGCATGCGAAGGCCGCGCGAAACAGTAGACGCAGCCGTGCTCGCAGCCACGGTAGGGATTGAGCGATTGACTGAAGGGAATGTCCGGCGACTGGTTGCGGCTGACGATGCTGCGCGCGCGTTCTTCGGTGACTTCGGTGCGCAGCTGTCTGGGTAACGGTTCCGCGCCGTCTTCGTCGCCGGCATAGACCGAGCCCCAGCCGTCGTCTTCGGCTTCGGCAACGGTCTTCTCGAAGCGTCCGCGCACGAACGACGCCGCACCGCGGCCTTTCATCGGCCCGCTGCGCAGCAGGTTGTGGGTCGCGTCGTCGACTTTGCCGCCCTGTGCCATCGGAGTAGGCTATCGCGCGCAGGTCGCAATCGCTGCGACGGAGTTCTCCCGCATGTTCGAAATCTGGGGTTGGCTGTGGGACTGGCTGCACCACATCCCGGTGATCGGGTCGAAGATCGGCCCGGTGCTGCTGATCGGCTGGATCGCGTATCTGATCCTGCTCGGCGGCTGGATCGTGCTGCAGAAGCGCGAGCCGGTGGCGACGTTGAGCTGGCTGCTGGGTCTGGCGCTGTTGCCGTACGTCGGTTTCGCGATCTATCACCTGCTCGGACCACAAAAAATCCAACGCCAGCGTCTGCGACGCGCGCGCAGTCGGTTGGAAGGCGATGCGCTCGGCAACGCCTTCTGCAGCGCGGCCTGTTCGCCCGAAGCTCTGGAACTCGCGAAGCTCGCGCAGGCCGCGACTGGGCTCGCGCCGACGACCGCGCGCGACGTCCGTCTGCTGATCGACGGTGCAGCGAAGTACGACGCGCTGATCGACGATATCGGTCGCGCGCAGCATCATGTGCATCTTGAGTACTACATCTTCACGCCGGATCGCAGCGGCACCGCGCTGCGCGATGCGCTCGTGGCCTGTGCCGGACGCGGCGTTCGCGTGCGCCTGTTGCTGGATGCGATCGGTTCCGGCAAGTGTTCGCGCGGGTTTCTCGCGCCGCTGCTCGATGCCGGCGCCGAACTCGCCTGGTTCCATCCGACGCGGTTCTGGAAATTCTGGTCGCGCCCATGGCTGAACATGCGCACGCACCGCAAGATCGTGGTGATCGACAACCGCATCGCCTATACCGGTGGCATCAACATCACCGACGATGAGAACGAACGCCTGCGCAGCGACGCCTATCGCGATCTGCATCTGCGTATCGAAGGCGACACCGTGCGCGCGCTGCAGCTGGTCTTCGCTGAGGACTGGGTCTATGTCACCGGCCAGCGCGATTTCATTTCCGACATCGCGCGCACATTGCCCGAGCCTGTGCCCGGCGCGATTTCGGCGCAGGTGCTGACCTCGGGTCCGGATTCGTCCTGGGAAGCGATCCATCGTCTACATGTGAGTCTGATCCATGCGGCGCGCGAACGTGTGTGGCTGGTCACTCCCTACTTCGTGCCCGGCGAGGCGGCGATGATGGCGCTGACCTCGGCCGCGCTCGGCGGCATCGACGTGCGGCTGATGGTGCCGCGGATGAGCGATTCGCGACTGGTCACGCTCGCGGCGCGCTCCTACTACGACGACCTGCTCGCGGCCGGCGCGAAGATCTATGAATACGGACCTCGGATGCTGCACACCAAAGCATTGCTGGTGGACGATGCCTCCGTGATCGTGGGCAGCGCGAATTTCGACCATCGCAGTTTCCGCCTGAACTTCGAAGTGTCGGTGTTGTTCCAGGATCGCGGTCTGGGCGAACGGATGGCGAAGTTGATCAAGGGCGAGTTCGCCAATGCGCCGCGGGTTCGCGCCGATCGTCAACGGCCGCTGTTCGGCAGCCGCCTCCCGGAAGCTCTGGCACGGCTGATGTCTCCGTTGCTGTAGGGCCCAACCTCCAGCGGCGACGGACGGCAGGGCCCGGCCGGCCGGCGGCCTGTCGGCACGATGCGGCTCCGGAGTAGACTGACGCCCGTCCCCCATTCCCCCGGCACCCATCCGGTAAGGACGCGACCCATGCCCTGGCTTCTTCTTCTCATCGCTGTCGGCCTGTTCCTCGTTGCGCTCAGCGCTACTTCGATGGCCATGGTGATCGTGTGCGTGCTGGCATCCCTGGGCCTGAGCGTCTTCGCGATCATGGGCCTGCTGGCGCAGCGCGTCGGCAACAGCGCCCGCAGCGAAACCATGCTCATCGATCCCCAGGAACTGCGTCGACTGCGCGAACAGGCCGAAGCCAAGCGCGCGGAAGCCGCCGCCGGCACATCAACGCCCGCTGCGGGCGACACCGCGCAGCCTTGAACGGTTTCCACGTGTCATTAGACCTGCCGATTTGACCGCTCTCAGCGTCAACGTCAATAAGATCGCGGTCCTGCGCAATTCGCGCGGTGGCCGTGATCCCGACGTGGTGACCGCCGCACGCGTCTGCCTGGATGCCGGCGCACATGGCATCACCGTGCATCCCCGACCCGACGCGCGCCATATCCGCGCCGATGACGTCTACGCACTGGCCGAACTCACGCGACGTTACGGCGTCGAATTCAATCTCGAAGGCAATCCGTTCGCGCCGCCGCGCGCGGGATATCCCGGCTTTCACGCCTTGTGTGCGGAAACGCACCCGGCGCAAGCGACGCTCGTCCCTGATGACGATGGTCAGCTCACATCGGACCACGGCTTCGATTTCGTCCACGACCTCAACGCCCTGCGCACGCAGGTCGCCGAGCTGAAAGCACTGGGCTGCCGCGTCAGTCTGTTCGCGGATGCCGGCGCCGATATCGCGGCAGCGGCCGCCAGCGGCGCCGATCGCATCGAGCTGTACACCGGCCCGTATGCCGAAGCCTTCGCCGCCGGCGCCCCTGAATTGCAGTTGGAAGCGTTCGCGAGCACCGCACGCGATGCAGCCACGCATCGACTCGGCATCAATGCGGGCCACGATCTGAGTGAAGCGAATCTCGGCCGGTTCCTGCGCGATGTGCCTGGCGTGCTTGAAGTGTCGATCGGCCACGCACTGATCAGCGAAGCACTGTATGCGGGACTCGATGCGACCGTGAAGCGCTATCTGGCCGTCATCGACGGACGCTGATGTGCGTCGCGAGCGGCATGCTGCCGCCCGCGATCGCAATGACGCTTATCGCTTGAAACTGATGCTGCTCAGACCCGCGTTCTGGGCGGTGGCCAACACCTTGGCGATGACCTGATAGTCCGCTTCGCCGTTGGCATCGATCTTCAGCGATGGCAGCTGTGTCCCACCGCGTTCGATTTCCGCCGAAAACATCGAACCCAGCGCCGAAACCGGCACCGGCTGACCCGACAGGAAAACTTCGCCCGCTGCGTCGATCCGCAGTTCAATCGGCGGCGGCGGTGTTCGATCGATCAGCGGCGGTTTGCCGCCCAGCGGTAGCGGAATCGCCTGACTGAACACGGGGGCGGTGACCATGAAGATCACCAGCATCACCAACATCACATCCACCAACGGGGTGATGTTCATTTCCGAAATGGCGTCCTGCCGGGATTCCGCTTGTGCGAATGCCATGGCCCTGCTCCTCTCGGTTGAGTGCGGTTCCACGTTACTCGCACGCCCACCCGAACGGCAAGCCCCCACGCCAGACAAAAAAACGCCGCCCGGTTGGGGCGGCGTCGAAATTGAGGCAAGTGGTTTACAGGTCGGCGACGGGCTGCAGGTCCGCTGCCGGCCGGTGTTGCGGTTACTTCTTCACGAATCCGATCTTCTTCATGTTCGAGTCCTTGGCGGAGGCGAGCACCTTGGCCAGGATCTCGTACTGCGCATCCTCGTTCATGTCGATTTCGAGGGTGGGCTGGTTGTTCGGATCGCGCTCGATTTCGCTGCTCATCATGCTGCGCAGCGCAGTCACCGGGGTCGGACTGTTGTTCCAGTAGACCGTACCGGAGGCATCGATACGGAGCTTGATCGGCTCCGGCGGTTCCTTCGGATTCTCCGGCGGATTGTTGGTCCGTTGCGGCAGGTCGATGTCGATCGGATAGGACAGGATCGGCGCGGTCACCATGAAGATGATCAGCAACACCAACATCACGTCCACGAGGGGCGTGACGTTCATGTCGGCCATCGGGCCGCCACCGGAGTTGGATGCGAATGCCATGCGTCTGTTCTCGGTCTGTGGGCGTCAGTTGCGTTCGCGGGTGGCGACGAAACCGACCTTGCGCATACCCTGGGCCTGGGCGATGTTGACCACGTCGTTGACGAAACGGTACTTCGTGGTCTTGTCGCCGCGGATATTCACGTCGGGCTGAGGTGTCCGCTGCGCTTCGACCGAGAGCCGGCTTTCCAGCAGTTCGCGGGTCATCGGCTCGTCGTTGAGGAAGTAACGACCTTCCTCGGTGACGGCGACCGTGATCGGCGGAACCGGTGGCGTGCGGTCGATTTCGCGCGTGAGGTAGTTCGCCTCGGGCAGCTCGACCTTCGTCTTGTGCGACATCAGCGGCGCCGTGATCATGAAAATGATCAGCAGCACCAACATCACGTCCACGAGGGGCGTGACGTTGATTTCTGACATCGGGCCGCCGCTGTCGTTACCGGTACTGAAGGACATGGCTGTACTCCGTCGAGGGTTCGATCGTCGCGTGGATCAGCGCTTGGCGCCGACTTCGCCGACGCGGGCGCCGGTTGCGAAGAAGTCGTGCAGATCATGCGCGAAGGTGTCGAACTTGTTGTTCGTGATGCGGTTGCTGCGCACGAAGAAGTTGTACGCGAGCACTGCCGGGATGGCGACGAACAGACCGACGGCGGTCATGATCAGCGCTTCACCGACCGGGCCGGCGACGGCGTCGATCGAGGCCTGGCCGGTCGCACCGATCTTGATCAGGGCGCCGTAGATGCCCCACACGGTACCGAGCAGGCCGACGAACGGCGCGGTCGAACCGACG
>CAZGBA010000082.1:0-16750 GCA_964523435.1 uncultured Xanthomonas sp.
GCCAAGAGCACCCCCTCCCAACCTCCCCCTGCGCTTCGCGCAAGGGGAGGAGAAATTCTGCAAACGCGACGCGGCTTAGCTGACCGGCATTAGCCCCTCACCCGCCCCCGGATCATGTCCGGGGCAGCCTCTTCAGGCGCTCTCTCCCCGCGCGGCGCGCAGGGAGAGAGGACATCTATCGGGGGTGCCGGGCTCCGACCAAGCCTGCGATAATCCCCGCCTTGGCCCCGTAGCTCAGTTGGATAGAGCGGTCCCCTCCTAAGGGACAGGTCGCACGTTCGAATCGTGTCGGGGCCGCCAGCGTCACCTCATCTTTTCGCAAGCGCGCGCCGGCAGGCGCGGGCCGCGCCACTGCACTCAGGAGTTCCCGATGACCCATCCCGTCCTCACCGCCCTCGGCCTTGGCGCCAGCGAATCCGGCACCTATCTCGGCCACGGCGAGTGGTCCAAGACCAGCGACGCCGGGGTGCTGGAGCCGATCAACCCGACCACGGGCGAGGTGCTGGGCCGGGTGATGGCCTCGTCACAGGCGGACTACGATCTGATCGTCGAGCGCGCCCAGGCGGCGTTCAAGACCTGGCGCACCACGCCGGCGCCGCGCCGGGGCGAAGCGATCCGCCTGTGCGCGGACGCGCTGCGCACCCACAAGGACGCGCTGGGCTCGCTGGTGGCGCTGGAGATGGGCAAGTCCAAGCCCGAGGGCGACGGCGAAGTGCAGGAGATGATCGATATCGGCGAATTCGCGGTCGGTCTGTCGCGCCAGCTCTACGGCCTGACCATGCACAGCGAGCGTCCGGGTCACCGGATGTACGAGCAATGGCATCCGATCGGCATCGTCGGCGTGATCTCGGCGTTCAACTTCCCGGTCGCGGTGTGGGCGTGGAACTCGTTCGTCGCGGCGATCTGCGGCGATATCACCATCTGGAAACCGTCGCCGAAGACCCCGCTCTCGGCGATCGCTTCGATGAAGATCTGCAACGAGGCGCTGAAGAAGGGCGGCTTCCCGGACATCTTCTTCCTGTTCAACGACGCTGGCACCGAGCTGGCCTCGAATTTCGTCGACGACAAGCGCATCCCGCTGATCAGCTTCACCGGTTCGACCAAGGTCGGCCGCATCGTCGGCGAGCGCTGCGCGCGGCGCATGGCGCGTTCGCTGCTGGAACTGGGCGGCAACAACGCGATCATCGTCGACGCCAGCGCTGATCTGAAGCTGGCGATTCCGGCCATCGTCTTCGGCGCCGTCGGCACCGCCGGCCAGCGCTGCACCACCACCCGCCGGTTGATCGTGCATGAAAGCGTGTACGACGACGTGCTGGCGAAACTGGTCACCGCCTACAAGCAGGTGGAAACCAAGATCGGCGACCCGACCGACCCGAAGAATCTGATGGGCCCGCTCAACAGCCGCGATGCGGTGGACGCTTACCTCGATTCCATCGCCAAGGCCAAGGCCAGCGGCGGCAAGGTCGAAACCGGCGGCGCAGCGATTGAGGGCAAGGGCAACTTCGTGCTGCCGGCCATCGTCACCGGCCTGACCAACGACGCCGAAATCGTGCAGCACGAGACCTTCGCGCCGATCCTGTACGTGATGAAGTACAAGACCCTGGACGAGGCCATCGACATGCAGAACGCGGTCCCGCAGGGCCTGTCGTCGTCGATCTTCACCGCCAATCTGCGCGCGGCCGAAGCCTTCCTCGCGGCTTCGGGCAGCGACTGCGGCATCGCCAACGTCAATATCGGCACCAGCGGCGCGGAAATCGGCGGCGCGTTCGGCGGCGAGAAGGAGACCGGCGGTGGCCGCGAATCGGGCTCGGATGCGTGGAAGGTCTATATGCGCCGTCAGACCAACACGATCAACTACTCCGATGCGCTGCCGCTGGCGCAGGGCATCAAGTTCGATCTCTGATTTTTCAACGATGTACAGGGGGCAATCCGTGAACAAAGGGCTATTGATTGCAATACTGCTGTCGCTGTCGTTCTCAGCGGGCGCTCAGACTGAAGTGGCATTGGAAGAACACCTGGACGGAGAGGTCATGCATGTTCTGCCGAATGGCGAACTCGCGACCCTGCACTACAAACGGGGAATGCCACTGCCTGCATCCACCGATCGGGTCAAGTTCGTCTATGCCGGTCCGGCGATCAAGGCATACAAGGATGGTTCCTCCCCGGTTTACAGCTGGCGCTTCGCGATGGACTTCACCGGAACGCCGATTCCGGTGAGCGTCAAGATCGACAGCGTCGGCGAGCCCGAAGTCGAGCCGCTCATCGATGAGCGCATCGGCATACAGAACATGCCTGCGGCCGGCGAGAGCTGGGCCATCATCGCTCCCACCGTCTGCACGATTTCGCGCAAGGAGCGTTGCAGCGACTGGATGTTCGAATCGCAGCCGCATGTTTTCGTCTTCAAAGCCACCATCCTCTATATCGACGGCAAGACGGAAACCCTCTACCAAGCGTCTGTGATCGATCCTCGTCCCATCGTTTCCCAATTGAGCCTCTGAGCGATCAACAGAATCACGGCCACCTCCGGCTCCAGGATTTCTTGGAAGGACATCGATCGATGAGCAAGCCCAAGGCAGCTCTTTTCGGCACCATCGGTTTCATCAGCGGCGTTCTCGGCTTTGGCGCACTGCCGATCATCGGCACGATCGGTGCCATCTATTTCGGTCGCAAGGGAAGAACGCTGAACAGTCTTCACGGCGACTCTCCCACCATCACTTTTTTCGCGGGAGGCGGCCTTTGGATGGGTTGGATACAAGTCGTCCTTGGAATATTGGCACTGCTGGCTGCTTTGGCTTTTATAGCCATATACGGTGTGAGCGCCCTCCATTGCAGGCTCACGGACTGTCAAACGTCGCATACTGACGCCATCACTGTGACCCCCGCACACAACGGACACGCGATCAGCTGGATCGAGACGACTATTTCGGGAGATCAAAGAGCGAAGTTCTACTTCACCGATGGAGGCTTCATTCCCATGTCCACGGAACGGGTCCAGATCCTGTCCGCGGGACCCTCGCATCAAACCGACGAAGATGCTCAGAATGGGCGGTACCGTTGGCGATTCAAGCTGAAATTCGCCAAAGGCGTGAGCCCTACGTCCATGATGGTCGAGAATGTCACCGAACGCGGAGCGGCCGAAGTGATTCTGCCGAAACAGGATGTCAGCCTGGGCTTCTGGCCGACAACGAAAGACGGCAAGACCCGCATCAGCCAAAATCCGGAGTTGACGGTATTTTCGAAGATTCCGTGCCGCATGTCGCCCGAGGAGACATGCAGTGCCTGGCTCTACACGAAGGAGAAATGGTCGTCGGGAGGCCCGGACAGCGTGTTCGTCGGATTGAGATTCAATCTTGCTTATGCGGACGGCGCCAAGGAAACGATTTATCAAGGACTGTCGTTCGGCCAGAAAGACACTTTTGAAGCATTTTCGCTGGACAAGGCTGACGACTGAACGATATGTACGGACTTGCCCGCCCCTTCCTGTTCCGGATCGACGCCGAGCGCGCGCACGGCCTCGGTCTGTCGATGCTGGAAGCCGCGTATCGCACCGGGTTGAATCCGCTGCTGACCAGACGCATGCCGTCGTTCCCGGTGAAGGTGCTGGGCATGACCTTCCCCAATCCGGTCGGTCTCGCCGCCGGGCTGGACAAGAACGGCGCGCACATCGACGCGATGTTCGCGCTGGGTTTCGGTTTCGTCGAAGTCGGTACGGTCACACCGAAGCCGCAGCCGGGCAATCCGAAGCCGCGGATGTTCCGGCTGCCGGAGAACAACGCGATCATCAACCGGCTCGGTTTCAACAACGACGGTGTGGACGCGCTGGTGCGCAACGTCGAAAAGGCGCGGCGCAAAGGCAACGGCATCCTCGGCATCAATATCGGCAAAAACAAGGACACGCCGAACGAGTCGGCGGCGCTGGATTACGTCCACTGTCTCGAAAAGGTCTATCCGCTGGCCGATTACGTCACCATCAACATCTCCTCGCCGAACACCGCCGGCCTGCGTGAACTGCAGGAAGAACAGGCGCTGCGGCGTCTGCTCGGTGAGCTGAAGGAAGCGCAGGGACGGCTGTGGACCCGCCACGGCCGACGCGTGCCGATGCTGGTGAAAGTGGCGCCGGACCTGGCCGACGAGGACATCGAGGTGACCGCGCGCGTGCTGGGCGAACTGCAGGTCGACGGCGTGATCGCCACCAATACCACTGTCTCCCGGATCGCGGTGCACCAGCACCCGCTGGCGAAGGAAGCCGGTGGCCTGTCGGGCGAGCCGCTGATGGCGAAGTCCACTGCGGTGTTGCGCATGCTGCGCACGCGGCTGCCGGAACAGATTCCGATCATCGGCGTCGGCGGCATCCTGACCGGCGCCGATGCGGTGAAGAAGATGGCTGCGGGCGCGAGTCTGGTGCAGTGCTACACCGGCCTGATCTATCGCGGACCGACCCTGATCCACGACTGCGTCGATGCGATCCGTCGCCGCAAGGAAGCGCCCAGTCGCGGGCATCTGTCGAACAACGCATGAGTGTCCGCCGCATCGAACATGCGCCGGTGCGCAATACTCTGGGCGTCGATGCGCGCGCCGGTCTGCTGATCGAAACCGGCGACGCCGACGATCTGCCGGGCTTGTTCGCCGGTGAACTCGCAGCGGCATCGCCACGGGCTTCGGAACTGTTGATTCTCGGCGGCGGCAGCAATCTGCTGATCGTCGAAGCTCCGGCGATGGCACTGCATCTGGATTCGCAGCGCATCGATGTGCTGGATGCGCAGGCCGGGATCGTCCGCGCCGAGGCCGGCGTCGAATGGCATCGCTTCGTGATGTGGACGCTGGAACACGGATTTTCCGGGCTGGAAAACCTCGCGCTGATTCCCGGCACCGTCGGCGCATCGCCGATCCAGAACATCGGCGCCTATGGCGTGGAAGTCGGCGAACGCATCCGTGCGGTCGAGGTCTTCGAGCGCGCCAGCGGCGCATTCCAGCGTCTCGACGCACGGGCGTGCGGATTCGCGTATCGCGACAGCGTGTTCAAGCACGAACCCGATCGCTGGCTCGTGATCGCAGTGGAATTCGAGCTTGCGCCGTCGTTGCAGACGACAGCATTGAAACTCGACTACGCCGGTATCCGCGACGAACTGTCGTCGATGGGGATCGCAACACCGGACGCACGCGATGTCGCCGAGGCGGTGATCCGTTTGCGCCGCAGCAAACTGCCCGACCCCGCCGTCGTCGGCAATGCCGGAAGCTTCTTCAAGAATCCGATCGTGCCGGTCGCGCAGGCCGATGCCCTTCTCGCGGCGCATCCAAGGCTGCCGGTCTTCCGCGGCGACGGCGATGCGACCCGCAAGCTGTCCGCCGCATGGCTGATCGATGCCTGCGGCTGGAAAGGCCACCGCGACGGAGATGCCGGGGTGTCGGACAAACACGCGCTGGTGCTGGTGAATCACGGCCGTGCGACCGGCGCGGAACTGCTGACGCTGGCGCGCGGGATCGCCGACAGCGTGCATGCGCGCTTCGGCGTCGCGATCGAACCGGAGCCGCGGATCGTCGGCGCGCGCTGGTGAACGCCGCGCGCTCGCAGCCTCTGCGCGCGGCGCTGTTGATGCTCGGCGGCACCGTGTTCTTCGCGCTGATGACGGTGGCGATCAAACTCGCGTCCGCAAGCCTGCACACGTTCGAGATCGCGTTCTTCCGCAATTTCTTCGGATTGATCGCGGCGCTTCCGCTGCTGCTGCACCACGGGCCGGGATTGCTGAAAACCACGCAGTTTCCGCGCTATCTCTTCCGCTGCACGATCGGCGTGACCTCGATGATGGCGGGCTTCTGGGCCATCGGCCATCTGCCGCTGGCGCAAGCGGTGGCGCTGTCGTATTCCACACCGATCTTCGTGACCATCGCAGCGGTGGTCTTCCTGCACGAACAGGTGCGCGCACGACGCTGGGCTGCGGTGGCGGTGGGCTTCGTCGGAGTGATCATCATCATTCGCCCCGGCTCGACCGATTTCAGCGCCGGCACGTTGGTGGCGCTGATCGCCGCCGTGCTGAGCGGCATCGTCTCGGTGCAGATCAAACTGTTGTCGCGCACCGAACCGGCCGACCGCATCGTGCTGCTGACCACACTGCTGTGGGTGCCGATGTCGCTGCTGCCGGCATTGACGGTCTGGGAATGGCCGCACGGCATTGCTTGGGTGTGGGTCATCGCTGCGGGATTCCTCGGCACCGGCGGGCACATGTTGTGGACGCGGGCGCTGAAGATCGGCGACGTTTCCGCACTCACGCCGATCAGTTTCACGCAGTTGCCGATCGTCGCTGTCGCCGGCTGGCTGTTGTTCCAGGAGCCACTGGATCGCTGGACCGCGCTCGGCGCAGGCGTGATCTTCGCGGCCAACGCGTACATCGCGCATCGGGAATCGCAATTGGTGCGCCGCAATGCCACGCACGCACCGGTCGTGGCGGCAAAACCCGGCGAATGATGCTGCGATGCAATATCCGCAGATCGACCGTACTCATGACGAAATGGAATCGTGCGACGATTGACCGCCCCGGTGCGCCGGTGTACATCGGACGTTCGATCTGCGGCATCGCCCGGATCGCACGGCACGATGCAGGGGGCGTCGCCGTACACTCAGCGCCCATTGCGGGCGTCTTACCCAAGCAGTCCATCACCCAAAGGAAAGAAGGTTATGACCGCATCGCTTCGCAAGCCTGTCGTGCTTGCAACTGCCATCGCCACCATCCTGATTGCAGCGCCGCTGCATGCAGAAGAAGGCGATTACACGTTCTGGCAGACACTGGCCAATCTGGTGACGCCACCGAAGGCCGACAACAAAGTCACCGCTGCTCAACGCACCGGATACTATCCGCTGCTGTCGAATCCGAGCGGCTACGCCGACGGCTTCAGCCGTGGCGCTTACAGCCAATGGCAGACCATCAAGCTCGCACCCGAAACCGGCGCGGTCTGCGGCAACGGTTCGCAGTACAAGTTCTTTTTCAATCGTGTGCCGAACACGCGCAACACCGTCATCTACATGGAAGGCGGCGGCGCCTGCTGGGATTATCCGAGCTGCACCGGCCAGAACGGCGTACGCGGCGCGCGCAATCCGAACGGCATTCCCGACGATTACATGAGTCTGCTCAATCCCGGCGCAAGCCTGGTGAGCCCGTTCGTCACCCGGATCAGTCCGTTCGAATCGATCAAGACCCAGCAATGGAACATCGTCTACGTGCCCTACTGCACCGGCGACATCTACAGCGGCGACAAAGTGGCGGTGTACAACGACCCGGCCGGCGTGAAGCCGCCTCTGGTCTGGCATCACAACGGCACCCGCAACGTGCGCGCCGTGGTGAGCTGGCTGAAGGACAACGTGGAGCGTCCGACACAGATGCTCTCCACCGGCTGCAGCGCCGGCGGCGCCGGCAGCCTGACCAACTACGCGCCGCTGCGCCGCGACATGGCGCCGACCCGTGGCTTCCTGATCGACGATTCCGGCCCGGTCTTCGATGCGCCGCTCGGTGGCGACCCGAATCTCTATCCGTCCGCGCCTCTGCAGGGCCTGATGCGTCAGGCGTGGGGGCTCAACAAACCGAACGGACCGCTGCCCTACCTCGCCACCCAGATGCCGCAGCTCGATCTCAACCAGCTCGGCACGTTGTACGGCGCGCTGTCCGCGAAATATCCCAATGATCGCCTCGGCCAAACCCATTTCTGGCAGGACCTGAACTACTCCTCGTACTCGTACGAGCGGTTCTTCACCGATATCCAGAACGCACCCAACCAGGCCGCCAAGGAAGCGCTGATCCACGCCCGCTGGGGCACAGACACCCAACGGCTGTCGGCGAAACTCAATGGTCTGGGCAATTTCGGCGGCTACTTCCCGCAATATCGCGCGGTCAACGAAAGCCACTGCACCACCATCGTCGATTTCAAGAACGGCGACATCCAGACGATGAGCCTCGAACTGCGGAACTTCATCGACAGCGTGCTGGTCGGTTCGGGCAATGTGCTGGATGCATCCGAAGCCAGCGACGTCGCCGACCGCAACAAACCCTTCAATCTGCTTTACTGGACCATCGATCAGCTGCTTTGATCGTGCCTGCATGACCCCCGGCGGGCCCGTACTGCGGGCCCGTCGGGAGACTTCGTAATATTTCGGGAAATCAGCGCCGTCCATCATGAAGATCAGACCCATTCACCTCGGCTTGGCGATCGCGGCCGTACTCACTTTCACCTTGTGGCTCTCGGGCCAGCAACGCCAGGCTGCGGCGACCCGGGCCCTCGTTGAGCCCGCGACACCGGTCATCGCAGCGCCGGATCCGAACGCGGCGCTGGCATCGACCCCGGAAGCGCGCGCCTACCGCAGCCGCCAGGCCTTCGAACAGGAGATGCGGGCCTTCATGCGCGACGCGAAAAACATCACCGAAGATCGGCGCATCGCACGCGCGCGCGCGCTGAACCGGGAAATAGACCAACGCGAGCAGACGCGCGAATTGTCGGCCGGCGAAGCGATGATGCTGCGGGTCGGCCTGATCCAGGCGGCCATCGAGAACGAATCCGAGCGCGTGCTGCAGGTGCAGACCATCGTCAGCCGTTATCGCGAACAGACTGCGGTGCGGCAGCGGGCATTTCTGGCCCAGCAACAGCGGGATACGCAATTCCAGACATACAAGGCGCGCGAGGCGCAGATCGTTTCCGAAGTACTGGCGATGACGAGCTACCCGGGCGGCATGACCCGGGACGACTATCTGCGCATCCGTCTGCAGGAAGCCAGGGAAGCGATCTACAGCGCGCAGAGTCGGCCTCCGACGCCCTGACGCATCGCAGAAAGGCGCTTGATCGCGCTGCCGGCGACTTTTCGATGGACCATGACCCGCTTTGCCACGGTGCGCGTCAACACCTTCGGCACATGCCGGCGCGATCCTGCACGCTAGGCTTGCAGGTCGCCCGCTCTTTCCGGAATCGAAGATGAGATACCGCCTCACCGTCCTGAATGTCGCCCTGAGCCTCGCGCTGGCGTCCGCCACCGCATTCGCCAGCGACAATGCCTCGCCGCAGCTCGGAAGCTTCGGTATCGCACTCGATAACCGCGACCTGTCGGCGAAGCCCGGCGACGATTTCGACCGTTACGCCAACGGCCGCTGGTTCGACAATTATCAGCTGCGCGATTACGACACCCGCTACGGTTCGTTCAACGTGCTGAGCGATCAGGCGGAAGAACAGACCCGCGCGATCATCGAGGAACTGCAGGCGCGGAAGGATCTGGCGCCCGGCAGCGACGAGCAGAAAGTCCGCGATTTCTACGCCAGCTACATGGACACCGCCGCGCGCGATGCCGCCGGTATCGCGCCGCTGAAACCGACCCTGGCCCGCATCGCCGGCATCGATTCGGTCGCGGCCCTGACCACCGCCTTCGGCCGTTCCGGCATGGACGGCACCAGCAGTCCGGTCGGCGCCAACGTCAGCCTCGACCGCAAGAATCCGGACCGTTATCTGGTCGGGATCGGTGTCGGCGGCCTGGGTTTGCCGGACAAGGACTACTACCTCAATCCGGAGCCGAGGTTCGTCGAGATCCGCGCCGCGTATCTGGAACACGTGACCACCATGCTCGGCTTCGCCGAAGTCGCCGACGCCAAGCCCCGCGCCGAGGCGATCATCGCGCTGGAAACCGAGCTGGCCAAGCGGTTGTGGGATCGCGCGCAGCTGCGCGACCGCGACAAGACCTACAACCTGCGCACCTTCGCGCAACTGCGCGAGGAATTTCCCGGCTACGACTGGGCGGCGCACTTCGCCGCGCAGGGCCTGTCGACGCCGGCCGAAGTCAATATTTCGACGCCCAGCGCGGTCGCGCCGGTGCTCGATGTGGTCGCGAAGACACCGCTGAACGTCTGGCGCGACTATCTGACCTACCACGCGGTGCGAAACCACGCGCCGCTGCTGAGCACCACGATCGATCAGGCCGCGTTCGCGTTCACCGGCAAGGTGCTGCAGGGCCAGCAGGCGCAGAAGGAACCGTGGAAGCGCGCGGTCGCCGCCGTCGGCGGCAGCACCGGCCTGGGCGATGCGGTCGGCCGGATGTACGTGGCCCGTCACTTCAAGCCCGAAGCCAAGGCGGCGATGGACGAACTGGTCGAGAACCTGCGCACCGCGCTGCGTCAGAACATCCAGCATCTCGACTGGATGGGCGAGGCGACCAAAGCCGAGGCCTACAAGAAACTCGGCACGTTTCTGCCGAAGATCGGCTACACCCGGAAATGGCGCGACTACGGCACGGTGAAGATCGTTCCGGGCGACCTGATCGCGAACGTCCTGTCAGTACGGCGTTACGCCATCGACGATCAGAACCGCCGCCTCGGCACCAAGCCCGATCGCGAGGAATGGTTCATGACCCCGCAGACGGTCAACGCCTACTACAACGCGTCGTTCAACGAGATCGTGTTTCCGGCGGGCATCCTGCAGCCGCCGTTCTTCGACGTGAACGCCGATCCGGCGGTGAACTACGGCGCCATCGGCGGCGTGATCGGCCACGAGATGGGCCACGGGTTCGACGACCAGGGCTCGAAGTCGGACTCCGCCGGCATCCAGCGCAACTGGTGGACCGATGAGGATCGCACCCGCTTCGACGCGCGCACCAAGGCGCTCGGCGCGCAGTACGCCGGCTATTGCCCCATCGAAGGCCAATGCGTGAACGGCCAGCTGACCATGGGCGAGAACATCGGCGATCTCGGCGGCCTGTCGATGGCCTACACCGCTTACAAACTCAGTCTTAAAGGCAAGGATGCGCCGGTGGTCGACGGACTGACCGGAGACCAGCGCTTTTTCCTGGCGTGGGCGCAGGTCTGGAAATCGAAATCCCGCGAGGAAGCCACGCTCAACCGGCTGAAGACGGATTCGCATTCGCCGCCGCAGTACC
The DNA here is from genome assembly GCA_964523435.1 of uncultured Xanthomonas sp. Classification (GTDB taxonomy): domain Bacteria; phylum Pseudomonadota; class Gammaproteobacteria; order Xanthomonadales; family Xanthomonadaceae; genus Lysobacter_I. The sequence goes on from CAZGBA010000082.1 coordinate 10,898, forward strand.
GGATCAACGGCCCGCTGCGGAACCTCGACGAGTGGTATCGCGCGTTCGACGTGAAGCCGGGCGACAAGCTCTATCTACCGCCGGAGCAGCGCGTGCGGATCTGGTGAAGCGCCTGCCATCCGCATGCACGACGGGAACGGCCGCCTTGGGGCGGCCGTTTGTTTGAGATCGCTACCCCTTACAGCTCAGCCGGAGAGCGGCAGGCTGTTCGCGAACATCGCCGCCTCCTGCGACTTGACCGGTTCACGCAGTTGCTGGTGCGCCAAGGCCTTGTTCGTCCATAGCGCACGGTAGGTCGGCTGCAGGACGGGAATCCTGCTGTTCGGATGGAAAGACACCAGCGCGCTGTCGTAATAGACGATGGCGCCACGGGCATTGCCCGCCAGCAGGCAGTCGTTGCCGCGTTCGAGCCGCTCGCGCAGGAAATCGAGAAGATCGGCATGTTCGCCGGGCGGATCGGTAGGACACATGGGGTGGTCTCGGATGCACCCGAAGCGGGTGCTCAGCGGCATGAACGCACAAAGAGCGTGATATCGGTCACAAAAGAAGGGCCCGGATTGCTCCGGGCCCTTCGATCTTCACTTGCGCGGGACGTTACGGTGTCACGGTCAGCGACAGCGGAACCGCCAACACCGGGGTCGCCGGGTCGTTGCTCTGCACGCAGACATTGCCCAGATAGCTGCCGGCAGCCAGACCCGTGCTGTTGATCGCGGTCAGGGCCGAGCGGCTGGCGCCGCGTGCCAAGGTTCCGGTCGTCGCATAGGTGCCGCTGATCCAGGGCGCGCCGCAAGGCAGCAGACCACGAACCTGCATCGACAGGCCGGTCGTGGTGTTCGCGGCCCACGCACCGGTTCCGGTGGTCGAGACCGAGATCGTCGCAATACCGCTGGCGCCACTCACCTGGGTCGTGATGAACCAGTTCCAGCGGTTGGCGAAGGTGCTGTTGGCATTCACCACCAGCCAATAGCGGCCCGGCGGCAACGTCACGTTCTGGCCTGCAGCGGTCAGGTTGAGCAGGATGTTGTCGCCATTCGCGTCAGAAACGGTGGTCACACCCGCCGAGGTTGCGCCTGCGGTGTACGTCCACACGGCCGCACCCGGCGCCGAACGCGGATTACCCGCCGGCAAGCCGCCTGCATCCGGGTAGAGGCTCCAGGTGAGCGTCGGCGACACCGTCGAGAGCGGCGGGGCCACCAGCGTGAAGCCCTCCACGAACAGCGACGTGAGCTGCGTCGACTGCGTCAGCACGAAATCATCAGCCGAGAACTGGGCCTGGTTTCCGGCTGTCGCGGGATCGGTGTAATTGGTGCTGCGGAAGCCGCTGCCGGTGACGGTGCCGGTCGTGTTGACCAGCGAGCCCGGCGCCGTACCCGTGTTGAGGAAGGCGTAGGTCAGGTTCGAGCCGCCGGTATTGCCGATCGTGAACGACGCCGACCCTGCGGAGTTGGTCGACAGCGAGGACGACAGGCTGGCCGGCATCGAGATCACCGGCGGCTGCACCGACACGCCCACCGGCATACGCAGCACCGGAGCGGCGCCTGTCGCCGGGGTCAGCACGACGGTACCGAAGGTGGCGGTGCCGTTGGGTGCCAGGCTGAAGCCATAGATCGTGAACTTCACGGTCAGCGAGCCGTTGCCCGGCACCGTGATGATCGGCGTGACCGTACCGCTGACGCCCACCAGTTGCACGCGCCATGTGGTCGCCGTCGCACCGGTGTTGCGGAAGGTGCGGAAGAACGCGCAGGTCGGATAGCAGCTACGGTTGAACAGATTCGGCTGGTTCAACGTGGTCGGATCGCCGCCGGTGGCGGGATTGGCAGCAGTGTAGTTCGCGGTGGTTTCGTTCATGACCAGACCGGCATTGATCGCCCGATCGACCTGGACACGGCCACTGCCGCGCGCGAACGGATTCGCGGGGGTCACCTGATCCTCAAGCAATACCGTCTGCGCCGCCGTCAAGGCCAACGCGGACTTGATTTCCGGCGGTGTCCAGGTCGGCCGCGCCTGACGGATCAGCATGGCAGCGCCGGCCTGATGCGGCGAAGCCATCGAGGTGCCGCTGAACAGTGCGACGGCCTGCGGCGAACCGGTCACCACGACGGTGTCGGACACCGCAGCCAGAATCTGCGAACCCGGTGCAGTGATGTCGGGTTTCAGCAGGTTGTAGGTGCCAGCCGGCCCGCGCGAGCTGAACGACGCCAATGCATCCGGCGTGTTCGGGATCGGCAGCGGCGGGAACGTGATCTGGGCCGTCGTGGTGGTGGGATTGGCCTGACCGAAGTTGCGCAGGGCATCGCCATCGGCCTGGGTCACACCGAACACCGGAATGGTCGTACCCGGTACCGACGGAATGATTCCACCCGCCGCGTTGTTGGCGATCACCACCGCAATGGCGCCCGCAGCGGAGGCGTTGTTGGTCTTGATGGTGAAACTGCAAGTACCACGACGGATCACCGCGATGGCGCCTGCGAACGTGTTGGCCGGATAAGCAGCGCAACCGTCGCTGGTGGTGTTGATACCGGCGCTGATCAGCAGCGGCGTGGTGCCGGGAATGGTGGCGGACAGCGCCACGCCGCCCGTACCTTCATTGACCAGCAGGGGGGCCAGATTGGCCGGCACCGGCGCCGGACCGGTCACCTGCAGCGCGGTGGAGAATCCGCTGCGACCGGTCTGCGAGGCCGCCGTCGAGCTCACCCACGGTTCGTGGTGTCCCATCGTGTTCGCGCCGGGGCCGCTGTTGCCAGCGGAGGAAGACACATAGATGCCAGCATCCACCGCATTGAGGAACGCCAGCGAAACCGCATCGCTCCAGGGATCGGCACCGCCGCCGATGGAGTAGTTGATCGCATCGACGATGCCGTCGGCGATCGCCTGATCCACCGCCGCCACCGACGAAACGTTCGGGCACAGGCCCTGACCGGTCGCGGTGTTCGTGTAGCACACGTCATAGGCGATGATGTTGGCATGCGGCGCCACGCCGGAAATCCGCAGCGTGTTGCCGCTGAAGAGCACGTCGCGGGTGTTGCCGGCGCCGGTCGAAGCCGTGTGGCTACCGTGGCCGTTGGTGTCGCCGAAGCCGGGTTCTTCCCGGATGCTGGTACCGCCGCAGACGTTGGCCGGCGCGCCGCACACGAAGTCGTAACCGCCGATCAGCTTGTCATTGCAACGCCCGGCATCCACGCCACCGGCGTCGCAAGTTCCCAGGTAGTTGCCGGCGCCCAGCGGATTGTTGTGTGTATAGCCATCGACCGGGCCGACCGCCGCGAACGACGGGCTGCCGAAGTTGATGCCGGAATCGATCACGCCGTACACGACGCTTTCGCCGCGATACGGACCGGGAGCGCCGGGGTTGGTGCCGGTCCAGACCGGCGTGGCGCCGATCAGTTGCGGACCGAGATCGGTGTCCATCGGAACTTCGCGATATTCCTCGACCAGACGGACGTCGGGCATGCGGCGGATGGCGTTCGCTTCGCTATCGGCCAGATCCACGACCATGCCGTTGATGGCGTGCTGCATCGTCAGGCGCGGCGCGACATCGCGGCCGGCCATCGTCGACATGCGCGCTTCCATCTGCTGCTGACGCGTCTGCAGATAATCGACGTATTCCTGCGAATTGTCGCCTTCGGCGTCGAGACGTAGCCTGCCCTGCTTGTCGCGAACGCGTTCGGGCGCGCCGATGCCGGGGACTGTGCCCTTGTAGCTGGCCAGCGCCGCTTCCTTGAAGACCACGATATAAGTGCCGCGCCCCTGGCGGACATCGGTGGCGGATCCTGCCGCCGCGTTGGCGCCACTGCCGCCTGCGCCGCTGTCGCCGGCAGGACCTGCCGGGACGCTCGTGACGTTGGATACCGAAAGACCTGCGTCGCCGGTCGCGACCGCAGCGCCGGATCCATTCGTTGTGTATTGGTAGGCAGCCGCAGCTGCAGCCGCGATCAGCACGGATACACCGGCCGCGACGCCCCATTTATTGATGCGTGACATAACTGTCCCCCGGACAAATTCGGTAAACGAAGGTTGGAATGAAACCCCTGAGTCAATCCATGTGCCCCTTGGGGCATAGCCGCCTGCTTCGAGAGGAAGCGGCGCTCCATTCGATCCACCCAGCAGGCAGCCGAAGCCCCGATTGTATAGGCTTCATACGCGCCGATTGGACATGCCCGCGAGAGACATTCTCAATTCTGCTTTCTTCCCGTCGATTTTGCGGCGCACAAATAACCGGACGTCATGAAAGCGTCATCGAAACGACTGCCCACATACGGGATCGATGCCCAGACCTGATGGTCAGGTCTGACGCCAGGGACGGCTGCCGTTGCGATAGACCAGCACATAGACCGACACCGTCCAGACCGATGCCGCCGCCCAGCCGGCGAGGATATCGGACGGGTAATGCACGCCCAGATACACCCGCGAAAAGGCCACCATGCCCGCGAAACCAGCAGCTCCCAACGCAACCGGCCAGCGCCAGCGCGTGCGCCAGGCCAGCAGGAACAGCACCCAGGCCAGCGTGGCCGACCCCATCGCATGGCCGCTGGGAAAACTGAAGGTGGTCTCCGGCGCGATCGACGCCCACAGGCTCGGGCGATCGCGGGCGAAGATCTGCTTGGTCGACAGGTTCAGCAGCGCGGAACCGCCGATCGCCAGACCGGCGAACAGGCCCTCGCGCATCCGCCGCCGCCAGGCCAGCGCAGCGATCAGCATGATGTCGAAAGGCACGACACCCCACTGGTAGCCGACTGCGGAAAAGAACGACGACACGCGGTCGAAACCGTCGCCGGCCAGCGCGTGCGCGAAACGCAGGATCGGTTCGTCGAACGGAAACGGCTCGCGCTCATGGACTTCATCGGCCAGCTCGGCGAATCCCCACAGCGGCAACAGCAGACCGACGAACAGCAGCGCCAGCCGCAAGATGCGACGACGCAGGAAATCCACGCCGAAGCGCAGATCCTCGCGCAGTGTCGCAACCACCTCAGCCAGCGTGCGCGTCACGCCCGAACTTGCGATCGACGTAACCGTCGATGAGACCGATGAATTCCTGCGCGATGTTGTCGCCGCGCAGGGTGACGCTCTTCTCGCCATCGATGAACACCGGCGCAGCCGGGGCCTCGCCGGTACCGGGCAGCGAGATGCCGATATTCGCGTGGCGCGATTCGCCCGGGCCGTTGACCACGCAACCCATCACCGCTAGCGTGAGATTTTCCGCGCCAGGATGGGTGATCTTCCACTCCGGCATCTTCGCGCGCACATGCTCCTGCACCACTTTCGCCAGTTCCTGGAAGAACTCCGACGTGGTGCGGCCGCAGCCCGGACAGGCGGTGACCATCGGCGTGAATGCGCGCAGGCCCATCGTCTGCAGCAGTTCCTGCGCGACGATCACTTCCTGCGTGCGCGATGCGCCGGGATCGGGCGTGAGCGAAATGCGGATGGTGTCGCCGATGCCTTCCTGCATCAATACCGCCAGCGCCGCGCTGGAAGCAACGATGCCCTTGCTGCCGATGCCGGCTTCGGTGAGACCCAGATGCAGCGCGAAATCCGAACGCGCGGCCATATCGCGATAGACCGCGATCAATTCCTGCACACCGCTGACTTTCGCGCTGAGGATGATGCGTTCGCGCGCAAGACCAATCTCCACCGCACGCTCGGCCGAATCCAGCGCCGAGCGGATCAGCGCTTCGCGCAGCACCCGCCCCGCGTCCCATGGCGTGGCGCGCTGCGCGTTCTCGTCCATCAACTGCGTGGCCAGCGATTGATCCAGCGAACCCCAGTTGGCGCCGATCCGTACGGGTTTGTCGTAGCGGATCGCGAATTCGATCAACTGCGCGAACTGGGTGTCGCGCTTCTTGCCGAAGCCGACGT
>CAZGBA010000083.1:0-16707 GCA_964523435.1 uncultured Xanthomonas sp.
ATGCGCCCAGCCCACGATCGGACGCCCGCAGGACAGCGCTTCGATCACCGTGCGCCCGAACGCCTCCGGCTTGCGCGACACCTGCAGGACCAGATCGCTGGCCGCGTAAGCCTCGGCGATCGCGGCGGTTGGCGGGGTGATCGCCAGCGCATGCGCGAAGCCATCGCGCGCGGCCTCGGCTTCAAGATCGGCGAGGTAGGTTTCGCGGCCGGGCTCGCGCGCGCCGGGCATCCACAGCCGCGCGTCGAGGCCATCGCCGCGCAGCGCGGCGAGCAGCACCAGCGCATCGGCATGACCCTTGAGTCGCGTACCGCGCCCGGGCAACAGCAATAGCGGACCATCGCCGCCCAGCGCCGGATGCTGCGCAGCGACGCGGGCACGCGCGTCGGCATCGGGCGACGACGCGCGCGGGAACGCGACCGGATCGATCCCGCGCGGGATCACCTGCAGTCGCGCAGCGTCGGTGTCCGGGTAATGTTTCAGCACGTAGTCGCGGACCGTGTCCGACACGCAGATCGTCCGTTCGCCGCGCGCCATGATCGCGCTGTAGCGCGAAGGCGAATTCAGACCATGCACGGTCGTCACGAAGCGCGGGCGTCGGATCATCGGCATGCCGCGCAGCGCGAACCAGCCGACCCACGCCGGCAATCGCGAACGCGCATGCACGATATCGACACCCCGCTCGGCGAACAGCGCGCGCAGGCGTCGCACATGGCGAAGGGTCAGCAGCGACTTGCGGCCGATGTCGAGCGCGATATGCTCGGCGCCGCTGGCCTGAAGCTGGGGAACCAGACGGCCGCCTGCGGAGACGACGATGGCGCGATGTCCTGCTCGCACCAGCGCATCGGCGATTTCCAATGTGGATCGCTCGACGCCGCCCGAATGCAGCGCCGGCAGCAATTGCACGACAGTGAGGCGGCGCGGCACGGCGCCGGCGTCCGCAATCAATCGATCAGAACGTACTGCGCACCGCAGTACGGGCAGGTGGAGGTGCCGCCTTCGGCTTCGATCGGCAGGTACACGCGCGGATGCGAATTCCACAGCGCCATCGACGGGCTCGGACAGCTCAGCGGCAGATCGGCGCGATGCACCTCGTAACGTTGCTGGGCGTTGGCTTGGCTGGGCTGGGAAGCGGTCATGGCGTGTCGTCCTGCGCGGAAGCGACATTTTAGCCCAGCGTACCGCCGGGCGGACGGTGCAGAATGCCTGCTACTTCGGCCTGCGCGTCGTCCTGCGCATTGCGCCGCCACCATCGGAGCGTCGTCCATGTCCCTTCGCGTCGAGATCATCGGTCGCCAAGCATCCCATTACACCCGTCAGGTCCGGCTGCTGGCGCACGAGCTGGGCGTCGAATACGTCCTGCTGCCGATCCACGACCTCATGAGCGAAGACCCGACGGTATTTGCCGGCAATCCCGCGCTGAAGCTGCCCGCGCTGCGGCACGGCGACACGGTGGTGTGGGGCAGTCTCAACGCCTGCCGATGGCTTGCGGGACAGACGGACGATGGTCCGGCGCGCGTGTTCTGGCCGGAACAGGCCCACTCTGCGCTGCTGATGAATGCGCACGAGGTGCTGGCGCATGCGATGGCGGCGCAGGTCGAGGTGGTCTTCCACGAAATCGTTTCGAAACGTCCGCCGGATGCCGCATCGCGCAAACGCCGGGCGAGCCTTCTGCAATGTCTCGTCTGGCTCGACCGGCAGCTGCCGGGAATCCGCGCGGAATTGCCTGTATCCATGATCGCGATTTTCGAGCTCGGGCTGTTCTGCCTGTTGGAGCACCTGCCGTTCCGCAATCCGATCGATCTCTCGGCGATGCCGCACCTGACGACCTTCGCCAGCGCGTTCGGCGCACGGCCATCGGCGCAGGCCACGCCCTACCGCTTCGACGCACCGCCGCCAGAAACCACGGCGCCCGGCTGAAACGCAAACGGGCCGCGATAGGCGGCCCGTTTGCTTGGAAAGCGATATCGCGGCTTATTCGGCGGGCTTCGGCACGATGGCTTCGGTGGTGATCGACAGCTTCACCTGGTCGCTGACGTTGGGCGCGTACAGGCCCAGACCGAAGTCGGTGCGCTTGACAGTGGTCGTGGCGCTGAAGCCCGCAGCCTCGCGCTTGGCCAGCGGCTGCACGCCGGTCTTGTTGATGGTCACGTCCAGCACCACCGGCTTGGTGGTGCCCTTGATGGTCAGATCGCCGGTGACTTTCAGCTTGCCTTTGCCGGCGGCCTTTACCGAGGTGCTCTTGAAGGTGATGGTGGGAAATTTTTCGGCGTCGAAGAAATCGGCGCTGCGCAGATGGTCGTCGAAATCGCCCACGTGCGAATTCAGGCCCGACAGCGGAATGGTGACTTCGACCTTCGAGGCGCCGACGTTCGCCGGGTCGTAGGTGATGCTGCCGTCGACCTTGCCGAAATGCGCGATCGGGTTGGAGAAGCCGAAATGGCTCCAGCTCGCGACCACATCGGTGTGGTTGGCGTCGATCTTGTAGGTCAGCGGCGCGGCGAAGGCGACGGTGGAAGCCAGCGCGAGGGCGGCAGCGAACAGCGGACGTTTCATCGGAATACTCCTGGGTCTGGATGGGATCGCGAACATGCTTCAGAGGCGATGACAGTGGATAACGGTGCGCGGCGGCGCAGTGGAATCACTCGATGCGGCAGGCTTCCTCGAAGCCCAGTCGCGGCGAGCGTGGGAAAATCGAGGCGCGATCGCCCTGACCGAGATTGACCAGGAAATTCGAGCGGATCGCGGTGCCGGCGAAGAAGGCTTCGTCAAGCATGGCGTTGTTGAAGCCCGACATCGGGCCGGTATCGAGGCCCAGCGAGCGCGCGGCGAGGATCAGATACGCACCCTGCAGGCTGCCGTTGCGCAGGGCCACGGTTTCCAACGCAGCTTCCGGCCTGCCGGCGAACCACGCACGCGCATCGACATGCGGAAACAGCACCGGCAGCTTGTCGTAGAAGGCCATGTCGTAGCCGACGATCACCGTGACCGGCGCCGCCAGCGTCTTCTCGCGGTTGCCGGCATCCAGCGCGGGCGCCAGCCGGGCCTTGGCTTCCGGCGAACGCACGAAGACGAAGCGCGCCGGGCATGCGTTCGCGGCGGTCGGCCCCCACTTCAGCAGGTCGTAGAGGCGATGCAGGGTGGCGTCGTCGATCTCCCCGGAGAAGGCGTTGTAGGTCCGGGCAGTGCGGAACAGTTGGTCGAGCGCGGTATCGGTCAGCGGTGAAGACATCGGTCTGGTGATCCCAAGCGTGTGAAGATGGTGACGAGCGGGCAGTGTAGAGTCCGCTCGGCTTTGCCGCAGCCGCGTTATGGAAACGATTCGAGTCAAATTCGGAACAATGCGAGAAAATAGCGCCAATTCAATCCAAATATGCGCGATAAGCGATGGCCGCGCGGGCAATGCCCGCCAAGCCGAGGCGGTGTGTGGCGCGCTCGCCGATGACGCCACCGCATTCACGCTGGAACCGCACGCGCCGTGGCGCTGGACTGCGCCACAGCGATGGCCCGGAGCCGAACGCGCCTACGGCGATGCGTTCGCCGCACTGCTCGATGCTCCGCCTGCGGTCGCCATCGGCTGCGGCAGGCAGGCGGCGTTGGCCACCCGTCTGCTGCGCGAACGCGGAACCAAAGTCGTGCAGATCCTCGATCCGCGCATCGATCCGGGACACTGGGATTTCGTCGTCGTCCCCGAACACGATCGGCTGCGCGGACCGAACGTCATCACCACGATCGGCAGCCTGCATCCGATCGACGACGCCTGGCTCGCGCGCGCGCGCGAAGAATTCGCCGTGTACTCCGAATTGCCGCGACCGATCAACGCGGTCCTGCTGGGCGGACGCTCGCGCCATGCGCGCTTCGACCGCATGGCGTTTGAAGTGCTGGCCTCAAGGCTGGAAGCGGTGCTCGCACAGGAGGGCGGCAGCGTGCTGCTCACCACGTCGCGACGCACGCCGAAAGAATTGCGCGACGTGCTGGAGCATCGCTACGACGACACGCCCGGCGTGGTCTGGCGCAGTACGAAAGACGGCCCGAACCCCTATGCCGGCCTGCTCGCCTGGGCCGACCGCATCGTCTGTTCACCGGACTCGGTGAACATGATCACCGAAGCCTGCGCCACGCGGGTGCCGGTATTCGTATTCGATCCGGGCCGCGTTCGCGGGCGTCCACGTGCTTTCGTCGACGCCTTGCTCGGCAGCGGCCGTGTCCGCGCGATGGATGCGCGCCTCGATGGGTTCGATGTCGAACCGCTGCGCGAAACCGCACGGGTCGCGTCGATCCTCCGCGAACGTCTGGGCTGAAGCGCCGCCGGGCAATGCATGTGCGTTGCCCGCGCCCGCGAATCAGTCCGCAGGCCGCCGGTCAGCCACGATAGCCGCGCGCCGCCAGTTGCGCGCGGTCGTTGCGGAAATGCTTCATCAGCGCCTTGTCGACCACCCTGCTGAAGGTCTCCCAGGTGATCGGTTTCGTCAGGTAATGATCGCAGCCCGCCAGCATGCCGCGGGCACGATCGAACGGCGAAGAGCGCGAGGTCAGCATCAGCACCGGCATCGAACGCGTATGCGGATTGCGCCGAACATTACGGCACAGTTCGTAACCGTCGGAACCGGGCATGACCACGTCGAAAAAAGCGATATCGAACCTGCATTGCTCGATCATCGACAGCGCCGTTTCGGCATTTTCGGCGGACTCGCTGTTGATGCCCAGACGCAGCAGGGCGCCGCACAACTGTTCACGCACCGCCAGACTGTCGTCCACCACCAGGGCATACAGCTCGCCACCGGACAGCGCGTCGGCACTGACAGCACTGCCCTGCGCAACCGCCATCACCTCGATCTGGGTGGTCTGCCTGTCCTTGATGACGACTTCCGCAGGAAGCCAGCGTTTTTTCTGCCCATGCTCGAATTCGATGAGCTTGGTCAGCGTGCCGATGATCTTCAGGAACAGCGATCTGCTTTCGATCTTGTAAGGCGAGTCTCCGGTCAGGCCCTGCTCCGAAACGGTGATCGACACCAGGTCCGGATTGGCATCCCGCAATCCGCGATAGGCCACGATGCCTTCCGGCGATGCCGCATCCACGACCGCGATGTGCACACGCTCATCCGTGTCCTGGCCGACGGACCGGAGCGCATCGCCATCGATGCGCGTGGAGTTGATGACATAGGACAGTACGCGCGCGTTTCTGGCGGACAAGCCGCACAAAGCGATTGTGAGTTGCATTCGCGCCCCTTCGCAGACCCTGACCAAAACCGATCCATGCCGCATGCAAACGCGGGATTCGTCGACAAGACGTACCGCTTCGACATGAATCCCGGCACTGGAACTTCATCGTCAGTTTCACTTCGATCCCGGCGTAGACAACCTGTCGAATGTGACAGTTCGGCGCGTATGTCGTACGCGATGTCCCGATTTTCAGGCGCATGCGTCTGCGCATGCTTGCCGCAGGCGCCGGGCGTTCGACCAAAGGCGGGGGTCCGGAAATGCCGGTCCACGCCACATCACTCAACGATATGCGCACCACAGCATCGCGCTGCGATCGAAGGGATATATGACTCCCGCATTCATCGCGTCGATCGATACACAAAAGCAATCGATGCATCTGCCGATGAAAGTCGCGCGGCATCAGCGATGCGAAGCGGGATTCGAGTGGAACAGTCGCCGTTTGCGGCCGGAGTCCAAAGGACCGCATCCGCCTGCCGCGAATCGACGCGAATCCTGTCGAAGCGACTGGATCAGGCGTCGGGTGTCTGAGGCACAGCGGCTTTCTTCGTCGCACGCATGCCGATCGCCACTGCACCGATCGCGACCGCAGCCAACAGCGGCCGCCGCTTCAGCGCACGCACCGCGCCCAAGGCCAGCGCAGCCAGCCAAGGCCGGCCCGTGACCGAACTGGCGAGCAGCCCCATCCAACTTCCGCGATTGGAGACCGCCGCACCGAGACTGCCGGCGACGGATGCAAGATTCCGGAGTCGCCCCGTGCTGCCGCGCAACTCGCGCAACGAGGCGGCGACTTCACCACGTTCGACCGCCGCGCGCATGCGCAGCATCTCCATGCGCAATTGCCGATCCTGCGACTGTCCGCTCATGCTTCACCTCCATCGCCCGCTTGGCGTCCCGTCCTGGCGAGCAGTGCGTCGCGATCATTGGACAGCTCGCGCAACGTCGCCGACAGCACCGGCGGCGCAGCCGACATTTCCGCCATCAGTTTGCGGAACACCAGCGCGGCGCCCAGCGCATAGAGCGCGAACAGCACTGCGAGGGTGATCCATCCGTAATGCGGCCAGAGCGCCAGGGCGAGCAGCGCGGAGCCGACGATCAGCGCCAGCAGCACCAGCACCATCGCGAACAGCGCCAGCGCCACCCAGCGGATCAGCTGGGCGCGGGTCTGCGCGAGTTCCAGAGATGCGAACTCGGCGCGAGAGAGCAGCAGATTGACCGTGGCCGCCGACAGGCGGCGCACGGCATCCAGCGGCGATGCCATGACCGTAACGCCGGTCAGCGCCGCGAAACGAGCAGGCCGACCAGGAAGCCGACACCGGCCGCCACGCCGATCGCGCCCCATGGATTCTCATGGACGAAATCGTCGGTGGCGCGAGCTGCGGCGCGGGTATTGGCGGCCACGGCCGACTGCGCATCGCTCAACCGCTGTTTGGCGCGGTCCAGCGCTTCGCTGGCGCGCGCACGCAGGGCCTGGGCGCGGTCGCCGCTTGCGGTGGCGGCTTCATCGAGCAACGCTTCGACGTCCTCCAGCACGACCTTGGCATCGGTCACCAGCTCATCGGTATTCAGGATATTGATCTTCGACATGATTCGTTCCTCGGGCTACGTTGGGGGCGCGTTGCGATGCTCGTCGGTGGCGGGCAATCCAAGCATGAGCATAGCGCGCGAAACGGCGGAAACCACCGATCCTACGCGGAACGCCCGCCGCCGCCGACCATCGTTCACGATGTCCGGCCGAGCCCACGAAAAAACAAGGGGGCGGCTGCAAATCGCATGACCGCCGCAGTTCAATCGGGCGAAATGCCGAACCCGCGTCCTGCCGCCGCGATGACGGCGCGCGCGTCCTCGATGTCCTTCTCCGGCGTGACGATCCGCATCCTGCGGTCGAGGGTACAGCGCAGCCCCGCATCGACCAGGGTCGCATGCGCCGCCCGCAAGCGCGCGGCGGTGTCGGCATCGAACAGCGCTTCGGCTTCCAGCGCCGCGATCAACCCGGGCGTGTCGCGCAGTGCGGACAGCGCCGGCTTCGTCGCCGATTCGCGCAGCACGAGAAACTGCAGCAGGAATTCAAGGTCGACAAGGCCACCTTCGCCCTGCTTCAGATCGAAGCGCGCCGCGGTGGAACGGTCGAGCTCGGCGCGCATCCGCGCGCGCATCGAGGCCACATCCTCGCGCAATTTTTCCGCGTCTCGCGGCTGTGTCAGCGTCTGCAGGCGTACGCGCTCGAATTCGGCGCACAGCGCGGCATCCCCGGCGACCGCGCGCGCCCGCACCAGCGCCTGGTGCTCCCAGGTCCATGCGCGATGGCGCTGGTAGTCCTCGAAACTGGCGATCGTCGACACCAGCAGCCCTTTGGCACCATCCGGACGCAGGCGCACATCGACGTCGTAAAGCCGGCCGGCGCCGGTCGGCGCGCCCAGCAGCGCGACGATCTTCTGCGCCAGACGCGCGCTCCAGCGCGGCGCATCGAGCGCACGCGCGCCGTCGGAGATCGCATCCGGCGGTGCGTCGTACACGAACACGATATCCAGATCCGAGCCGAACCCGAGCTCACGCCCGCCCAGGCTGCCGTAGCCCAGCACAGCGAAGCGCGCATCGACAATACGACCGTGCTGGGCTTCGAGCTCGCGCACCGCAAGCCGGTAGACCGCATCGATCATCGCATCGGCCAGGGCGACGAGCAGGCGCGCGGCGTCGATGCCTTCGACCCGGCGATCCAGCGTGGCCAGCGCGATGCGGAAACTCAGCGCCTGCCGCGCCTCGTTGAGCGCGAGCAGGGCGGCTTCCGAATCCTCCTGCTGCAGCGCGGCCTCGCAGGCGGCGACGCAGTCCTCGCGGCACGGCAACGGACCGGCGACGCGCTGGTCGAGCAGTTCGTCGAGCAGCAGCGGGTGCGCCGCGAGCCGTTCGCCGAGCAGGGCGCTGCGCACGAGCACATCGATCAGCCGCGACAGCGCCGCCGGCTGTTCGTCGAGCAGGGCGAGGTAGCTGGCGCGGCGCAGGATGGCATGCAGCATCGCCAGCAAACGGCGCAACGCCAGCAGCGGCTCAGGCGAGACCGCGACGGTGGCGAGCAGTGTCGGCATCAGCCGGTCGAGCCGCCCGCGAGCGGCATCGGACAGGTCGCGCACGCCCGGTGCGCGCGCGAAATCGCGCAGCGCCTGATCGACCTCATCGCTCTGCGCGAAACCCGCCTCGATCAGCGCATCGCCGGCGCCAGCCTCGCGCTCATCGGCATCGCGTCCGGCACCTCGCCCGGCGCTGCCGCGCCCGACATCGTCGTGCAGCCGCCGCCAGTACGCGACCAGCGCATCCGGCTGCGTGGCGCGTTCGCGCGGCGTCAGCAAAGCGTCGAACTCCAGGCTCACGCGTGCGCGATGCCTCTGCAGCCAACGCTGCAGCGCCGCCCAATCCGGTTCGCCCAGTCCCTGCGCGAGCCGCGCACGTTCCAGCGGATCGATCGGCAGTTGTTGGGTCTGCGCATCGCGCAGCATCTGCAGCCGGTTTTCGAGCAGGCGCAGAAACCGGTACGCCGCAAGCAGGGCGTCGCGGGTGTCTTCGGTGAGATGGCGGCCTTCGCACAGCGCGTGGAGCGCCGGCTGCAGACGACGCTCGCGCAGTGCCGGCTCGCGGCCGCCGCGGATCAACTGCAGTGCCTGCGCGAGGAATTCGATCTCGCGAATGCCGCCCGGGCCACGCTTGATGTCGTCGGCCATGTCCTTGCGCGCAACCTCGGCGGCAATGGTCGCCTTCATCTCGCGCAGACCGTCCAGCGCGCCGTAGTCGAGATAGCGGCGGTAGACGAACGGCCGCAATGCGTCGAGGAAACGCGCGCCGGCAGCGGAATCGCCGGCGACCGTGCGCGCCTTCTGCCAGGCGTAGCGCTCCCAGTCGCGGCCCTCGCGCTGGAAGTACTGCTCCATCGCCGTGAACGACAATGCGATGCGACCAGCGCTGCCGAACGGCCGCAGGCGCAGATCGACGCGGTGACAGAAGCCTTCGGCGGTGACTTCGTCGAGCAGTTTCGCCAACTGTTGACCGAGCCGCGCGAAATAATCCTCGGCCGCTAGCGAACGCGGGCCATCGCTGTCGCCATCCTGTTCGTAGGCATAGACCAGATCGACATCGGAGCTGAAGTTCAGCTCGCCGCCGCCGAGTTTGCCCAGCGCGAACACCACCAGCCGGACCGGCACCCCATCAATGCCGCGCACCGTGCCGGAACGCTGCACGAACTCGGCTTCCAGCGCGGACAGCGCGCACTGCAGACAGTCTTCGGCCAGCCGCGTGGTGCCGGCGAGCGTTTCGTCGAGCGTGTCCAAGCCGTTCACATCGCGCCAGATCAGGCGCACGGACTCCGCATGACGGTAGCGGCGCAACAGCGTCGGCCAATCGGCGCGATGCTCGGCAGTCAATGCCGGCAGCGGCAGTGGCGCAGCACCGTCGTCGCGCAGCAGACGCGCCAGCAGTGCGGGCTGACGCATGCAGACATCCATCGCGAAGTCGCTGGCGAGCGCCAGCGCGCGGATGCGCGCGTCGGCTGCGGTATCGCGATCGTGGAGATCCGCGCATACCGCACCCAACCGCGCCAGCGCACGGTCGGCGAACGTCGTCATCGAAGGGTCGGCATGTTCCATGCGTGGATTCTGGCATCCCGGCGCACGTCGGACGCGGGTCGACCTCGCGCGCGTTATCGAATGCGGGACATAAAAAAGCCCGCCCCGGTCGAACCGGTAACGGGCTTGCTCCCTCCCCCACGTCGGGATGCGTCGGCATCGTGAAGTAATCGTTATGTCAACGCACGCTGCACTGCAAAAAAACACTGGTGAGTTCAGGAACCCCTTCGATGGGGTCGTACGGGGCGCTCCGCAGACAAGCGCTGGATGGGTGCAAAGGTGACCGGGCGTTCTCGTCTTTCCGCCGACCCGCCGCAAGCAAGCCGCTGATTTCGTTCGACCGGCAGATGTCGGGACCTCCTACGACCGACGATTTACTCGAACCGGATCACGTAAGGTCGCCTTCTCTGAACCGCGAATTCCGGAGCCGCCGTTGACCCTCGCCGCCCACCCCGACACCCCCACCGAGGCACGGATCGTCCTGCCGATGCCGCCGCAGGCGCCACGTGCCGGAACACGCATGTGGGAACGCAAGGTCGCGGCCTGGGTGCTGCGCGTCGGTGGCTGGCGGATGTGCGGTGAATTGCCGGATGTGCCGAAGGCCGTGTTGATCGCCGCGCCGCACTCCTCCAACTGGGACGGCATCTGGATCTATTTCGCGGCGACGGCGATGGGATTGGATATCAGCATTCTGGGCAAGCAGGTGCTGTTCAAGATCCCCGTACTCAATTTCATCCTGCGCCGCTACGGTGGCATCCCGGCGGTCGCCGCCGCCGGCGACACCATGTTCGACCAGACGGTCCGGCTGCTGCAGCAGAGCGATCGCTGCTGGGTCGGGATCGCGCCCGAGGGCACCCGTAAACAGGTCGCGCGCTGGCGGATCGGTTTCTGGAAGATCGCAAGCGCCGCCGATGTGCCGATCGTGCCGGTGTACCTGCATTACCCGGACAAAGTGATCGGGGTGATGCCCGTCTTCCGCACCAGCGGCCACATGCAGGCCGATATCGCACAACTTCGCGAAAGTTATCGGCCCTGGCAAGGGAAGCATCACGGTATCTGACGAAACGGATACGACAAACCGATTACAGCAAACCGATTACAAGCGGGTCCGCGCACCTTTCGGTAAGGCTCGCAGCCGTGCCGATATCGGAGAAACCTCAGTCCGGTCGCGGCCCGCGCCCGGCATCGCGCAGGATCTCGCGCGCGGCGTTGCGTCCAGGCAAACCGGTGACGCCGCCGCCGGGGTGCGTGCCCGAACCGCAGAGATACAGCCCCGGGATCGCGCCGCGATAGTTGCCCTGCCCCAGCAGCGGCCGCGCCGAAAACAGCTGATCCGGCCCCAGTGCGCCGTGGAAGATGTCGCCGCCGATCAGGCCGAACGTGCGCTCAAGATCCAAAGGCGATAGCGCCTGGTAACCCAGGACGCTGCGCCGGAAGTTCGGTGCCCAGGCGTCGACGGTGTCGATCATCAGGTTCGCAACCGTCTCGCGGTGCGCATCCCAACCGCCGTCGACTTCGGGGTGCACGTGCTGGCAGAACAGACTCGCGACATGCTGGCCCGGCGGAGCCAAGGTGTCGTCGAGCGTGGAGGAGATCACCAGTTCGACGATGGGCTTTCTCGCCCAACCGGCGTTGTGCTCTTTCGATTTGGCATCGAAATACGCCTGCTCGAAATAGCGCAGCGACGACCCGATCAGGATGCCGCTCTGATGATGCGGCTGCAGATGCGTGCCCGGCGCCGCAGCGAAATCCGGCAGCTCGCTCAGGGCGACATTCATCCGGAAGGTGGCCGATCCGCAGCGATAACGCGCAATGCGTGCAGTCGTGTCTTCATCCAGCGCGCCGGCCGGCATGAGCTTCTGGTAAAGCAGTTTCGGATTGACGTTCGACACCACCAGCGATGCCGCGATTTCGCTGCCATCCGCCAACACGACACCCACCGCTCGCCCGTCTTTCACCCGCACCTGCGCGACTTCGGCGTCGGTGTCGATGCGCACGCCGCGCGCCGCGCATTCTTTCGCCATCGCCTGGGTGATCGCGCCCATGCCGCCGATCGCGTGCCCCCACGCACCGGTCTTGCCGTTCACTTCGCCGAACACGTGATGCAGCAGCACATACGCCGAACCCGGCGTGTACGGACTGGCGAAATTGCCGACCACCGAATCCCAACCCAGCGCGGCTTTCAAAGGCTCGCCTTCAAACCAGCCATCGAGCAGATCGCCTGCAGATTTCGCGAACAGATCGAGCAGATCGCGGCGCGCGGCCATGTCCAGCGTCTTCAATTGTTTCGCGACCGAGAACGACGCCAGCCAATCGGCCAGCACGAAACGATCGGATACATTCGGCGGCGCGCGCAGCATCAGTTCGCGCAGTACGACGACGACGCGATCGAGCATCGCGTAATACTTCGGCAACTGTTCCGCATCGCGCCTGGACCAGCGCGCGATATCGGCAGCGCCATGCTCGCCGCCAAGCCGGAACGATTGGCCATCGGGCAAGGGCAGGAAATTCGAGTACGGCCGCTCCACCACCCGCAGACCGTGTTCCTGCAGGCGCAGGTCGCGGATCACTCTGGAATTCAGCAGGCTGACGGTGTAACTCGCCACCGAGTTGCGGAAGCCCGGATGGAACTCCTCGGTCACCGCCGCGCCTCCGACGATGCTGCGGCGTTCCAGCACCCGCACCTTCAACCCCGCCGCAGCAAGATAGGCGGCACAGACGAGTCCGTTGTGACCACCGCCGAGAATCAGGGCATCGGTGCTGGTCTGGGTGTCGGCGACTGCGGGCATGCGGGTCTCGGGGCTTGATCGTGGCCCGAATCATCTCCCGCGCCTGCGGAAAACGGAAGCCCCGAGCGATCTCGAACGACCCGTGCGCGTCGACTCAGACAGGCGCCCTTGTATGCGGTGACTACCCCCAGCCTTCCTGATCCAGCAATGTGTAAGTGAATGTATTGCTGGGATATCCCGCGCTCGATCGGACCAGCGCCATGAACGCCGCGAATTGTTGCGAACAGCGGAACGTCTGACAGCCGGAGGAGTAGTCGCCGACCGAAATCGTGCAATCGACCGGCGAAGCGCGATGCAGATTGATGCCGGTGCCGTTGTTCTCGATGCTCGACGGATCGAGATCGGGGACGCCATTCAAACGCGCATCGCGATAGACCGGAAGTGTGGTGCCATGCTTCTGGCACAAGGCCTGATGCCTCCTGCTGCCGCCGCCATGCTCGCGAACGGTGTACATGTCGACGTACTGCCCGGGCACCAGGATCGCCGTACCCCTGGGGTTCCCCAATTTTCCGGCGAGATAGGCGTTGCCGGGAATCGTGGTGATCTGGAACTTCTGGTACTGCCATTGACCGCGCAGCGGATGGAAGACGAACAGCACATCATTGAACGCATCGACACGCAGAGGCCGGCGCCGGATGCCAACGATGTTCAGACTGCGATCCATGCCGTCGTCGACCGAATATCCCTTGCGACGCATCTCCTCGATCACCGCATCGAGTTCGATCGACGGATTCTGCAGCACTTCCAACGTCATGAGAGACTCCTTGCCTGGATTGACTGTTACTGCACGAATGGCGTTGCATCACGTGTTCGTGACTTCGATGACAAAGGCATCACCCGCGCCTGCGGAATCCCTGACGAAGAAGGTCGCTCGGCCCGGCGCAGTGCCGGCCGGCACCGTGATCAGGAAAAGATATCCGCCATCCTCATCCAATTTCGGCTCCGCCCCGATGCCTGCCTGCGCGTCGATCGGCGTGATGCGATATGGCGGCACGCCGCCGGTGATCGGTACCGAAAGCGTTTTCCCCGCCGCCACCTTCTGCGCCCCTGCGGCAGCCAGTTTCAAGCCGAATGGCAGCAATACGTTCGTGCGTGCCAGGGTGCAGAATTTCAGTTGATCGTCCCCCTCGGACGAACCCAGCGCTTTTGATCGGATATCGCCTACCTGTGCTTCCAGATTCGAGAGTTCGCGCTCATACCTGCGCTGGAGGTTGAGAAGATCGACCGCTGCAGTGCGATAGGCAACCGTACTGGGGCATGCAGGAAGTGCACGTGGTGCTGTAGCCGACTTCACGATGTTCCTGGGGATGGACGCAGGTTGCGGCGCCACAGGCGGCGCCTGTTTCTGCGTTTCGGTGCCGCCTCCCGCGCCACCTCCGGTCCCGGCAATATTGGAAAGCAGCTTGGCCAACTCCGAAGGTTCCGGCTGTTCGAGCGCCAATTGCTGATTCACGGTCTCGCGGATCGCATCCGTCACAGCGATCAGATCCTTCTGCGCATACGCTTCGGTTGCACTCAGCCGCTGCATCGATAGATCGAGATTCGTCCGGCGACTCTCGATCGCAGCTTTCGCATCGGCCGCATTGATGGCGTCCACGCTTTTGAACAGGTCTCCCAGCTCTCGCTGCGTCGCAACGGCGCAACCCGTCGTATCGCCTAGCCTGGTACGCTCGGAACGTTCGTTCTGGAGCGCGGCATCCAGCAGGCCGGGATTCACCGTCACAACCTGTTCGCGAATATCGCGTAGCGCGGCGATCTCGCCAGAAATTCCGCTGCGCCGCCGGGTGACACCGATGGCGCAACTGATCGCATTCGCGCCGGACCAGTAGATCGCTTCGCGCGGCTTCCGGTAGAGATACTGTTGCGTGCCGTAGATGCTCGCCCCACCGGTGGTGAAGGCCGCAACCTGCGCATTGTGCCCGCCGCGAATGCCGCTGTAACCGGCGAAACCGGCCATATTCAGCAACAGGGCGCCGCCGCCGTTGTTCATCCATGCATATTTTCCGGCCTTCCGTTCCATCGCCAGTCGGTTGCATTCCGCATATTGAATGGCATCGGACTCAACAACATCACCGCCGACACTTTTCGTGCATCCGACAATCCTCGAGTCTTGCCCACTTCCCTTGGGTACAGCGGCTGTCTTGATATACGGATTGATGACGCATCCGCCCAGCATCGTCGCCAGGATGGCGACACTCAACTTCAAAACGCCACCCCTGCTCCGCATCTCCATGGTCTTTCCTCGGCAACGTATGAAAACGGACCGGCGAAAACCCGTTCGCCTGTCGACAGCACTTTGATAACACTGTCGAGGTCCACTGCCCGCATCATTCGAGTCGCGCAACGGGATCAGAATTCAAAATGAGCGCTGATTTGAGACGAACGGGTTTGAGGCGAGCTGGACAATACCGCCAGACTTGCTCGGACTCGTTCTGCAAGGAACCCCGGACGTCGCCCTCCTCGCCGCGAATCTTGCGCACCAACAGCGAAAGTGCTAAACGAAGGACACTTCGGTCGATGGGTCCGGAAAGACAGGTCTGTCCATCGAAGCGCGATTTCCCACGCGATGGAACGCCAAGCTGCGGCACAGGACGCCGCATGTCGATGGCGACCCATTTGCGGCCCAGTCGATGAAGCCACGGCGATGTCGCCGTCGCATCCCCGGCATCGCCAAGCGTCTCCCTACGGACGTCTACCCTGAATCAAGGAGTGTTCCCATGAAATGTTTACCCACACTGATCCTTGCGGTCTCCGCCACGTTCTCGCTGTTCACCGTCGCGCATGCGGCGCCCGCCGCTGCGCCGGTGGACGCTGGCAGCCCTTCCGCAGAAGCGCCCATCGAGCCCGGGCAGTTGCGGACCCGCCTGTTGCGCAGCGACAGCGATGACATCGCCGGCGCCATGAGCAGCGCTTCGGGCGCGATGTCCTTCAGCACCACAAGCCTGCAAACCGGAAAAGCGGCGGTCAAGGGCGCCGTGCCGGAACGCGTGCAGGCGCGCCTCGAAATCAACGGCGCCGTCATCGATCATGAAATCGACTATGCCGCAGGAACGCTCACCGTCCGCACGGCGTCGCCGCTGATCATCGATGCGGCGGATCGCGATGTGTTGAGGACCTTCCACACCGAACTCGGCCGCAGTCTGTCGGCGCAGAGCGGTGGAATGCAAAGCATGCCCAAAGCGCACGACATGCTCTGGCGGCTGGCGGAAATGTATTCCGAAGTACCGCTGGGCAAGCGTCTGCCGACCCAATGGGTGATCCGCCGCGACAACAACGCCGCGCGGGCCGAACCTGCATCGGCAGCGGTCGCCGAAGCGGGTGCATGGCAACCTGCCGCAGGCACGCCCTCGGTGGTCGCGCTGGCCTGCACTGAACAGGGCGGCGGCAGCTTCACCAATCTGCACAGCATCGTCGATGTCTGCAGAAGCAATCAGGTGTTCTATCGCGCTTCCGCGCACGATTACTGCCCGACGCACGGCTATTCCAGCAAGAGCGTCGCCTACGGCTGCGGCGCCAGTTCCTGCCCGGGCCGCTGCGGTGCAGGCTGCGGCGTCGCGGACGGTCTCGGCGCCTGGTACCAGGACTGCCTCGATCACGACGTCTGCAATCGCGACCACAACTCGCAGCTCGGCGCCTGCGGCGACGAATGGACCGAGGCGGCCGACGACTACGCGTTCGGTGCGATCTCCTGCTACACCACATGCCACTGAAGTTCTCGACAGGCACAAAGAAAAACCCCGCCGTTCGGCGGGGTTTTTTGTCGCTGAGGATATGCGTGCCGCTTAAAAATCCATACCGCCCATGCCGCCCATGCCACCGCCGCCGCCCATGCCGCCGCCGGCCGCGTCGTCTTTCTTCGGCGCTTCGGCGACCATCGCTTCGGTGGTGATCATCAGACCGGCGATTGAGGCCGCATTCTGCAGCGCCGAACGCGTGACCTTGGTCGGATCGAGAATACCGAACGCGATCATGTCGCCGTATTCGCCGGTCGCGGCGTTGTAGCCGTAGTTGCCCTTGCCTTCGGCCACGTTGTTCAGCACCACCGACGACTCTTCGCCGCAGTTGGCGACGATCTCGCGCAGCGG
>CAZGBA010000084.1:0-16553 GCA_964523435.1 uncultured Xanthomonas sp.
CGGCGCTGGCCGACCATCTCGTCCAGCGTGCGCGGGCGCATGCGCTCGGCGAGCGGGCGCAAAGCGTCGCGATCTACGCTCAGCAGATCGGGGGCATCGTTGCGGGGAGGAGAACGCACACCCAAGAAAACACCTTCTGGCGAAGCCGGATGACCGCACAAGATACCAAGCCGGATCGCATGCCGGTCAAGAAAGCTTGCGTCGTGTGCGGCATCAGGGCGGATCCGCCATCGATCGACGGCGGACACCCCGAATGAGGCGGCCGGGCGTCGTCATTTGCGAACTCTGTCACGTTCAAGGGCCGCCACAGCGGTTCATGGTGCTTAGCAGGTGGGGCTCGGACGCTGGCAACGGCACCTCGCACGGCAGAGAAAGGATGCCTTGCCACCGCCCAGCCGGTCGTCAGTGAAGACGACCGGTGAGGGCTCGTCGCCCAGGAAGGGCGTCGGGTTCCTGGATCGAAAACCCTCAACATCTAAGGATGAACGCCATGAAGGCAAATGTATTGATTTCGAGTCTCGCTCTCGCTGTTGTCGCTACCGTCGGTGCTGTATCCCTGCAGGCAGTGCAACCCAAACCCGTTCCTGGTTATGCCGAAACCCTGTATGCGGACTATGCGCAGGCCTCGGGCCAGCAGGCCACGTTCGAGATCAGGATCCTCGATTCCGGACGTCTGCAGCAGTTGGAAGGCAAGTCGTTCGAACAGATCGTCGGTGCGCCGCGCTATCAGTTGGAAGCGGACGAGACGCCGTTGGCGCTGCGCAACGCGAGATTCAAGGACGATCTGGCCGTGATCGATCGCCATGAACTCGACGCTGGCGTCGAAGGCTTCGATGCGGTCGGCTTGCCGGTCGATCTGGGTACTTATCGCCTGCTGGCGGTCAGCACATCGATCAAAGGCGTCGCACGCAAGCATCAGGCGATCGAAATGTGCTGGGAATCGCAGGGTCATTGCGTGGTGTTCGACCCCAGCATCGGGTTCCTCGATTCGATCGTAAACAACCAGAGGCTCGCCAAAGCCGTCGGCTACAAACCGTTGATCCAGTACGAGGAACGCCCGCGGGCGGCCGGCGACGTCAGCGCACAGGCCGTCTGCGCGCTGGCCAGCAATACCAATGCCATCGGCAAATCTCTGACTTGGGCAGCGTGGACGCAGCGTTACAAGAACGTATTCGGCGTGACTCTGGTCACCAAGAACCTCGGCGGGCAGCAAGCGGGTATCCGCTGCAACTCCAGCTGCAATCCGGCGCCATATGGCTACAGCAACAGTTCGAGCGGATCAGGAAGCCTGGGGTATAACGTTTCCTGCGACTGGGACCTCAACAGCGGCACCACCGGACGCACCGGGCGCTGGGTGGCCGAGACCAAATGCGCCCATCGCTTTGCCGGCTCTGCATCCGCCCAAGTGACCCGCAGCGGATCGGGCTCAGGCGTGAGCCTGAGCTGGGACACCAATGGCGGCGTCGACGCCAACGGCGGCCGCTATACCGATACTTGCGGCTACTTCTGAGCCAACGGATGTCGCAGCAACATGCAGTACGGCCGGGGCTGTTCGACAGCCCCGGCTGTCTCTCGCCGGTTGATCTATCGAAGATTGGCTGGCGACGCCGGAGGTGGCGTGCCATCGAGCGTGTAACTCACCCGCAGCCATGCATCCTGTTCGCGGTCGTAAAGCGCTTCGACCCGCGTCGGCGCGGTGCCGTCTATGCCGAAGTCGGCGATCCCGTTGGCATCGATGCGTAGATAGCGCGTACCCGCTTCGATGGTGTCGATCCGGTCCAACTGCAGCCGCACCTGCTGGTAGCCGAATTCCTTGGAGAGCATGCCGACCACGCGGTCGTCGAGTTCGCGTACGAGTTTCGAGTCGTTCGGCAACGTCCGTCCGCCGGGGCCGACGCTTCCGATGCTGAGTTCGGGATAGCCGGCGCTTTCGAAAATCGCGTCGTACAGCGTGCTGAAACGGAAGCCGATCCAGTCCTGGGCGGTGTCGATCTGCAGCTCGCCCTGCCCGCTCACCAACCGGTCGCGCAGGCTGGTGACCTGCACGTCGACATGTTTCAGCTTGATCTTCACCGGACGATCGCCGAGCTGTTCGGACAGTGCGCCAACCAGCGATGCTGCGACCACGCTATCGAGGGTCTCGCGTTCGCGCGCAAGCGCGGCTTTCGAAGATTGTGGAGGCGCAGGTTGCGCCATCGGCCTGGGGCTGGCGGCCAATGCGGTCGAGGTCGCGAGGCACAGCGCCATCATCAGGGGCCATGCGCAGGGCCGTGCGAAGGTCATGCCGCGATGAACGCGAAAAACGGACGGATGCGGACCGGGAACATCCGCGATCATTGGGCGCCCACCACATCCGCGCCTTTCGGCGGCGTGAAGCGGAAAGTCTTCGCACTGAACGCCGGATTGCGCTTCCATCCGGTGAACCGGATGTCGGTGCGCTGGCCCAGCACATCGAGGATCTGCATGCGCGCGAGCCCGTTCTTGTCGAAACCCAACCGCGCATTCTGGAAGCCGGCGTTTTCGTCCTGCTTCGGAGTGAGTTCGAGCCAGTCGAGGCCGTCTTTCATGCCGGCATCGGCGACATTGAAATCGCGATCGAGTCGCTGCGGATCGATCAGCGCGGCAAGCGGGCTGTTCTGCTCCTCCGCGCCCTGCGGACGCGCACTGGCCTGCTTCAGATCGGGGTCGTAGACCCAGACTTTCTTGCCGTCGGCGACGATCAACTGCGGATAGGGTTTGAGATATTCCCAGCGGAACAACCGCGGTGCGGACAGTGCGACCCGGCCGGATGAGGATTCCTTGCGCTTGCCCTTGCTGTCGAACACCTGCTGGCTGAACTGGCCGTCGAGGCCTTTCAGCCCCTTTGTGAACGTGTCGAGCGATTCGCGGCCGCCGGCGCGGGCGGTGCCTGTCATCAGCAGGCAGCTCAGAACGAATGCGGTGAAATAACGGGTCATCGGCGGGCTCTGGGTGATTTCGCAAGAGTCTGCGGGGCGGATGCTGAATAGGGATTGCGCATGCGAATTCAATCATCTGATACAAGCCGGCAGCCGATGGCGACCCTATGCTCGGAGTGCAACCGAGCCGGTTGCACATGGCGATAAGGAGATGACATGAAGATCAAACGATTGATGGTTGGCGCATTGGCACTCTGCGGGCTGCTGGGACTCGGATCGGCAGTCGCGAAATTTCCGCCCTACGGCAATGTCTACGACGTTCAGTATTACACCGATTACTCCTATACGACCCGCGTCGGCGGCGAACGCTGGACATGCACGGCCCACATGAGCTGGGGACAGAAGACCATCTACAAAGTCGAGAACTCCTGGCCCTGCGAAGAGCAGTTCTGACGCAAGCATGGCGCCGGCCGCATCGCGGCTGGCGCCATTCACCTCGGCGGCGGCGGCGCGATCACCGTGCGGTCGCCGTTGTGCTCAGGCGGCGAGACCACGCCCGCAGCCTCCATCGCCTCGACCAGTCGCGCGGCGCGGTTGTAGCCGATCTTCAGCCTGCGCTGCACGCCCGAGATCGAGGCGCGACGGCTTTCGGTCACGATCTTCACCGCTTCGTCGTACAGCGGATCGCTCTCGTCCCCGCCACCGCCGCCGGTTTCGGGCAGGCCGGTGGGGCCGACGACCACGCCATCGCCCATCGTCTGGATTTCCTCGAGCACGCCTTCGACGTAATCGGGCGCGCCGCCGGTCTGCCGAAGATGTTCGACCACGCGATGGACTTCCTCGTCGCTGACGAACGCACCATGGACGCGTTCGGGCAGCGCGGTGCCGGGCGGCAGATAGAGCATGTCGCCATGACCCAGCAGCGTCTCCGCGCCGGACTGGTCGAGGATGGTGCGCGAGTCGATTTTGCTCGATACCTGGAACGCGATGCGGGTCGGGATATTGGCCTTGATCAGACCGGTGATGACGTCAACCGACGGCCGCTGGGTGGCGAGAATCAGATGGATACCGGCGGCGCGGGCCTTCTGCGCCAGCCGGGCGATGAGTTCTTCGACCTTTTTGCCGACGATCATCATCATGTCGGCGAATTCGTCGATGAAGATGACGATGAACGGCATCGGCTCCAGCGTGGGCGGCGCTTCCTGCAGTTCGGGATTCGGGCGGAACAGCGGGTCCAGCATCGGCTGGCCGGCATCCTGCGCGTCCTTCACCTTCTTGTTGAAGCCGGCGAGATTGCGCACGCCGACCGCGCTCATCAATTTGTAGCGGCGCTCCATCTCGGCCACGCACCAGCGCAACCCGTTCGCGGCCTCTTTCATGTCGGTGACGACCGGCGCCAACAGATGCGGGATGCCCTGGTAGACGCTGAGCTCCAGCATCTTCGGATCGATCATCAGCATCCGCAGATCTTTCGCACTGGCTTTGTAGAGCAGCGACAGCACCATCGCGTTGACCGCCACGGATTTGCCTGAACCTGTGGTGCCCGCGACCAGCAGATGCGGCATGCGCGCGAGATCCGCGACCGTCGGCCGCCCGGCGATGTCCTTACCCAACGCCAGCGTCAGCGGGCTCGCAGACTTGTCGTACTCCTTGGAGCGCAGCAGTTCACTGAGATAGATCATCTCGCGCTTGGTGTTCGGGGTTTCCAGACCGATCACCGACTTGCCCGGAATCACGTCGACAACGCGCACCGACTTCACGCTGAGGCCCCGAGCGATGTCCTTGTCGAGCGAACTGATCTGGCTGACCTTCACGCCCGGCGCCGGCTCGATCTCGAAGCGGGTGATCACCGGTCCGGGATACGCGCCGACCACCTGCGCCTCGATCCTGAAATCCTTGAGCTTGAATTCGATCTGGCGCGAGATCGTTTCCAGCGTGTCCTCGTCGTAGCCCTTGGGCTGCGGCTTGGGGTCGTCCAGCAGCGACAGCGGCGGAATGCCGGAGCCATCTGCGACGTGGAACAGCGGAATCTGCTGCTCGCGTTTGGCGCGTTCGCTCTTTTCGACCACCGGCGCCGGCGGCGGCTCGATCTTCACCGGCTCGCGCTTGGCGCGCTTCTCGGTATCGACCTTGCGCACTTCCTCGCGCTCTTCGCGCATGGCCCGCACCTGCTGCCATTCGGCCGCCTGCTGCGTGCCCTTGCGGAACAATGGCGGAATCTTCAACGCCAGTGCGCCGATGCGGTCCATCACCGCCAACCACGACAGGCCGGTGGCCAGGGTGATCGAAATCAGCAGCAGCGCGATCAGGAACAGATTCACCCCGACCGGGCCGAAGCCACGGAACAGCGAATCGCCGACCAGACGACCAAGGATGCCGCCCGCCCCCGCCGAGAAATCCGGCGCCGCACCGATCTTGACGTAAAGCAGACCAGTGGCCGCGACGATAAACCCGACGATCCCGACCAGCCGCAGCGCCGGCCCCAGATCCGCATCGCCATCGCCGTCGCTGTCCATCCCGAACAGCGCGATCCAGGCGATCGCCCCGAGAATCAGCGGCAGCAGGAAGGCGACATAGCCGCACAGGTACAGCAGCACATCCGCCAGCCACGCGCCGACCCGCCCGCCCGCGTTCTGCAGCGGCGCGGTCACGCTGCCGGAGTGCGACCAGCCCGGATCGGCGGGCGAGAAGGTGAAGAGACAGACCAGCAGATACAGCAGGAACGGCGCGATCATGATCAGCGCGATATCGCGCACCAGACGCTGCCGGAACGGACTCGCTTTGGGAGTCTCGGCCACGGCGGCGCGACGGGGTTTGCTGCTGCGGTCGGAAAGCTCGCGTGCCACCGTGTCCGGATACCTGAGAAAGTGCGTCTAGGGGGCTGATCTTACAGGGAAAACAGCATATCTACACCCACTCGTAAATATCGCCTTACGACACCTTTAATCGGGTACCGCCGCAACCAACTGCCCCATACGGCGATGCACAAAACCCATCATGCGCTGGAACACGCGACTGGCATTAGCGCCCAGTTGCGGTGCGGGTTCCAATCCAAGGCGAATCCGGGTGCGCTTAGGCAAGGCCTCGTTGAGAGCTTTGAGGGTCATCAGCCAATCCGGGTCAACGGGTGTGGCCGGTTGCGGCTGAGGGGGCTCCTCTGGTGCAGCTTGCAGGCGGGCTTGAAGGTCAGCGATCCAAGTCACTAACGTTTGGGCCAATGCAACGATTTCACGCTCCGTTTTTCCCGTCTCACCCGCCAAGTGCACCGTTTCGCCATCGTCTTGTGGCTGCCCTTGTGCCAAGTCTTGGGCTAGATCGCTTAGCGTGGCAAGCGACAGGTCTTCGGCCAACATGTCGATGAAGAGCGCGCGCACCGCTTTGACAGACGGGCACAGCGTTTGCTGCATGACCCGCTCCAGCAGCTGCCGAGCGAGCGCATAGGCTTGGGCGGCGCCAGCTTGGCGCTGCTCATCAATCACACGGTCGCCCAACTGCACGATGGCCCAGACTACGGTCGATTCGTCTTGCCAGGGCTGAGCCGCTATAAACGCCCAAGCGGCCTCGAAGCCCTCCACATGCCACCGATGGCGTGCGATCTGCCCGATGTGCCAACTGGCTTCGCTAGTGTTGTGGGGGAGCAACGTCAGGGCTTTTTGATGGCAGGCCGAGGCCTGCAGCCAATCGTTTTGCTGTCCCCAGGCCCACCCCAAGCGCCCCAAAACGAAAGCATGTTCAGAACGGTTGTCCAGCGTGTCTGCTTCTTTGTGCCGCGCGTCGAAACAAGCTACCGCCTGTTGTGCCAGATCGAGACACTGCTGTTGTTTGCCTGAATAGCTCGCCGCATTGGAGCCATGGCCGCACAAAACGGCAAGCCGCTCCGGCGCAAAGTTCTCTTTGCCTGCTTCAATCAGTGGTTGAAGAAAGTCCAGCACCCAAACAGCCATACCTTCACGGTGAATCAGGCTGGGCAATGATCCCGAGAGGTTTTCCCAAACACTCTCTGTGTAGGTGGTCAGAGCATAGGTGGAATTGAAAGCTTCGTATAGGAAGTAAATTCCTCCCGCTAATGCTTCAAGGATTTTTTTGTCGATTGGCGAATATTGTTCGTTCGTGGTGCAAATTGCAAAGCGCCCGCTGAGAACTTGCCAAGACATTATCCAAGGGTATTTCAACCCAACATTCTTTCTTTCCTTGAGTTTATCAATTTCCCCCTCCTCTATTGGCATGAGCTTCGTAAATTCAATCAACTCGTCTTCAAACACCTTAGTCAGTTCACGCCATTTAAATGGTGTGAACCATGGAATTTCTCGAATGACGCGCATTTTTTCTACGGGCGACAGGCTAAGGCTGCCCAAGCAAAGTTCAGTCAAACGTTGTCCACTCACCATGCCAGCGAAACCTTCTCCACTGTTGGCCAGCGTGATCGATGTTGTGAATTCTTCGAGCATGAGCGTTTCGGATGGAAATTTTTCCAGTAAATCGAGGTACGTCATGGCGCACAACAAAGAGTTTTGATTCTTCAACAGGCTATCTGCGTTTTTGACGGGCATCTGTGCCAAACGATCACCCCATTGCAACAAGGTTTCCAGACTGGCGCCATTGGCCATGAGTTTGTTGATGTCGATCCGGCATTCCCTGAAGCCCAGTTCGGCCATGAGCTGAGCGTCGTTCAGTTCGCCCTGCTGCGCGAGGCGCTGGGCGAACGACCATTTTTCGTCAAAAGCGAGCGTGTCGGCCAAAAGTTCGGCTAATACGGCCAATCGACTGAGCTGTCCGGGGGTGATGTAGCGCATGCGGTACCACTGCACAAACAACCGATCCGCGACCTGGTAGAGGATTTCTTTTTGTCCTGGGGTACGTTTGGCTAGGAGGTAGTTGCCATCGAGCAGCCAATGAAATGCGCGAGAAATGTCGTTTTGCCGCGCCCCGATGCGCTCGGCCAATTGGGTTTGTGAGCAAGGCTCACCATAGCGCACCAGCGCATCAAACAGCGACTCAGTGTTGGATGGCATTGCGTCGAGCAAGGCGCGGTAGTAGTCCGACATCTTGTCCAGCGTGGCGTTGAGGTCGGCGCTGGCACGCGTCATGTCGGTCTCGTCCAGAATCGCGGAGGCCAAGATGGCCGCAATGCGGGCATTGCCGCCGGTGTAACGGCTGTAAGCGTCGATGCGGGCCAGTTGCCGGGCGGTGGGTTCTTGCCCGATCAGTTTGGCACGCTGAGTGAGGTAGGCGCGGTGGGCCTGGGCGTCCCACGCCGGGAGCGGGTGTTGGGAAAATTGCAAAAAAAGCCGTTGCTGGTATTTTTGGTCAAAGCTGCCGTCTACGGCGCTGGCAAGAAAAAGAATTCGCGGCTCGTGCTCCATCAGTTGACGCAGCAAGGAGGCAGCCACATCGCCCTTGAAGGCACGCTCCAGCACCTCCGCAAAATTTTCGATGCCGACCACCAGCAGTTGGCTAGGCAGACTGTCCAGGCGGGCCATCAAACCTTGCAGCGCGATCCGCCACAGCGCTTCGATATCTTCGTTGCGCCATTGGGCGGCTCGGCCCGGGTTGCCATCGGTGGGCGACAACATGCGGTTGATTTCGTCCAGCAGGTTGTGCGGCGCGCGCAAGTTGCGCAGTTCTTCGGGCAGCAGCACAAAGCGCACTTCGCTCGGCGCGAAGCGCTGGCCGGAGCGGATTTGGGCGTAGCGTAGGAAGTAGGACTTGCCCGCCCCGCGGGTGCCGGTCACCAGCCAGTGCTCACCGGTGTGGCCGTTTACGATGCCTTGACTGCGGCGTTCGACGGTCAACAAGAACTCGTTAATCAGAGTTTCACGTCCGGTCGCTAGGGCGATTAGGGTAGTGTCATCCATCTCGCGCGGATTGAACCATGGGATCGACTTGTCGCGGCGGGAAACGGTTGAGTTGGTCATGGTGTTAGCGCTCCTTGGGAGCCATGCCACGCTGGCGTTGCCACCACTGGCGCATCAGTCGCAGCGTGAAGCGAAAACCCATGTCGGGGGCTTCTTCGAGGAACATGTCGTATTGCAGCTTGACCAAGACTCGGGTGGCGTTGGGCGGCAGGGCCGCCAGATTGATGCTGGCCCCTTCGACCCCTTGTTTGGCCAGATGATCGAGAATGGCGCAAGCGCTCGTGAATTCCTCGGGCGTGTAATTCTTGGCCAATCGTTCCTGGAATTGCGTCAAGAAGGAACGACGAATCGCTGGAAGGACCTGCGCTTCCATGACCAGATCGACGTCGTCGTCTGGGCCAAGCACCTTGAGGTAGTGGACGGCTTCGTCCAGAAAGTGAGGGACAAAATCGGGCAGTTTGTCCAGAACAAGAGTGATCGCGGCGCTGGAGGGATAGCCTTGTAGCCGATCTTGCAGAAACGCGCTTGCTTCGTCGCGGGTGAAAGGCGGCAGCACTTCGCGCAACAGACCACCCAGTACCGTGTGGGGAATCCGGTGCAGGGTAAGCAGGTTTTCCAAACTTATGGAGCCACCCACCACCATGCGCAGGCCAGCGTCGCGCAGCTTGCGCAAACTCGCTAGGGCCACGGTGACTTCCTCGGGCGTCACCCCTCGGGCGAACAGGTTTTCCAGCATGAACGGTAGCTCGTCTATGGCAAAGACGGGTATGCTTTTTTTTGGCGCTTTCTCCAGCGCCTGCAACAGCGCCGAGACGACGGTTTCCCAGTAGCGAAGCAGCCGCGCTTGATCGTCCGGCGCGTTCAGATCGACGCCGCCCAAACCGCCGGGCAAGCTGACTTTCTCTATATGGGTTCTGAGCCAAGTCATCAAGGTGTCGGGCAGGCTGCCAGCTTGCTTGAGCAAGCTCACACAGCCTTCCATCACGCCCTTGGGCATGGCGGCCAGAAGGTCGCGGTAGAAGGCATAAAGCTGTGTTTGAGTGGCCACGTCCATGTAGTGGACAGGGTGACCACTCTCAGCCAGTTGGCGAATCACCTCCTTCATCAACTCGGACTTGCCGGTGCGCCGGATACCTACCAGCAGCACGCTGCGACCGTTTTGGTGCGCGTTCAGAATGCGTTGAATCTCTTTGGCTCGAAACATGAAGGCGCTCATGACTTCCCTTGAATTTAATATGATATTCATTCATATGAATTATGAAACATATGTATAGACTTGTCTATTTCGATACTACGCATAAAGACCGGTTCTGGCCTCCCGAAAGAACCGACGTCCGACGCCCCCCAGCTTTTGAGTAGCAGTCCGATCTGGAGTCCAATTCCCCAACGAGAGGGGATTGGATGTGAAGAAGCGGCTTACTGAAGAACAGATCATCGGCTTCCTGCATGAAGCCGAAGCGGGCGTGGAGGTGAAGGACCTGTCTCGGCTGCTCGGGTTCAACGAGGCGTCGTATTACCAGTGGCGGAGCGAGTTCGGCGGGATGAGCGTGCCCGAAGCCAAGCGCCTGCGCGAACTTGAAGTGGAGAACGAGGTCATCAAGAACGCGCTGCGAAAAAGTGGTGACCGCACCGGCGCGGCGTGAGCTCGTGCGGCAGATGATCGGACAAGGGCTGAGCGAGCGGAGGGCGCTGTGTGTCGCGCGCATGAGCACCAGCGCTTACCGGCACGCGCCGCGCATTAGACTCTCTTCCTGCGCTTCATCTGCAACACTCCTGCTGCAAGTGATCGTGGTCTAACGCAGATAAACGCAGCCTGATTCTGCCCCTCGATCAGGTTGCAGGGGATTCCAGACGGTCCACAGAGCAATGCTTTACGATGCCCGCTTTTCCACGCTACCCATCCATGCGCCTCAACAAACACATCAGCGACACCGGCTACTGCTCGCGCCGCGAAGCCGACCGCCTGATCGGCGAAGGCCGGGTCACGGTCAACGGGCAGCGTGGGCGCGTCGGGTCCGAGGTCGGCGAAGGTGATACGGTCCAGATCGACGGCCAGACGCTGAAAGCCCGAACGGCTGCCAAGGGCCAACGCCGCCATGTCTACATCGCGCTGAACAAGCCGGTGGGCGTGACCAGCACCACCGAGGCCGACGTGAAGGACAACATCGTCGATCTGGTCGATCACCAGCAGCGGATCTTTCCGATCGGCCGGCTCGACAAGGATTCGGAAGGATTGATCCTGTTGACCAGCAACGGCGACATCGTCAACGCGATCCTGCGCGCCGAGAACAAGCTGGAGAAGGAGTATCTGGTGGTGGTGAACCGCCAGGTCACGGACGAGTTCCTACGCGGGATGAGCCGCGGGGTGCCGATCCATGGCGAAGTCACCCTGCCCTGCAAGACCGGCAAGCTCGGCCACAGCGGGTTCCGGATCGTGCTGGTGCAGGGCATGAACCGGCAGATCCGGTTGATGGCGGCGCACTTCGGCCTGCGCGTAAAGCAATTGCTGCGGGTGCGGATCGGCAATATCAAGCTCGGGCATCTGAAACCCGGCAAGTGGCGCAACCTCACCGATGCCGAATTGCGCGGCCTGCTGCCCGGCCACGACGACTGGTAAGCGAGCGACGCCCGGCCGCGATACAGCGTTCCGCGTACAGCGCCGACTGCGGCGACCGGACGCCTTGATTCAACCGGCGTTGTCTACAATGTTTGTCTGCTCGCCCGGACCTGTTCCGGGCCGTTCTTTCTTCCGATCCCGAGACCCCATGAGCACTTCCAAGCACACCCAACTGGTCATCCTCGGCTCCGGCCCCGCCGGCTGGACCGCCGCCGTCTACGCCGCGCGCGCCAATCTCAAGCCGGTGGTGATCACCGGGCTGCAGATGGGCGGCCAGCTGATGACCACCACCGAAGTCGACAACTGGCCGGGCGATGCCCACGGACTGATGGGCCCGGATCTGATGGCGCGGATGCAGGCGCACGCCGAACGCTTCGAGACCGAAGTGATCTTCGACCATATCCACACCGCCGACCTGTCGCAGCGCCCCTTCCGGCTCAAAGGGGACAGCGGCGAATACACCTGCGACGCGCTGATCATCGCGACCGGCGCCACCGCCAAGTATCTGGGCATCGAATCAGAGCAGAAGTTCATGGGCCGCGGCGTCTCCGCCTGCGCCACCTGCGACGGCTTCTTCTACAAGGACCAGGACGTGGCGGTGATCGGCGGCGGCAATACCGCCGTCGAAGAAGCGCTGTACCTGTCGAACATCGCCCGCAAGGTCTATCTCGTGCATCGCCGCGACACCCTGCGCGCCGAAAAAATCATGCAGGACAAACTGTTCGCCAAGGTCCAGGCGGGCAAGATCGAAACCGTGTGGCATCACACTGTCGACGAAGTCCTTGGCGACGATGGCGGCGTCACCGGCATGCGCGTGAAGTCGATGCTGGACGGCAGCACCCGCGACATCGCGGTCAACGGTTTCTTCGTCGCCATCGGTCATACCCCGAACACCACGCTGTTCGAAGGCCAACTGGCGATGAAGAACGGCTATCTCAACATCCAGACCGGCCTCGACGGCAACGCTACCCAGACCTCGGTCCCGGGCGTTTTCGCTGCCGGCGATGTCGCCGATCAGGTCTATCGCCAGGCGATCACCTCGGCGGGCTTCGGCTGCATGGCCGCACTCGACGCCGAGCGCTTTCTGGACAAGGAAGGCTGATCGACCATGCTGCGGATCAGCGCCGATTTCGACGATCTCGATCTCGCACTGATCCACGGTTATTTGTCCGGCGAGTCCTACTGGGCCGCCGGCATTCCGCTTGAGACGCTGGAACGCGCGTTGCGGAACTCGATCTGCTTCAGTGGCCATGTCGATGACCGCCAAGTCGCATTCGCTCGCGCGATCACCGATCAGGCCACGTTCGCCTATCTCGCCGATGTCTTCGTACTGCCACAGTACCGTGGCCGAGGCTATGGTCGCGCCATCGTCGAAGCACTGATGGACGACCCGCGCCTGCAGGGGCTGCGCCGCTGGCATCTCGTCACCGGCGACATGCAGCCGCTGTACGCAAAACTCGGCTTCACGCCGCTGTCGCAGCCGGAGCGGCATATGCAGAAGCACGATCCGGATGTTTATCGTTTGCCGCTGCGGGAATGATCGTTCGTCTGCTGTCCTCACTCGGCGCCGTGCCTGCTGCGGAATGGGACGCCCTGCACGAGGCGCGCAATCCATTCGTGAGCCACGCGTTTCTCTCCGGGCTTGAACAGCACGGTTGTCTGCGCGACGACTGGGGTTGGACGCCTCGTCATCTCACGCTCTGGGAGAGCGACACGCTGATCGCAGCAGCCCCCGGATATCTGAAAACGAACTCGCACGGGGAATTCGTATTCGACCACGCATGGGCTCGCGCCTATGCGCACTATGGGCGCGAGTACTACCCGAAGTGGCTGTGCGCGGCGCCCTATTCGCCGGTGACCGGGCCACGCCTGCTCGCGCGCGATGCCGCTGCGCGCGTACAACTGCTTGCGGCTATCATCGAAATGACCCGGCAGACGGGCTGCTCGTCCGCGCATATCAACTTCCTGGACGAACGCGATGATGGCGCCTGCGACGACAGCGGCGGCTGGCTACCTCGCATCGACGTGCAATACCACTGGCGCAACGACGCCGGGTGGCGATGTTTCGACGATTTCCTCGGCGCGATGGATCACAAGCATCGCAAGAACATCCGCCAGGAGCGCGCCAAGGTCGCGCGCAGCGGCGCGACGTTCCGCATCGTCCACGGCGACGAGGCCAGCGAGGCCGATCTCGCGGCGATGCACGGGTTCTATCTGCAGACCTTCGCCGATTACGGCAACTCGCCTGCGCTGACGCTCGGCTTCCTGCGTCACCTGGCCCGGACGATGCCACAACAGCTGGTCATGATCCTGGCGGCCGATCACGAAGGCGACACCATCGCCGGTGCGCTGTGTCTGCGTGGAGGTGAGACGCTGTACGGCCGCTATTGGGGCGCCGTGCGCACCCTGCCCGGCCTGCATTTCGAGACTTGCTACTACCAGGGCATCGATTACTGCCTGCGCGAAGGCCTGACCCGGTTCGAGCCCGGCGCGCAGGGCGAGCACAAGATCGATCGCGGCTTTCTGCCTGCGTTCGTACGCAGCCGGCATTGGATCGCCGATCCGGATTTCGCCGCGCCGCTGGCGCGCTGGTGCGAAGAAGAAGCCGTCGAAGTGCGGCGCTACGCCGCGCAGCTCTCGACCCATTCCCCGTTCCGTGCGCTTCCGGAAGAGCGGTGATGAGCCTGCGCCTTCCGTGGCTGTCCTCCGATCCGTCTTCGCCCTTTCCGCCGGTTCAGACCGCGCTGCGCGATCCCGACGGACTGCTGGCGGCAGGCGGCGACCTCCACCCGGAGCGTCTGCTCAACGCCTACCGTCACGGCATCTTCCCCTGGTATTCGGACGATCAGCCGATTATTTGGTGGTCGCCGGATCCACGAACCGTGTTCCGCACCGATGGTGTCCATCTTTCGCGCCGCTTTCGCAGACAGCTGCGGAACAGCGATTGGGTTGCGCGGGCCGATACCGCGTTCGCCGACGTCATTGCCGCCTGCGCGATCGTGCCCCGACATGGACAAAACGGTACCTGGATCACCGATGAGATGCGCGGGGCCTATCTCGCCCTGCATCGGCTCGGGCATGCGCACAGCGTCGAGGTCTTCGATGGCGATGGCGGTCTGGTGGGGGGCATCTATGGCGTCACCGTCGGCCGCATGTTCTTCGGCGAAAGCATGGTCAGCCTGACGTCCGGCGGCTCGAAGGCGGCGCTGGCCGCCCTCGCCCGGCGGCTGCACGAGTGGGAGTGGCCGCTGATCGATGCCCAGGTCGAAAACCCGCACTTGTTGCGCAGCGGTGCCGAAACATGGCCCCGCGATCGTTTTCTGGCCGAAGTCGCTGCACGGGTCGCTGAACCCGGTCGAATCGGTCCCTGGACAGCCGCGTTCGGCACGCTGCCGCTGCGCGATCTGGCCTGCAGCTAACGCTTTCTTTGCGATCGGTGCCGTTGCGTGGCAGAATGCGCGGCTTCGTTGGGCCTTTGTGCCCGACCTCAACGGCAGCCCAAGGCGCATGGCGAAAGACGACGTCATAGAATTTGAAGGTACGGTCTCCGAGACCCTCCCGAACACGATGTTCCGGGTGAAGCTCGAGAACGGCCACGAGATCATCGCCCACATTTCCGGGCGCATGCGCAAGAACTACATCCGCATTCTCACCGGCGACAAGGTCAAGGTCGAAATGACGCCCTATGACCTCACCAAGGGCCGAATCACCTATCGCATGAAATGATTCATGCAATGCATTGAAAAACAAGGCGGCCATTGGCCGCCTTGTTGCTTTCAGGGGTAAGGACGGATCACTCGACCGTCGCCGGCAACAGCTTTTCCTGCTCGGCCTGCGCCTCGACCACCAATTCGTCGTCGCGGACATCGATCGCGACGCGGCCACCGCCCATCAGTTTGCCGAACAGCAGCTCATCCGCGAGTGGACGCTTGACCTTGTCCTGGATCACGCGCGACATCGGCCGGGCGCCCATCAGCGGGTCGAAGCCATGCTCGGCCAGCCAGTCGCGCGCGGCCGGCGTCGCCGACAGCGACACGTTCTTCTCGTGCAGCAGCGCTTCCAACTCGATCAGGAACTTGTCGACCACGCGCAGGATGTGATCGAAGCCCAAGGCCTGGAACTGCACCACCGCGTCTAGGCGGTTGCGGAACTCCGGACTGAAGCTGCGGCGGATGATCTCCATCGCGTCGGTGCTGTGGTCCTGCTTGGTGAAACCGATGGAACGACGGGCCGCCTGCGCCGCGCCGGCATTGGTGGTCATCACCACGATCACATTGCGGAAATTCGCCTCGCGGCCATTGGTATCGGTCAGCACGCCGCGATCCATGACCTGCAGCAGGATATTGAAGATGTCCGGATGCGCCTTCTCGACCTCGTCGAGCAGCAGCACGCAATGCGGGGTCTTCACCATCTTCTCGGTCAACAGGCCGCCCTGATCGAAACCGACATAGCCCGGAGGCGCGCCGATCAAGCGACTGACCGAGTGCGGTTCCATGTATTCGCTCATGTCGAAGCGGACCAGTTCGATGCCCAACTGCAGCGCGAGCTGTCGGGTGACCTCGGTCTTGCCCACGCCGGTCGGGCCCGCGAACAGGAAGCTGCCGATCGGCTTGTCGGGATTGCCGAGCCCCGAGCGCGCGAGCTTGATCGCGGAGGTCAGGGTTTCGATCGCCGGATCCTGGCCGAAGATCACCATCTTGAGGTTGCGCTCGAGATGCTGCAGCACGTCCTTGTCGGAGGCGCTGACCTGCTTGGCCGGGATCCGCGCCATCTTGGCGATGATGATCTCGACTTCCTCGACATCGATCCGGCTCTTGCGCAGTTCCGGCGCCAGCAACTGCTGGCGCGCGCCGGCTTCGTCGATCACGTCGATCGCCTTGTCCGGCAGCAATCGGTCGTGGATGTGTTTGACCGACAGGTCGACCGCCGCCTGGATGGCGTCGTCGGCATAGCTGACGTTGTGATGCGCTTCGTACTTCGAGCGCAGTCCGCGCAGGATCTCGACCGCTTCGCCGATGGTCGGTTCGACCACGTCGATCTTCTGGAAACGGCGCGCAAGCGCGCGATCCTTCTCGAAGATGCCGCGATATTCCTGGAACGTGGTGGAGCCGATGCAGCGCAACTCGCCGTTGGCCAGCACCGGCTTGATCAGGTTGGACGCATCCATGGTGCCGCCGGACGCGG
>CAZGBA010000085.1:0-16182 GCA_964523435.1 uncultured Xanthomonas sp.
GCCTGCGCCGGCCTGCAGCGGCTCGGCTTCGATGCGCGCATCCGTGCGCGGCTGGATGCGCCAGAATGGCTGCCGGCACCCGCGCAGGGCGCGATCGCGATCGAATGTCGCGACGAAGACGACGCGACACGCGCGCTGGTCGCGGCGCTCAATCACGCGCCGACGCGGCGCTGCGTGGAAGCCGAGCGCGCCATGAACCGCGCACTGCACGGCAGCTGCCAGGTGCCGGTGGCGGCGTTCGCACAGATTCGCGAAGACGACACGCTGCATCTCGCCGGCCTGGTCGGCTCGGTCGCCGACGGCCGCGCGGTGCGCAGCGAAGCGATCGGCGATGATGTCGATGCGCTGGGGCAATTGGTCGCGCAGCAGTTGCTCGACCTTGGCGCAGGCGAATTCATCGCGTAAAGCCGGTTGCATCAATGCTGTTGTAGGAGCGGCTTCAGCCGCGAAGCCCGCACCCTTTCCGCCAACACATTCCCAGCCATCAAGGCATCTTGCGGATGGCGTGTCGGATTGCATGCGATATCGCGTCAGAGATGATGCGGGCTTCGCGGCTGAAGCCGCTCCTACAGAAAGCACGGCGCGGGCTGCTCAGCTAGTGCAACATCTTCATATGTCTGGCTTCGGCGAATGCATCGCGTCACCCCGAATGTATCAACGCGGTTGTAGGAGCGGCTTCAGCCGCGAAGCCCACACCCTTTCCGACAACACATCGCCCGCAATCAAGACCTCCTTTTGATGGCATGTCGGATTGCATGCGATATCGCGCCCGAGAGGATGCGGGCTTCGCGGCTGAAGCCGCTCCCACAGAGAAGCAAGGTGTGGGTTGCTCAGTCATGCGGCACCACCAGATGTCTGGCTTCGGCCAAGGCATCGCGTGAAGCCGATCGCAAGAACGCTGTTGTAGGAGCGGCTTCAGCCGCGAAGCCCGCACCCTTTCCGCCAACACATTCCCAGCCATCAAGGCATCTTGCGGATGGCGTGTCGGATTGCATGCGATATCGCGTCAGAGATGATGCGGGCTTCGCGGCTGAAGCCGCTCCTACAGAAAGCACGGCGCGGGCTGCTCAGCTAGTGCAACATCTTCATATGTCTGGCTTCGGCGAATGCATCGCGTCACCCCGAATGTATCAACGCGGTTGTAGGAGCGGCTTC
Organism: uncultured Xanthomonas sp.; assembly: GCA_964523435.1. Classification (GTDB taxonomy): domain Bacteria; phylum Pseudomonadota; class Gammaproteobacteria; order Xanthomonadales; family Xanthomonadaceae; genus Lysobacter_I. Next base: position 1,156 of record CAZGBA010000085.1, read on the forward strand.
AGCCGCGAAGCCCACACCCTTTCCGACAACACATCGCCCGCAATCAAGACCTCCTTTTGATGGCATGTCGGATTGCATGCGATATCGCGCCCGAGAGGATGCGGGCTTCGCGGCTGAAGCCGCTCCCACAGAGAAGCAAGGTGTGGGTTGCTCAGTCATGCGGCACCACCAGATGTCTGGCTTCGGCCAAGGCATCGCGTGAAGCCGATCGCAAGAACGCTGTTGTAGGAGCGGCTTCAGCCGCGAAGCCCGCATCCTTCCCGACAACACATTCCCTGCCATCAAGACATTCTGTCGATGGCGTATCGGATTGCACGCGACATCGCGCCAGAGTCGCTGTGGGCTTCGCGGCTTGCGCCGCTCCTACAACAGCAGGACATGGGTGGTTCAGTAGTACAACATCACCAGATGTTTGGCTTCGGCGAAGAACAGCCAACGTTCGACCAACGCACCCAACTGGAACGACACCGCGCCCACCCACAGCAATACTGTGGCATCGCCGTGCGGCAGCAGCCATGCCGGCAGCGCGCACAGTGCGGGGATCAGCGCGAACAGCACGACCGAGATCGTGCGCAGCGTCTTCGCGTGCTTGCGCGCGACCACGAAGCCCATTTCACGGGTGAGGTAATTGCTTTCGGTGTGCGGACGCTCGAAAGTCGATACGGTGCGGCCGGGCAGACCGACCGCATCGCCGGTGTCGTGCGGCAGCGGATCGCGGTCGATATCGCGCCAGTAGCGGCGCTTGACCAGCCACAAGGTAATCGCGCCGATGACGATGCCCGCGCCGACCCAGCTGGGATCGTCGAGCGTTGTGCCCGCGAACGGGCCGAACAGGATGCCGCCGCCGAGCGCGGCGAACAGCAGATAGGCCGGCGCCACCAGCCGGTGCCGCCACGCGGGGATCGGCTTGAGCGAGGCGTAGATCATCGCGGTGCTGTAGACCGCCGCGACCGACAGCAGCGCCAGCAGAGCGCCCGCCGCACGCACCGGCAGACCGTGGCGCGAGCCCCAGGACAGCGCCATGACCGCAGCAGCGGCGGCGAAGCAGGCCAGCGCGAACACGCCTTCGCGCGACATCCACGAGGTGCGCCACTGCGAGAACGCGCGCCACACCCGCGCGGGTTTGCCCAGATGCCACAGCGAAGCGGTCACGCCTGCGGCCACCAGCACCGCGCCCACGACCAGGCCCAACATCCAGCCCAGGCCGTCGAACCATTCGGGACGGTCGCCCACCGCGATCCGCAGCGCCAGCCAGAACCACAGGCCAAAGCCGGTGCCGGAGAGTGTGGTGAAGATGATGACGGAAAAGGCGGGGTTCATGCGGTCCTCGCTTGCGCGACATGTTCGTGCGGAGCAGCGTGGATCATCGGCTCAACACCCTGTCCAACCACCGCAACAGTGGCGGCAATGCATCGGAATCGAGCGCTTCTTCCTGCGCCTGCACAGGTGCGACATCACCCGCGCGACGCGGACGCTGCGGCAGGTAACGGTTGACCGGCGCGTAGCCCAGTTCTGGCATCAGCGCGACGCCGCCGCGTTCGGCCACGAGTTTCGAGACATCCGAATCCGGGTCGCCGAGATCGCCGAAATGCCGCGCCTTGGTCGGACACGCCTGCACGCAGGCGGGCTGGCGATCTTCTTCCGGAAGCTGCGTGTTGTAGATGCGATCAACGCAGAGCGTGCATTTCTTCATCACGCCTTCGACCGCGCTGTATTCGCGCGCACCGTACGGGCACGCCCACGAGCACAGTTTGCAGCCGATGCATTTGTCTTCGTCGACCAGCACGATGCCGTCTTCGGCGCGCTTGTAGCTGGCGCCGGTGGGGCAGACGGTGACGCAGGCGGGGGTTTCGCAGTGCAGACAGCTGCGTGGGAAATGCAGAGTGGTGGCGGGTTGCGTCGTTCCGGATTGAGCCCCTCTCCCCCCGTGAGAGGGGTTGGGGAGAGGGTCCGGCGCGAGCGATGAGCGGCAGCTTGAAACCGCACCCTCATCCGCCCTGCGGGCACCTTCTCCCGGAGGGAGAAGGAAATGCTCTGCCGCGACTTCGTAACTGTGCACACGATTGAACCAGACGCCCGACGGATCCTTGCCGTAAGGCTGTTCGTCGGTCAGCGGCCCGGCGATGCCGCCCGCGTTCCACTGTTTGCAGCTCACCGCGCAGGCGTGACAGCCGACGCAGGTGTCTAGATCGATCACCAACCCCAATTTGATTTTCGACGGCGGCGGCAGGTCGGTCATGCGCGTTCGCTCTTCAGCAGGATCCACAGACCGATGGCGACAGCGCCCAGGGTCATCGCGAACAGCGGCGCGATGCCGATCAAACCCAGCAGCGTATCCGTGCCTGCGCTGCCGTCGCCGGCGGCGGACTCGGCGCCGGTGATGACGACCCACAGCAATGCCAGACTGCCGATCTTGCCGAGTGCGATGCAGGTCCAGCCGGCGATGCGGCGGCCGGTCGCGTGCGTCGCGGTGTTCATGCGCGATCCTTGTCGCGCATCGCCGCGCCGTAGCGTAGCGGGGCATCGCTGGCGGCATCGAATGCGATGGGTACGAACTGCGGCGCGCTGATGCCGGCGGTGTCGGCCTTGCGGATCGACACACGCAGATCGAACCACGCCGCCTGCCCGGTGACCGGGTCGGCATTGGCGTAATCGCCGCGCGGTGTGATGTCGCTGATCAGATGATTGAGCAGAAAACCTTTCTCGGCCTCGGGCGCGTTCTTCGCAAGTTTCCACGCGCCCTTGCGCTTGCCGATGGCGTTCCACGTCCACACCGTATCCGGCTGCATGTTGGCGGCGAATTTCGCCTGTACGGTGATGGTGCCGTGATGCGACGACACCTCGATCCAGTCGGCATCGACGATGCCATAGCGCGCGCCCGTGTCCGGGTGCAGATACAGATAATTGCGTGTCGTGATCTGGCGCAGCCACGCATTCTGCGAACCCCAGGCGTGATACATGAACATCGGTCGCTGGGTGATGGCGGAAAGCGGAAACGTTTCGCCGCTCGTCTGCGTGGATTCGAAGGGCTCGTACCACATCGGCAGCGGATCGAAGTAAGTGGCTACGCGCTCGCGATGTTCCTCCGGCGGCTGCAGCGCGCCGTGGCCCTGCGCGGCGAGGCGGAACTTCTGCAGCGTTTCCGAATACAGCTGCAACACGATCGGTTCGGTCGTCGCGATGAAGCCGAAACGATGCGCCCACTGCAGATAATCGCGGTTCGCCATTTTGTAATAGCGCGCGGATTCCGGAATCGATGCATGCCAGAAACCGCCGTGCTCGATGTAGCGCTGCAGCTGTTCGGGATTCGGCGCGCCCTTGCCGGTCTCGCTGCCATCTTCGCCGCGCCAGCCGGCGAGCAGGCCGACGCCCGGCGCGCGCTCGTGTCGCACCATGTAATCGGCGTAGTCGCGATAGATCGGCATGCCATCGGCGTCGGTCATCCCCGGCAAACCGAGACGCGCGCCCAGATCCAGCAGCACCGACTGGAAGCCGCGCACGTCGCGCGGGCGGCCGTCGCTGCCCGGCTGGGTCGCGGGATCGAACACCGGATGACGGATCGCATCCGACGCGCCATCGGCATCGGAGATCGGACGGTCGAGCAGGCTGATCGCGTCGTGGCGTTCGAGATAGGTCGTGTCCGGCAGCACCAGGTCGGCGTAGGCCACCATCTCGCTGGCGTAGGCGTCGCTGTAGATGATGTGCGGGATTCGATATTCGCCGCTGTCGTCCCTGTCGGTGAGCCAGTGCATGGTCTCGCGCGTGTTCATCGCCGAGTTCCAGCTCATGTTCGCCATGAACATCAGCAGCGTGTCGATCCTGTACGGATCGCCGGCCCATGCGTTGCGGATCACCGTGTGCATCATGCCGTGCGACGACAGCGGATACGCCCACGAATAGGCGTGGTCGATGCGGCGCGGTTGTCCCTGCGCATCGACGACCAGATCTTCCGGTCCGTGCACGAAGCCCAGCGGCGCGGCGTCGAGCGTGCCGTTGTCGCGGCGCAGTTTTCCCGGACGGTTGGCGGGCGGTATCGGTTTCGGGAACGGTGGCTGGTAGCGGAAGCTGCCGGGCGCGTCGACCGCACCGAGCAGCATCTGCAGCACGTGCAGCGCGCGGCAGGTGTGGAAGCCGTTGCTGTGCGCGCTGATGCCGCGCATCGCATGCATCGCGACCGGGCGGCCGATCATTTCCTTGTGTTCGCGGCCCCAACTGTCGGTCCACGCGATCGGCAGACTGAACTTGCTGTCGAACGCGGCTTCCGCAAGCTCGCGCGCGATGCGGCGGATGGTGTCGGCGGGAATGCCGCAGCGCGCGCTGACCGCATCGGGCGAATACTGCGGATCGAGATAGCGTTCGGCGAGGAGTTGGAACACCGGTACGGCGGTGCGGCCGTCGGGCAATGTGCATTCGCCGACGATGGCGGGGTGGATGTCGATGGCGTTGGCCGGCGCAAAGCCCCTCTCCCCCCGGGAGAGGGGTGAGGGTTCGGAGTGTTGCGAAGCATCGTCTGCAGACGAACCCTCACCCCCAGCCCCCGCTTCGCGCCCCGGCCCACGCCGATGGCGTGGGCGCTCTGCCGCACGCGCGCCGTTGGCGCGCAAGCAGTGCGGCTCCGCCCCGGGGGGAGAGGGGAGCAATGCACACAGCGCATTCCCCTCAGCATCCCGCGCAAACAATCCATCGTCCGCGCCGCCGGGATTGCGCACCACCAGCCAATGCGCATTCGCATAGCGCACCAGATACTCCAGATCGATGCGATCGCTGCGCAGCAATTCATGGATCAGCGCGAACGCGAACAGGCCGTCGGTGCCGGGGCGGATGCCGATCCATTCATCGGCGATCGCGCCGTAGCCGGTGCGTACCGGATTGATCGCGACGATTTTCGCGCCGCGCGCTTTCAGCTTGGACAGCCCGAGTTTGATCGGATTGGAGTCGTGGTCTTCGGCCACACCCCAGAGCATGAAGTAGCGCGCATGCTCCCAGTCGGGTTCGCCGAATTCCCAGAAGCTGCCGCCGAGGGTGTACAGCCCGCCCGCCGCCATGTTCACCGAGCAGAAACCGCCGTGCGCGGCGTAGTTCACGGTGCCGAATTGCTGCGCCCACCAGCCGGTGAGCGCCTGCGACTGGTCGCGGCCGGTGAAGAAGGCGAGTTCGTCGGGATTTCTTTCCCGGATCGGTTTCAGCCACGAGGTCGCCAGCGCGAGCGCTTCGTCCCACTCGATCTCACGGAACTCGCCGCTGCCGCGCTCGCCGGTGCGCAGCAGCGGTTTGCGCAGACGCGCGGGCGAGTAGTGCTGCATGATCCCGGCCGAACCCTTGGCGCAGAGCACGCCCTTGTTCACCGGATGATCGGGGTTGCCCTGGATGTAGCGGATCTGTCCGTCCTTGATCCAGACGCGGATGCCGCACCGGCACGCGCACATGTAGCACGTGGTGGTTTTGACGTCGTCGCCCGGCGAGGGCGAGAGGTTGAGCGCGGGCGCTGGCATCGCGCCATTGTGCCTGCCGGGAGCGCCGGCAGGCGAGCGCGGCCCGAATGCCTGGTGGCCCCGCCTTACTTCGGCGGTTCGATCTTGATCGACGGGTCGTTGAAGCGCGAATAGCGGACCGTCATCGTGGTGGCGCGCTTGCCAGCGGTGCCGGTGGTCTCCATCTTCGCCGGATAACCGTCCAGACCCACCCAGATCAGCGATGTCGTCGGGGTTTTGCCGGCGGTCTGGGTCATGCGGTACTTCTTCGCCGGCTTGCCGCCCACCGCTTCCATTCCCAGCGCTTCGATCTGCATCTTGTCGACTTCGCGGAAGGCGCGGTCGGATTCGCGCCACTGGGTCACGGTGCCCTTGGGCATCGGGATCTTCATCGTGCGGCCGTCGATGGTCATGTACATGGTGTCGCCGATCACGTACTGCGTGCCCATCGGCATGCTCATGCGATAGCGGTTGGGCGCGACGAAATCCATCTCCATCTTCTGCATCCGCTTGTCGCTGCCTTCCATGGTCGCGTGGTAGCTGCGCAGCGCCAGGAATTTGACGCTCAGCGCCTTCATCTCCTCTTTCGGGCCGGCCCAGGCGGTGGCGGCGAGCAACGACAGCGGAACGAGCAGCCAGGTGAGGCGATGGGTGGGGCGGGCATGAAGCGGGGACGACATCGTTGGAACTCCCGTGATTTGGAATGGCCGAATGTAAAGCTGTGCTGTTCGCATTAGCGCAAAATCCGCGCAGAACCGGCCATCATGGGCCTCTTCCACGGGAGTGCCGCCGCACGATGGACACCGCCGAAACGACGATGTGGCGCCTGTGGCTGTTCCTCGGCCTGCTGGCGGTGCTGTCGCTGGCCGAGCGTCTGCGCCCCGGACCGAATCCGCCGCAGCGGCGCAGCCGACGCTGGCCGGCGCATCTGGCGCTGATCGCGCTCGACACGCTGGTCGCGCGATTGCTGCTGCCGGCCGGTGCGTTCGGCGCGGCGGTATGGGCGCAGTCTGCCGGCGTGGGCCTGTTCAATCTGAAGCCCGATGCGCTGCCGATGTGGCTCGAAGCTGCGCTCGCCCTGCTGCTGCTCGATCTTGCGATCTACTGGCAGCATCGATGGCTGCATGCGGTGCCGTGGCTGTGGCGGCTGCATCGCACCCATCACACCGACACCACACTGGACGCCACGTCTGCGCTGCGCTTCCATCCGCTGGAGATGCTGGTCTCGCTGGCCTACAAGTGCGCGCTGGCGATCGTGCTCGGCGTCGATCCTGCGGTGCTGTTGGTCTTCGAGGCGCTGCTGTCGAGTTTCGCGCTGATCACCCACGCCAATCTGTCGCTGCCGCCGCGTCTGGACACCGCGCTGCGCTGGGTGCTGGTGACGCCGGCCATGCACTGGATCCATCACAGCACCCATCGCGACGAACAGCAGCGCAATTTCGGGTTCCACGTCAGCGTCTGGGATCGGCTGTTCGGCAGCTATGCGGACCATGCGCGCGATCGGCCGCAGGCCTTCGGCGTCGATGGTGTGGATGTGCAGCGCGCGACGCGTGTCATCAACCTGCTGCGCGAGCCGTTTCGCGCGGACGGATCGATCGATTCAACCGGGGAAAAGAAGGTCGCTTAGAGCCTGTTCAAAATCTTGGCAATAAATGATGGGAACGACTCAGACTCTCTTGATCATCGGTAGAGCGGCCTTCAGGCCGCTGTATTGATGACTTCGGCGGCCCCCAGCGGCCTGAAGGCCGCTCTACCGATAATGCCAGTCAGATAAGCCTGAAGGGAATGATTCACGACGAGAGATTTTTCTCTCTCCCTTCAACCGCAGGTTGAGGGGAGGGTTGGGGTGGGGTGCTTTGGCCGCCAAGAGCACCCCCTCCCAACCTCCCCCTGCGCTTCGCGCAAGGGGAGGAGAAATTCTGCAAACGCGACGGGGCTTAGCTGACGGCATTAGCTCTACCGATGCGTTTCCAGAGATTTTGAACAGGCTCTTAGCCAGCGTGCCAGCGCCGCCTGTTTGGGCGTCGGCACAGACAGCGCGTGCAGCGCTTCGGCAAGTGCAGCGAGATCGTCGACGGTGTCGACATCGCACAGCCGGCGCAGCGTCGCCACCGACGCATCGCCCAGTGCGGCGAGAAAACGCATCGCAGTGTCGGACTGCGACCACGGCGTATCGGACCACGCATGTTCCGGCACCGCGATACGCGTGCCGAACAGCCAGAAACCACCGTCTTCGCTGGGGCCGATGGCATGGTCGTGGGCGTCGAGCGCCGTGCAGGCGGCCAGCACATCGTCGGCGCGCAACTGCGGCGCGTCGGCACCGATCAGCAGCGCGCGACCGTGCCGTGCGCGCAGGGTTTCGCAGACGCTGCGCATGCGCGCTCCGAGATCGCCGTCGCCCTGCGCGATGCGCGGCAAGTCTTGCCAGATCGGCGCATCGAGGGCGTCGGGTTCCGCCACCGCCCAGTAAGCCACGAGTCCGGGCATTGATGCCTGCGCTTGCATGACGACATCGGCGACGGCGGCTGCGGCATGGCGATGGAAGTCTTCGGCCGCGTCCCGCCCGATCGCCTGCGCAAGCCGGGTCTTCAGCGGCGAGTGACCCGGCGTCTTCACGAAGATGGCAAGCCCTGCCGTCGTGGTGGTCATCGACGCATCTCGCGCCAGGCCTGATCGGCGGTCAGGCGCAGATGATGCAGGGTCGTGCGCAGCCAGCCGCGCTCGGCGTACTTGCGCGCGCTGGTGACCAGTGCGGCGTCGATCGCGCGCAGCGGCAATCCCGCACGGCGCGCGCGCCACATCAGTGCATGATCTTCGCCGTAGGCAAGCTGCGGATCGAAGCCGTCGAGGCGCTCGAATTCCAGGCGTGGCATCAACAGCCCCTGATCGCCGAACGGCAGGCCGAGCCGGCGCGAGCGCCAGTTCGCGCCCATCGCGTTCGCGCGCATCGCCCATTGCAGGGTTTTCGAGTCTTCCGCATCGAACCGCAACCGGAACCAGGCGAGTGCGGATTCGTCGCGTTCGATGAAGCGGCGCAGCGCGGGCAGGGTTTCGGGCGTGAGCCGGGTATCGGCATGCAGAAACCACAGCCATGGGCGCTGCGCCGCGCGCGCGCCTGCGTTCTGCTGCAGCGCACGACCCTTCGGCGCACGCAAGGCATCGGCGGGCGCGGATTGCGCATCGTCATCGGCGAACACCGGCAACACTTCGGCAGCAGAGGCGTGTTCGCGCAGTGCGGCGTAGAGCGGTGGCCAGGATCGATCGCCAGGCCCGACCGGCAACACGATCGACACCTGTGACAGCGCGTCGCTCATCCGGTCAGCGCACCGCCGCAGCTGCTGCCGCTGCCGGCGGTGCAGGCGTAGCAGTGGCGGCCGAACGCGATCGGCCAGCGCTCGATCTCGTCCAAGCGCGCGATGTCCCAAAGCGTGCTGCGCTGCGCGCCAGCAGGCAGCGGCAGCATCTGGTTGAAGTCGCAGTCGTACAGCGTGCCGTCCCAGCCGACCGACACCAGATTGCGGCACATCACGCCCTCGGCGGCGCGTGGATTGAAGTGATCGATCAGCAGCTGCATGTACACATCCAGCTGGCCGTCGCGTTCCAGCGCGTGCAGGAAGCGCTTGATCGGCATGTTCGCTATCGTGAACAGCCGGTGGAAGACGATGCCGAAATCCTCGAACAGACGTTTGCGGTAGTCCGCTTCCAATGCCGCCTGGGCCGGTGGCAGCGACGGCCCGCCGGGGTTGTAGACCAGATCCAGTTCGAGCGTACTGTCTTCGCGACCATAGCCCAGCGTGTTCAACCGCTGCAGCGCATCGATGCTCTGCGTGAACACGCCCTTGCCGCGCTGCTTCTCGACGTTCGCCGACGAATAGCACGGCAGCGATGCGACCACCGCGATGCCTTGCGCGGCGAGGAATTCCGCGGTGTATTCCTGTCCGGGCTCGAACAGCACGGACAGATTGCAGCGGTCGATGACCTTCAGTCCATGCGCGCGTCCGGCCGCGGCGAGTCGTCGGAACTGTGGATGCAGTTCCGGCGCGCCGCCGGTGATGTCCAGGGTATGCAGTGCCGGTGCGGTCGACATCAGTGCGATCAGCCGATCGATGCCGCGCGCGTCCAGCGCTTCCTCGCGCTTCGGTCCGGATTCGACGTGGCAGTGCGTGCACGCCAGATTGCAGCGCGCGGTCAGATTGACCTGCAGGATTTCCAGCGGCGTGCGCGGCAGCGACAGTCCGTGGCGTTCGAGCATGCGCGGGAACGGCGTGGCCGGCGCGGCGATCGCGAGCGTTTCCGGCAGGGCGAAGCCGGTGTTCATCGCTTCGGGGCCGCGACGAAATCTATATCGCTGAACCAGGTGGTCGCGGTTTCGCCGGTGTCGTCGGTGTCCACCGACACCGCGACGCCGGTGATCCGCGTCGGGGCGGCATTGAATGCGCGATGGTAGTCTTCGGTCACGTTGCGCTGCAGCGAGATCCATTTGCCCAACGGCGCATCGCCGTTGGCGGCGACCACCACCGCGACGAACGGCGTCTCCGCGCTGTCGAAGATGCTGCCCACCGGATGCCGATTGTCCCAGACGTAGCACAGCGCCGCTGACAGCTGCTGCTTGCCTTTGCGCGCGCGCCCGAGCTTGAACCGGGCGCGCTCCTTCAGCGTCATCTCGTCTTCGCTGCGCTCGAAGTACACGTAGATGCGGGCGACCTGATCGTCGTGGTCGCTGTCGGTGAGGTCGGCGCCCTGCAGCATGCGCTGGGTGCGCCAGCGCCAACGCATCACCGGCGTCTGTTTCGGGTCGACGAACATGCCGTGGCGCAGCGACGACGCCGAGCGGTCCGCGCGCGCGCGCAGCACGATGGTGCCGTCGTCCATCACCAGGTCGTAGCGGGTCTGGTGTTCGACTTTCGGCAGCGTCTGCACTTCCCAGCCCGGCGGTGCGGTGGCGGCCAGCGGGCCGGACGAGAATGGCGTTGTCCGCGCGATCAGCCGGCCCTGCGTTGCGGCCGATGCGGCATGATCGGCGCGGCGTTTCGCCGCCGATGCGTCGGATGCGGTCGCCATCAGCATGGCGACGAGCGCGCATGCCGCGAGCACGCGGCGCGATGCGGTGTCGGTGTCGGTATCGGGACGGATCATTTTCGTTTCCAATCTCGGCGTTCCAGGGTGTGGTATTTCTGCAGCCAGGCCAGCGCCCACTGCGGCGTGCGACGCTTGCGGCGGGTGCCTGCGGCGAACTTGGCCGCTTCGGCGAAGGTGGGATAGGCGAACACAGTGCCGAGGATCTTGTCCAGACCGATCTTCTGTTTCATGGCCAAAGCGAAGATCGCGATCAAGTCGCCCGCACGGGCGCCGACCACCGTCGCACCGAGGATCGTATCCTTGCCCGGCGCCACCAGCACTTTGACGAAGCCATCGGTCGCGCCCTCGGCGATGGCGCGGTCCAGCTCCGAGAACGGATGGACGACGACTTCGATCGCGATCTTCCGCGCCTTCGCTTCGCGCTCGTTGATGCCCACCCGCGCGAGCTCCGGGTCGGTGAAGATCGCCGCCGGCATCACCCGATAATCGGCGCGGAACGATTTGAAGCGACCGAACAGCGCGTTGAGCATCGCGTACCAGGCCTGATGCGCGCCGGCATGGGTCAGTTGGAACGGTCCGGTGACATCGCCGGCCGCCAGGATGTTCGGGAACTTCGTGCGCAGGAACTCGTCGGTTTCGATCGTGCGGTCCGCGCGCAGCGGAATGCCCAGCGTGTCCAGACCGAAGCCGTCGACGTTCGCCGTGCGTCCGACCGCCACCAGCAGCAGATCGAACGGCACTTCGCTGCGGGCGCCCTCGTGTTCGATCGTCAGCAGATTTGGTGCGCCAGCGCGCGCTTGCACTGCCTTGCGCCCGAGCAGCACGCGCACGCCATCGCGCACCAGCGCCGTCTGCACCACGGCGGCGGCATCAGTGTCTTCGCGGGCGAGCAGCTGCGGCGCCATTTCGACGATGCTCACATCGCAGTCGAAGCGCGCCAGACCCTGGGCGAGCTCGCAGCCGACCGGCCCGCCGCCCAATACCACGATCCGCTGCGGCAGGGCCTCGAGATTCCAGAACGTGTCCGATGTGCAGTAAGGCACGCCATCGAGGCCGGGAATCGGCGGTACGAACGGCCGCGCGCCGGTCGCGATCACCAGATGGCGCGCACTCAGTCGCTGGCCGTTCACTTCCACTTCCCACGGCGAAACGATGCGCGCTTCGCCCTGCAGCACTTCGACGCCCAGGCCGGTGTAGCGCTCGACCGAATCGTTCGGTTCGATCGCCGCGATCGCTGCACGGACACGTGTCATCACCTTGCCGAAATCCGGCATGCCGCGCTGCGCGGGAATGCCGAACCCCGGCGCCCGATCGACTTCCGCAGCGGCATGCGCCGCGCGCAGCAGCGCTTTCGACGGCACGCAGCCGCGATTGAGGCAGTCGCCGCCCATCTGCGCTTTCTCGATCAGCGTGACCTTCGCACGTACGGTCGCGGCGAGATAGCTGGTCACCAGGCCCGCTGCGCCCGCGCCGATCACGATCAGATTGCGGTCGAAGCGTTTCGGTTTCTTCCACCCACGATAGGCGCGACGCGCGCGCACCGTATCGATGATTTTCCGCGCGACCAGCGGCACCAGCCCCAGCACGGTGAAGGCGTCGGTCATCGGAAGATTCAGGATGTCGGTACCCGAATGCAGATTGCCCAACTCGCGACCCGCGTACACGAACGCGACCGTACCCGGCAGCATGCCGAGCATGCTCACCCAGACGTAGCGCCAGACGCCGATGCTGGTGAGCCCCATCGCCAGATTGATGACGAAGAACGGGAAGATCGGCACCAGGCGCAGCGCGAACAGATAGAAACCGCCCTCACGCTCCATGCCGGCATCGATCGTCTTCATCCGCTCGCCGAACTTCTCGTGCACCATGTCGCTGAACACGTAGCGAGCACTCAGCATCGCCAGCGTCGCGCCGATGGTGGCCGAGAACAGCACCACTGCGCTGCCGGCGCCCACGCCGAACAGCGCGCCCGCGAACAGACTCAGGATCACCGCGCCGGGAATCGACAGCGCGGTCGTGCAGACATAGATCGCGGCGAAACCGAGGATCGCGGTCACCGGGTGGGCGGCGGTGTAGGTGCGGGCGTCGCCGAGCAGCGATTGCAGTTTCTCCAGCTGCAGGTACTCGTCGAGCGCCCCGAAATAGAGTGCCAGCGAAGCGGTGCTCATGAGCAGCAGCAGGGCGGCTTTTTTCGGATCCACGTGCATGATCAGCAGCACGCCGCGGAAGTGGCGACGGCCGGTGCCGGCGCGCAGTCGAACAGGCCGAAATGCGCGCCGCGCGCGGTTACCTCGAAGTGTTCGGCGTAGCGCGTGCGCGCCAGCATGTCGGCGGTGTTGCCGCAGACCAGCATCGGCCGGCCGCGCTCGAAACGGTGATGATCGTCCAGCGCGAACGCATGCGGGTGATGCGCAATGGTCCCGCGATAGGTCGCGACCTGGCCGTAGTCCTCGCAGCGGTCTTCCAGATCGAGCTTGAACGCGCGCACGGTGATGCTCTCGAAGCGCACATGGCCGATCACCGCCTCGATGTCGGCATCCAGCAGCGGCACCGGGCTGCGGGCGACGATCCGGAAATCGGCGCAGCCCAGCGCCAGCAGCAGGCGGCGGAAGTCCTCCAGATACAGCGCGCCGGACAGGCATTCGCCGCGCAGCACCGGGTCCTGCAGCAGCGCCCCGGGGATGCGGCGGTCGGCGAACACATCGGAAAAGTACAGTTCGCCGCCCGGCTTCAATACCCGGAACACTTCGGCCAGCACCCGCGCCTTGTCGCCGGCCAGATTCAGCACGCAGTTGGAGATCACCGCATCGATGCTGGTGCTGGCGATCCCGGATGCCGCCAGATCCTCGATCGAGCCCAGCCGGAACTCGATATTGTCCAGACCCGTGGTGCGGCGGTGCTCGGCGACGTTGCGCTCGGCCACCGCCAGCTGTTGCGGGGTCATGTCGATGCCGATCACCCGGCCCGCCGGCCCGACCAGCCGCGAGGCGAGGAAAGCGTCGCGCCCGGTGCCGCAGCCCAGGTCGACCACGGTCGCGCCGGTCGCCGCCGCCGGGATCGGCGAACCGCAGCCGTAGAAGCGGTCGGTCACTTCGCGCGGAATCTCGCGCAGCCAGTCCTGCAGATAGGTGGGCATCGCCACGGGGCTGCAGCAGGCGCCGGTCTTCAGGTCGCGTTGGCTGTTGAGGGTTTCCCCGTAGTACTGCTGGATGACGCTGTCGCCCATGGTCGGCTCCGTGAGGGGGCGGGTGGGTACCCGGTTGAAACAGGAGGGGGTTGGGGCGCGCGACGGTGTGCGGCAGCGGCCCGGTCGCAGCGGTTGCGACCTTCGCACGATACGATGGATGACTGGTCGAAGCGGCATCCATCGGATGCGGACCGCCCGCCCCCCGTATCCGCCATAATCGAGCACATGGACCGTTACGAACGCATTCTCTCCCTGCACCGCATCCTGAAGAGCGCCCGCTACCCGGTCACGGTCAAGCGGCTCCAGGACGAACTGGAATGCTCGCGCGCCACCGCGTACCGCGATCTGGCCTTCCTGCGCGATGCGCTGATGGCGCCGATCATGGGTGATGGCGAGGCCGGCTTCCGCTACGACCCCAGCGAAGGCGAGCGCTTCGAGCTGCCCGGGCTGTGGCTGAACTCGGAAGAATTGCACGCGCTGCTGGCCGCGCAGCAGCTGCTCAGCCGCACCGGCGGCGGCGTGCTGTCCTCGGCGCTGGCGCCGCTGCAGCAGCGCATCGAAAAGCTGCTGGAAGAACATGCGCCCGGCAAGCGCTGGCCGGTCGAACGCGTCCGCGTCATCCCGCACCGCACCCGCAAGATGGACGAACAGGTGTTCCGCATCGTCTGTTCCGCCGTGCTGGAGCGCAAACAGCTGCACTTCGACTACCGCGCGCGCTCCACCGACGAAAAGACCCGTCGCGTCGTGTCGCCGCAGCGCGTCACCCACTATCGCGGCAACTGGTATCTCGACGCGCTGGACCACGACCGCGAAGCGCTGCGCAGCTTCTCCGTCGACCGCATCGCCACCGCACGCATGCAGGACGCGCCCGCGCAGGACGTGCCGGACGCCGAACTCAACGACCACCTCGCCGGCAGCTACGGCATCTTCTCCGGCGCGCCGAAAGGCATGGCCACGATTGTTTTCAACCCGAAGATCGCGCGCTGGGTCGCCGACGAACACTGGCACTCGCAGCAGCAGGATCGCTTCCTGCCCGACGGTCGTTTCGAACGCAAAGTGCCCTACAGCGCCCCGCGCGAACTGCTGATGGACATCCTGCATTACGGCCCCGATGCGGAAATCGTCGAGCCCGCGTCGCTGCGCGAGCAGATGAAGTCGATGCTGCAGCTTGCGGTCAGCAATTACGAAAAATAGCTTTTCGTAGTTCCATCCAAGGATCAGATATCGCTTCTCTCAGAAGCTGTTTAAAATCTTTCGGTAATCTGCAATCCTTGACGGATGCCACGCCAA